>DATLSU010000001.1:0-71678 GCA_035533975.1 Patescibacteria group bacterium
CAACTCGTCCAGGACTTGGCCGGGCGCGTCGCCGTCTACCACGGCGACACAAAATTGCAGATCGAGGCCCTCTAAAAAAATAACGAGGGGGTGACATTTTCACTCGGCTGTTAGGGGTGACATTTTTACCTTGCTACAACACACTGCCTGCGACGCACACATGCCATGCCGGCCGGGGTTCTCTGGGGTTCCAGGTGAATCGGTAGGGAAGGGCGGGATTCGGCGCCTGGTTGGCTGTGCACCGGTTCCCGTTCAGCCGGTTCGACGGAGGCGGCTGCAAGAGGACGGGCCACCGTTCCATACTAAGACCCCTTGCAGCCGGCCGCACTCCGCCCGCACCGGCTGAACGGTTCGAAAAACCGACGCCGGCGCTGACAACCAGACTTTCTAACTCATTGAGATGCGCCTGCGGTGTGGAACTGATCTTCTTCAGTCGAGCCGCTCAGGGCCTTCCGCGAGGAACTGCCGTCGAGAAGCTCGGTGATCTGATCGAAATAGCCGGCGCCAACGAAGCGCTGGTGCCGAACGGCCTCGTATCCGCCGGTTTCGGCGAGCGCGAACTCGGCCTGCTGGAGTTTCGAATAGGCCGCCATGCCGTTCGTCTTGTAGTTACTGGCCAATTCGAACATGGCGTGATTGAGCGCGTGGAAACCGGCCAAGGTGATGAACTGGAACTTGTAGCCGATTTCGGCGAGTTTTGTCTGGAAGCTGGCAAGGGCCGCGTCATCGAGCTTCCGCTTCCAATTGAATGACGGCGAGCAGTTGTAGGCCAGCAGTTTCCCCGGGAACTTGGCATGGACGGCGCTGGCAAAAGCGCGGGCTTCGTCCACATCCGGAGTCGCTGTTTCGCACCACAGCATATCGGCGTAAGGGGCGTAGGCCAGCGCCCGCGCGATAGCCGCTTCGATTCCGCCGCGGAAGACGAACTCTCCTCCCTGGACTCGTTCGCCGGTCATGAACTGGTGATCGCGGGGATCCGCGTTGCTGGAGATCAGTTTGGCCCCGTTCGCGTCGGTTCGGGCGATGAGGATCGTCGGAACACCCGACACGTCGGCAGCCAGCCGGGCTGAAACGAGCTTGCGGATGAACTCCGAGGTGGGAACCACCACCTTGCCGCCCATGTGGCCGCACTTTTTCGCCGATGAAAGCTGGTCCTCGAAATGAGCGGCGGCAGCCCCGGCTTCGATCATGGCCTTCATTAATTCGAAGGCGTTCAGGTCGCCGCCAAATCCCGCCTCGGCATCGGCCACGATCGGCACGTACCAGTTGATCTTGTCGTTGCCTTCGGCATGGCGGATTTCGTCCGAGCGGCGAAAGGCGCGGTTGATCTTGGCGACGGCCGAGGGCGCGCTGTCGCAGGGGTAGAGACTCTGGTCGGGATACATCTGGCCGCCGGTGTTGGCGTCGGCGGCGACCTGCCAGCCGCTCACATAGATCGCCTGGAGCCCGGCCATCACCTGCTGAACGGCTTGATTGCCCGTCAGAGCGCCTAGCGCAGCGACGAAAGGCTCCCGGTGCAACATATCCCAGAATCGCTGGGCGCCGTGGCGAGCGAGCGTGTGTTCCACGGCCAAGGTGCCACTGAGCCGTTCGACATCGGACGCGCTATAGGGGCGCTCAATGCCGCGCCAGCGAGGGTCCTGACTCCAAATCTCGCTCAACTGCTGACTTTTGGCCCCTTTTTGATTCCCGGACTTTCCATTTCCACCGAGCGGTTCCACGGGTTCCCCCTTGTGAGTGCGAGCGAATTGCTTCCTGCGCTACCTAGTAGAGCGGATGAGCCAGGTCAGGGTCAAACCGACAGGTCCGAATCGGACGCCTGTCCGATTTCTCCCGCTCCCGGCACGGCCTGGCAAAAATCTGCTAAAATCTGCCAGTGGAGGAGATTACGAAACCTATGGCGACACAGGAAGGAATGCAAATCAAGATCACCGGTCCGATTACGACCCCGGACCAGAAAGCCATCCTGAGCGACGAAGCGATCGGATTCCTGGCCAAGCTGGATGCAAAGTTCGAGGCCAGAAGGCAAGAACTGCTGCAGCGGCGAAGCCGCCGCTTGCGTTCGATCCGGGAGGGCAACCTGCCAGCGTTCCTGCCCGAGACACAGTCGGTGCGGGAAGCGGAGTGGAAGGTAGCGCCCATTCCGAAAGACCTGCTCGACCGCCGAGTCGAGATTACCGGTCCCACCGACCGGAAGATGATCATCAACGCCCTGAACTCCGGGTCCAAGGTCTTCATGGCCGACTTCGAGGATTCCAACTCGCCCACCTGGAAGAACCTGGTCGAGGGCCAAGTCAATTTGCGGGATGCGGTGAGACGGACGATCTCCTTCCGCAGCCCGGCCGGGAAGGCCTACGAGCTGGCCGCAAAAACCGCCACGCTCATGGTTCGTCCTCGAGGCTGGCACCTGAACGAAAAGCATTTCCTGGCCGGCGGCCGTCCGATATCGGGCTCTTTGTTCGATTTCGGGCTCTTCTTCTTTCACAACGCGAAAGAGCTGATCGGGCGGGGCACGGGGCCGTACTTTTACCTTCCCAAGATGGAGAGCCACCTCGAAGCTCGGTTGTGGAACGACGTGTTCAATTTCTCCGAGGAGGAACTGGGCGTCCCACGCGGAACCATCCGCGCCACGGTGCTGATCGAGACGATTTTGGCCGCGTTCGAGATGGACGAAATCCTGTATGAATTGCGGGAGCACTCGGCCGGACTCAATTGCGGCCGCTGGGATTACATTTTCAGTTTCATCAAGACCTTCTGCCATCGCCCCGATTTCGTCATGCCCGACCGGGCGCTGGTCACCATGGACCGCCACTTTTTGAAGTCCTACGTCGATCTGCTGATCCGGACCTGCCATCGGCGCGAAGCGCACGCCATGGGCGGCATGGCGGCGCAGATTCCCATCAAGGACAATCCCGCGGAAAACGAAGCGGCACTCGAAAAGGTGCGCCAGGACAAGCTGCGCGAGGTGCAGGCCGGCCACGATGGCACATGGGTAGCGCATCCCGGCCTGGTCCCGGTGGCCATGGAGATCTTCGACCAGTACATGAAGGAGCCGAATCAGCTCGGGCGGAAGCGGGAAGAGGTCTCGGTAAGCGCCAAGGATCTCTTGACGATACCCACGGGCGATATCACCGAAGCGGGGCTGCGCCGCAACGTCGACGTCGGCCTTCGCTATCTGATGTCCTGGCTCGGAGGAAACGGCTGCGTTCCCATCTACCACCTCATGGAAGACGCCGCTACGGCGGAGATCTGCCGCACGCAACTCTGGCAATGGACGCACCACAACGCAAAATTGAAGGACGGAAGAACGGTGACCCAGGAGTTGGTGCGGCAGGCCATCCGGGAAGAATCCGAGCGGGCGCTCAAGGAAAGCCGGGAGGCGGAGGCCAGCGATCAAAACGTGAAGCTTGCCGCCCGGATATTCGAAGAGATGACCGCGGCCGAAGAGTTTCCCACTTTCCTGACGCTGGTCGCCTACGAATATATCGACTAGCGGCGGCGCGTGGAGGGAGCCGTCCGGTGCGTTTCCCGGCCCGTATACGGGCCGGGAGCGGCGGCGGCTTTTCCCTCCGCGCAACGGAAACCTCATGCAATGGAAATCCCCGATAGCCTCCTCGCCGAATTAAGGCAGTGCATTGTCGATCGCAAGATCGACCAGGGATTGCACCTGCTGGGAAAATGCACCCGTCTGATCGGCGAGCTGACCCCGGAACAGAGCAATGCGGCCAGTTTCCTCGGATATCTGGCGCAGTGGGTCGATATCGGTTTCGCGGACGCCGGACTGATTCGCGAACTCGTTTCCCGATTCCCGAAGCAATGCCGGGAATCGCTTTCGCTGATGGATTACGCGCATCTGCGGATGGCCACGGGCCTGGTGGCCATGGCGGAAGAGGAATTCGAGAAAGCCGTCGCCGATTTCGAGGCCGTGCTTTCCTTCGAGGACGAGCTCAGTGACCGCGAGGTCGTCTCGATCGCTCACTTCTGGATCGCCCGCTGTCATCGGCGCCAGGGGCGTTACCAGGAGGCTCTGCACCACACGGCCATCGCCAAGCAGGTGGCGCTGGAGCAGAATCTGACGCGCATCGCCGCGGTCATGCAGATTCTGGAGGGGTGGGTCGCCTTCCAGGAGGGGAACCCCGAGGAGGCGGGAAAGATCCTCGGCGATGCGGAGGCCGTGCTCTGCGATACCGATGACTACGTTACCCTGGGCAACATTCAGTCCACCTACGGCCGGATTGCCAGGCGTCAAGGCCGCTACCAGCAAGCGCTCGAGTATTTCGCGCGCGCCATTGAGGAATACAAGAAGCGCAGTCCGCAACACCGGAACCTGGCCCGCTCGCTCGTCAACATCGCCTACGCCGAAAGGCTGATCGCGCTCAACCTGCGCAGCCGGATCGACCACGACGTCGCCCGCCGCCGGAAATCCGGAAAGGCCGCGCTGCGCGCGCCTTCCCCGCAAGGACCCGAGGAGCGCCGGCGCCTGGATCACCTGCGGGAACAAGCCCTCGATCATCTCAAAGAAGCCGGCGAGATCTACCGGCACTACGACGATCATCGGGGCGCCGGCACGGTCCATACGAACACCGGCCTGCTCTACCTGGACAACAGCCAGCTGGATCTGGCCAAGCAAGAGGCGGAGGCAGCCTACCGGCTGGGGAAAGAGAAGCGCGATTACATCCTTCTGGCCCGGGCCCGCATCCTGGAATCGGCGGTCGAACTGGCGCGGTTCGAGGAACAGGTCGAGGAAAACGCCGGTCCCGGGCACCCCGCCCAACTGGCGGCCGATTACGCGCGCGAAGCGGTGGAATGCGCCCAGCACACCCAGAATCACCGCCTCATGTCGAGGGCCTATCTCGCGCTGGGCATGGTCTTGTGCAACGATTTCTTCAACGATCTGCGCGGCGCGCAGCAATGCTGCGAAAGCGCCGCGGCGCTGCTTCATCCCCGCGAGCACGATGACGCCCGTGCCGAGCTGCAAAAGCTGCGGGCGAAGCTGGTGAGCGCGGAAGGGCTCAATTTCACGCTGCGGGAATGGTCGCAAGGGCTGGTGGGCGAGAGGACGTTTCAGCAGATCAGCGAGGAGTTTGCCGGCATCGTGATCTCGAAGGTCTGGCTGCGCGAAGGGAAAAATGTGTCTCGCGTGGTGGAAAAGCTTTCGATTTCCCCCAAGAAAGTGCGGCGCGTTTTGAGGAATCTGGGCCTTCTCGAAACCAGCAATTGATTCCCGGGTGTTTCCCCCGTGCGCGGGCCATCCCGGGCGCCCGCGCGGCGAGGTCCACCTACCACTGCACGTTGGGATAGAAGCTGGGCATACGAAATGCCCGGTACGCATTCTGTCCGGTAATCTGCATTTGCCAGACGGTTTGGGGTGGCGCAGTTTTCGTCACTTCGTAGATGGCCGAATTCGAGCCGAGAGCGCATTCGTCGAACTCGACGTCGCCGTTGGCGAGCATGCGGCCGGTGCCACCCCAGAACGAATACGTGGGTGCGAGATCGTTTACCCATTCGATGGTGGCGGTTTTTGCCGCTTCATCGACCTGCAAAATGGGCACGCGGCTCCAGCACGGCGTTGAGGATCCGCAGATCGTTCCGCTGCTGTCCAGCACCCGGTTGTTCCCGTTGTCGAACATCATCAGCGGAAACGTTCCGCTGCTATTGGCGCCGGCGAGGTTCACGTCGTGCTGCGCGAAAAACCAGTCCACGGGATCGGTGCCGTTTTCGAGCGTGAAATCGCCCTGATAGCCAAGTTTCCAGAGGATATTTCCGGTTCCCTGGCCGTCGGCGTAATCGATCTTCAGCACCCAGGATTGATGCCGCATGGAGACGATCAAATCCCCGTCGTCCGGCGAGTAGACGACGGCATTGGTATGCGTCCAATCGGGAAAATTCATGGGATGCCGGTTGAGATCGAGATGATCGAACGAGGACCAGAGCCAGACCGGGTTGCGGTTTTGATCGAGGTCGATCAGTACGTCGCCGGTCACCGTCACCGGGCTCGAATAGCCCGTGAGGCCCGACTCCACCTTCTGCTCGGAGGCAATTACGATCAAGTGTCCATTCGGCAGGACCGCGATATCGTGGTGGGTGCCGACCACCGTAATATTGCATCCCGCGCACGTCGCGGCGGCGAGGGCCTGATTGAGCTCGGCCGACGTCAGCTGCCACACCACATTTCCGCCAAGATCGACTTCCTCGATGATGGAGTTGTCCCCGTCCGGGGTCGACCCCGAGAAATTCATGAGAAAATCTCCGTTGGGCAGCATTTTGACGGGATTGACGCCGTAGCCGGCCGGGAGGTTGGGAGCGTATCCCCAGAGCACGTTGCCGGCCAGGTCCGTCACGGCTACGGCAACCTTACTGGTTTGGTTGATATCGAAGAAGTCCAGCATTTCGACCCCGTGCTGCGGCGTCATGCCGGCCGCCGTCGCCGCCGTCAGGGTTGGCAGCTCGGCCGCGGGCAAAACTCCCGTTGTGAACGTATGATCGCTGTCATCGACTGTTCCACCCCCGCTGAACTGCACGACGGCTCGCATGTGATACGGCGTGTTGGCCAGCATCCCGGCCACGTAAATGCCCACCGGGCCGCCTCCGGACGGCGCCGGGCGCGTCCAGGTAGTTAGCCCATAAGTCGTGTCCTTGCCGAACTGCACGGACACGCTGGCGTTCGCAGGTGGAGTGATTGTGTAAAGGGCCACCTGCGGATTATTGGTGGGTGTCACGACGCCCGGCGCAACGACGGAAACCGTCGCGGAGGCGGACTCAGTCGAATCGCTCATGCTCTTCGCCGTTACCGTGGCCGTGGCGTTCTGCGTCACGCTAGGCGCCGTGTAATTGCCCAGCCCGTCAATCGTGCCTACGGACGAATTGCCTCCCGCAACGCCATCGACCAGCCACGTTACCCCCGGGCTCGCACCCGTGACCGTGGCCGTGAACTGCGCGCTTTGCCCGGAGCCCACGAACGCCGATCCCGGCGAAATCGAAACCATAACGGGGACAGGGGCAGGGTTAGAAGCGCAGCCGGAGAGCAAACTCAGAAGAAAAAGTAAGAGGATATACGCGGGAATGCCCCTGCTTCCGCCGGGCGGGTTTACCGTTTTCTCGTTTGTCATGCCTTGCCTCTGAGAGTTTGATCCTTCCACCAAATCCCCTCCGTGGACGGACGCAACCGCCCGCGGAACCTGTTCTCCCGCGTTGGGGCCGAAGGATAGCGATTAAAAAACCGGTGACATTCTGGCTCGCTGACCCAAAGAAAACAAGCGCCAAGGTGACATCCTCAAACAGGAACCTGCAGCGCTTCCGGTTTGGGCAGGGCCGGAAGGGACAACGCCGGCTCCCTCTTCATTGCACCTGCGGATAGGTTTCCCGAGGGGCGTTCGCCCCGCCGGCGCCTTATTTCGTTGAGGCAGCCTGCCGCAAGGAGGATAATACCGCCGGTTCTCTTCTGGTTGATCCGAGTGGCTCGATCGCAATTGCCATGCCTTGGAGGACGCCATGATTCCACAGCCCCAGCAGTCTGTACCAAAAGTAAAACCATTCGAAATTGAAGTTCGTACCCGGCGCAACATCCTGATTCGCGCGGACGTCTATCTTCCCCCCGAAGGCGGCGGCCGCTACCCGGTCCTGTTCGCCGCCTCGCCTTATCAGAAAGAACTCCGCGCCCTTCCGGCGCACTGGCATTTCCCCTTCGTCGAAACCGGCCCGATCGACTTCTATCTCGACCGGGGCTACGCCTACGTCTGGGCCGATGTCGCCGGAAGCGGGCGCTCGGAGGGTGAATGGGACCCTTGCTCGCGGACCGAAGGCGAGGATCTCTACGACGTGATCGAGTGGCTGGCGATCCAGAAATGGTGCACGGGCAAGATTGGCATGATCGGCCAGTCGTATCTCTGCTGGTCCCAATGGAACGCGGCGCGTACCCGGCCTCCTCACCTGACGACCATCGCCGCCTACGACGGGGCCGTGGACCCGTACCGGGACTGGATGTATCAGGGAGGGATGCCGGCCTTTATGTTCCCCTTGATATGGCTGGTGGGCTCGATATCCCTGCAGCATCTGGCGGCCGGCCACGACATCTACGGCGGCAACCGCTATCGGTTTCTGTACGACGTTTACTCACACCCGTTCGACGACGAGTGGTTCCGGAAACGGGCGAGCTTCTGGGAACTCGACCAGGTCGATATTCCCGTATTTTCCATCGGGGTCTGGGGAAAACGTGAGCTGCATCTGCGGGGCAACATCCTCGGTTACGAGAGGGTGCGGGGACCCAAGCAATTGCTCGTGACCCATCCCGACAGTTGGGCGAGGGCCCAAGCCCTGTTCGCGGACCCGGAATTCCACGAGCGGGAACTGCTTCCCTGGTACGAGCATCACCTCAAGGGCGTCGACAACGGCGTCATGGAGCGTCCCCCGGTACGCTACTACGTCGAAGGCGGCGGGAAATACCGTTCGGCGAAAACGTGGCCGCCGGAAGATGCCGAGCCCACGGCGTTTTATTTGACCGGGGCCAGGAGCGGGGCGGTGAAATCCCTGAATGACGGCTCGCTCGCCGAAGACGAGCCATCCGCTCGCGAGGATCAGACCTCGTGGAGCTACCCCGACCCGCTCTGGGTCGATGGCACGACCGCCTACGATGAAAACGGCGTGCCCGACGCGGTGGGCCGGATGGTGACCTACACGACACCGCCTTTCGAGCGAGATCGCGAATTCTCGGGCGAGGGCGTATTGGAAATGTACGCCTCCACCGATCAAACCGATCTGGACCTGACCGTGCGGCTGAACGTAATCGGCGCGGGACCCGGCATGATGCGCCGGCGCAAGGTAAGCTGCGGCTGGCTGCGCGCCTCGCACCGGGCCGAAGACCCCAAGCTCACCAAGCCGCTGCGTCCCTTCCACAGCCACCAGAAGGCCGAGCCGATCGAGCCGGGCCGTCCCTATCCACTGCGCCTGGAACTGCGCCCGATGTCGTTCCTCGTCCGCAAGGGAGAACGTCTGATGCTCATCATCAGCAACGACGATTCCATGATTTTGGATGGAGTGACGACCCACTGGTACGGACAAAAAGTCGGGACGGACACCTATCACCACGACTCGGCCCATCCCTCCCGCCTGGTGCTGCACGAGCGGCCCCCTGCCTGACCGGCGGGCGGGCCGGCGCCCCTGGGCTGCAATTCGCACAACACGTATGCTAATGGCGTGAATATGCGGCGGGTGAAACCAGTATCCGTCATTCTTGCCTGCCTCGCGCTGGGCGGCGTTCTCGCGGCGGGCCAGTTTGGGCGCGGGGTATCGGCCGAAACGGCGCGGTACGTCATCCAGGAACTGGCATCGCACAGGTTCGCCGCGGCTGCGGCAAGATTCGACGGCCCGTTGCGCGCCGCTCTGCCCGAGGATCGCCTGGCCGCCCTCTGGAGTTCTCTCGAAGAGCAGGTGGGAAAGTTCGAAGGGGTTCGCGGGGTGGTGGTCTCCGGCCAAAGCACGCCGACCTTCACCCTGGTCTGCCAATTCGAGCGCGCCGATCTCGATGCCGTGCTGACGTTCAACGCCTACGGACAACTGAGCGGCCTTTTTTTTCGCCAGAGCGCGCTCGCGAAATGGACGCCTCCTTCCTACGCCCAGCCGGAAAATTTCACCGAGGTTCCGGTCACGGTGAAGACCGGACGATGGAGCCTTCCCGGCACACTTACCGTCCCCAAGGGCAACGGCCCGTTCCCGGCTGTAGTGCTGGTACAGGGATCCGGACCCGAGGACCAGGATGAAACCGTGGGCCTGAATAAGCCGTTCAAGGATCTGGCTTGGGGCCTCGCGAATCGGTCGATCGCCGTTCTGCGCTACACGAAACGAACCCTCCGCTATGGAGCGGCCAGCAGCATCGATCCCGCCACATTCACCGTCAACGACGAGATCGTCGATGACGCCCGTTCGGCCGTTTCGCTGCTGGCGCAACAACCGCAAATCGATTCCCGCTGCGTTTTCCTGCTCGGCCACAGTTTCGGCGCAACGGTCGCGCCGCGCATCGCGGCGGGCGACCACCAGATTGCCGGCCTCGTCCTGATGGCCAGCGCCGTCACGCCGATCGAGCGGCTCGCCCTCGATCAAGTGCGCGCCATCGACGCGCGCCAGGATCTGGCGCCGGGAGTTGCGCAAAAACAGATCGCGGAAGCGGAGGCCGAAGTGAGGCGAATCGAAAGCCCCGGCCTGAAGCCGGGCGCCACGGTGAGCTTTCTCGGCGCGGAAATCCCCTCTTCCTACTGGCTCGACCTGCGCCACTATCATCCCGGCAGCGTCGCCGCCGCTCTGCGCATTCCGATTCTGGTATTGCAGGGCGGGCGCGATTATCAGGTTCCTCCGAGCGAGATGGGCCGATGGAAGAAGGCGCTCGCCAGCCACACAAACGCTAGCTTGGAATTGTTTCCGGATTTAAACCACCTGTTCGAAGCGGGCGCCGGCCCTTCGAGTCCGGTCGAATATCTACGGGCGGGCCACGTCGATGAAAAGGTGATCGCCGCGATCGCGTCTTGGATCGAAGCGGCGCCCGGGCCTATAGGCAAATAGAAGAAGGGGGAAGGTCCCCCGGCCGCAGCGCCAAGAGAAGGGAAGGGAGGTTCTACTAGCAACATGCCGATCGCCATCCTCCCGTCCGACCGTTTGTTCGTCCTGACCGGCGCGGGAATCAGCGCGGAAAGCGGCATCCCGACCTTTCGCGGGGCAGGCGGCCTGTGGGAGGGAAATCGCGCCGAAGATCTGGCCACCCCGCAGGCGTTCGATCGCGACCCGGAACTGGTATGGCGTTTTTACTCGATGCGCCGCGACGTTGCCGCCTCTTGCCAGTCGAATCCGGCTCATATCGCCCTGGCCCGGCTGGAAGAGAAACTGGGCAGCCGCATGCTGATCTGCACCCAGAACGTCGACGGGCTGCACGAAGCGGCGGGAAGCAACCGCGTGCTGCACATGCACGGCGAGTTCTTCAAATCCCGCTGCTCGAATCCCCGCTGCCCGTCCCAGCCATTTGAAGACGCAAAAACTTACCGGCAGCTTTCGGAAATCCCCAAGTGTCCCGTCTGCCAATCGCTCATCAGACCCCACATCTGCTGGTTCGGCGAAATCCCCTTCCACATGAATACCGTGTTCGCGGAGCTGGAGCAGTCGAGGGTGTTTCTCGCAGTGGGAACTTCCGGAGTGGTTCAGCCCGCGGCCGGTTTCGCCCAGCTCGCGCGGCAAAATGGAGCGAAAACGTATTACGTCGGCCCGGAGAACCCGGCCAACGCCTCCGCATTCCAAAAAGTCTTCGCCGGACCGGCCGGCCAGCAGCTTCCTGAATTGCTGCCGCTCGATTGACGGCGAGTGCCCGGAACTCGTTGATTTAAATGGCGGGGCCGATGGGACTCGAACCCACGACATCCTGCGTGACAGGCAACGGCAATTAATCTATCTTGTTGGCTCGTCTGGCTTTATTCTGCGTCGTCATAGTCGATTTTGCACCAAATTTGGCAGCATTTGAACCCGAATGGACCCAACTTTTTTCTTCGCAACTAGGCAGACGGCAGGCAGGCGCAGGATTAGCCCCGAGGCAGGCGTTGGGTAGTGGTGCACTTTCGAACGTCAATTCAGCGAGCGTCTCCCCGTGATATATTCCCAAGAGCATGAGCCGGTTCAGATTTCAAGTTCTGGAGGTGAGGGACAGCGCGCCCCAAGAATGGTTGCGCGTATGGGCTGGCCTGTACCCGTCGGCTGACGACCCGGAGTACCATGATCTGGTTGCCAGATATAAATCGCTTTCAGCCGAGGACTTTGAACGAATCGGCAAGTGGAAGGATAGCGCTACCACGGAGGCTCAGTGGCAGCCCAACGTGGCATCGGTGGCCTATTTGATTTGGAAGCGGGCGGCTAAAGAATTGCCCGGTTGCCCGGAGCCAAACCAGGTCGCAGATTTCTTAGATCGTTGGTCCGGCGAAACTTACAATGACAAGTTTTCAAACAAACGGGTAGTGAAACACTTCGGCCTCTCACGCGCAACTGCACTACTCCACTTTCTCAGCGGAGGGCGCTACCCTATCTTTGACGCGCGGGTAAGGACGGCAATCGCGCGGCTGTGCAACTGCGCGGTGCAGAACACAATTCCGTGGTACCTGGATTCGTTCTGCCCAATCTTCCGGGAACTCGCGCGTCTATGCGAGACAGAGAACGACTTGCGCAGGCTGGACAAAGCACTCTTCAGCTACGGCGGGTACAAAAAGCTTCCGTTCTCAAACTAACCCACTACCCGGCATCGCAATTTCCGCCTCCGCAGGTCGAGAGGCTGGTATCATGGGACCAATGGAGTTCAAACCAATGAAGATTGATTTGACGCCCGAGCAAGAACGCCTCGTGAACGATGAAATGAAAGCGGGTCGCTTCCGTTCTGTCGAAGAGGTGATTGGCGAAGCCCTGCAAGCTTTGCGCGAAAAGGAGCAGCCTGCCAAGCCCAGTAATGGCGCGCAGCGCGAAGCCGTTCGCGAAATGCTGGAATTTGTCGAAAAGAACCGCGTGCGTCTTGAAGGCATCACCGTTAAGGAGTTGATCCACGAGGGCCACCGTCTTTGAGCGATTTTGTCCTGGACGCTTCTCTCACGCTCCAGTGGTTCCTTGAAGACGAAGCCGACCGCGGGTATAGCCTGGCCGTCCTTGCGAGCCTCTCCGAAAAGCGTGCCCTCGTTCCCCTCCTTTGGTTCTATGAAGTTGGCAATGGCCTTTTGATGGCCCGTCGCCGCAAAAGAATCTCCTCAGACCAGATGGACGGTTTCCTCAGACGTCTGGCAGTTCTTCCCATCGACCCCGAGCAGCAGGATGCCGCCGAGATTCTCGAACTGCCCTCGCTGGCGCGGTCCCACAACCTCACGAACTACGATGCCGCATACCTCGCGCTTGCGATTCGATCCAGCCTTCCCTTAGCGACAACCGACAGTCTGCTCCGCAAGGCATGCGCTGTGGCCGGCGTGGAGATTGTGTCAGGCTAGCTCAGGGGTTTGCGCTTATTCCCGCCCGATCTTCATCGAGTGCGCAGTGCCTCAGGGACCGGCAACCCCCCTCAGCGGAAGCAGCGGCAAGACGCAGAGGACTGGACGCGAAGCCGCGCGACTTCCCCTGGACACAGGCTGAACGCAACCGAGCGAGGGGCCGCTACTATGGGTGCGGGCGCTTACGGATCGACCGGGGTACGCCGAACAGGATCGGGTTTCACACCACGTGCATGAAACAGAGGCGTGGATTAAGATCGTCGGCGAAGACGCGCGCAGGACTTCACCCAATCAGGAGGCCGGAATATGATCCCTGAATTACAAGCCCTTGCTCAACGGGTGGAAGACCTTGAGAAGCAGGTCGCCCATCTTGCAGCACTGGCAGTCGAGCACTCCGACACGGACCAGACACTCGCGGCGCGGACGGTCACCGCGCGAGCCTTTGTCGTTACAGACGCGCGGGGGGCCCGAAGAACCGAATTGATCGCGGGGACTGCAGATGGGCAGGCGGCGGAGCAACCGTGGCTTAGCCTTTTCGACTCGGAGGGGAACGTGGTGGTGGGCTTGGGCGTGGACGGAGAGGGGGTGCCAGAGCTACGAATGAGCGACGCGACCGGAAAGTCTGTTCTGAACGCCATGACAGACGAGCACGGTTCACAGATACGTTTGTTCTATGGAGGCCGGTCTGGTCCAGGCGTGTCGGTGAAAATGTCGGACGACGGGCCCACGCTGGGGTTGTTTGACGCGAACGGACGCCAGGGCGTGTTGGTGGGACTCGCCAACCGCTGCCCGACCCTGTGCCTCAACGACGCGGCCGGGAAAATCCGAGCGCTCGTGACGCTCGACAAGGAAGGTTGGCCCTCTGTGATGCTGTGTGACCAGGACGGGAAAGCCGATCTTGAGTTCTCGGCGAACAGCGAAGGGCCCGGCCTGAGGCTCGGCAAGGACAATAAGGTGATTTGGTCCGCGCCGTAGAGCTTGCCCCCGGGGTCGACATTGATCTCGCCACACGCGCTGTGGACTCTGAGATGGAGAGCAGAGCATGGATGACAAGCATATCGTCGGCTTTGACACGGGCGCTGTTAACAAACTCGCCGACGACCCCGACCGCGCGATCTTGCTCCCGAAAATCCGATCCGGATTCCAGGTCCGACTAAGCGCGACCTCCGCCTCGGAGCTGATCGCCACGGCAGATGCCTTGCGCAGAAGCAAGCTCCTGACTCTCAGCAAGGAGCTCATGCGGTCGGGCGATTGCATCCACAGCGCCTACCAGCTTCTGCAAATGTTGATACGTGACTCCGAAGTCTCGCTGCCCTTCGACTGGCGGTTGGTGGACATCAGATTTCAAGAGGCAGAGGATGTGCTGCGGAACGGCGTAGCCTTCGACGACAGCGAATCCCAGAGCCTGCGCGACGAAAACAGACAAGCCAAAGACAAGTTCGAGGACTTCCACAGGAGATTCAATTCCCTCTACGCGCAGGCCCTCGCAGAGCAAGGCGCAACAAGACCCGCCAGCCTGGGTGAATCCGTCGAGCGCCTGAGGAAAAGCGGCTCGTTCGACAAGATGGCGTCAGCCCTGTACGCATACGTCTCTGAGCGAGACCCCAGAAATGATCCTCCCCTCGCGGCGGTGGTCGAAAACTTTCTGCGCGCTTGCCCGCCCTTTCTCGCACTTCTGCTTGGCCTTTGCGCAGCCAGGTACACGCGCAACCTTAAGGCTCCCCAACGCCCCTCCATAAGGGCGGGCGCGCTCGACACCTCCATGGCAGTTTGCCTTCCCTATTCCAGTATTTTCGTCACCAGCGACGCTGCCATGGAAAGATGCTTCAAGGAAGTCGGGCACTTGGCAAGGCTGCCTGTGGAGGTTGTGTCCTACGACTGGTTCCGCCAAAGGGTCATGTAAGGCGGGGGGCCGACAAGGCACTCCCCTAAGGCGTCAAGCCCGTGAACGCGAACGGCTATGCGCTTTGCGCGGCGCTCGCGGAAAGCGCCGGGGGGTCTGGCCTTCCAAGACTTTGAGCTAGCCGACGATGTGCGGTCTGCTTTCCGAGCAGCTGCAACGCTGGCTGCCATCAAAACGACTGACTTCTCGGCATGGGCAGCGGCGGCCCGAACATAACGAAGAAGGTGAAAACAGGAACGCCCGCAGCTTTCACCCCATTTTTAAGCTGCAGCTTTCACCCCACCGTCTGACACAAGCCCAGGCACCCGAGCGGAATGCGAAAGGCGAAGCCTGAAGAATGACCGCGACCACGAACCCCCGGTTTGGGCGGGAGCGACCCCCTACATTTGGTCGGCAAGCCGCCCAAATGTATTGCAGGGAGTCGCTCCCGCCCAAACCGTTCTCGTCATGCGCCGTGTAGTGGGCGCATGACCAGAGGACTGCCTGCCGCTGCCTGAACATCGCAATCGCTAGTCCTCGTCCGAGGAATTTTCAATTTTCTGTGAGCACTTTTTCTTTGAGCAATTTCGCTCGCTCGGCGGCTATTAGTTACATAGAGGGGCGAAGCGTCATCGCACCCGGCGCCTATCAGGCCGCAAGCCTGTATGGAATTCGTGAAAAACTGAAAGGAAGCCATTCATGGCCATTCTCAAGACGCCTCCCACTCAACCGAAGAATAAGACTCTGCAGCTTCGCGTATCGCATGACTTGAAGTTCAGGCTCACGCGTTACGCGGAATTCATTCACGCAACAGCGTCCTACGTGGTCAGCCAGGCACTCGAACTGCTGTTTCGTAAGGATGCGGAATTTCAGCAATATCTCGTCGCATATAAACCACCGGAATCAGGGAACCACAGTGAGGGAGACAGGCCCACCAAGAGCCCGCTGAAATCACCCGCAAAATAGCCTGCATAATTCGTGCACGAACCCAGTCTTAAGACCCGCATGAATCCAAGCAATTCTCTCCCGCTGTAAAGCACTTCAAAAGGAGTCGCCGCCATGACTACGCAATCGAAGTGTGAACTTTTGACCGTTCGACAGGTGGCCGAGCTACTACAGGTGCCTGTCTCTTGGGTGTACGGGCACTTGCGGAAGCGCTCGCTCGAAAAACTGCCCGGATACCGCCTCGGAAAATACTGGCGCTTCGACAGGGAAGAAGTCTTGGCGTGGCTGGCGCAGCAGCGTGCCGACCGAAGGGCAGCTTGACATGCGCACTACACTTGGAGGCGACGCAGAACAAGCTGGGCGAGCCATCGGGATCCCAAGGAAGGGAGAAACGATGGCTCGAAGAGGTTTCCAGCAAGGCTCGCTTTTCCAGCGTGGCACCCGAAGGAAAGTCTGGGTGGCGCGCTGGTGGGAGGATCTGATTCAAGCCGACGGCACGCTCGGCAGATTGCGGCGATCCGAGGTGATCGGCACGCTCGCCGACTACCCGACGCGCCGCCGTGCAATGCAGGTTCTGTCTCAGAGGCTGTGGCCGGTCAACAGCGGCAAGGGACGACCGCAATCCATTCGCACATTTGGCGATTTCGTCAAAGACGATTGGATGCCCGTAGTCTTGCCGACTCTGAAGTACGCAACCCAGAAGCACTACAAGTACATGCTCGACGTGCATCTCATCCCGGCATTCGGCCAAAGGCAGCTTCGCGATCTCACTCGAGAGGAATTGCAAAGCTTCCTCAGCCGAAAGCTCAGCGGCGGATTGTCATGGGAGACGGTCCATCACTTCAAGTGTGGCCTCAGCAAAATTCTCAGTGCAGCCGAAGAATGGGGTCACATCTCGGAGAATGTTGCTCAAAAGACGAAGCTCCCACGGCGGCAGTATGGACCGGAGCGTGCGGTTCTCACTCCGGCTCAGGTGCGAATGCTGGCTGATGCCTTGAATGAGCCGACACGCTCGATCGCGTTACTGCTCGTGCTGACTGGATTGCGGGTTGGCGAATTGCTTGCGCTTCGCTGGGGGAATATCGATCAAAATGCTCGTTTGCTTCGCGTCTGCGAGACGGTGTACGACGGGCATTTCGATCAGCCGAAGACCAAGCGCAGCGCAAGAACCATCCCGATTGGTACGGAGACGGCAGCGATTCTTGCCGCGCTTCGTCCCGCCGCGATTGATCCGAAGGCCCTGGTATTCGCCACAGGCGAAGGCTCGCCGTTGGAGCGATGGAATCTCTTGCGCAAGCACCTCAAGCCCGTCGCGAAGAGACTGGGGCTTTCTGGCGTCACGTGGCATCTTCTGAGGCACAGCCACGCGACGATGCTGGACTCCGTGGGGACGCCCATCGGAACGATGCAGTCGCTCCTCGGGCATTCCACGCCGGAAATCACGCGCGAGATTTATTTGCACGCGATCCCGGAAGAGCAGCGCCGCGCGGTGGAAAGCGTCGAGAGGCTTGTATTTGGACCCAAATGGACCCAAGTTTCGCCTCCGGCGCAGGCTGAACCGGCAAGTGTGAATTGAAACAGAACGAGTTAATGGCGGGGCCGATGGGACTCGAACCCACGACCTCCTGCGTGACAGAAAGTTGGGCTAAAATCCTAAGTGCTTTCTTTGGTGTCGCTTGCGAACAGGAACCGTCGCTCAAGCCTTCCTCAATCGTCCGTAAATTGTCCGTAGCACTCCACCACGCCACAGTGTTTCAATGGGGCCGCGACTTTCTGGTCGCGGAGTTGTGAGAGTCCAATCTGCAATCTTTTGCCCGTCTTGCCTTTACAAAATGTTATAGACCCAAAAATCGGCTATTTTCGACGGGTTTTGCTCCCCAATTGCTCCCAGGTTTTGACCTCTGGTTTTTGGCTGCCTCGAAATACCGCTGGGAGCCTGATTCTGCCCCTAAATCGTTCCCAACATTTCAAGCACGCCAAACCACAGACGGACCAAGAGTGTTCTGGTTCGAGTTATAATCCGTGCCAGAGCCATGCCAATGTCTGAGAGCGAAATCGTTTTTGCGGTGCAGGAATCTCCAGAGGGTGGTTACGAGGCCAGAGCACTCGGCCACGCCATATTCACGCAGGCGGAAACGCTAGAGGAACTGAAAGCCGCCGCGCAGGACGCCGTGCGCTGCCATTTCGATGAAGCAAACCGCCCCAACGTGATTCGTCTTCACCTTGTCAGAGATGAGGTCATTCCTGCTTGAGGCTGCCGCGCGATCTGAGCGGGGAGCAACTCGCCCGCTTGCTTCACCGGTACGGATATGAAATCACACGCCAGACCGGCAGCCATCTGCGACTCACCTCAAAAATTAGAGGAACGGAGCACCACGTCACCGTCCCGGCCCACAGCGCGCTCAAGGTCGGCACGCTGAGCGCCATCCTCTCCGAAGTTGCCGCTTACTTGGAAACGGATCGTGCCGCCCTCGGCAATGAACTGTTTTCCTGATAAGGCATGGAGGGCAATAGTCTCAACTGGGGGGGCCGCATCCATTCTCGCCACGCACCGTTATACCCCAAACGGTGCGGTACCCACGGAATTTTTACCCGGGGGTTTTAATGAAAGCGCTGTGCAACCCGTCATCCCCTCGCTTAGCTCAAGGGCTCAGAGGGTGAGCCACCCGCCGTAGGGTACCCGTAAAGGCAACGGCAAGCCCCTGGGCCACCCGCCCAACTGTTAGCGAATCACGTGGCCATAAATAAACATGCCTATCGCGACTGCGTAGCAGGCCCAGAGCACGAACCAGAACTCCCACGCCTGCTCTTTGCGCGTCGTGTCGCTGACCCTCGTCCCGAGAAGGCCCGCGACCGCGCCGGCCCAGCCGCGGGCGAGCACTGCGAAGAAGAAAGCCATGGCTGGCGGCATCAAGAGCACGAGGAGCAGCTGCTCCCAGAGCGGCGCCGCACCCCTCACTTCACCACCCCTACCGCGCAGCCGATCGCAGAGCCCGTGTAGGTGATGAAGCTAAACGCGAGGTTCGCCTCGCCGACACCCGTCGCGTATTCGACTCCGAGGCGGGTGGCCCACCTTCTCCGGAATTTTGCGTCAGGGCCCATCTGGCGCAGCATGATAGCATCGAGGCCGCTCAGCGGCGGAGGATCTTTTCAGGGTGTCTCATGCTCGCTTTGTGAGCGTGGGGCTGTTGCGTTTCTCACAATGCCAAAGGGCCTCAAACGCATCTCCCGCACTGCCATCTCCACTTCATCACGTTCAGTTGCCACCGCCGGTTGCCGCTGCTGCGGTCCGCGCGAGCGCGCAACTTGTTCATCCGGGTCCTCGGTCAAGTACGAAAAGATTACGGCTTCAAGCTCGTCGGGTACGTGGTCATGCCCGAACATGTTCACCTGCTGATCTCCGAACCAGCCGGCGCGAATCCCTCCACCGTTTTGAAGAAGCTGAAGCAACGCGTCTCGCGGCGACTCAGGCGAAAGCCGCGCAGGGCAGCATCTGCGGGACAACGGTCGTTCGAGTTCGCGTCCGCAAACGAGCGGCTCCCGCAGTTTTGGCAGCGGCGGTTCTTCGACTTCAATGTCTGGAGCCGGAAAAAGAGAATCGAGAAGCTTCAGTACATGCATGCGAACCCGTTGAAGCGAGGGCTCGTCGACGATCCCGAGCACTGGCCGTGGAGCAGCTACGCGTTCTATCAGCGACGCGGCGGCGTGCTGATCGCGATCGATGCGATTGATTGACGGTAGCAACGGCAGGAACGTAAAAAGTCCCACGCTCAACAAACGAGCATGGGGCACCCTGAAGAGCTACGGCAAACGCCTGGGCCACCCGCCCGGGTCAGCGCAGGATGCGGAAATAGACGAACATTCCGAGCTCTGCAGCGTATGTGCCCCAGAGGACGAGCCAAAACTCCCACGCCTGCTCCTTTCTCGTCGTCTCACTCACCCTCCTTCCAAGGACGCCGGCCACAGCCCCCGCCCAGCCCCGGGCCAGGACGGCGAAGAGCATCGCCATGATAGGGGGCACCATGAGCGCGAAGAGCACTTCCTGCCAGAGCGGGTGGGGGTTGGCCATGACGCCGCCTCAGTGGATCCAGCCCGCGAAGCAGCCGACCGCCGAGGCACCGTAGGTGATCGCGCTGAAGGCGAGGTTCGCCTCGCCGACGCCCGTGGCGTACTCGGCCCCGAGCGCCCCCAATACGAGGTCGGTTGGGCTGGCGCCCCACGGCGTGCCCCCGATTGAATTGCCGAAGAGTGGGCCGAACCCCTGCGTGGGGCCCGCTGCTACGCCAAGCGCCATGTTGTAGAAGACGTTGTGCCCGCCGCCTTCGCCCGTGACGAAGCTGGTCACCAAATCGGTGAGGCCACTGATCGGATTTCCGAACAGGGCGGTAGCGGCGAAGCCCCCAACCCCTGACTTGAGGCCGGGTACCTTGTGCAGATCGGCTGCGATGCTTACGCTCTCAGCAGCGTCGGAGGCGCAGGTAAAGAGGCCCTTCTTGGCCGTCGTTTGCGGCAATAATGTCGGCAGTGAGGGCAAGCCGGGCCCCAAGGGCGGTCACGGATGGCCGGTGCCGGCCGCCATAACGATCCACCCGATGCCCCATCCCAGCAAACCGGAAAGCAGCAGCGCGTAGCCGCGGAATCGCCGGAGGAGGATTAGCGCGGCCAAGAGGCCCAGGGGGATAAAAAACCACGGCCACGCGAAGGCTGCCGTCTGCAGCCGAAACCACTCGGCCACCCATCCGCTGGCGCTTGAGGGTGACGGAACGGAAACGCTGCCCGGGGTCGCAAGCCCGACAGCAATCGCCAGCACAAGCCCGAACAGGACGGCTAGGAGGCAAGTCCAAGGGCGCGCCTTCGGATCCCCGGCACCTCGTTCGGCCTGCTCCAGCGGTCGACCGTGCGCTGGCGGGATGCGCGACGAGATATAGGAAGTGAGCGTCGACTGTTCGCCTGGAAGTGCAAATTCCGGGCGGAGGCCAGGGAGCTGCCGCACGAAATAGACCCTTCCCCACGGAGGGACGAACCGGTCGAGTCGTACGTACGCCGTTGCGGGGAACCACGAAACCCTCGACTCCCGCACCTGCGCCCATGGCACGACAACCCACCGCCAAAAGCGCCTGTACTCCATGCGCTCCTCGGATAAACGTACCTCGGCCAGGGTGAAGTGGAACACTGCCAGTAGCCCCAAGGCGAGCGAGAGCGCCATAGCTGGACCGCGGCCCCACAGGAGCACCGCGGGTAATCCTAGGATCACCGACAGCCAATATTTAGCGATCATGCTTGTCGTATGATTGCTGTTTAGGACGATTTTCCCGCGCTCATGCATGGTGGTAGGCCTCCCCCGACTCAGTGGCATATCGGCACGACAGACGTAGATTCGATGATGCCGGCCCCGCCGTACCCCCCTGCGCCCAGTCCGATGGTTCCCGTCGCCTGCCACGCCCCCGGACTGAAGGAGAAATCGCCGGAGAATCCTACGATGTCCCCGTAGCCACCCGATACGTCCCCGCTGAACCCACTCAGCTGCTGGATGCTGGTGGCCGACGACACGCTGAATTGAGTCCCGCCGATAGCGCCCAGGCCGAATGTCGGGCCGAGCGGGACCGCGTTCGTACCGACAGTCGTTAGGAACGCCGCCTGGCCGCTAGGCGTGACGACAAGCTGTCTGCCAGCCGCCCCCGCCACTCCCATCACCCAGCCCGCACCTGCAGACCCTCCGGCACCCACGCCAACCGTTTTGCCGGTGAGGCTGGCTACAAGCCCTAGCGCGCCTATCCCTATCCTCTGGTACCAGGTGGGCTCTGTACAGGTTCCTTGTGCCGTCGTTTGCGGCTTTTGCGGTTGCGGCTGCGTCAGTGACTGCTCGGAGCGCGGGAGCGCCACGGGGAGGCGAAGCCGCCTGGTCTCACCGACATTGAGGATAAGGCGGGAGGGCATCAGGCCGGCCATCCACCACCCCATCCAAAACTGCTCCCATGTGTCGCAGCCGGTGTACGTGGTTGAGGACTGGCCGTTGGAAAGGCTCGACTCAACGCCCTCACATTGCAAGCCCAACGGATCGATGTAGCTGGCGGGGTTGTTCAGCACGTAGCTGTACCGGTTCCAGCTTTGCGGATTCGCGGGACTCACGGCGGCCAAATCGGCCGGATCGGGACTCATAAAGCGGCCCGTTGTCGGCGAGTAATATCTCGCGTAGTCGTAGTAGCTCTGCGTCTCCGAGTCGTATTCCATCCCCGCGAATTTGTATCTTGGCGTGCAAGTGGTGGTGTGGTCGATTTCCTGGCCATAGGGGTAATAATCGGCATCGAAACAGACCGTGCCGCTGGAGTCGGTAACGACGCGAGTCGAGCCGAGCGTGTCCACAAAATAATAGTACGCGTTCCCGGAACCGTCCCTCCACGCGATCCGGCGTCCGTCGAAAAAGACATAATCGCGCCCCGTCGTGGTGGTGACATCTCCGCTGCCGTCTGTTTCCTCGATGACCTGGCCGGTGTAAACACGCCAGTAGAGGGCCACGACAGTCTTGCTGTCCGGCGAGGCGCATGAGCCTCCATTCGCGTAGTACTTTTCCACTCGAAGACCGTCGCCGTCGTAGACGTAGCAGTAAGGGCCATTTGTCGTGATGCTGGCGACGGTGATTCTGCCCTCGTCGTCGTAGGTGTAGTCGTAACTGCCGTCCGCGGTCATGTTGCCGGGAGCGTCGTAGCCGTAGCCGGCCGGGCTGTTGATCTGGTTATTGCCATTGACCGAGTGGCTAAAATAGTACGATGTGCACTGCGTGGAGTTCATTGCGAGCAGGTTCCCCAGCGCGTCGTCGGCTAGGCTTCCGCTACCGAAGCTCACGCCCCAGCAGTCCTGACCAGAACTCGCGGCCGCCTGCGCGGTGAGAATGCGGTTCAGCGAATCGTAGGTCATCGTTTCGTTGCGGCCGTTGTCGTTGCCGTTTGTGATGCTCGCCACGCTCCCATTATTCCCCCCGGGTTGGGAGTAGCCATACGTGAGGCTAAGCGCCGTGCCCGCGGTCGAGGTAGCGAGGATGGATTCCGGCTCCAAATCGGAATTATACGTCCAGCTTTCGGTTATGCCGGCAAAGCCGCCGCTGACGTTGCCATGAACGGCGCTGGCCAGAGCGCCCTGCGGGGCGTAGGTTGCGCTTGTGGCGTAGTTGATAGAATTGGCGGAGTCGACTGCTGCAGTTTGGCGGTCGGCGGCGCTGGTGGTGTAGGCGATCGTGTTGCCGTCGGGGTAAGTGATCGTGGCAAGCGTGCCGTCGAGGTTGTACGTGTAGCTGATCGTTTTCGTGACGCCGGCGATGGTCTTCTCCTCGGACGTGATACGTCCCATCGAGTCGTAGCTCCAGGCGGTCTCGCCCGAGCCGTCACTCATCCCCGTTCGCCGGCCCTTGCCGTTCGAGATCGTGAGTCCATTGTAGCTCGTCTGACCGTAATAATAGTCGATGCCGGGATCGCCGTTGGAATAGCTGACGGATGTGACTTGATTGACCGCGTTGTAGGTGTACGTAGTCGTGACCGTAGTGGAACCGTTTGTTTGGTTTGGCTCGGGCGCGGTGCGCGTGAGGACATTGCTGTGATTGTCATACGTGTATGAAACCGTGCCCTCCTCGGGGGTTGTTTCCGACGTGAGCCGCCCCATGCCGTCGTAGGCATAGCTGCGGGTCTGGGGCGTTGAAGTGGTGACCGAAGTCAAATCGCCGAGCTGGTCATAGGAATAGCAGGTTTTCACGTTCAGGGTGCCGCTGTTGTCGGGTTCATCGACTTCGATGACGTGGCCGAACGCTCCGAACCACTCGACGCGCTGGTTGCCCGCGGCGTCGGTAAGGAGTTCGGGATAGCCAGGACCGTTCGAGCACGATTCGGTTGCACCGCCGGACGAGCCGTACGCGATGCTCGTGACCGACGTGCCGTCGGGCTTGGTGATGGTGAGCGGGCGGCCGAGACCGTCGTATGTGGTCACCGTGGAACCGCCGGCGGTTCCACGGTATGGCGTTGTCTTCTTTGTTACACGGTTCTGTCCGTCGTACGTGGTGTCAACCTCGGTCTGTCCCTCGGGGTCGTTGACGAGGAGGTTCTCGTCGACGCGGCCCCAAGTGTCAATAAGGGCTTTGGTCTCCAGGTTTACGCCGGAAGTGATTGCCTTCTGCGTCTCCGTGCCCTGTTCCAGGCTATTGGAGAGAAGGTACGATTCGGTGATCGAGCCGCCGTCCGGATAGTCTGTCTCTGTCGGGCGGTCCCAGGAATCGTAGTGGTAATACGTGGAGTTGCCGTTCTGGCCGGTGGACTCCGCGAGTTCGCTCGTGTTGCAATAGAAGCCGCGCTTTATCGTGTCGCTGTTGGGCAGCGTGACGGTGGTGGGGAAGGCATTTGTCGGGCTTGAAGGATTGCAGGCGGTGGTGGGCGGGCCGGAACCGTTGTCTTTGAAGTAGTTGTCTGCATAGTTGAAAGTGGTTGTGCCGCTCGAATCTGCGACTCTCAGAACCTGCCCCGTAGTGTCGTAAGTGAGGGAGGCTCCATCGTAGGTGGAACCCGAGACCCATTGTGTGACCGTCGTGGGATTGCCCCTGGCTGTGTAGCTCTGACCAAAGTTCGTGTCGTCGTGCCCGATGGCCCCGGTTACCGTTGCGGGATCGCCGTAGCCATAGCTGTCGTAGTAGATGTTCGTTTGCGCAATCATCGTCCCGCTTCCGTTTTCCACGGTGATTGTGGCTTTCTTGTCCACCATGTTGTTATCCGAGTTTGCTAAGTACGTGTAAAGAACCTTTCGAAAGACGGACCCAGCATAGTTGTAGTCGTCCTCCTCCGTGACGTTGCCGAATCCGTTGCTGCCGTACGTGTAGGCGGTCATCGCAGTGACCGAGCCACTGGGTGTAGGCAGTATGGTCTTGACGATGCTGGGTAGATCGCCGGTATAGGTGACGTCGACTGTCTTGAGCGGCGTTCCAGTCGACGGCCCGGTGTAATACTGCTGCTCGGTATCCAGCGCTATTGAGTTGTCGCTGTTGTTGAATGTGAACGTATGGACCTCGTCGTCACTTCCGCCCGAATCGTTTGGCTTGGCGATGGTCACGGTCTGCGTGCACTGAGTCGAGCAGGTGGTGCTTACGACCTGCGGCGTAAAGCTCCACGTGGCGCCCGCGGCCGTGTATGAGTCCGGGAATTGGTTGACACTTCCAAACGCGTCCTGGAAGTTTGTGTAGCCGAACGATACGCTGCCACCCGTCGGCAGGGTCATGCCTGTGAGTTCGCCATAATGGCCTGATGTGGTGCCGGAGTCGTAGCTGAAGCTGTAGCTAGAGCCGTCCGGCAGGGCGATGCTTTCGATGACGGTGGCTGTGCTGCTGCTGTTGCAGTCCTCCCCCACGCCGGACGCCAGGAAATTCGTGCACACCGGAATTGATTCGGTGGTTACGACGATGTTGTAGGGGTTGCCCGCCGAATTCTCCGTGACCGTGTAGGTAACCGTGCTGCCGCTCGTCGATGTGGTCAGCGGGGCGCTGGTCGAGAGCGTGTTAACGTAGTTCCCATTCGTGTCCTCGACCGTGGGGTAGACCTCGGTTCCATCGGGGGCGTAGACGGTGGCCTGGATTTCGTTAGTGACGTTGATATGGTAGCCCCACTGGTCCTGGTCCGCCCCGCTGAAGGTGGAGGTCCCGCCCCCACCGCAGGCCGAGGGAATTACGTAGGTCGTGCCCCCGAAAGGGATGGTGTGGCCGTCTGGGGAATGCCAGATGAAGTTGGTGTACCAACCATAGTAAAGATAGGTGCCTCTGCTCCCGTCGTAACACTTCCTGAGCGTGGTGGTGTATGTCACGCCGCCGCCGGTTCCGTCGCTGGTGACCAGACGCCAGCCGCCCCAGGAACCGGCGACGTTGGTTGGCTGCCAGCTGCATGAGCCTCCGGAGCAGCTCTCCTGCCAGATGTGACTGTCATAGACGAGGCTGGCCGTGTAAGGAACCTTGCCGCGCTCCGGGATCGAGGCAATGGGGATGCTCAGGTGCACGTTCCCGTTGCTCGCGTCGACGTAACCGTCTTTCACCGGCACAGGCACGCTCCAGTGGTAATGGCCGAACTCGTAGAGGTAGTCGCTCTGCGCGCGCGCTGCTGCGGCGGTGACGAGGAAGACACAGACCCCCAGGAGGGGAATCAGCAGCTTGCCCGGGCGATGCATTTTTGGTACGGGGACCCTTTGGCGCGTGTTCATCATTTGTGCCTCCACTGGCTGCGCCCAGTCGTGCTATTGCTGGGGAATTGTGAAATCGGAATCGCTCAGGCCGACATTGAAGGCGACGGAGCTAACCGTGACCTTCCATGTGGGCTGGCCGGCAAATATTTCGGAAACGGAGAGAGGAACAAGGACTCCGTCCTCTGGCTGGTAATCCGCGAAATCAATTTCCTGCTCGTACGTCTGTGGCACATTCCTTCGGCCGTGCAGCGTCTCCGTCTCCTCGATGAGCTCGAAGTTTGTCGCGTCGACGAACAGGTCAATCGCGCCTGCTCCGGCAAGACCCTGGATGGGAGCGAAGGCGGGGTTGGCAGCGGGGGTGAGTTGCACTTCGTAGGTCTCGTGGCCGTTCACCGTGTGCTCGCCAAGATATGAAATTCCGGTGCTCGGATCGTTTGCCGCAGCTGCGATGCGTATGGCGGGAATCGTGAGGTCGCCGACGTTGATCAGGTTGTATGGGGCGAGGTCGTGCGGCTTGCCGTCAATCGTCACGAGAACGCCCGAGAGATGGTTGATGACCCATGATTGCGTCCCGTTCGGCAGGGTCGAATCCATACGGAAGTCGGCGAGGCCCTTTCCTTTTATCGTCACCGTGCCCTGCACCTGTTTGCCCGCCCAGTTGAAGGCGACATCCCCGGATTCGGTGTAGTCCTGTATGGATTCGAGCGCTCCCGTCCCACCAGAGACTTGGAGATATTTCCCAAGGATGGCCACGGCCTGCGGGTCTTGCGTGGCCGTGCTGGTGGTCTGCGCGAGGCCGACCCCTGCGCCTACGGCGGCAATCAGGGAGAAAAGGAGACCACGCGAGGCACGCTTTACAATTACTTGCGAGAGTTTGCGAAATGGTGGGCGTGAACCGGCCTTTTGAAACATGACACACCTCCAGCAGGATGGTTCCTGCCGTCTGTTTTTGGGGCCGAAGTTTGCCGGGCGATGCAGCGGGCTCGCGTTCAGCGAGAAACCTGCTTATGATGGCCCGCCCAACGCGATATGAGTTTGTAGCGGGCGCGGGCACCCACCGCCCAGCTATTATCAAATAGCTAATCAGGTAGTGGTCTACGCCTGCCCCCCCCCCCTTATGTCAAGCATAATTTTCCTTCAACGATTTTTGCAATGCTATGTGGAGCGTGGCCCGGACAATGATTCGCTTCAGTACCAGGCCGGTTGAGGTCTCAACTTGCGGATTCGTGAACCCGTAACGTTACGTACGTTACGCAGCCAAAATCCAGCAGCGCAAAAGTTCCCGAAAAGCGAGCATTTCCCCCACACTTTCAAATTAGCAGGGCAATCATGCTCTCACTGGCCCTTTGGCAGCTTTTCGTGGTCGTCCAACATTCTCTCTACCTCTGTTTTCTGCCGGAGTTGATTTCGCAAGAAAGCGGATGTGATGGCGTAAGGCATGAAATCGTCGTCGTGCTGGGCCGCCCAACATTCCTCGATTGCCAAGCGGAGATCGCGCCATCCTCGGCAAAAGGCCTCTCTGGCCCATTTGTCCTTCTTGGGCAGCCCGAGGATTTGAGGCTGGAAGAATTCGGTCGGCGCGTCTTGAATGTCCTTGGGCCTGCGTCGCCAAATACGGGAAACCGCCTCGAAAACCCTGTAGTGAAAATGCCCGAAAGCAGAGCTTCGCGTCATTTTGGAGCAACGGTCGGATGACTCACGCCAACCCATTTCGGGCAAGCCAGCCATTGCATTGGCCAATCTGAGCGGCTCGACGGTGTATCTTTCTTTGCTCAGGAAGTCGAGCAGTTGTGAGCAATACCAATAAGCTTCCTCATTCTCGACCCTCTGATCGAGTTCTTTCGATTCCGTTTCGGCTTGCGCAAGCCCTTCTTCAAATTCGCTCAGGCGCTCCTGTCTCTGATTAGCTTGGGCTTGAATTACTTCCTTCTCCTGCTCGCCCGCCACTGCCAAAGCGCTTTCGGCTTCGGCGCAAGAACGCTCCATGCCAACACGCCGATCGCGCTTTCCTTGGACTTCGTAGCGCAGCTTCGAAGCCCTGATTCGGTCTGCTCGAAGAGTTTTGCCATCGACCTCTCGCGGGGAACCTTGAAGGAAAGCACTGGCCAGATCGCCGCAGACTCTTCCCCGGATAGGCTCAAAAACCTTACGCACGTCTTCAATCGTGCCGCCCTTCCGCTTCCGAATCTCCAGTAAATTGAAACCGATCTCCGGCCAGAATTCCTCGTAGAGGGAAAGCCATCTGTTTCGGCTACCGAGCAGGATATTGTCTGGTACGGTGGGCCGACCCCTCTTCCGTCTTGCAGGCTCAGAAGGCCCAGGCATCCAGACTAGCGGAGGAGCAAACGCAAATTCGCCGCTCTGTACTGGAGGGCGGTTGCCCCTGGGTTTCTTCCCGGCAAGACCCCCTTTTCGCTTGCCCAATGGCCGGTTTTTCTTCGACCGGTCAAGCCCTTTTTTCACCTTCTGGCGTGCCTTTTTGCGTTTTGACATTTTCCCGGTATCCGTTTGAGAAGCTGGCCTGAATTTTACGGCGGTGCCCGGGAAATCGCCCGAATTTTTCCGGCGGTTGCTTATCCCGACACCAGTTGCTCTTAGTCGCCAAACCCAGTCTCCACAAAAAGGGGCCGTATTCTGTACTTGCCGAAATACGGCCAAACGATAGGGGACCAACTGTATAGGAGGGGTCACAAATGGCAACTGGAACTGAACACAAATTTCCGTGTCCCGTTTGCACTCGCCCGCTTGAGGTGAAGCGGACAAAGAAGGAAAAGCCGTACGTTATCTGCGATCCATGCGGCGTCCAGATGTTCGTTCGCGGGCCCGCGGGTATCGACGAATTCGCGCGGCTGATCGAGCGAGGGAATCGGGACGGACTAGCGGAGCGCCTTGAGGCAATGGAAGAGCGCTACAGGCTGACCTGTCCCGATTGCGGCGGGGAGTTTTGGATCGAGTCGGAACTGATCAAGACCAGCAGCTTCGATGGCCGCCTGAAAGGATTCCGCTGCCCGAAGAAGGGTTGCGGGGCAATCGTGCCATGGGAGGGCAAACGATGAGGTTCACAGTGGTAGGAGCGGTCTTAATCGCGGCGGCGGTGATCGGAGCGGTGCTCCTGATCCGCCAATTGAACAAACCAAGGACGGATACAAACAGATTCCTCGCTCCGCTCGAAATAACACCTGTGGGGCAGTGAGCACGAACTGAACGAGGCAAAGCAAACCCTTGCTGCTGGAAAAAGTAACTCGTTGCCCCTTGCCTGAGCCGACCGCAGGACGGCCCGCAGGGGAAGTTGGATCCCCAGAGCCCGGGGAGGGGACTGCTCCCCCGGGGACGTACCGTGATACCATCCCCGCAGCGACACCAGAGAAACGGAAACGAGGCAAATGCATGTCTCGCCGTTCTCAGGTGGGCAGCATCGAGAAAAGTGGCAAGTGGTACGTAGTGCGGTTCTGGAAGGACGTTCCGGGTCAGGAGCAGCGGATTCACGCCAGCGAGCGTATCTGCCCGGTCTCCGGTCCCGGCAGTCTGACCAAAGCTGGGAGGAAGCGACGTGCTTTCGAAATCGTTATGGCGAGCGGCGTCAACGACCCGCAGCACTTCACTGAAACGACGGTCGGCACGACGTTTCGGGAGCAGGCCGAGTGGTTTTTTGATCATGCTCGGCAACGAAAACGCAGACCCGTCAAGCCAAAGACGCTCCAAACTTGGCGGTACGCTGCAAACAAGTGGCTCTATCCGGTGTTAGGTGATCTACCGCTGGGAACGGTGTCAAACGCCACCATTAAGCCTCTGGTGGTGAAGATGCACGAAGCCGGACTCTCCGCGCAGAGTATTCACGCTTACATCGGACTGGTGAAACTGGTCGTGGCTTCGAAAGTGGATGAGAACGGCGAGCAAATGTTTCCGCGAAAGTGGAACCATGAGTTTCTGGATATGCCCATTATCGCGGGCCAGCATCGGCCGACGTTCACCGCTGAAGCTATGACCAAAATCGTCGAAGCCGCCGCCGCGCGGGATCGCGTCCTGTTTGCGGTCTTGGCGGGGAGCGGCCTCCGCATCGGTGAGGCCTTGGGACTCGAAATCCGTCATCTATCAGCTGACTGTCGGACCGTGACGGTCGAGCAATCTGTGTGGAATGGTCGGATTCAGACACCCAAGACCCCGAATGCCTACCGGCAGATTGACCTAGCGCCTGAGCTAGGCGACCTCCTTCGGGCGTTCATCGGGGATCGACGTGACGGACTTGTTTTCACCAACCTCCGGGGCAAGCCACTTTCCCAAACCAATTTGCTTCACCGTTCGCTCTATCCCATCCTCGAAAAACTGGGAGTCGAGAAGTGCGGTTTCCATGCCATGAGACGCTTTCGCGTGACGTGGCTACGCAAAAACCGCGTGCCAGAAGACATCATCCGTTTTTGGATGGGCCACGCCGACAAAACCGTGACAGACGGGTATTCCCGGTTGAGCGAGGATACGGAGTACAGGCAAACGGTAGCTGAACAATCGGGTTTGGGATTCGAGTTGCCACAGCACGATCAGCCTATTGTCCGTAATGTCCGTAGAAATGCGAGTGAAATCGAAACAGGAGTCGCAGCATAAATGACTGAGAGAGGAAGGCTTGGTATGGCGGGGCCGATGGGACTCGAACCCACGACCTCCTGCGTGACAGTTCTTTCAGCGATGCAAGCGATGATAGGCAGGAGTGATCTGGAGTAAGCGAAAAGCTATGGGGCAACACGCAGATAACTCGCGCCGCGATGCCGCGACGTGAGCCCGAGCGAGCGGTAGCGAGCGGGTGTTTTACCGGATAGCCAGCGCGGGTTACGTCACAAACTGCGTCACACTTTTTGGGCACCCCATCCCAGCGTCTACCCCCTCCACATGCAGAGCGTGGAAGTGGGAATGCACGCTTACTTGACGCCCGCGAAAATCTCCTCGGAATTTTCTGTAAGCCGCTTACAGTTTCTCTCTCCATGGCGCGGCAGTCATGTGGAGCAGTCGTCTGGAATAGCCGCGGGAGCTTCGTAGGATGGGTCTGTGGGGCCATCTCAGGCTGCCGGAGGAGTTGCGCGGGCTGACTTGTAGAAAGAAAGGCTTGGCAATTCGGTGGCGGGCGCTAGAATGCCATATGCGCATCAAGAACTGGAAACGCCGCCCTCACCACTCGCAAGACCGGCCCTTCGAGGATTTGCCCTTCGAGGCGCAAAAACGCGCCCGGCTCCGGCTGCACATCTTCTTGCAGCGCCACCATCCCTGCCCGCCCTGGCTGTACCCGATCCTTATCGGGCGCGCCCGATTCCTCGGCCAACTCTCCTCTGGGCAACTCTCCGCTTGGGGCCGCTCCATGCGCGCGAAGCGGTACGGCTACGCCTCGCAGCGTAAGTTTCGAGAAGAGGGCCGTGTGGGGAAATGGCACCCTGCCCACCGTGCCTCCCGCGTTAGCAAGGCCCGGCGCGAACTCAGGAAGCAGCGCAAGCAGGAAGCAGAAGAACGCCAAAGGCTGGACCTGCCGCCGAAGCCCCGTTCGACATTGCTGCCGCTTTTCTGACACGCCCCCAGAGCGAGCCCTGGCGGAACGCGCTTTTACGACGCTCAGCCCCCTTATGTTCAGACTCAAGGGGTGCAAGATGCGGCACCCCGTCCTGTAGCTCGCGCAACGCAGCAGTGCCGATACATTAGACTCCACCCTGCGAGATGCGCCGCACTCTCGGCAGCTTCGCATTGCCTTCTGTCGCCCGCATCAACCCATTGATACCCCTGGACAGAGGGCAGCAGGGAGGGATATTTGACAGGCCCGTTGAGACTCAGTTGCCTTTTACTGGGATCTCTTGCACTTTCCGCGTTTACAACGGCCGCTCTCAACGCCCATCAGTCGGAGCGGTCCGTATCGGGTCCCGCCGGGAATACGGTTCGCTGGCCGGACATTGCGCTCACGGCATGCCCGGTTATCTCACCGCCGCAGAATCAGGAGGCGAGGGTCTGGAAGCACGGCCAAGCCGAGGCGGACGCGTTCTCTTCCGCGATGGCCCAGCTTGAGGCGAGGAACTACTCCCAGGCGGCGCGCCAGTTTTCAGACTTCGTCAGTATGTATCCCGATTCCGATTACGTGGCCTCCGCGCTCTTCGGAGAAATGGCGGCCGTCGACTACGAGAAGAACATAGCGGGCCAGATGCGGGTGTCAGAGAAGCTTGTCGATCTGCCGTCGGCCCCCGCTGCGGCACGAGCAGGGACCTTTGTGTCCCTCGTGGCCTTGTTATCGCCGTATGTGCGGGCTGGCGATCCGCAAGAAGCACGGAAGCTCTCCGACCTCCAAAAGTGGACCGAATGCGGGAGGGCCGCACTCGCGGCAGAGTCGCAGACTGCGGCTGGCTCTACCGACGCGGCGCTGGAGACCACACGCTACGGGGAAAGTATCTTTGACAGGACAGACGGCTACGTTGCGCTGCTGCACCAGGACTACGACCTCGCCCAATCGAAGCTGCAAGCGGCAAACAGCTTGAATTCCCAGGACCCGTTTACTAACCTCTGCCTCTACGAAGCGTATTCCCTCTCCTCTAAGCCGGATTTCAACGCCGGCGTCTTTTACCTCGCGCGGCTTTCAAACCTAGCGCCGCAGACGACGCAAGGTGACGCCCTTCTCAAGCGCATTTATGTGATGCTCCACGGCTCCGCGGACGGGTTAGCGGACTTGCAAAAGGCGGCGATGACAAACACTGTCCCTCCGCCTGGCCTGAACGTGCTTCGAGCGCCCAAGAGCAAGCATCGCTACGGGTCCTCGCTCGTGGCAGGAGCGATTCTTGGCCTCTTTGCATACTCCATGGTCAGATACCCCTGGGTCGCGGAGGGGATCGCCAACAGCGCCTCGGGGGAAACGGCCCCTCCATCCAAGGTGATGATTTTCGGCGGCCCGGATCACAAAACCTACCTCGGCTGTCTGAGTTGCTCTCAAGAGGAGCAAGACTCTGTGTTCAACAGGTCCGGCCACTACGGGCAGTCCTCCGGGCCGCTCTATCAGGACAGTATATGGAACTCCCTCGGCCAGTTTGGCTCGCGGTTCTCTCCGTACAGCGCGTGCAACCCAAACGCGACCGACCCGCCGGTTATCGTGGATAAGAGCGGTAATGCCTACGGGCACCTGACCGTCAACATGAACAGCCCGGACATTGGGGCTGGGGCTCGACTTTATGAGTGGCTGACCACGGCTGTTTGTCGCATGTGATGCTGGCGGGCCGTGTACCCTCGACGGCCTAGGTTGGGCCTGCCGCGAAAGCCCCGCTCGAAACTCTTGCCCCTGTTCTGACACCACCTTAGAGCGAGCCTAAGCGGAACGCAAAGGCTCGCAGTCGGCGAGGGCCTTCCGAATTGCTTTGTGAGCCGAAGTAGAAAGGCTGTGTCGGTGGAGGCTTTTTACTGACGGCTCAAGGTCCCAGTCCCGTACGCCCCGCCACACGTCCCACTCCAAACAAGATACGAAACCGAGATCGAGGAGCCGGCCGGATTTGATTCCGTAATAGAAGTACCACCGTTCGTGTTGTACGCGAGCAAAATAGTCCCATTGTTCGTCTGAATCAGTCCGACCACTTGTGTGAAGACGCCGTCCAAGCCTGGGCCATTCACGTACTGTCCACGCTGGTCGGCAGTGAGCGTGCCCGAAGCAAAGCACTGCGTTCCAGAAAACGTCATTGTTCCCGCGAGGCTCGGAAAACCGAGAGAGTCGAAGCCCTGTTCGGTCATGGTCACTGAAACGTTCGCTGATCCAATGGTGCCAGTCCAGGTCCCCGCCAGTGGGGGGACGTTGGCAAGGCTGACCGCTCCACTATCCGATGGATTGGTGCTCGTGTAGGTGCCAGAAAATGAGGCTTCTTGGCCAGCTTGAGCGGTGGCGGATATCTGCGTAGTCAGGCCAGACGGATCGCTGAGCGTTAGCGTGAGTGTGTTGCCTGACATCGTCCCAGAGACGTTGCCGATAACTCCCTCGCCGGGGTCTTGCTCGTGCGCATAGAGCCCGGAGACGGACCCTCCCACAAAGTTTACGTAGGCACCGTACTGCTTCGTTTCCGGAGTTTGGGTTGCGGATTGGGTTGTTATCTGCCAGCTTCCCGAGGATGGGCTCGAACCCGAGGGAGGATTGCCTTTCGAGCCAGTTCCACCGCCATTACAGGCCGTAAGGCAGAGGCTTAGGCCTAGCGCGATAAGCACCAGCGAAACGCACGGTCGCATCGGCATCTCACTCAGGGTCGTAGTGGAACATAAGAAACTACCGCGTGCGTGCGTCTTCGTGGAGTCGCTGTTGCCTGTCGGTTACCCCGACATCCATCCGTTTCCTCTGCGGCCGCAAGGCTGCCCGCGCTATCATCTCTCCGAGCGAGGAAAGAAATGAGTCGAATTTGGCTTTGCCTCTTGGCGCTTGCGATGGTCCCGGCCATCGCGCACGCCAAGCCGCCCCTGGAAACCGTGAAGTTGAAGGTTGAGGCCACGGAATTGGACCGGGATATGCTGCTGCAAAAACTCAACGAACACGGGAAGGGCAACCATCTTCGATTCGTGTCCGCCGACAAGGGCTTCCAATATCGGATCGTCTTCGATACAGCACAGCGCAGAAACACACTCCTCGGAGTTATGGGCGCGGGCGCAGTGAACTACAGCGGAGCAGGAGTGACTGTGTACGACGCGAAGGGCACGGACCTGTTCCATTTTGAGCGCGCGAACCGCTATACGGACTCCGGCGCAACCAACGCGGCCGCGAAGGAAATCATCAAGCGGCTACTGCGGCTCCGGAAGCTCGAAAGGGATCAGCACCAACGGTAGGGTATTTTTGAGCACCGCGTTGCCAGCGATCTCCGTTGCGCGTTGCGTCGATGGCCGCCAGAAAGAGAAGCTATGCACCTGAACTGGCGTAGAGGTTTCAAGAGACTGTTTCTGTTAGCCGCCATAGGCTGGGCCGCCTATGTCTTACTGATCGGCCCGACCTACCTGGGCCGGCGGGCCACGCTGAGGTTGCAAGCGGAAATGAAGTCGTGCGTCGACTCGTCAGTAATATCTGAACCCGGTTTTTCGTCCTCTAAATGCATCGACTCAGTCACGAAAGAATACGAAGACTCGCTTCACGGCACCTCCCCTGTTGACTCCTTGCGTGATCGGAATGATGCGTTGTCGTTGGCCTTCGGCGTGCTGACGGGCGACGAACCAACGGGTTTTGGCTATGTTCCACTGGGCCGCGGTATTGACTGGTTTGGTGTTCTCATCGTGCTCGGCTTGCTAGTTCTCCCGCCTGTCGCCATGTATGCGCTACTTCGTCTCGGGTGGGCCGTGTCCTCGTGGGCTGCGCGGGGCTTCCGATCTCCGGCGTAGACCGGACTTCCGCGTGGGGTGCGCGTCCGGCGCAGGCGTCTCAACGTCTCATATCGGGAGGCAAAACTTAACCGTTATGGTGCAGCTTCGCAGATTCACGCGCCTGACGAACGCTTTTTCGATGAAACTGGAAGACATGAAGGCCGCTTGCGCTTTGCATTTCGCGCACTACAACTTTTGCCGCGCCCACTCGACGCTGCGCGTAACGCCCGCAATGGCCGCTGGCATTTCCAGTGAAATTTGGACGCTAGAAAGGCTGCTAGTCTAGGGCCGAAAAGCTCTACGCTCAGGGCGAACATGATCTCATCCGAAGAGGCATTGCTGCTGTTTAGCAAGTGGCGCGACGAGAGCAAGGTTTTGATGGTCATCAGCCGTTCAGGAAGGGAGGTTGATGTGTTCCTGGCCGCCGTCACAAACGTGCGGGAAAGCTCCGGCACTGTGTCGATGAAGGCCACATCATTGGATGGCCGACAGCGAGACCGCGTAATTGATCTGCGGGAGGCCACAGTTGAATACGCTGATCCGCGCGAGGCACCTAACCCAGAGCGATCAGCCGAAGTGTGGGAGTGTTTCCTGCAAGTCTCTTTTCCTGCCGGTAGCTCGGTTAGCTCGATGATGTTTTCCGTTGCTAAATGAGATGGTTGGGTCTTTGTCGAACGCATCGCGCACACTCTCAGTTTTTAGCAAGCGCATCGCGATGCGTGTATTCCTAAGCCCCTGGTGATCGGCCAGCGGCCTTGCTCCGCATAGCCTACCACACCTGTCAACCACTGCTTTCCGCATCATAGTTACTCCGTCAATTTCAAATGACACCACTACCCCCTAGCGGAATAGCGGCGCGGGCACAGGGCAGGAATTGGTTCCTTTCCGCTCGCAAACCGGCATGAGCCTATGCTTGGCTTCGCTGGGGTTTGACGCCGAGGAGCAGGCCGAGCCCGATGCCAAACAGAGCAACCCCAGCAAGCGCGCGCCCCTTTGCTTGGGTCGCCTCGGATTCAAGTCTCTGTTTCTCCTCGTCCATCATCACTGCGGGTCCGAATCCCGGGACCTGTTTCTCGTTTTCCACTTTCAACGCCTGCTGATCCGCCGCTAAATTGACTGCGTGACGGTGCCAGGTGGCTCCGCCCCAGGCCATCATTGTGAGGCCGGCGGCCAGAAAGAGCGCGTACACCCAGCGGCTATCGCTGCCGAGTGCCCAGGCGAATGCGACCCCGATTAGAAGCAGCCCGATCCCTTCTCTCATTCCCCCATCGAGGAAGCCAGCGCCAGAGAGAGCAAGGGCAAGGCAGAGAGTCACCTTGTGCCTTCGGTTCAGTGAGGGCAAGTTCATGCGCGGATTATAGGCCAGCTCTGAGCCGGGAAGCGCGACTCTTGCTCTATACAGCAACGCTCGGGTGCGAGATTGGCGGGGGCTGGACCGGCCCGCGCGGCCCTTTCAGGTCGCGGGGAGTGAGGGACTCACTGCGCCCCTACAGAGCGTGCAATGCGGTTCCCGGCCAGCCCCCGTAGAATCCGCTATGCCCTTCACGGGCATTTGCGCTTCCGCGCATTGCGAGCTGCGGCGCTATTGAAACTAAAACGCCCCCCAGAGAGACCGGATGAACTACGAACCTGCCTGCCCACAGGCCATTTCCTCTTCTCCTACTTCTCCTCCCCTTTTTGCTTTCAATGGAAGTTGTTGAAGCCATTGGTAGGCGGGGGCGAGTTTTCCGGTATCGGGCTTAGGAGGCTTACCCTTTTCGACCAGAATTACCCCGCCCAGCGCCAGTTCCTCCAGGTGGTCCCGCGCGGTTGGATGGCTCACCTCGCAGAGACGCCGCACATCCGTCGTTGTGATGTAGTCGCGGACCCGAAGTTCCCTCAGGATTGGACGTAATTGCCCTGGCAACGACGAAAGGGCAGTGTGCGCGACCACGGTAAGGTCTTCTTCGTTCGCCCGGTCCCTCCCGTGAATCAGGGCATGACCGCGCATCAACTCCTTGAAGTAGGTGATGAGCTTCCACGGGCCTTCCGGGTGATTGGCTGCTACAGCGGCCCATTTGCTTCCGTGCTTCTCATACTTGACGCCTGAGCGCACCTCTGCTACCAATCTTGCCCAACGGTTTAGCTCGCGAAGCAATAGGTCCGGCAGCTCGATACTCCTTGGGGCTACAGTGCCGACCGGGTGCTCATCGAAGAAGGCAATGAGAAACTCGTTCACCGCTCGCTGACATACCACGCTGGCTTCCGACACGTCGTCCCTCTTGGCATATTCCCAAGTTTCCTCCTCACTCGGGAACTTGCCGGGCACCTCGTAAAAGAGGAGCCGGGTGCCGAGCTGATACATCACCCGGTACGTCTCACGGGGAAGCGGAGTGGTCGCGCCAATCCAATTGAACACGATACTTTCCTCGTATCCGCGCCGGCCTTGCGAGCCGCTGTCGCTGACGAACCCCTTTCCGTCGAGAATCGGGATCAGTTTGCGGAAGTTGTCCCGTAATTCCTCTTCGCGCCCACGGAAGATGGTTGAGAGTTCCTTAGTAACTAGCACCTTGTCCTTCAGCCTTGGCAGCAAATCTGTTCGCGAAAGCTTCGCACGTGACGTTCCCGCTATGTGGCTGACGAATGAGCGCGGAGTGAACTCGTCGGAACGGTAGGCATAGTTCGCGAGTGTGCTCTTAGGTTCTGGAAAGAACATCTCGACAACCGCGCTCTTACCGTAGCCGCTTGTGCCCTCGAAGATTATTGAAAGTGGCTTCGTGCGCCCCGCGAGGGACATTGCTCCGAAGACGGCCAGTCCGCACTTCAAGCTCGGAAGTAGGCCTGGATAGTAGCCGTTGACGTTCACCTCGACCGAGCGGAACAGGTTCGACGCGCTCATCGCCGGGCTCCTCTCCATCGGGGCAGTCCGTTCATGGCGCGTCTCAACTGTCTCTACCGACTCTTGCAAGCGCGCCGCAGGCAGCTAACTCGTCGAGATGGGCTGCGAAGATTGCGGCCAACTCCGTCTCGGCCAACTCCAGCGATAAGCCCCAGAGCGATGAGAGGATTTCCTCCACGCGGCGCTTCATTTCCCCCGAACGGTCGTGTTCGAGCGGATGGCGAATCATCCCCTCCAGGAATGCGGGCCATTCCGCAACGTTCGAGGGGCTGCGAAATTCCCGGCCACAAACCTTACAAGATCCCATATCTCGGCCTGCGAACAGGTGTTGTACAGCGCGCTCGGGATCGAGAACGTAGAGCCCAGGACGCAGATTAGCGTGAGACGCAGCCGCTTGTGTCGGAAGGTTCTTACGTATAAAATTGCTTTTGTTCACGAATGATTTCCTTTCCGGCCCGCGTTCCCAGCGCGGGCCATTTAATTTTCGCCTTCAAGGTTCTGGCAGCCGAGTACACCGACGAGGCGGACATGGTGCGCCATCGGCCAGGCTCCGCCGGGCAACCCCAAACCGTTCCTAGGCCTCGCCCGCCTCACGAGCGTGCCTTTTGGGGCGACGGGCTGGAAACGTCGCGCCGGGCAAGTCTCTCAGGTTGTTTCGCGGAATCAGTTTCGCGTTCCGTGTCGCCGTTGCGAGCGCGGTCAATGCAAGCGGCTATGTCGTCGGGATGGAAAAGTAGGCGGCTCCCGATGCGTGTGGGGCGAAGCCTCGGCGCTGGCCCGGCGGCCATTCGGCGAACAGTGAACCGGCTCACGTGGAGAATCTCCGCAGTCTCGCTCACGTCGCGGAGGCGGAATCCCTCAGCGTCCATTGGCGCGCCCCCGAAGCCGCTGTTCAATGGCCTCGGCCGGAATGGCCCAGCGGCCTCCGTGCTTTACCGCGCCCGGCCACTTGCCTTCATACAACTGCCGGTAGACAGAACCGATCGTTCGCCCCGTCCGCACCGCCGTTTCCCGAGGGCCGAAGTAACCTTGCTTCTTCATCGGGCGTGACCTCCTTGCGTTCACGTGCTAATTGATCATCAGGCCGGCACGGGAACAAGAACAAGTATATTTGTATCGACAATCTAGTATGTTTGTGCTATCAATATTGTGTGCAATTCGGAGCGAGGCCCGAGACGCTAGCAGAGCAGAGCACCACCTGGAGCCATTTCCTCGCGGCTCTGAACGGCGGCGAGGCCCGCGAGCGGTTCGTCAACCTGCGCATCAATTGGGGCTCTCCGATCCCGCCCGCTCACAAACGCCAGGCTACTGAGAGCGAGAAGACGCGCGAACGCGAGTGCCTGTTGGAGGGAATTCGGGAGTACGTGGATAGTTGGCTCGATGCGGGGCGTAGCTTTCGTGAATGGATGCTTAGATTTCCCCGCCTCTTCCGTCGCCTAAGCGCGGACATCTCTGAGTGGCATCTCTCCTTCGGCTGTGACTCGCGCGAACATGCCTTCCTGACGCCTGGAGCGCAACGCATTGGATCGACCCCCTCGCCAGACACGCCTGATTGGGTGACGCCCCTAGAGGCGGCCCGAACCTTCACCAGTCTGATCACAAGCCCGCTGGCCGATGATGTGAGGCGGTGCGACCGCTGCGGGCGATATTTTCTGAATCGTAGCGGTCACCGCAACAAGCGATTCTGTGCACGGCGGTGCGCCACGCAGCACACGGCGATAAAGGCGACCCTTCATCGCCGGCGTGCGGAGAGAGAAAGGACGCTCAAGAGGGCACGCGCGGCGCTTCGAGACATGCTGCCCGAGGATTTCCGCCGTGCCGACTGGAAGAAGCGCGTGGCCAGGCGCACCGGCCTGACTCCGAACTGGCTGACGAGGGCTATCAACCGGGGCGATCTCAAGGTTCCCTATCAGGTTCCCGAGGGAGAGATACAGGGGAGGCGATGATGCTCTACAAGCGCGGCAAGACGTGGCACACGGATTTCACGGTCAACGGTGTGCGCTACCGGCAATCGCTACACACCCAAGACTGGCGCGAGGGACAGTCACGTGAGAAGCAGGCTATCGCTCAGGCATCGGAGGGCAAGCTGGCACCATCGAGCAAGCAGTTCGCACGGGTGGCTTTCGGCGAGGCTTGCGAACGCTACCTCACGGACCGCTCACCGCACCTCGCCCCCAAGAGCATTCAAAGCGAGCGGGAGCGGATTCGGCGGCTGAAGGATTTCTTCGCGGCGACGCCGCTCACGCGCATAAACGGCGATGCGATCCGCCAGTACATCGCGCGCCGCAAAGGGAACGGAATCAGCAATCGCACCGTGAATCTTGAGCTTGGCATTCTGAGCCGCGTACTCAAGCGTGCGAAGCGTTGGCATCTTGTGGCCGACGATCTGAGGCCGCTGCCCGAGCGGCGCGACATTGGGCGGGCGCTTGCACCCGAGGAAAAGGCGCGATTGCTGAAGTTGGCGGCGAGCCGCCCGGAATGGCGAACTACGTTCCTGGCCGCGCGGCTGGCGCTCAATACTACGATGCGGGGATGCGAGCTAAAAGGTCTGCGCTGGTGCGACGTGGATTTCATCGAACGCACACTGACGATCCGCCGGAGCAAAACGGCCGCCGGCGAGCGGGTGATACCGCTCAACAGCGACGCTTGGGCAACGGTGCTGGAACTGCGTGACCGGGCACTTGGATTCTTTGGCGAAGCACGGCCGGATTGGTTCCTATTCCCCCACGCCGAGGGATTGTCCAAACCCGATCCGTCACAGCCGATGACCACTTGGCGGACGGCTTGGCGCAGGCTAACCCGTGCGGTCGAATGCCCGGCCTGTGGGTTGCTTCAACCGCCGGCCGAGTCCTGCCGTAACGACGAGTGCAAGGCCGAACTGCGGAGGGTCAAGAGTCCGCTGGCCGGTCTGCGGTTCCACGATCTGCGGCACCACGCAATTACCGAACTAGCCGAGTCCCTTGCTTCAGACCAAACCGTAATGGCCATCGCGGGCCACGTCTCGCCCCGGATGCTGGCGCACTATAGCCATGTGCGACTGGAAGCGAAGCGCAAGGCGCTCGATGCGCTCAGCCAAGGGGTTCACAGGGGTGGTTACGTCACAAACCGCGTCACAAACGGCCAGTCTCCGACCGTGCCGCTTCCGCAAGTGATTGAGAAGAATGGCGGGGCCGATGGGACTCGAACCCACGACCTCCTGCGTGACAGGCAGGCGTTCTAACCGGCTGAACTACGGCCCCGAATTTCACTACGGATGGTGGGCAGTGTCCGATTTGAACGGACGACCTTCCGGGTGTAAACCGGACGCTCTAACCGCTGAGCTAACCGCCCGTTCAAATGCTAACGGAGAGCCCCGAAAAAAGCCAGCCGCCGCTTTACGCTGCGGAAAAAGCGAAGCGAGAGACCGCACTAACGTATTGTCGAATCGCGGCTTAGCTCGCTTGACACCCCGCCGCGTGGCCGATAGACTGGCAGGCGGGGCTAAGAATTGCTTCTCTCGCGCGACTACATCACCTATACAAGCCGTGCTCTGGTCCGCCGGCTAATTGAATCCCAAATGATCGAGGCGACCGACGCTTCGGCGCTGACCGAGAAAATCCGCCATGCGATCACGGAAGAGCTCGCGATCGAAGACCGCCTCAACGAGGAAGTGCGCGAAATTCTCAGCCAATGGGCTGACGAAATGCGCCGCCACGGCGCTTCCTACCAGGAAATGTATAAAAAAGTGAAAGGGCAGCTCGCTCGCGAGCGCAAGCTGATTCTTCGTTGATGCGCCTGAGCCGTGAAAAGATCAATCGCGTGGGTCACCTCGTAACCGACGTCCTGATTTCCGAGGATGCGGTGCAGTTCGTCGAGGATCGCGACACGATCCGTCAAAACGTTATCAAGTTCTTGCAGGATCTGCTGAAGCAGGAAGAGCAAATCGACGAACAGGTGCGCCATAAAATCGGTTCGCAAAAAAAGGAAATCCTGGAAGGCACGGCGGAGTGGGATATCCTGTACCGGAAATATTATGGCGACGAGATGAAGAAGCTGGGAATCGTCGAGCACTCCCACTCCCGAACCTAAGGCCCCATCCGTCCAGGCCGTCTGCTGGAAGCCCCTCCCTCAATCGGTTGCCAAGCGAAACCGCCGCCGCGAACGCTGCTGCTGCGAGAACAGCCCGCGGCGTCATTCGTTACCCGCGGCCGGGGACTAAGGATCGTTCGGGTTGCCCGGGTCGCGGCGCTTCAAAACCGGCGGCTTGTCATTTGGATTCTTGTGGCCGGGCGTTGCCGTCTTCCGTTCGAGCGTCGGCTCGCCCTTTTTCTTCTGGATTCTGTGGCCTGCTTCGTAGAGAGCCAAACGATGCTTGACGGCTTCGAATTCGGAGGTGTCGACCAGGTATTCGGGCCGCGGCGGGAGAATGGTGGCAATCTCATGCTGGATCCAGAGCATGCGCTGCGGCGTGGGCGGGTGGTTGGCGAAAATCGGGGCGATAGTGCCGGGCTGGCGGCGCTCTTCGGCTTCTATTTTCTCGAAGAAGCTGATCATGGCGTTGGGGTCGTAGCCCGCCTTGTACATATACTCGGTGCCGAGGAAATCGGCCTGCGCCTCGTCCTCTCGGCTGAATTTCAGAAACGCGAGAGGAATGGCGGCGTTCACGCCCTCGTAGATGCCGTAACCGGCCCAGCCGTAAGGAAGCATGATCGACAGGGGAATCATCGCCAGTTGCGCGATGTCCGCCTTGGTCTCCTGCTTGGCGCCGTGGCAGGCGGCGACGTGGGCGGCTTCGTGGCTCATCACGCCGGCCAGTTCCGCTTCATCGCTGGCGCGTAGGATCAGGCCGCTGTTGACAAAGACGAAGCCGCCGGGCAGCGCGAACGCGTTGACGACGTCTGAATCGACCACGTGGAAGGTGTAGGGAACGCGGGCGTCCGAATTCCGCACAATGTTCTGCCCGACTGTATTGATGTAGGCGGTGACGACTGGATCGTGGACCATCCGCGTGGATTGGATGACCTGCTGGGCGACCTGCTTGCCCATGGCGATCTGGCGCTGGAGCGAATAGAAATTCAGGCCCGCGCAGAGGTTGCGATCGCCAATCTGGTTGATATTCGCCCATTTCAGACGCCAGCCCGAATAGCCGGAATCCTTGATCAGCTCTTCCTCGCTCGCTATCTTCCCGGCCGGCAGGGATGTCGGCCGCTTGGGAGCGGCAAATGCCGTGGCCGCAAGCAGGGCAGTGGCCCCCACAACTGCTGGTAGCGAATGTCTCCATCTCATGGTCGGGCCTCCCGCAAACTGTTGGCACTATTATACACGGATGATCGCGCGTCTCACCCTCTGTAGAATTATGGATACCGGATCGCGGTGAAAGGTTGCAGTCCCCGATACCGCAACGATACCGCAACCGGGCCGCGCGGCCGCACGGCGGGCTTGCCGAGACCCCACTCCATGGTTGACAGGTTCCGCGGCGGCGGTTAGTTTGACGCCGAGGAATCCACGATGGCAGAGCTTGCCTTGAACGGACAAGTCGCCCTGGTTACCGGCGCGGCCAAGCGCATTGGCCGCAGCATCGCCCTGCGGCTGGCTGCCGCCGGAGCCGATGTGGTGGTCAATTACCACCATTCGGCCGAGGAGGCGAGGGAAGTGGGCGAAGCGATCCGCAAGAGCGGCCGGAGAGCTTCGGTGATTGCCGCCGACGTGAGCCAGTCGAGCCAAGTGCGCGAGCTTTTCGCCGCCATCGAGGGCGAGTTCGGCCGCCTGGACATTCTGGTGAACAACGCGGGCGTTTATTTCGAAGCGCCCTTTGAAACCTTGACCGAAGAGCAATGGGATCTCACTCTGAACTCGAATCTGAAATCGCAGTATCTATGCGCCCAGGCCGCGCTGCCCTTGATGCGGCGCGCCGGCCGGGGCCGCATCGTGAACCTGTCGTCGATCGGCGCGTTCCAGCCCAAGCCCAGCCACGTCCATTATTGCGTGTCGAAGGCGGGCGTGGTGATGATGACGCGGTGCCTGGCGCGGGCGCTCGGCCCGTCGATCACGGTCAATAGCGTGGCGCCGGGCAAAATCCAGTTTGCAGGAGAGGAGATCGACCAGGGCTACATTCGGCGGGCGCCGCTTGCCAAGGTGGGAACCGGCGAGGACATCGCCGACGCTGTGCTGTTCCTGATCCAAGCGGAATTCATCACCGGGCAAGTCATTCTGATCGACGGCGGCCGGATGCTCACCTGAGCGTTTCGCAACGGGTCGATTCGGCCAGCAATCAGTAGGCCGCCAGTTTTTCCATTCCCGCCAGAATCTTCTGCTTGTCCACCATGAAAAATTTCTCGAGCGGCGGGCTGAACGGGACCGGAGGCACGTCGGGCGCGGTGACGCGCATGACGGGAGCGTCCAGATCGTCGAAGGCCTCTTCGCCGAGGATGGCGGCCAGTTCCGCCCCGACGCCAAAGGTTTTCGTGTCTTCGTGGACGATCAGGCAGCGGCTGGTCTTGCGCACCGAAGCGACGATGGTCTTCTTGTCCAGCGGGGCCAGCGTGCGCAGGTCGACGACTTCGGCCTCGACGCCTTGCTTGGCCATCTCTTCGGCCGCCTCCATGACGATGCTGGCCATGTAGCCGTAGGTCAGCACGGTCATGTCGCGGCCCGGGCGCCGGACGGCGGCCTGGTCGAGTGGCACCGTGTAGAGCTCTTCGGGTACATCGGCCTTGGCGCTGCGGTAGAGCTTTTTATGCTCGAAGAATAGAACGGGATTGTCATCGCGGATCGCGGCGATCAGCATCCCCTTGGCGTCGTAGGGAGTCGACGGCACCAGAACGCGAAGGCCGGGTGCGTGCGCGAACCAGAGGGTGTTTTCCTGGGAATGATAGAGTCCGCCGCCCGTTCCTCCGCCCCAGCAGACGCGAATCGTGATCGGGCAGGTGAAGCCTCCGGCGCTGCGGTAGCGCAGCTTGGCGGCCTGCTGGAGAATCGGATCGACGGCGTCGCCGATGAAGTCGGCGAACTGGATTTCCGGCACCGGCCGGAAGCCCACCAGAGACGCGCCGACGGCGGCGCCGATGATGAGGGCTTCGGACAGGGGGGTATCCAGCACGCGCTCCTCGCCGAATTTCTGATAGAGGCCGGCGGTCGCCTTGAAGACGCCGCCGCCCAGGCCCAGATCCTCACCGAGGATAGAGACGCGCTCGTCGCGCTCCATTTCCTGGTGCAGGGCTTCATTGATCGCATCGATGTAGGTGATTACGCGAGCCATGGTGGATGCGCCCTTCAGGCCCAGATGTGCTCGAGCGCCTCTTCGGGCGCCGGATAAGGGCTGTTTTCGGCGAATTCGACGGCCTCGTCGATTTCGCGGGTAATTTCGTCGCGAACCTGTTTTTTCCGCTGGTCGCCGAGCAGCTTGCGCTCGGCCAGGTATTTCTCGAAGCGGGGAATGGGGTCCTTCTTCTTCCACTCGTCGACCTCTTCCTTCAAGCGGTATTTGGCGGGATCGATTTCCGAGTGGCCGTACCAGCGGTAGGTCTTGCACTCGACGAGCGTGGGCCCCTGGCCCTGTCGGGCGCGGGCGATCGCCTCGCTGGCGGCGCCGTAAACGGCCAGGATGTCGTTGCCGTCGACCGAAACTCCGGGAATTGCGTAGGCTTTGGCCCGATCGGAAAGATCGGTGAGGGCCGTTTGCAGGCGCAGGGGAACAGACTCGGCCCACAGGTTGTTTTGGACGATGCAGATCAGCGGCAACTGGTGAACGCCGGCGAAATTGAGCGACTCGTGGAACCACCCGAGGCTCGTGCCGCCGTCGCCGCAGTAGGCGACGACGACAGCGTCGCTACGCTGGCGCTTCAAGCCCCAGGCGACTCCGGTGCCGATCAGCAGCTGCGCGTCGATCGTGCTGGCCGGGGTAATGACGTGCAACTCGGGCGAACCCAAGTGGGCGGGAGTGGATTTGCCGCGATCCGGGCTGTCCACCTTGCCAAACAACTGGGCGAAGGCGAGCTTGAGTGGCACACCCTTGATGATGCCCGAGGTCCAATCGCGATGGGTGGGGGCAATCCAGTCGTCCTGGCGGAGGCTATAGGCTGCGCCCACCTCGCCGGCTTCCTGGCCCACGTTGGAATAGAAATTTCCGCCGTATTTTCCCTGACGGAACAGGATGCGCGCCTTTTCATCGCACATCCGGCACATCACCATCATCCGGTAAAGACCAAGGAGCAATTCCGGCGAATAAGGGGAAGCTGGTGTTTCTACCCCAGCCGCCGCGCGATTCACTTTCGTTGCCATGACTTCTCCTGTCGAGAGTATCGCCAATTGTGGGGTTTTGTCATGCCGAGTATAACACCCGAGGCACATGCCGCCGCCCGCGGCCACTTCTGCTAAGTGGCCTTTCCGTTATACGTTGCAAGGGATGGATGGCTTGCGCCGGAAAAGCCGCGCAAGCGGGCTGGGCGATGACGGTCATGCGCGGATGTCCCTTCAGGACGTTGCAAAATCGCCCGCGGCCAGGCGGACCACCAGTTCCTGGTCGGCGGGAAGGAATTCGAACCAGGGAAGGCGAGCCCGTTCGACCCAGCATACCTGCTCGAAGGCAAGGCAGGCGGGCTCGGCCCGCAAGCGGGCGGCGAAAAAGATCAAGAGCAGTTCGTGGGAAAATTCGCTGTAGCGATGCCGGGTACGATAGAGCTCGGGGCCGATAACCGACTCGACTCCGAGCTCCTCCCGCAGCTCCCGCGCCAAGCCCTGCTCGGGTGTTTCATCGGGCCGCAGCTTGCCGCCGGGAAACTCCCACTTCAACTGAAACGTATCGCCGCGCCTCCGCTGGCCTACCAGGAGACGTCCATTTTCTTCGATCAACGCGGCCACGACCACTCGCATGAGAACCTACCGGGCGGCGCCGGGCGGCGACGGCTGCAAGAGCCCGGCCAGGGCGCGCAACCCATCGAGCAAGGGCGGCCCAGGCGTATTCAGCCAGGCATCCGGGACAACGAAAACCTTTTTGCTTTTCACCGCCGGAACCGACCGCCATCGAGGGTTGCGCAAGACCGACTCGGGCCGCGAACGGTTTCCGGTCGCGGTCCAGGCCAGCACGATAATTTCGGGCTTGGCCCGCAGGATTTGAGCATCTTCAATTCTCTTGCCGGCAGGCACCACCATTTTCCCGCCGGCCATGTCGATCAGTTCGGCCACCCAGGGCGGGGAACTGATTCTCGGATGCGGCCATGCTTCGGCGTAGATTCTGGGACGGCGCCGCGCGGGCCGGACTCGCCGGGCAATCCGATCCATTTCCGAGCGCATCCGCCGAACCAACTGCCTGGCGGCTCGCGTGCGGCCCACCAAGGCGCCGAGCAGGTGGATTTCGTTGAAAATGTCGGCCAGCGTGCGCGGATTTGTGGCCAGGAAAGGCGCGGGATATTCGAGCAAACGCGCGAGGGTTTCCGGCCGGTAGGGAACCGAGCCGACGATCAGCGTCGGCCGGAACCGGGCCAGGGCGCTCGGCTCGTTGGCCCAGCTATCGCCGAGTTCCGGCAGACCGCGCACGTCGGCAACCTCGCGGCACCACCGGCTGACGGCGACCACGTCCTCCCGGGCTCCCATCGCGAACAGAATCGAAGTGACCGATGGAGCAAGGGATACCACGCGCCTTCCCGGTCCCGTTGAAAGCCGCTTGGCCATCACGCCTCGAAGTCGATTCTATCGGCCCGGCGCGCAGCCGACAACCGCGATTGAAGCCGGCAACTCCGCCGTCCCCCGGCCAAGGCCGTCGCGCCTCAGGATACGACCAGAGGCATAGAACGTTCCGCGGCGGCCGGCAGGCTGATGCGGAACCTGGTTCCACCGCCCTCAAGGCTTTCCCGAACGATTGTGCCCCCATGCTCTTTGACGATCATGTAGCAGACGTTCAGGCTCAATTCCTTGCTATCAAACGCGCCTTGCGAGTTGTAGGCGTTTGGAAATGCGGCAGCCGGCGAGTCAACGGCCGGCCGCCCGGCAAGCTCGACCGTCACCCGGTCCTGGGCGTCGTCGTTGCGCACCCGCACCTCGATGTCCGTTTCGCCGCCTTCCGATAGGTTTAGGAAAAGGCGATAAAAAACCTGGAGCAGCTTCTCCGGATCGCCCCACACCTGCAGGGGCGCCCCATCATCGGTGACGAGGGATAGATTTTGTTTGCGCTGCCCGATCGAGATCCGGCGCAGTTCCAAAGCGCCGTGCAGCGGCGTCGAAACGTCAACGAGTTCGCTTTCCCTCCTTTCTCCTTCGGCCAGGCTGAGCAGATTGTGCACGAGGCTTCGGATGCGGCGCGTCTGATCTCCGATCTTACCGCCGAACTCGAGCACGCGGCCAGAGGCCGAGGGATCGCTCCGCAGCAGTTCGGAATAGCCGAGCATGGCCGCGACGGGATTGTTGATTTCATGGGCCGCTCCCGCAGCCAGCTGCCCGAGAGAAACCAGTTTCTCCGTTTCGGCGAAGTGGCCTTGCAGTTGCCGCAACTCCTGCACGGACGTTCCCAGCTCGCCCACCAACCGTTCCCTCTGGCTTTCGGCCACATCCTGCCACCGGTACAGAATAAGAACGGCCACCACGAGCGTCGTGAAGGAAACGAACAAGCGAAAGTGCCGCACCGGCTCGGGCGCGGCGCTCAAAAACCGGGACCAAAGCGCCAGCGCCGGAATGCCGATCGCCGTAATGGAAGCGAGCCAAGCCCCGGCGCCGAGCGTCGGTTCCTGCCTGCGGACCGGCTCATCGGGCCGCGCCGCAGTGGGAATCAGCGCGCATTGCGACATCCATAGAAAAGCCGCGGCGAGCAACGCCTGAAAGAGCATGGTCGGAAGCCATCGTTGACTGTCCCATGCCTGGTAGAAGAAACCCATGGACACGGCGAACAGGGCAATGGCGCCTGTCAGGTTGCAGTACACGCGGCGCCAACCGCCCTGGGTGGACAGCGCGAGCGCCACCATCCAAACCGCCATCGAGGCGTACTGAAAATCATGGAGGCCGCCGAGGGCGGCCAAGTATTGCCGGGCATCGGGCAGCACCCAATGCCAAGGAATGAGGATCAGGATATATAGATACGTCCACCAGAGGGCCACCAGGGCCGCTTCGTAGCGAACCACGGGGTCGCGCAGCCGCCCTTCGGATATTTCCGGTTGCATGACCAGTCCGGCCATAAACAGAACCTGGGGTATAAAGGTCAACGCGGCGCTGAAAAGTTTCACGGTGGGTATGGGAGATGTGGAACGCGAAACCAGGCTGATGACTCCCGTAATCGTCCAGAGCCAGCATCCCCACGCCCATAGCCGCCAGAACGTTCCTTCACGATCGGCGGTGTTTTTCGCCCGGAACCAGAAACAAGAGCCGGCAAGCGTGGACGCATAAATCCGGGGCAGGAGAACGAGGAACGGCGGGACCGTCCCCGGCAGGAAAATCGCCAGGCAAACGCCGCCCATTGCCAAGGCGGTGCCGATAACAACGAAGAGCCAAATGTGTATACCGAAACGGTCTGGACGCAAGATTCCCCTGCCATTGATTTTCGATTCGATGCAGAAGAAGCGTCAATCCAACTTCCGTACCACTGCGGTGGCGGATTGCCTTGCCCGCGGGGGTCGAATCCTCTTCCGGCCGGCGAATCATCGCGTGGGCATTGCGGCCGCCGGCAGGCTTTGCCATACTGCTGGCCATGTTCAGCCCAGCCGTGCTCGATCATTTCGAGCATCCGCGAAACGCGGGAGAGCTTCCCGATGCGACAACCGTGCTGGAGGTCTCGAACCCCGTCTGCGGCGATATTCTTCGCCTGGCGGTTCGCATGGAAGGCGGCCGCATCGCCGCCGCCCGGTTCCGGACGCGCGGCTGCGTCACGTCGATTGCGTGCAGTTCCTTGTTGACCGAACTCGTGATGGGCCGTTCTCTCGCGGAAATCGGCGAAATTACCGCAGACCGGATCGCCAGCGAGCTCGGCGGACTCGAACCGGCAACCCACCACGCGGCCGACCTGGCGCGCGATGCCGTCGAAGCGCTGATTGCGCGTTCGCGCTAGGCGTCTCCGCAAAAGGCGGCGAAAAAAAAGAGGAATTTCAGTTCCTGGGCCTGTAGTGGAAGGGTTGAGCGGCGGCTTCTAGTGCACGAGCGGTTCCGAAGATGAGGGGAACAGCCGCTCGAATGTGGCCCGGTCGTCGATATCCAGCACGACACCCTCTTCTTCAGTGGGGACCTCGGCCACTTCATCGGCATGCGCCCAGACGACCGCCCGCGCGCCGACCTCGTCCGAGGCGCGGCGCAACTCGGGGAAAAGCCGGGTCGGCAAGATCACCGGATGCCCGCGCCGCCCTTGCCAGGTGGGAATCACGATGGAGCCGGGCAAACGATCGAAAGCTTCCAGCATAGTCCCGACAACGCGTTTCGTGACGAGTGGATGATCGACGAGCACGAGCAAAATGCCCTCCGTTTCCACCCCGCTCAAGCTTTCGATGGCCGCGCGAATCGAGGATAGCTGGCCCTTGCTCCATTCCCGATTCACCACCCAATCCCCCGAAGGCAGAGTCACGCTCCGGCCGATCTCCTCCTCATGAGCGCCCACCACGACGCGACGCGCGCCAATGCGAGCATGTTCCGTGATTCCGATCAGATGTTCGAGGAACGTGCCACTGCGGTAGGGAAGCAGGGCTTTCGGGAATCCCATTCGCCGGGATTCGCCCGCAGCCAGGATAACGGCGGCAAGCATCGGCTCAGCCCCTGCCCGGGAACCAATTCCAAAATCGGGAAACCCACTTCGCCGAAGCCGGATTTTGTCCTGGCATATGCATTCTCCAACCGGCCGGAGAGACTGCGCTCTTTGCCGTCCCGCAGGCCAGAAATCTGTTTCCGTCAGTAACGCTGGAAACAAACCGTGTCTTACCCTCTCGCGTTCTTCTTCCGGCTCAATCGGAGACGGCCGATGAAACCGCCTTCGATGCCATGGCGACTTTCTTGTGCGCCAGATCGCCCGCGCCGCGTCTGATGGCAATCAGTTCCGCAACGATACTCACGGCGATCTCCTCCGGCGTCTGCGCCCCGATGGCAAGTCCCACCGGCGCATGCACCGGGGCGAGCCTTTCGGGCGAAATCCCTTCCTTTTCGAGCGCCCGGTAAACAGCCAGGACCTTGCGTTTGCTGCCGATCATGCCGATGTACCGCGCCTCGGTTTCCACGGCCCGTTTCAGCACGCGCATGTCGTCTTTATGCCCGCGGGTAACGATCACGAGATAGGAAGAGGCGTTCGGACGAATTTTCTCGAAGGCATCCTCGAAGCTGGTATACACCTCGGCTGCCATGGGGAACCGCTCGCGATTGGCGAACGATTCGCGGTCGTCCACCACGATGATCTCAAATCCCGCGTCGTGCGCCGCCCGCGATAGCGAAAGCGAAACATGCCCGCCGCCGAAAATGCAGAGCCGCGGACGAGGCAGCACCGGCTCGACGAATATCTCGAGCGTGCCGCCGCAAATCAGACCGGTATCGTAGCTGGGATCGTTGTTCAGGTGAAAGGTCAGCTTGCGCGGCCGCTCGGCGCGGATCACGTCCTTGGCCGCGGCCCACACTTCCGCTTCCACGCAGCCGCCGCCGATCGTCCCGGCGATCGTGCCGTCGTCGCGCACGAGCATGCGGGAGCTTTCGAAGCTGGGAATCGATCCGTTGACGTGCACGATCGTCGCCAGCGCCGCGCGCCGCCCTTCCCGCCGCAACCTCACGATTTCTTCAAAAATATCCATGCCGCTTGGCGGCCGTTTCCCCCGGCTCGCTTTTGGTTCCGGCTACCTATCTAAGCTATAACCGCCCGCCTGCGCCGTCAACGTTGGCCCTGCTTGAAGTCACCGCCATGCTGAATCTTCTCACGAACAAACTCAAAACAGCGGCGGGCAATTTCATCCGTCCGCCAAAGACCTCGCGAGAGCCCGCTTGCCTTCGCCGCAACCAGCGGAAAGACGGTTCGGCCACCTATTCGGGCCGGTGGGCATTTTCCGAGGGCAGCGGGGAATTGCATGGCATTCACGGCAACGGGACCTACCACGGCTTGGGCGCCGCCGACGGAAGCGGCACGATCGAAGTGGCCGGGGAGTACAGGTTGCCGCCGGCCAAATCGGCGGCGAAGCGGCGCCCGCTAACCCATCGTTTTGTCCCGGGCATGGTCCCTGGCGATATGGCCGGGCGTGTGAAGCCGCTCGGGCGGCTAGTGCAGATATGTCTTTTGCAGGTATTCGACGGTTTGCAGTTCGAGATCGGAATAGCTCAACTGCAAGGCCCTTTCGAGAGCCATTTGGGCGGAATCTTCCTCCTTTAGCCGGATGAAAATCCGCTCGATACCATACATGCCCGAATTCGCGATGATCGACTCCACGGCAGCCAGAGACCAGCCGTAGGCGTACACGGCGACGGGCGTTGGGAAACGCATCCACGAGCCTTCCAGATATCGGAGCGGGATGTACTTTTTCTCCTGATACAGGGTAGCCAGGATCTGGGCGTCCTGATTGCTCCGGCGGCCCTGGAACCACTGGGCGAGACCCTCATTCAGCCAGGTGGGGCAGCGCCCATCGGTCATCTGCCGAACGAAGCTGTGCGTGAGCTCGTGCCTGAGTACGCCCGCCAGTTCGGGAGTGACGCCGGTCAAGCCCTCGACCGGAATGCGGATGCGGCCGTCGTTGATGGCGTCCGACCATCTCGGCGCGCCAGTAACGTCGCGAAATGTTCGGCCCGTGTACAAAATTACGTCGATGGGCTGCGCCGGGGTGAATTCCAGGGCGGCCTGGAGGGTTTCGAAATCGCCTTCGAGCGCGTCGAGGATCTCCTCGGCCAGTTCCGGCGCGGCGCCGCCTTCATAACGGACGAGGAAGCGGCTGTTTTCGCTTTGGTGGAAACCTCGCTCGGTTTGCTGATCGCGCCGGACCTCGGCCAGCAGCGCGCCCGCTTCCGGGTTGGGCCGCAGGCGCTGCGCTTGTTCGAGTTCGGCCACGGCCTGGTCCAGTCGGCCCAGGCTGTAGTCGGCCCAGCCCAAAAGTTCGGCCACCACCGCCGAATCCGGTCTCAATTTCCGGGCGCGACCGAGGGATTGGCGCGCCGGGCCGTACTCGCTGCGCAGCAGGTGGACGTAGCCGAGATCGAGCAGGCTGATATAGAGGATATTGGGATTTCGTGAGGCAAATCCCACCGCGGAACCGAACTGCTCCAGGGCCTCGCCCGTTTCGCTTTCCGAGAAATCGAACGTCCCGGCGGCGAGGTGGGCCAAGGCCGCCCGGTCCATCGCGGCGGAGGTTCCGCTCTTCGCCTGGCGATCGATCTCTTCCATTTTTAGCGTGTCGATTTCGTCGTCATGCACCACCAGGCTTTTGATCTGATTGTAAGCGGCGGTGTACCGCGCGGTCGGAGAAGAAAGGGAGAGATGGATGGCCGGCGGCGCCTGGCCGGCGCTTGCGCCCACCTCACCGGCGGATTCGGCAGGGGACGACGGCGAGTTTTGCGGCTCGCGCTTCGGCTGGACCACATTCAGCGCTCCGCATTCCACGTAGCCCAGGCTGGCGCTTTGGCCCGGCAACCGGATGCCGCACCAGTCGCCGGTAGTTCCCGCGATTTGAAAATCCAGGATCAAGGCGTCGCCCTTTTTCAGCGTTTGCACCACCTGGCTCGATTCATCCATTTGGGAATGGACGGCTAGCGAGGCGCTTTTCACCGTTGCGTTCGTCTTAGCGTTTGTCTTAGCAGGCAAGCCCTGCCCGAGACAGGTCATCGAGGAGAAGGCTGCGGTTAAAATCGCGGCCGAGACGAACATCCCGGCCAGGCGCAAGCGGCGAAAATCAGGCGCGGCAAATTTGCGCTTCACTTTCATGTGCAGCGTGCAATTCTATCCCTTCGATGCGCCGCAAGACAGACGAAAGCCTTCAACTCGGCAACACCCGCGGCTCTTCTACCGGCGCTCTCCACCGTAACCGATAGGCACGAATGGGAGACGGGACAGCTTCCGCTGCGGCATTATGTAGCGTAGTTTTTTCTTTCACGGGGGAATGGGAATGAGTCGGTTGGCAGCCTTCTTCGCTCTGCTGTTCATGGCCTTGCCGCTTGCGGCGCAGGGAACGCCGGCCAAGCCGCCGCCGGCTCCGGTTCGCACGGTAACGACCACCTATTTTGGCGTCGATGTAGCCGACCCCTATCGCTACATGGAAGATTCCGGGGATCCGGCGGCGCGGGCTTGGATCGGCCAGCAGGCCCGGCATGCCCGCTCCGTGCTCGGCAACATTCCCGGCCGGGCGAGCCTGCTCGGCGAGCTGAAAACCATCGACGAATCCGAACCGGCGCGAATCGGGTCTGTCGTGGTGCTGCCGGGCGAGCGTTACTTTTACCTGAAAAAAGGACGGGGGCGGGATTCCTACGCTCTCTATCAGCGCATCGGCCTTTCCGGCAAGGAACTGCTTTTGGTCGATCCCGGCGCGGGCCACCCTGCCGGCGCGGCAAGTTCCAGGATCGCTTTCTTCGTGCCGTCTTTCGACGGCACCCACATCGCGTACGCCATCTCGGACCCCGTCACGGGAAAAACAACTTTGCACTTCTTGAACACCGCGACCGGTACGCCGATGCCCGAAGCGGTCGGCGACATAGGGCTCCCGGTGGCCGCCTGGCTGCCGGACGGTCATGCATTGTTTTATGACCGCATCGTGAAGGTGGAATCCCGGAACGCCCCCGGTGCGGCGCAGGAACGCAGCCGGATCTATCTGCATCGCTTGGGAACCGATCCATCCACCGACATCGCCGAGTTCGACCCGCGAGTCACGGCAAATAGCAGCAGTTCGGCTCTCGGCGTCCCCTTCGTCGCAACCGCGCCCGGCTCGAACTATGTGGTAGCCGTTCTGAGGCGGAACGCCGACGGCTCCTTGATCCTCTACGCGGCGCCGCTGGCGCAGGTGGGCAAAGCGGCGATTCACTGGACGCGAATCGGCAACGACAACGTAACCATCCTCGACTACCGGTTGCGCGGCAATCAGCTTTTCGTGCTGACCAACGGGTCGGAGGGACCCGTTATCGCGCGAGTGCCGTTGCGCAGTCCCGGCCTGGACAACTGGGGCCTGATGCTTCAGCTTGCTCCCAACCAGACTGTCACCGGCATGCAAGCGCTGAGCGACGCGGTTTATTTGACGGTGCGCGGCCCCATGCGGACCTCGGTGATTCGGGTGCCTTATCGTTCCGCGGAAGGGATCGTCCGCGCGGCCTTGCCTTTTCACGGAAGCGTCAGCCTCTACGATGCGGATCCTCGCGCGGACGGGCCCTTGGTGCAGCTTTCCTCCCCGACGCGGGCGCCGGCGATCTACCGCTACGATTCCAGGAAGGGAACCGTCGTGCGGGCCGATCTGTGGCCCTCGAGTCCGTACGACGATCCCACCGGCATCGCCTCGACCAGTGCGATAGCGCTCGGGTCGGACGGCACGCTGGTGCCCCTGACAATCGTCTACAAGAAGGGCACCCACCGCGACGGAACCCATCCCACGCTGCTGGTCGCCTCCGGCGCCCGCTCGATTTCATCCGCCGCCGTCTTCCGGCCTCGCTGGAGCCTCTGGCTCGACCGGGGCGGCGTGCTGGCCTTCCCCCGGGTTGGCGCGCCTACGCGTTTCGAGGACTTGCTCACCTGCGCTCGCTATCTGATCGACCAAGGGTATACGACGCCGGCGCGCCTGGCGGCGATTGGCGGCGGGGCCGGCGCGATCCTGATCGGGCGCGCCATCACGACCAACCCGGAACTGTTTCGGGCCGTCGTGATCGAATCGGGCCTGCTGGACCCACTCCGAATGGGGAATACATCGAACGGCGGGGCGGGCGAAACGGAATTCGGGAACATGAAAACGATCGAGGGGTTCCGCCATCTCGAATCGCTCAGCTCCTACGAGCACGTCAAGCCGGGAGTGCGCTACCCGGCGGTGCTGCTCGAAGCCGGCTTGCCCGGCGCGCAGGTTCCGATATGGCAATCGGCGAAGATGGCCGCGCGCCTCGACGCGGACTCGAGCAGCGGTCTGCCGGTCCTGCTGAGCATCCACACCAACCGAGGCGATGCGGGCCGGGGAGATGCGATAAGCGCCGGCTTGTCCCGGAAGCAACTTCTCTTTGCCGACGAAATCGGCTTTCTGCTCTGGCAACTCGGTGAGCCCGGGTTCGGGCCGCCGCAACCGGAGACGAGCGCCACGGCAACGAACTAGCGCACGTCTTCGGCGCGGTTTTCGAGTCTGCCTTCCTGCCTTTCGGTCACTTTATCGCCGCGCCCAGCCAGGGTTGGCGCGGCGATCCCGTTTCACTTGCCTGCGAAGATGTACGCGGACCCCGGGCTCGTGCCGACGCCTGGCGCGCCGGCGAAAGCCCACGAATTCCTGCTGGCCAGACCGACGGCCACGGAGAATCCGAAATTGACCTGGGTCGGTTGCGACGATTTAGAAAATTCGAATGTGTCCGATTGAGTCTCGTTGGCCCAGGAGAGGGTTGTCTTGCCCTTGGCCGGCTGGTCGAACTGATACAGCGTGCCTTGGGAGTAGGAGCCGGTGGCGGCCGGCGGTGCGCCGGGAGCGCCGGCGACGATCGTGCCGCCATCGCTGCTGATCGCCACGGCAGTGCCGAGCTCACTGCCGTTTGTTGCTCCTGAGGCGGTGAGCACGGCAACCTGACTCCAGGTCCCGGTCGGCGCCGTGAAGACGTACGCCGCGCCCTGGCTCGAGCTGGCACCCGGGGCGCCGATGACGGCCGTCGACCCGGCGGCCGCCGTGCCGCTGATCGCCACCGAGGAGCCGAACCGATCATTCGACACTCCGCCCGAGGCAGTGAGCTCGATCAGTTGACTCCAGGTCCCGGCCGGCGCCGTGAAGACGTACGCCGCGCCCTGGCTGGAATTGTTGCCGGGCCCGCCGACGATGATCGCGCTGGCGTCAGCGTTGATTGCCACCGAGGAGCCGAAGTTTTCATTGGCTGACGGGGAAAAGGCGCTGAGTTCCTGAACCTCACCCCAAGTCCCGCTTGGGGCTGTAAAGACGTACGACGCGCCCGCATCGGCATAATTCGTCAGATTGGCCGTGACCTGGTGGTTTTCCGCGCCAACGACGATCGTGCCGCCGTCGCCGCTAATTCCCACCGAGGCGCCGAACTGATCACTCGACACGCCGTCCGAGGCGATGAGTTTGATATTTTGGACATAGGAGCCCGGCGCCCAACCGTTGGGAACGGGCTCATTGAAGACCCACGCCGCGCCCGCGCCAGCAGTGACGCCAGTGTCGCCCGGCGCGCCGACGACGATCCTGCTGCCGTCGCTGCTGATCGCCACCGAGGAGCCAAAATAAGCGTTCGCCACGGGCGTAAAGGCCTCGATGATCGTGGGCTGCGGCAGCGTGGCGCCCCACCCGCTTGCCGGTTCGACGAACACGTAGGCCACGCCCGCGGCGCTCGCGGTTCCCGCACTGGTGCCGCTGAGAGTAGTCGAGGGCGCGCCAATCACCACGACCGAACCGTCGGCGCTGCTCGCCATGGAAAAACCGACCTGGCCCCCGTTGGGCCCGTAGGAAGCGGTCAGCGTAGCGGTCGGCGAGATGATTCTGCCATTGGAATAGCCGCGAATGGGGCACGCCAGCGCTGCTGCCAACAGGATTCCACAGCGCGCAGCATGCCAAAGCCAGTCTTGTCTCCCTGCTGCATTCATCGGCGAAGCTCCTTTCCCTCGTTTAGGGCATACCTCTAAAATCTTCTGCTAACCCAGCCCATCCCGGCCTCGGCTGGCTGAGCCAGCCGGGCCTTTCACCGAGCGCCGCCGCAGGTTTGCCCGGACCCGGCGTCGATACCCTGAGGCAGCGAGCGGTAGTGTGAAGTCGGGGGGATTGTATTCCACCAGCAGGAGCGGCTGTTAAGGGTCCTAATGGGACATTAACTTAATGCACAAACCCCACGAAAGTGGGGGGGGGCTTCGCCTCACGGGGCGGAGCGCCGAACCGGGAAGATTCAAAATCGGGACGCCGCGAACCGGCCTCTACCGCTGGGCGATCTCGATCAGAGGATTCGTCGAACCCGCCAGCCCCGTCGATAGGATGATGATTTTGGATGACTTGACGACGTACATGATCGCGCCCGAGGGAGAGATCGATACGCGGCCGCTCGCGGCGACGCTGTAGGTATCGGTCAACTCGGTGGTTGTCGCCGTTCCCGCATGGCTCGAATCGAGCGTCCCCGAAAGATTCACAACGCCGTCGAAGGCGATGACTCCGGATGAGACGGTGGGCGATTGCGCGCCGGGGGGCGCCGATACGAGCGGCAGAGAGCCCACGAAAAAGGATCCATCGAGCGAGGAGGCGCTGAAGGGTCCGGCGGATTGCTGCTCGAAAGTGCCGAAACTGGGCGCCTGGCCCGTGCCGGCGATAAAGGCTTGATTGGGCGCGATCATGTAGCCGACGAAGGGGACCGAGGTCGCCGGCGTGGCGGTGAAACGGCCGTTGTCGGTCGAGCTAAAGCTCAGGGTGTCGGTATCGGTTAGCGTACTGACCGTTCCTGCCTGGTCGACATCCAGGGAAGCTTTGGCGTTGCCGCTCCCGTCGGAAGTGAACAGGCCGACCACCGCCTCGGGCGCGGGAGCCGCAGTCGAGGACTGCGATTCGAGCACCATCGTTCCGTTGATCGAGGTGTTCGCGTATGGCCCGCCGGTCTGCTGCTCGACCAGGCCGGTGCGAACGGCGTGGCTTGCCGGGTCGTAGGCAATGGCGAACCATTCGGTCTGGGACACGACGTAGAACGTGAAGTTCGCCTGGGCAACGCTCGAGGTGACCGTTCCGCGGCCGCTCAAGCTGACGCCGAGCGTTCCCGTGAAGGAAACGGCCGAACTCAGAGATCCCGCGTCATTTTCATCGAGCAAGCCGCTGCTGACCGCGCCCGAGGAAATGCTGGCGCTGCCGACGACCACGTCGGGTTTCGCGCTCGAGTCCCACCCGGAAAAGCCGAACGCGTAGCTGCCGGCAAGGGCCGTGGTCGAGAACGCGGAGGAGTTTTGCAGGGCGAACGAGCCGGTCAAATTGTTTCCGAGCGCATCGGCTTCGACAATCGCGCCTCCGATCGAAGAGCCGGTGGGTGAACTACCGGCGCTCAGAGCCAGATCGAACGTGAAGGTATTGCCGTTGGCGTCGGTGTAGCTCAGCACGCCGCGGCTGTCGTTTCCAATGGTGTAGGAACCGGAATTGATGAGTACGTCCGCGGCGCTCACACCGCTGGCCTGGTCTTCCATATCTTCCGTGCCGCCGGTGATGTGGCCCTGGCCGTCGGCGGTGAAGCTGCCGACCAGCCCGCCGTCGTAGCCGCCGAGCGAGAAGGCATACTGACCTTTCAGAAGCGAGTTTTCGGTGGTTGCGGAGATCGCGATCGAAAGAGATTGCGTGGCGATGTCGGCGGGCGTATTGGAATCGCTGGCCTGCACGGTGAAGGACGACGTGCCGGCGGCAGCCGGGCCGGAGATCACGCCGGTGCTCGGATCGAGCCCCGCCCAACCCGGCAGCGAGCCGCCGACGATCTGCCAGGTGACCGGCCCCACCCCGCCGCTCGAATGCAGCGTGGTGCTGTAGGCAATGCCCGCCGTGCCGCCGGGCAGGGCAGTCGTCGAGATCGAAAATGGCACCGGGTTCACGATGATGCTCAGCGCTTGGGTCGCCGAGACCGGGCTGGGACCCTCGGAATCGGTCACTTGGACGGTAAAGTCGAACGTGCCGGTTGCGCTGGGCGTGCCGCTGATGACGCCGCTCGGGCTTATCCCCAGGCCACCCGGCAGAGGCTGGCTGGCCGGGGCGAGCGCCCATTTATAGGGAGCCACGCCGCCCGACGCGCCGAGCGTCGCGCTGTAGCTCACGCCGATCGCCGCGGTCGGCAGCGATGTTGTGACGACGGCGAGGGCGGGCGGGTTCGCGATCGTGATGGCGATACTCGCGCTGGAGGAGAGCCCGGCCGAATCGGATAAGGTAATCGTCGCGTTGAAGGTTCCGGGAGTCGTTGGAGTTCCGGTAACGACGCCGGCGCTGGGGTTGAGGCTCAAGCCGGGCGGAAGCCCTCCCGCGGTCACGCCCCAGGTGTAGGGCGCGACACCGCCAGCCTCGCTCAAGGCCTCGCCATTGCAGGTGACGCCGGACGACGAGGTCGAAGTCTGGCCGTAGCAGGTGCCGGCAGTGCCCGAGGGCAGCGACGTGGTCGTGATGGAGGGCGGAGGATTCAGCTGAATGGAGATGGCGGCGGTGGCGGTGGTATCGGAGACGGAAGTGGCGGTCACGGTCGCTTTCGCCGTACTCGAAACGGTGGCGGGCGCAACGTAAGTCACCGTCGTCGCGCTGGAATTGGTGAGCGAGCCCGCGCCGCTCAGGCTCCACGTGACACCCTTGTTCGACTTATCATTGACGACGGTGGCCGTGACGATGACGACTTGCCCTTGGTCAACCGTCGGCGCCGGCGAGGTGAGCAGGCTGACGGAAATGCCAAAGGTTGTGCCGCCGCCGCATCCGGCCAAAATGACCGCCAGCAAGAGTGTGGAAATCCCAAGCAGTGAACGGGTGACATTACGCACGATTCGGCTCCGGAAAAACCTGAAATACAATCCGTTTGGGTGACCGCGCCGGGGTGCAACCCCGCCGCATCAACACTTTTTGCACCTTCTTCGACGCACCGTGCATTCTAGCAGGTATTTCTCCGGAAACGCCTCATGCGAGCCGTATTTGCGGGCCCCCAGCGAAGAGCCTGCCGGAAAATTTTGCCGGTCGCCGCGGCGTTTGGCAGCCGGCGGCCGGGTCCCGGCACAGCGATCTTTCGATGGCCCGGCCTATGGCATGACCGGCGGGACGTAGGCAAAGGTCCGCGCCAGGAACCACATCAAAAACAGAACCAGCGCGGCATTCACGAAGAAGTAGAGCATTCCGAACCCGACCAGGTCGCGGGCCCGGACTTTCAGGATACCCAGCAGGGGCAGCATCCAGAACGGGTTGATCAGATTGGGCAAGGCTTCCGAAGCGTTGTAGATCTGCACGACCCAGCCGAGATTGACGTGAAGATCCTTGGCCGCCTGCAGCACGTAAGGCGCCTCGATGATCCATTTGCTCCCGCCCGACGGCACGAACATCCCGAGCACGGCGGAATAGATCGACACCAGCAGAGGGAAGGTGCCGTGCGAAGAGACGCGCACGAAGAAACGCGCCATGGTGTGGGAGATCGATGAAAACGAGATCATCCCGAAAATCCCCCCGTAAAAAGGGAACTGGATCAGCACGCCGGCCGTGGCGGGCACCGAATCATTCACCGCCTTCACAAACGAGCGGGGCCTCCAGTGGAGCAGCAATCCCACCATGAGGAAGAGCAGGTTGTAGGTGTTCAGGTCCAGAGCCGCCAAGGGGCCGCGAGCGGCCAGCACTTGAAACAGGTAGGCCATGCCGAGAACCCCCACGGCGATCGAAAGGGCCGGGGCGTACTCGAGCCACTCGGCCGGCGTGCGGCGTTCTTCGTGCTCGTGCACGATGAGCGGCGCGGTGACTCCGAACGACTCGGCCGTCCTGTCGGAGTGACGGGGGGCCGAAAGGTAGGCGACCAGCACGGACACGACGATCAGGATGGCCGCCGTGACCAGGCTTTGCCAGGAGTAAATCGTCTGGCTGAGGAGGATCACGCCGCTGATTTTCACCAGCGCCGCGGGAAGCGCCGAAGGCGTGGCCATCAATAGCGCCGCGGACGAGGACAAACCCAAAGCCCATACGCTACCCGCGCCCAGGTAGGCCGCCGCTCCGATCGCGCGATAATCGATCCCCTTCACGTTTCGGACGACTTCTCGCACGAGCATGCCGCTAAAAATCAGGCTCAGGCCCCAGCTAACCATGGCGGTGGCCATTGAAAAGAACGCCACGAAGGCGATCGCGCCCCGAGGGGTGCGGGGAAAGGTGGCCAGGAGGCGGATCAGCCGGTACACGGGCGGTGACGACGCGACCACATAGCCGCCGATAATGATGATCACCATCTGCATCGTGAACGGGATCAGGCTCCAGAAGCCAACACCGAAATAGTTGACCAGGTCCCGCATTCCGACGCCCAAGAGCAGGCCGAACACGAACACGATGGCAATCGCCCCCAGCGCAAAAACGAATGCGTCCGGGAACCAGCGCTCGGACCAATCCGCCAGCCGTATGCCCAGGCGCGAGAACCCCGTCATGGACAAGCTCTCTCCGGAAGGATGGTTTTGTCCGCGTGCCTCTCGGGCCATTTACCTTTTCCCCTCCATTCCGCATTGCCGGTTCGGCCGAACGCGCGCGAGGCCCGTTCCGCAACGGGTAAGCCCCATCCACTCGATCCGGTGCGGTTATATGTCGTAGTACAGCTGGAATTCGTAAGGATGGGGCCGGATGCGCACCGCGTTGACTTCGTTGTTCATCTTGTAGTCGATCCACAACCGAACGATGTCTTCGGTGAATACGTCACCCTTGAGCAGGAAGTCGTGATCGTCGTCCAGGGCCGAGAGAGCCTGCTCGAGCGAGGCGGGAAGCGACGGCACGGACTGGAGTTCCTCGGGCGAGAGATCGTAGATGTCCTTGTCGAGCGGTTCGCCGGGATTAATTTTGTTTTCGATTCCGTCGATCCCCGCCATCAGCATGGCGGCAAAGGCCAGATAGGGGTTCGATGAGGCGTCGGGCGGGCGAAACTCGAGCCGCTTCGCCTTCGGATTGGGCGAGCACATCGGTATGCGGACAGCGGCCGAGCGGTTGCGGCGCGAGTAGGCCAGATTCACCGGCGCTTCGAAGCCGGGAACCAGCCGCTTGTAGGAGTTGGTGCTGGGCGCGGCAAGGGCCACGATCGCCGGCGCGTGCTTGAGCAGGCCGCCGATATACCAGAGCGCCGTTTGGCTCAGGCCGGCGTACCGGTCGCCGGCAAACGTGGGGTCGCCCTTGCGCCAGATCGATTGGTGCGTGTGCATGCCGCTGCCGTTGTCGCCAAAAAGCGGCTTGGGCATGAAGGTGGCCGTTTTCCCGTATTGATAGGCGACGTTCCGCACCACGTATTTGTAGAGCATCATGTGGTCGGCCGAGCGAAGCAGGGTGTCGAACTTCATGTCGATTTCCGCCTGGCCGCCGGTGGCCACCTCGTGGTGGTGGCACTCGATCGTCAGCCCGCAACCCTCCATTTTCTGGACCATTTCCGTGCGGAGATCCTGGTAATGGTCGGTCGGGGGAACCGGGAAGTAACCCTCCTTGTAGCGGGGGCGGTAGCCGAGGTTGTGGGCTTCGCGGCCCGAATTCCAGCGGCCTTCCTCGGCGTCGATGAAGTAGAAGGCGTGCTGTTCGCGCTGGTCGAAGCGAATGTTATCGAAAATGAAGAACTCGGCCTCGGCGCCGAAAAAGGCCTCGTCGCCGGCGCCGCTCGCCACCAGGTAGGATTCCGCCTTCCGGGCGATGAAGCGGGGATCGCGCGGATAGGACTGGCGGGTGACGGGATCGACCACGTCGGCGATCATCACCAGCGTGGGCTCGTCGCGGAACGGATCCATAAAACCGGAGGCGGGGTCGGGAACCAGAAGCATGTCCGATTCGTGGATCGATGCCCAGCCGCGAATCGAGCTGCCGTCCATGCCGAATCCGTCTTCGAAGGACTGCTCGTCGAGCTGATGAAGGGGAAAGCTGACGTGGTGCCAGAGGCCGGGCAGGTCGGTGAACCTGAGGTCGAGCACCTTGGCTTCCTGTTTGCGAGCGTATTCGAGGACGCCTTTGCGGTCCATGTGCTCCTCCGGAGGGGCGCGACGGGGCTCTGGAAATGAGTGGCCGACGATACCGGACTGCCACTCCGGCGTCAAGCGGACGGCCAAGGTGGCGTGTTTGAAGCGGTTGCCTCGGGCCGAGTGGAATTTTGATCGTTGCCATCCAAAGATTGCATTTGACAGCCTTCCCAAAAGCCTGGAAACTTCGCACGGACTCGATGAAGCTGCGGCTTTTCCCGGGTCTCGCCGCCCGGTCGGCGGCGCAACAGGCGGTCTGCCGCAGGCTCGCGCAAGAGCAGCGCAGAAATCATATTCCCGAAGAGAAGAAAGGAGATCGTACTCGTGCCCAAGAACGCAGCGGAGGTACAGCAACTGGCCAAAACCGCGGGAGTCGCGATTGTGGATTTTAAATTCACGGACCTGCCCGGCGTTTGGCAGCATTTCTCGATTCCCGTCGAGGAATTCAGCAAGTTCTTGTTTGACGAAGGAATCGGCTTCGACGGGTCGAGCATACGGGGATTCCAGTCAATTCATGAAAGCGACATGCTGCTCATACCAGACGCCGCGACAGCGACCGTGGATCCGGTCTTAGAAATCCCCACTCTGAGTCTGATCTGCAATATAGTTGACCCCGTTTCGCGGAAAAATTACAGCCGCGATCCACGCTTCATTGCTCAGAAGGCGGAAGCCTATTTGAAGAGCGCCGGGATTGCCGACCTCAGCTTCTGGGGGCCGGAAGCGGAGTTCTACATCTTCGACGACGTCCGCTACGACCAAAACGCTCATTGCGGCTACTATTACGTCGATTCCAAAGAAGGCGTCTGGAACACGGGCGCCGACGAAAAGCCCAACCTGGGCTATAAGGTGCGGCACAAAGAGGGGTACTTCCCGGTGCCCCCTTCCGACACCCTGCAGGACATCCGTTCCGAGATTGTCCTAAAGATGAGAAAAGTCGGCGTGGAGGCCGAAGCTCACCACCACGAAGTGGGGACCGCAGGACAGAATGAAATCGACATCCTTTACAACACGCTGACGAAAATGGCCGACAACATCATGTACTACAAGTACATCGTGCGCAACGTCGCCAAAAAACACGGAAAAGTGGCCACGTTCATGCCGAAGCCGATTTTCGGCGACAACGGTTCTGGGATGCACGTGCACCAGAGCCTATGGAAAGACGGAACCAACCTGTTCTGGGATGAAAAGGGCTACGCGCAGCTCAGCCAAGCCGCCAAATACTATATTGGCGGGCTGCTGCACCATGCGCCAGCTTTGCTCGGCCTATGCGCGCCGACGACAAATTCGTACAAGCGCTTGGTACCTGGATATGAAGCCCCCGTGAATCTGGTTTATTCTCAGCGCAACCGGTCGGCGGCGGTGCGCATTCCCATGTACTCAAAGAGCTCGAAGGCCAAGCGGATCGAGTTCCGCTGTCCGGATCCGGCCGCCAACCCGTACCTGTGCTTCGCCGCCCAGTTGATGGCCGGCCTGGACGGAATCCAGAACAAGATCGACCCCGGCCAGCCGATCGATCGGGACCTTTACGAACTCGAACCGGAGGAAGCCGCCAAGGTCAAGAGCACGCCGGGCTCGCTCGGTGAGGTGCTCGACGCGCTGGAGAAAGACCACAAATGGCTGTTCACAGGCCATGTGTTCACGCCGGACGTGGTCGAAACCTGGCTCCGTTACAAGCGGGAGCGCGAATTGGAGCCCGTGAACCTTAGGCCGGTGCCGTACGAGTACTTCCTGTACTTCGACCTCTAGGACCAGGTCCCCGTCGCTCCGGCGGGCCGATGCCACGCGCCGCTTGCCGGTCGGCAAGCGGCGCGTGCGGCCGCCGGCGTGCGGAGCCCCCGTTCAGGTTGAAGCAGGAGGGGAATGCAAAGGCAGGCGTCCAGAAAGCCTCGCCAAGCGGCTATGCCGTCAGAGGCTTGGCGGATATGGGAAACGGGCCGTAGTCAAAGGCGGCGCGTCGCCGCCAATGCACCAGGGCCGAAGGCGGGGCTTTGCGGGCTCGCCTTAGTCGTAGTATTCGCGGCCCAGGTGCGTGATCAGGTTTTCGCCCTTCATCCAACGCAGCGTGTTTTTCAGCTTCATCAACTGGATGAACAAGTCGTGCTCGGGATACAGCGCGGGCGCGCACATCGGCGATTTGAAATAAAAGCTCAGCCATTCCTGGATACCGTGCAGCCCGGCCCGCTGGGCCAGGTCGAGAAATAGCGCCAGATCGAGGGCCAGGGGGGCTGCCAGCACGGAATCGCGGCAGAGAAAATTCACTTTGATCTGCATCGGGTAGCCGAGCCAGCCGAAGATATCGATGTTGTCCCAACCCTCCTTATTGTCGCCGCGCGGCGGGTAATAATTGATGCGGACCTTGTGGTAGATGTGGTTGTAGAGATCGCCGTAGAGATGCGGCTGGAAGATGTATTCGAGCGAGCCGAGCTTGGATTCTTCCTTGGTCTTGAACGAGGCCGGATCGTCGAGCACCTCCCCGTCCCGGTTGCCCAGAATATTGGTGGAAAACCATCCGTTGACGCCGATCATCCGCGCCTTAAGGCCGGGCGCGATGATGGTTTTCATCAGGGTCTGGCCGGTCTTGAAGTCCTTGCCGGCGACGGGAACGCGGTTCTCGATGGCGAGTTGCTGCAGGGCGGGGATATCGACGGTGAGGTTCGGCGCGCCGTTGGCGAACGGCACGCCCTCGCGCAGCGCCGCCCAGGCGTAGAGCATCGACGGCGCGATCGCCGGATGGTTCTGTTTCATCGCGCGCTCGAAGCTCTCAAGGTCCCGGTGCACCTTGTGCTGTTTCAGGTAGATCTCGGTCGAGGCGCACCAGACCACCACCATTCGCGAAGCCTTGGATTTACGCCGGAACGCGCGAATATCCTCGCGCAATTGCTCGGCGAGCGCGAATTTATTGCGCCCGCGCTTGACGTGCGAGCCGTCGAGCCGGCGAACGTAATCGCGATCGAAGGCGCCCTTCATCGGGCGAATATTCCGAAGGAATGGCTTGATCCGATCGAGATGCGGCCGATCGAGCACACCCGCGTTCGACGCCGCCTCGTAGGCGTTGTCCGGGAAAATATCCCAGGCCCCGAAGGCCAGGTTGCGCAGTTTGGCCAGGGGAATGAAATCACGAATCTTCGGGGAACGGCCCTCGGTCCGCCTTCCCAACCGGATGGTCCCCATCTGCGTCAGTGAACCCACCGCCGGCGCCGCGCCCTGGCGCACCAACTCCACGCCGCCGATGAAAGTCGTCGCGACGGCGCCCAGCCCGACTGTCAAAACGCCCAATGTCCCGCTAGCCGGCGCGACTTTCGGCCGGGGCGGGGTCTGCTCTTTTTCCACCATGTCCCCCTCAATATGTGTCAAAGGGAGCTATCATGCGTGACCGACGCCTCTTTTGCAACGTCGCGAAGGGAAAAGTAGGAAACTTCCAATTCCCGCAACGACGCCGCGACACCCCCTTTTGCCAGGTCCCAGGAATTGTCATGATGGAGGCAGCGATGAGTTGCCATAGAAACCAAGGGCGGGTTCGCCATGGCTGACAGCGCGCATCAAGCCGGCTCGGCCGGCGGTCCCGTCCCCGGTCCAAAACCGCGGGAATCTCGTCTGCTGGCCGAGGCCGTGCTGCTTGGCGTCGTCGGGGCGCTGGCGGCGCAGGCGTTCATGTGGGCGCTGCGCGTGTGCAGTCATGTTTTTTTGACCATGCTGGCGGGCTATACCCCGGCCGGACTGCCCGCCGAAGGTGGCACCCTGCGCCAGCACATCGGGCCGCACGGACTCTGGCTGATCCCGATTGCCACCACGGTGGGCGGGCTGATCTCGGGCTATCTGGTCTATACCTTCGCGCCGGAGGCCGAAGGTCACGGCACCGACACGGTGGTGAAGGCCTTTCATCGCACGGGAGGGTTTATCCGCACACGGGTGGCCCCGCTCAAACTGGTGGCATCGGCCATCACCATCGGCTCGGGCGGATCGGCCGGGCGCGAAGGGCCGATCGCGCTGGTCGGCGCGGGAATCGGCTCGATCTACGCCACCTTCGCGCACCGGCCGGATGAAGAGCGGCGGCTGCTGGTCTTGATGGGCATGGGGGCAGGACTTTCGGCGATTTTCCGGTCGCCGATCGGCACCGCCTTCTTCGCGATCGAGGTTCTTTACGGCGGCATGGACCTGGAAGCGGGAGCGCTGACCTATACGCTGCTTGCATCCATCGTTGCCTACGCCGTCAACGGGCTGTTCGTCGGTTGGCAGCCGCTATTTTCTTTCCCGTCCGGACCATCGGCCGTGCCGCATCCAATGACGTACCTGTGGTATGGAGTGCTCGGCGTGATCGCCGCGCTCGTGGGGACGGTTCTCCCCACGCTCTTCTACAGGCTTCGCGACGCCTTCCGCGAACTGCCCATTCCCTCCACGGTCAAGCCGGCGCTGGGCGGGCTGGGCGTGGGACTCATGGCGTGGAAATTCCCCCAAATCCTGGGCGGCGGATACGGCTGGATTCAAGATGCGATCGACGGAAAGCTTGTGATCGGACTGCTGTTGGTTCTGATTTTCGCGAAAATGCTCGCCTTCGCGCTGACGGTTTCGTCGGGCGGCTCGGGCGGCGTCTTTGCTCCCACGCTGTTTGTCGGGGCGATGCTCGGCGGATTTCTTTCCTCATTTCTACACTTGGCTGCGGCCCCTTTCGTGGTGATCGCCATGGCGGCGGTATTCGGCGCGGCGGCGCATGTGCCGATCGCCTCTTTGATCATGGTGACGGAGATGACCGGAGGATATCGCCTGTTCGTTCCGGCCGCTTTCGCCGTGCTGGTCGCCTATCTGCTTCAGAGCCAACTGTCTTCGCGGCTGAAATACAAGAGTCTCTACGAGGGGCAGGTCGAGGGGCGAGCCGCTTCGCCAGCGCGATACGCCGCCAATATTCGCGTGGCGCTCGACCTATTGAAGCAGCGCGGAGTTCCCCGTGTGGCAAAAGTGGGCCACCTCAACCTGGTCACGTTGCTCGATTCCGGTGTTTCCCTCAAACTATCCGGCGGCCGCGAGATGAGTATCGCCGCTCTACCCCCGCACAGCTCTCTCCGGGGGCAACTCCTCGACACCTTCATCGATTCAATCACCCCGGAAAAAGTCGAGGTGGTTGCGATCCTGCGAGAGGGAAGAACAGTGCTGCCCGGCCCCGAAACACGCCTTCAAGAAGAAGACCGCCTCCTGCTGTTTTCGTCCCGCAAGGCGCGTGAACGAATCCAGGAGCATTTGGCCGGTACCCGCACGGAGGCCGTGCCGCCGTCAGGCGGCCGGGGCAATCCCGATCCCGATCATTCGGTTGGCTAGCTGCCGGCCGGCTAGCTGCGCACCAGCGGGAGCCGCGATTCAGGCGCTCGGGCGACGGGTGGCGCGGCGGGCGCTGGGTTTGGGCCGCAGAGATCGCAGAAACTCCGTATAGGGCAGGGCATTCAAGACGTCCTGGCGCTCGATCCAGCCGCGCCGGGCCATACTCACCCCGTACTTCATGTATTCGAGGTTCTTCGTGGTGTGGGAGTCGGTCGAGATGGTGATCTTGACGCGGCGCTCCTTGGCCATCCGCAAGTGGACGTCGTTCAGGTCGAGCCGGTCGGGATAGGCGTTGCATTCCATCGCCACGCCGTGCTTTTTGGCCGCATCGAGGATTTTCTCCATATCGTAGGAAAAGCCCTCGCGGCGCAGCAGGAGCCGGCCCGTGGGATGGGCGACGATCTGCGTGTAGGGATTTTCGATGGCGGCCAGCATCCGCTCGGTCATCGCGCCGCGATCCATGCTCATGAACGAATGAACCGAGCAGACAACCAGGTCGAGCTGCGCCAGAACCTCGTCGTCCAGGTCGAGCCGGCCGTTTTTCAGGATATCGACTTCGCTGCCGGCCAGCAGGTGAATCCCGTCGATTTTGCGCCGGGCCTCGGCGATCTTGCCAATCTGTTCGAGCGTGCGTTTTTCGTCCAGGCCGTTCGCGACGGTGACGGCTTTCGAATGGTCGGTGAGGGCGATGTACTTGCGGCCGAGCCGCTTGGCGGCTTGCGCCATCTCCTCGATGGTGTTGCGGCCGTCGCTGGCGACGGTGTGCATTTGCAAATCGCCCTGGATATCGGCGAGCTCGACCAGTTCCGGCAACCGGCCCTTTTCCGCGGCTTCGATCTCGCCGGTGTTTTCCCGCAGTTCGGGCTCGATGAACTCCAGCTTCAGCTTTTTGTAGATGGCCTCCTCGGTCTCGCTCGCCACCACGCGCTCGCCTTCAAGCGTTGCCAGCGCGTACTCGTTCAGCGTGTAACCCATGTTGTTCGCGCGGCCGCGCAGCGTGACGTTGTGTTCCTTCGATCCCGTGAAATAAAGCAGAGCGGCGCCGCGATGTTTGGTCTCGAGCAGCCGCACGTCCACCTGCATCCCGCTTTCGAGCCGGAAACTGACCTTGTTTTCGCCGCGGGCCAGGATCTGCGCGATGCCGGGAAATTTCAGGATATGCTCGGCCAGGGACGCGGCGGCTTTCTCCGAACGGCCGCCCGGCAGGCTGACCAGCAGATCGAGATCGCCGATCGTTTCCTTTCGCCGCCGCAGAGAGCCGGCTACGTCGACCGAATCGATTCGCTTCCCGAGCTTTTGGATATGAGCGACGAGCGCCTGCGCCGTCTCATCGGCCACGTGGATCAGATGGCGCCCGGCGGTTTTCTCAAGCGCTTCGGCGGCCTGCAGAATGTTCTGCTCGCTCTTCTCGCCGAAACCGGGAATATCGCGCAGCTTGCCTTCACGCGCCAGACGGGCGACCTCTTCGACGGTGCCGGCATGAAATTGTTTCCAGATCAGCGCGACCTTTTTCGGCCCCAGCGATTGGAGATCGAGCAGATGGAGAATCGTTTCGGGGTACTTCTTCAGCAGCTTACGCCGCAGGGCGTAGTCGCCGGTCTTGAGGATTTCCTGGATGTGCGCGGCAAGCCCCTCGCCGATACCGGGAAGTTCCATCAGCTTTTCCGGCTCGTCCGCCAGATCCTCGATGCGCTCGGAAAGGTTGGCGAGCAAATCAGCGGCTCTCTCGTAGCTGCGGTAGCGGCCTACGGGAGCGCCATCGATTTCCAGCAACTGCGCGGTCTCGAGCAGGATGCGGACCACGTCGCGGTTTTCCATTGCCGCTTATTATAGTAGGGAAGGGAAGCGGGACGCCGCACGGAGTTCGATCCCGGGCGCCAGGCGGCGCGGCGGCGCGGGCCGGGAAGCCATTAAAATCGCGCAGGAAGTTCAGGCAATCCGCATGACGTTGGCGGCTTGCGGGCCCTTCTGGCCCTGAACGATCTCGAATTCGACGGTTTCGCCCTCCTGCAGGCTGCGATATCCGTCGCCGACGATCGCGCTATAGTGCACGAAAACATCGTTACCGCCCTCGCGGCCGAGGAATCCGTACCCCTTGGCGTTATTGAACCACTTTACCTGGCCGGTAACCTTGCCGTTTTCTCCCTCGCTCATCCTTCTGCTCCTGGTTTCGCGGAAGAGGAAGCGGGCTCCGAATGCCGCCCCCTCGGGTGCAAAATGCGGGGCAGAGTTTATCAAACTTGCACGGACTGTCAAGATGCTGTAGCCGGTCCTGTCTTAGCCAGATAATTCTGTCACCCCTTAACGGCCGCGTGAAAATGTCACCCCATGAGACAGGAGACATTCACGTTGAGCCAACGGGAGTTGCAAAAGGTGGCCGTCATCGCACAGTGCGTGAAAGGGGAACTGGCC
>DATLSU010000002.1:0-157748 GCA_035533975.1 Patescibacteria group bacterium
ACTCGTCCAGGACTTGGCCGGGCGCGTCGCCGTCTACCACGGCGACACAAAATTGCAGATCGAGGCCCTCTAAAAAAATAACGAGGGGGTGACATTTTCACTCGGCTGTTAGGGGTGACATTTTTACCTTGCTACAACAGAGGCCGGCTGCCTGGATGCTAAGCCGGAAGACAACAGGGCAGATGCGAAAAGCTGCGCCACCCGCCCGGAGTGGCCGCCTGGGCAGCCTGCCTTGACACCCGTTCAGGGCGCATGCTACGGTTCAAATTCTTCTCCAATTGACGCGACGCGAGCTTCAGTGAACGCTTCCGAGGTTACGGAAACTCTCCGAAAAACCGCTTTGAACGCCGTTCACCGCCGGTTGGGCGCGCGAATGGTGAATTTCGGCGGCTGGGACATGCCCCTCGAATACGCGGGCATCGTGGCCGAACATATGGCCGTGCGAACCCGCGCCGGCCTGTTCGACGTCAGCCACATGGGCGAAATCGAAATCCGCGGCGCGCGGGCGCTCGATCTGGTGCAGTGGGTCACCTGCAACGACGCCCGAAAACTCCAGGTTGGCCAGGCGCAGTATTCGGGACTGATGACCGAGCGGGGCGGATTCGTCGACGATCTGCTGGTGCACAAACTCTCCGACACGCACTATTTTCTTTGCGTCAACGCTTCGAATCAGGACAAGGATTACGAGCATTTTCGCCGCCACAACCGCTTCGGCGCCCAGATCGAAAACGCCGGGCCGCGCTACACGCAGCTCGCCGTGCAGGGCCCGCGCGCCCTCGCCGTGGTCGAACGGTTCACCGGGCTCGATCTCGCCTCGATCCGCTATTATCATTTCGTCCGGGGACAAGTCGACGGCGTCGATTGCATCGTCGCGCGCACCGGCTACACGGGCGAGGACGGCGTCGAGCTATACTTTTCTCCCGAACATTCCGAAAAGCTCTGGAACGACCTCTTGGAAGCCGGCCGGGGGGAAGGTTTGGTTCCCTGCGGGCTGGGCGCGCGCAATACGCTGCGGCTGGAATCGGCGATGTCCCTCTACGGGCATGAAATCGACGAAACAACCAGTCCGCTCGAAGCCAATCTGGGCTGGATCACCAAGCTCGGCAAGGGCGATTTTCTGGGACGCGAAGCGATCGCGCGCCAGAAGGAAGCCGGGCTGACGCGGGGCCTGGTGGGCTTCGAGATGACCGACCGGGCGATCGCCCGCGACGGCTATCCGGTGCTCGATCCGGCCGGCGGCGCCGATCCCATCGGCCGCGTCACCAGCGCCGGTCCCGCGCCCTTCTTGAAGAAGGACATCGGCATGGCCTACGTCCCGGTCTCGATGACGGAGCCGGGAACGATTTTGACGATCGGCGTCCGCCATCGCCAGGCCGCGGCGCGAGTGCTGCCTCTGCCGTTCTACAAGCGGCCGCGGTAAGGGCCGCCGGGCGGGGTTCGGGAAAACGGCCAAGGGTTAGCGGGTGCGGTAGAAAACGAGTTCGAGGCGAACCATGTATCCGAGCGAATTCCGCTACACGAAGGAACACGAGTGGGTGAAGCTGGATGGCGATCTGGCCACGATCGGCATCACCGACTACGCGCAGCACGAGCTGGGCGACGTCGTCTACGTCGAGCTTCCCTCCACCGGCGCGAAGCTTGAGGCCGGCAAGGCGCTCGGCGCGGTGGAATCGGTGAAGTCGGTCAGTGAAATTTTCAGCCCGCTCAGCGGCGAAGTCACCGAGGTCAATTCGGCTCTCGGCGACCATCCGGAAAAGGTCAATGAGGACCCGCACGGCGCGGCATGGCTGGTCCGCGTTCGCGCATCGAACGCCGCGGCCGAACTGGACGGTCTGATGGACGCGGCCGCCTACGAGGCCTATGTGGCCGAGCAGAAGGAAGCCTCCGCCTGATGCGCTACCTTCCCAAGGGCGACGCCGAGCGGCGGGCCATGCTCGACGCCATTGGCGCGAAATCGGTCGAGGAGCTGTTCGGCTCGATTCCCGCGAAATTCCGGCTCGCCGAGCCGCTCCCGGTTCCCGGTCCGCTTGCCGAATCCGAGATCGTCGATTATTTCCGCCGGCGCGCCGGAGAGAATTCGCTCGGCTACGCGTCGTTTCTCGGCGCGGGCGTTTACCGGCATCTGCGGTCGGTGGTGACCGATGCCCTGCTCCAGAGGGGCGAATTTCTCACTTCTTACACGCCGTATCAGGCGGAAATCAGCCAAGGCACGTTGCAGTGGATTTTCGAGTTTCAGACCCTGGTCGGCCAGCTCACCGGCCAGGAAGTGGCCAACGCATCCATGTACGACGGTTCGACGGCGCTGGCCGAGGCGGCGCTCATGGCTGAACGGCTCACGCGCCGCCGCCGGGTGCTCGCCGCTCGCTCCCTTCATCCCGAATACCGCCAGGTGCTCGAAACCTACGCGCAGCACGCCGGCCTGGAAATCGAATCGTTCGGCTACGAGGTTTCCGGGCGCGCCGATCTCGATGCGTTGCGCGCGGCGGTGGACGAGCGGACGGCAGCCGTCGTCATCCAGTCGCCGAATTTTTTTGGCGTGCTGGAAGAGATTCCGGCGGCGGCGGAGATTGCCCACGCCGCCGGCGCGCTGCTCGTCGCGACGGTGGCCGAGGCGGCTTCGCTCGGAATCGCGCGGCCACCCGCCGAAGCCGATATCGTCGCGATGGAGGGGCAAAGCTACGGCTTGCCGCCTTCCTACGGCGGCCCGTTCGCCGGCGTGCTGGCCACGCGGGAAAAATTCGTCCGCCAGATGCCGGGCCGCCTGGCCGGAGAGACTCGCGACACGCAGGGCCGGCGCGGTTTCTGCCTGACCCTGGCCACGCGCGAGCAGCACATTCGCCGCGAAAAGGCCACGTCGAATATCTGCACGAATCAGGCGCTCTGCGCCCTGGCCATGACGATCCACCTCTGCCTGCTGGGGCGCCAGGGCGTGCGCGAGCTGGCCGAGCAGAATCTGGCCAAGGCCCGCTACGCCCGCGAGAAACTCGAAGCGGTTCCCGGCGTCGAGCGGGTCTTCGCCGCTCCCGTTTTCAATGAATTCGTGATTCGCCTGCCGCGCTCGGTTCGCATGGTCAACGCCGCACTGCTGAAAGAAAAGATCATCGGGCCGCTCGCGCTCGGCCCTTTCTATCCGGAACTCACCAAATGCGCGCTCGTCTGCGTCACCGAAGTCACCGGGCGCGAGGAAATCGAGCGGCTGGCCGATTCGCTGGCGAGGATTCTCGACGCGCAAGGGGCGGCCAAGCCCGATGCCGCTTTGCGGGGCGCCGCGGAACGCTCGCGCTGAGGAGACAACAAACTTGTCCGACGATCAAATCCGTAAAGCCCGCCGCCACGTCAGCCAGTCCGAAGATCTGATTTTCGAGCGATCCGGCGTCGGCAAACGCGGGATGGAACTTCCCGCCCTGGACGTTCCCGCGATCGATCCCCGCGCCGAACTGGGAGCCGGGATGGTGCGGGACGGCGTCAAGGGCTTTCCCGAGGTTAGCGAAATCGAGGTGGTGCGCCACTTCACGCGGCTTTCCACCTGGAATTACGCCATCGATTTGGGGATGTATCCGCTCGGCTCCTGCACGATGAAATACAACCCGCGCGTGAACGAGTTCGTCGCTCGCCTGGACGGGTTGGCGAACGAGCATCCCTATCAGCCGTCCGAGCTGTCGCAAGGATGCCTGGCCATCTTGCGCGATCTGGAAAAGGCGCTGCTGGCCATCACCGGCATGGACGCGATCACGCTTGAACCGGCAGCCGGCGCGCAGGGCGAGCTGACCGGCCTGCTCATCATTCACGCCTACTTGAAGGACACCCAGGGAAATCCGCGCAAGAAGGTGCTGATCCCCGATTCGGCGCACGGCACCAACCCGGCCAGCGTGTCGCTGACCGGCTACCAGATGGAAAACATCCGTTCCGGCCCCTCCGGGCAGATCGATTTTGGAGAGCTGGACCGGCTGGTAACCGGCGACGTTGCCGCGCTGATGCTCACCAACCCCAATACCCTCGGCGTCTTCGAGGAACGCATGGCCGACGCCGCCCGCCTGCTCCACGAGCGTGGCGCGCTCCTCTATATGGACGGCGCCAATATGAATGCGCTCGCCGGCGTCGCCCGTCCGGGCGACTTGGGTGTCGACCTGATGCACCTGAATCTGCACAAGACGTTTTCGACGCCGCATGGCGGCGGCGGACCCGGGGCCGGCCCCGTGGCGGTGAAAGAGGCGCTGCGGCCGTTTCTGCCCGTTCCGGTGCTCGTCGACGACGGCCCGGGACGCCTGAAACTCGATGACCAGCGGCCGAAATCGGTGGGCCGGGTAAAGGCGTTTGGAGGGAATTTCGGCGTGCTGGTGCGCGCGCTGGCTTATATCCTCGCCTACGGGCCGGGAATCCGCCAGGCCACCGAGGATGCCGTGCTCAACGCCAACTACATCCGCAAACATCTGGAAGAATTTTACGAACTACCGTATTCGTCGGCCTCGATGCACGAAGTGGTTTTCAGCGACGCGCGGCAAAAAAAGAACGGCGTCACCACGATCGATATCGCCAAGCGACTGATCGATTACGGGTTTCATCCCTACACCACGGCGTTTCCGCTCATCGTCGCCGGCGCGCTCATGATCGAGCCAACCGAATCGGAATCGAAGCAAGAGTGCGATCTCTTCATCGACGCCATGCGCGCCATCGCCGGCGAGGCGGCCGAGGACCCGAATCTGGTCAAAACCGCGCCCCATTCGACGCGCGTCGGCCGGCTCGACGAAGTGGCAGCGGCGCGCAAGCCCGTCCTGTGCTGGAAACCGGAAGCGTAAAGAGGCAGGGCCGCGCGGTAACGGTACGGTACTTCCAGGTCTTCACGCCTTAGTTACATCTTCCTCTGAAGTAACGACTTGCGTGACCGGGCACGCGCCTGGCCGGCGCCGATTTACAACGGGAACTTCCGCCATGTATGCTGAATCGAGGCTGCTTCCATTGGCTTCCCTCAAGTCGCGAGCCACCGGAGTTTTCGATCGAAGCACTGCGAAATGTCTTTGCGCTTTCAACGGGCAGCGGCCCGTCCGGGCAAGAATGCGGTTCGCCTGTAGAAAGAGCATGGACTAGAGAGGCCGCGCCGAACTGGCCAACGCGAAACCGGACCCTGAATCCATGTGCGGCATCTGCGGAATAGCGGGCGAGCGAGCCGAGGCGGCCGGGCCGGCCCTGGGCCGCATGATGGCTGCCATGCGCCACCGCGGCCCGGACGATTCGGGCGAGCTGCTCGCGCCACGCGTCGCGCTCGGCTCGCGCCGGCTCAGCATCATCGATCTCCCCGGGGGAAGGCAGCCGATCGCCGGCGAGGACGGCCGGGTTGCCGTTGTTTTCAACGGCGAAATCTACAATTTCCGCGAGCTCCGGCGCGAACTCGAAAGCCTGGGACACCGTTTTCGCACCCAATCCGACACGGAGATCATCGTTCACGCCTACGAAGCATGGGGGGAAGAGTGCGTGAACCGGCTCGACGGGATGTTCGCCTTCGCCGTGGCCAGCTTCCGGGATCCCGAGCGGCAAGAGCCGCTCACGCTGTTTCTCGCGCGCGATCGTTTCGGCATCAAACCGTTTTACTACACGCTCAAGGACGAGCGGCTGCTGTTCGCCTCGGAAGTTCGCGCCCTGCTGGCCAGCGGCGCGATGGAGGCTCGCGTGGAACCCCGCGCCCTGGCGACCTATCTCCTGTTCGGCTCGCTCAGCGAGCCGAACACGCTGATCGAAGGCTTGCTGTCGCTCCCGCCCGCTCACCGGGTGACTATTCGCCTGGACCGGCCGATCCGGGAAATCCAGGCCCGCCCCTATTGGAATCTGGCCGAGGCCGTGAAGCGGCGCCGGGAGAGTCTTCCCGCGAGCCGCGAAGAGGCGGTGCGCGGCACTCGCGAGCGGCTCGAGGGCGCTGTCCGCTCGCACCTGCTCGCCGACGTGCCTGTCGGCGTTTTTTTGAGCAGCGGTATGGACTCGATGACACTGGCGGCCCTGGCCAATCGGGAATCGCCGGGCGTGTACACCTTCACGCTAGTCTTCGACGAGCGTGAATACAACGAGGCGGATCCCGCTCGCGAGTTCGCCGGGCGGCTGGGAACAGTTCATGAGGAACTCAGGATCGGCGGCGATGAAGTTCTGGCCAGTTATCAGGACGCCCTTCGATCGCTCGATCTGCCCAGCATGGACGGCGTGAACACTTACTTCGTCTCCCGAGGGGCTCGCCGGGCGGGGCTGAAGGTGGCACTTTCCGGGCTGGGCGGGGACGAGCTGTTTGGTGGTTACGACACCTTCCGGAACACGCGGCTCGGCTCCTGGCCGGCGCAAAAGCTGCCTCGCGGAGCACGCCAGGCGGCGGCGGGGCTGCTGGAGATTTCGGCCGGCTGGACACACCGGCCCGACCGAAGCCGCAAGCTGGCAAGCTTGCTGCGGCAACCGGAACGTTTGCCCCATCCCTATTTCTTCACGCGCATGCTCTTCCCGCCCGGAGAGGTGGAAAAACTCGTGCCCGAAGCCGGCGGCTTCGCCGGAGAAGAGTGGCTGCGAAGAGCGGCGCTCGAAGCCGGCGGGTCGGATGATTTTGGGGCGGTATCGCAACTGGAATTGCGCACCTATCTACCGAACACGCTTTTGCGGGATACGGATTCGGCTAGCATGGCGAACTCGCTCGAGGTTCGCGTGCCGCTGCTCGACCGCGAACTGGCCGAATATGTACTCGCCCTGCCGGAGAGATGGAAGATGCGGCGTGGAGCGCCCAAATCCCTGCTGGCCGACGCGGCCGGCAACCTGTTGCCACCGGAGATCGCCGCACAGCCCAAGCGGACGTTCACGCTGCCCTGGGAGCGCTGGCTGCGCGGCCCCCTCCAGGCGGAAGTGGAAGCCGGGATCGGCGATTTGGCGCCCTCGCTCGATCCATTCCTCGATCGAATTCGCGTTCGCCGGATTTGGAAGGCTTTTCTCGGGCGGCGAACGAGCTGGTCTCGTCCGTGGAGTCTTTACGTGCTCAACGAGTGGGCGCGCCGAAGTCTGGATTCGGGCGTTTCGTGCCCGATCGCCGAAGAAATCGGCGCTGCGCCGAACCGGAGCGGGGGAGGCCGGTGAATATCCTCGCCATCAACGCCTACCATGCGAACGCATCCGCGGCCCTGGTGCGGAACGGGCAGTTGATCGCCGCGGTGGAAGAGGAACGGTTCAACCGGGTGAAGTACGCGGCCGGATTTCCCACCCATGCCATCCGCTACTGCCTGGCCGAAGCCGGCATGGGAATCGAAAACGTTCACCACATCGTCGTGCCCCGCAACCCCTGGGCGCGCGCGTGGAAAAAACTGATGTTCGCCGCGCGCATGCCCCGTTTCGCCACCGATCGCGTCCGGGTGATGATGCGGTTCGCCGGCATTCACGGTCAGATCGCCGAGGCGCTCGGCGTCTCTCCCGAACGCATCCGCGCGCGATTTCACCGCGTCGAGCACCATCAGGCGCACTTGGCCAGCGCCTTCTTCGTCTCCCCGTTCGACCAGGCGGCGCTGCTTTCGGTGGACGGCCTGGGCGATTTCGCCAGTTTGATGTGGGGAACGGGGAGTGGCCCGACGATGCAAGTGAAAGGCGACGTCGCCTTCCCGCATTCGCTCGGCATTTATTACACGGCCCTCAGCCAGTATCTCGGGTTCGGGAGGTTCGGTGACGAGTTCAAAGTGATGGGGCTGGGTGCTTACGGGCAACCGGCCTTCCGCCATGAATTCCGCCGCATCGTCAGGCCCGGTCCGGGGGTCGGTTTCCGCCTCGGCCTCGAATATTTCCTCCACCAGCGCCAAGGAGCGGAAATGTCCTGGCGCACCGGCGATACCACGCCGGTTCTCGGCCGGCTGTTCTCGGATCGTCTCGCCGAGCGCCTCGGACCGGCTCGCCAGGCCAGCGAGCCGCTCGAAGACCGGCATAAAGACATCGCGGCAACGCAACAGGCGGTGCTCGAGGAAGTTTTGTTCGCGATGCTCAACGAATTGCATCGCGCCACCGGGATGAAGAATCTGTGCCTGGCCGGGGGCGTGGCGTTCAATTGCGCGGCGAATGGGAAAATCTTCCGCAATACGCCTTTCGAGCGAATCTGGGTGCAACCGGCCGCCGGCGACGCGGGCCTGGCGGTGGGCGCCGCCTTCTACCTCTACCACCAGATCCTCCACGGGCCGCGCGGCTTCGTCATGGACCACGCCTACTGGGGTCCGGAGTTCCAAACCGCGCACGTGCGGGAAGCGATTCGCGTTTCGAATCTTCTCGAGGAGGGATTCCGCGTCCGCCAGCTCGACGAAGGGGATCTGGTGACGGAAGTCGCCTCGTTCCTCGCCGACGGCGATATCGTCGGCTGGTTCCAGGGTCGCATGGAATGGGGGCCCCGGGCGCTCGGCAACCGCAGCATTCTCGCCGACCCGCGCCGGGCCGATATGAAAGACATTCTGAACCGCCGCATCAAGCACCGTGAGCCATTCCGGCCGTTCGCCCCGTCGATTCTCGAAGAGGCTGTTTCGGACTATTTCGATGCGCCGGATCTCTCTCCGTTCATGCAGATGGCCTTCCCGGTGCGGACCGAAAAGCGCGGCGTCATACCGGCTCCTACGCACGTCGACGGTACCGGACGCCTCCAAACCGTGAGCCGGGCGGCGAATCCGCGTTTCTGGGCGCTCATCGAGGCGTTCGGCCGCCGGACAGGGGTTCCCGTTCTGCTGAACACGTCGTTTAACGATAGTGAACCGATCGTTTGCCAGCCGAAGGAAGCCATCGACTGCTTCCAGCGAACGCAAATGGATGCCCTCGTGCTCGGTGACTTCCTGATCGACAAGCCGGCGCCGCTGCCGAGTTCGCTGCTGGATTGAAAAACGCCGCCGGCGCCGCCGCGGGAAATGCCCCGCGCCGCCCAGTCTTCGAGGGATGGATTTTTCCGAGGATAGAAAGTCCAGGGACGGAAGCAATGCGAATCCTTCTGGTCAATCAGTATTTTCCGCCCGACATGTCCGCCACGGCCTATATGGCGCAGACCGTAGCGGCCACGCTGGCGAGGCGCCACCAGGTCACCGTGCTTGCCGGCCGCCCCTCCTACGATCCCACCGAATACCACCCCTTTTACTGGTTCCGGACGGAGGAAAACGGGCCGGTGCGGATTTGCCGGGTCGGTTCGACGGCCTTTCCCCGCCGCCGGATGGCCCGCCGCCTGAGCAACTATCTTTCCTATCTTGTGATGGCTCTGCCCGACGGCCTGTCGATTCCGGCCGATCTGGTCATGGCGATGACCGATCCGCCGGTGGCGGGTCTGCTGGGTGCTTGGCTCGCGCGGCAACGGCGGTTGCCTTTTGTTTACAACATCCGCGACCTCTATCCCGACATGGCGCTGGGCGGAGCGATCGTGCAAAACGACGCTTGGGTGCAGGGGTGGGAACGGATGCATCGGCGCGCGCTGCGCCAGGCTGCCAGAGTGATCGTTCTCGGTGAGGACATGCGGGACCGCATCGCCGCCAAGGGCGTAGATCCCTCGCGCATCGCCATCGTTCGCGACGGCGCCGTGCTGGGCGAGCCTGCCGCCGTCAACGGCCATCCCTCTGCCGCGGCGATTCGCGGCGGATTCGAGTTCGTCGCCTTGCATGCGGGCAATATCGGTTTCGCGGGAGCCTGGGAAACTCTGGCGAAAGCGGCCCGCCAGATGGAAAACGAAGGGACGGGGATCGTTTTTGTCGGCCAGGGAGCCTGGCGGGACCGCTTGGCGAACATGACGGCCGGATCGCGGGCGGTGCGGATGTTGCCGTTCCGGCCGCCGGAGGAGGTTCCCTACGTGATGGCGGCGGCCGACGTGCATATCGTTACGGTGCGCCGGGGCCTGGAAGGAGTCGTCGTCCCCAGCAAACTCTACGGGATTCTGGCGGCCGGCAAGCCCGTGCTGGCAGTGGCTCCGCCGTCGAGCGATGTGGTTCGAATCGTCACCTGCGCCGGTTGCGGTTTGGCGGCCGATCCGGACGATCCCGCCGAGGTCGTTGCCGCGCTGCGCGCGCTCCGGGCCAAGCCCGAGCTGTTGCCGGAGATGGGCCGCCGGGCTCGGGAAAAGGCGCGCGAATTCGAGCGCGGCCGGCAGCTCGAGCGGCTACTCGATGTCGTGGAAGAGGCGGCGGGTTGATAGATCCGGCAAAAGAGGGCTGGGGCGAACGCCGCGTGCCGGCGGCGGGCGGCGCCCCGTTCCTTGGCTTCCACCGCGGCAGGAAACGGCCGGAGATGAGTGCGATTCTCGACCGAATGCTCGCCGAACGTTAGAATCGATGTTTCCATGCTGACCACGCTTTTCACCGTTGCCATCGCCATGGTGGCCAGTCTCACCCTCACGGTTCCGGTGCGCCGGCTCGCCTTGCAGGTGGGCATGGTCGACCATCCGGCGGCGCGCAAAATTCACCTGGCCCCGGTGCCGCTGCTCGGCGGCTTGGCCATCTATTGCGGAGTCATCCTGGCCTTGCTGGTTACCCTTCGCGGACACATGGAATCCCAAACGGTGGCGATCCTGGCCGGGGCGACTTTGCTCGGCATGGTTGGCTTGCTCGACGACCGCGGCCTGTTGCATCACCAGGTCAAGCTGTTCATCGCCATGCCCACGGCGGCGGCAATCCTTCTGGTTTCCGGGATTCGGGCCAATGTATTCACGCCGCTCGTTCCCCGGTACGGGCCCGCGCTGGACGTTGTGTTGACCCTGTTTTGGGTGGTGGGCATCACGGCGGCGTTCAGCATCCTCGATCACATGGATGGGCTGTGCACGGGCGTTGCGGCGATCGCGGCCGCCTATTTCACGTTGTTCGCCGTGCTCGACGGACAGACGGCGGTGCGCGTGCTGGCCGCGGCCACGCTGGGCGCGGCGGTCGGATTCCTGCGATGGAATTTCAATCCCGCCAAAATCTTCATGGGAGATGCCGGAGCCATGTTCCTCGGGTTTCTGATGGCGACGCTCGGGCTCAAGCTGCGCTTGGAAGCGACGCCGGATGCAACGGCATGGATGGTTCCCGTTCTGATCCTCATCGTGCCCGTGTTCGATACCTTGCTCGTCAGCGTTTCGCGCTCGCGGCGCGGGATGCTGCCGTTTGCCACGCCGGGCAAGGATCATACCGCCCATCGCCTCTCCAATCTGGGGTGGGGGCAGCGAAGGGCGGTGATTGCCATGTACGGGCTCGGTTGCGTCGGCGGCGGTTTGGCTCTGGCCGTTTCCCGCTTGCCCGTAGTTGCCGCCTGGATCGTTGCGATTGGGGTCGCGGCCGCGATCCTGGCGGGGGTTGCCGTTTTTGAAGCCGCGCCCTTCGAGGCGCAACGCAAACTTCCCAGCTCTTAGGTGGAAGGAGATCCAGGTCCGGGCGAATGTTCTCATATGGAACTCCCGTGGCGGACGTTCTTCAAGAGCAACTTACGGGTTCGGTATACTGTCATTTTGCAATCGCTATAGCACCCAGGACCACTCGATCCAGTGAAATCGTCCCTTTTGGAACAATCGGAGCGTTCCGTGCGTCGGCTCGACCCGGCGCCGCCGGTGGTTGTGGTCGGCGGCTCGGCGGCGGGGCTTTTTACCGCATGGCTATTGAGCCGGTCGGGCCGCCGGGTCCGCGTTTTCGAGCAGAGCGAGCGGCTCGACCCCGCCACTCGGACTCTGATCGTCACGCGCCGCATGCGGGAGATGCTCGGGGCCTTGGGCGAGCCTTCGGTCGTCAACGAGATCCGGAAATTTGAAATCTGGAGTGACGGCCGCTCGGCTCAGGTTTCGCTTCGTCATCCGGATTTGATCATCGAGCGTTCCACGCTGATTCGGACGCTGGCCGAACGCGCCCAGGCGGCTGGTACCGAAATCATCTTCGGGCGGCGATTTCTCGGGTTCTCGCAGGACCCGCAGGCTCCCGCGCTGGTGATGGAGCGGCGGGCGAACGGCGAGAGGGAAACGGCTCCGGCCTCGATCGTCATCGGGGCCGACGGCGCCTTGAGTGAAGTGGCGCGCTCGGGCGGCTGGCCGCGCCCGGATACCGTGCCCCTCGTGCAAGCCGTCGTGCACCTGCCCGCGGATTTCCCTCGCGACACCGTCCGCGTCTGGTTCGTTCCCGAAGAGACGCCCTATTTTTACTGGCTGATTCCGGAAAGCGAAGGCCGCGGCGCGCTCGGTCTGATCGGCGAAGACGGCGAGAAGACGAGAAGCTGTTTGCGGCGGTTTCTCGATCGGCGCGGTTTCGAGCCGCTCGAATATCAGGGCGCCCGCATCCCGCTCTATTCCGGCTGGGTCCCCGTGCATCGCCGCGTGGCGGGAATGGATATCTATCTGGTGGGCGACGCCGCTTCCCAGGTGAAAGTGTCGACGGTTGGCGGCATCGTCACGGGGCTGCGCGGCGCGCAGGCGGTCTCGAGCGCCATCCTGCGCTCGGACGGCAACCGGGAGCTTCGTTCGCTGCGGCGCGAACTGAACCTACACTTGATCGTGCGCCGCTCGCTGCACCGGTTTTCCCAGCAAGACTACTCTCGATTGCTCGGCCTCTTGAATCCGGCGACGCGGGACTCGCTCGCCCGCTTTCACCGGGACGAAGCCGCCCGCATGCTCTTGCGGCTCTGCCAGAGCCAGCCGCGTCTGGTCTGGATGGGGCTGCGCGGCTTGCTGGCCAGCCGCGGCCTTTCTACGAACGGCCATTCCGGATGAGGAAACAATTTCAGTTTCTGGGTGCCGGCCGGGGCGCGCCGCGCCCGGCTGGAGATTTTGCGCAAAGTTATTCCCGGACAACAAGGGATCAGGCTAAAATTTTTTCTCGGAGAAGACGCCATTGCAAATTTCGGTGATCGGATGCGGTTACGTGGGACTGGTGACGGGGAGCTGTCTGGCCGAACTCGGCCACTCGGTCGTCTGTTTCGATAGCGATGTGGCCAAAACGGAGATGCTGCGCGCGGGGCGCTTGCCCATCTATGAACCTCACCTCGAGCCGCTGTTCCTGCGAAACCAGCGGGAAGGGCGGCTTCGCTTTGCCGTCGAGGCCGCCGATGCCGTGCGGTCGGGCGACGCGATTTTCATTTGCGTCGGCACCCCTCCCCTCGAAAATGGCGAAGCCGATCTCAGCGCGATCGACCGGGTGGCGCGGCTGATTGCCACCGAATCCCGCTCCCCGAAACTGGTGGTGGAGAAAAGCACCGTTCCCGTCCGCACGGGCCAGGAACTCAAACGGGCCCTGGCCGTCTACGGCCGCAATTCTAGCGTCGCATTTCGAGTAGCCTCGAATCCTGAGTTCCTTCGGGAGGGGAGCGGCGTCGGAGACTTTCTCCATCCCGATCGAATCGTTGTCGGCGTCGAGGACGACGAGACCGAGCGGCAGCTGCGCGAGATTTACCAGCCGGTGCTCGATGGCCGGTTCCGCTGTCCGGTTCACGAATCGGCCTGTCCCGAAATGGCTCCTCCCGTGTTCGTCGTCACCACGATCGCCAGCTCCGAATTGATCAAGCACGCCTCGAATTCCTTTCTGGCCCTCAAGATTTCCTACGCCAACGCCCTCGCGCAGCTCTGCGAACGATTGGGAGCGAACGTCGAGGAGGTCACCCGCGCCATGGGACTCGATCCCCGCATCGGCCCTCATTTCCTCGGCGCCGGTCTGGGATTCGGCGGCTTCTGCTTTCCCAAGGACGTTCAGGCGTTCATCCGCCTCTCCGAGCGCGCGGGAATGGATTTTCGCCTGCTCAAGGAAGTCGAGGGCATCAACGCCCGCCAAATCGATTGGTTCGTCGAAAAGATTCGGCGGGCTTTGTGGGTGATCCGCGACAAGCAGATTGCCCTGCTGGGCCTTGCTTTCAAGCCGCAGACCGACGATATCCGCTTCTCTCCCGCCGTCAAACTCGCCGAGCGTCTCCTCGCTGAGGGAGCCCGCTTGCGCGCCTACGATCCGAAGGCGATGGAAAGGGCGCATTCGGTCCTTCCCGATGCCTGCTTCGCGCAGGATCCCTACGACGCCAGCCGGGAAGCGGACGCGATCGTGATTGCCACCGAATGGCCCGAATTTGCCGCTCTCGACTGGGCGAAAATCGGGCAGTCGATGGCCCGGCCGCTGATCATTGACGGAAGGAATCTTCTCGACCCCAAGCAGATTCGCTCGCTCGGCATGGAATATGAATCGGTCGGACGGCCGGCCGGGAATTCGGACCGGCTCGTCCCTTGATCGTCATAGAAGTGTTGCCTCGCGGGTTCTAGAACTTTCCGTGAGCTAAGGGGTTCGGGGGCAGGCAAAAAGACCGGTACGCACGGACAAGCCTTCCCCGCCAAGTCCTGTGTGTGCATCACATGACGAAAAATGGCAGGATTATTCACTTGAAGCGTGTTCGTATCCAGACCTAGAATTGCTCCTGCCGGACGAAAAGTCGCCAAGACGGAAGCGGCTGCCGCCTTGGGAGCGCCGCGTTCCCAAGGACGATCCTGGCGGGAGGGACCGCGTGACGATAGCGGCTTGTTTCAAGTACGACGGCGGAATGGTCTTCTGCGCGGACACCAAGATAACCACCAGCATGAAAACCCTGCAGACGAAGATTTACCGCTGCTTATACGGCGGCGAGGGAAGCCCGTGCGCAACTGTTTTCGTGCTGGCTGGATCGGTCCCGTTTGCCAGGGCCGCTATAGCGGACTGCGAACGGGAAATTGGGAAACTGGACCTTGGGAACGTCTCCCTTGAGGCGCTGCGCAAAACCACGGAAGAGGCATTGGTGGACTTCTACCGGAGGCACAACCCGGATGGCGTGGATGAATCCTTTCGGCTGCTAATGGGGGTTTGGCTGCGCGGCGAAACCGGCATGTTCTCGACCTACAAAAGCGCGTTGACTCCGGTAGACGAGTGGGATTGTGTGGGTAGCGGGTCTTATATAGCGAAGTATTGGATCAGGAAGTTCTTCGACTCCGAAAGCAAGAGCCAGCGGCGCAGCTTGCCTACGTTAACAGACGTAGCCCTGATTTCTGGCTATGCCCTGCAAACGGCGATGGACTACGACGAGTCCTGCGGCGGTCAAGCCGAATATGTGCTGATGACTGCTGGCGGCGAGGTCGGGAGTGACGTGTGCCCGAACATCTATCCGTGCGACGAGCTGCCAGACCGTTTCCAGGCCGCAATGTGGCGCATGCTTCGGAAGTTAAGTCACTCGATCGACACTGAATCCGTGGAAACGGTCCTTGATGAGTTTGGCGCAGAGACTAGGAAAATTGCCCAAGCCCGCATTGACTGGCTAAACGCCCTGCTAGAGGCGCTTAAAAGGAGCATCGAAAGGGACGAGAGATTACATCCGAAAACCGCGTCTTCGTGACATTGGATGAGCTTACGAGCATCGAATTTCGCTGCAAAAACAAGGAGTGCGGCGCTTCCCTATTGCTTTCTAACCAGATGAATGTTCGTTTTTTTCACACCGAGTGCCCACACTGCCGTACGCCATGGTTTGAGCGTGACGCCTCCGTAGAGAAGGCCTTAGTCTCCTTACGGAATGCCATCACCACCCTGGGCGATAGGGGCGGAGAACTTGGCTGTGCCATTCGGCTGGAGGTTAAGCAGTTCTCTAAGCGAGGCGACGAAGGGGAAGGGGCAGGCGCCCGATAGCCTACTTGGCTTGCCGCGCCTCTTCGCCGATGATGCGGGACTTCTTTTCTTTGCCGTTTGGTTCTTCGACGAAGGCACTGTGTCCGTGGATTCGGAAGTCGATCTTTTCATTGATGGAAAGGCTGCGATGCCGACCATGTTCCTCGAACTCGTAAAAGACGTCTTTGGTCTCGATGCGGTAGGAGCCACGGCGGATCGTGACCGTCAAGCCACCGCCGGGACGAAGCAACATCCCCGGCGATTTGGTTCTCGCTTGAACGGCGACCACGGTTCCGTGTTCCGGGTATGTCTCGGCGGATTTCTGCCGGGCAAAAGCGACCGCTCCAACGGAAAGCAGCAGGACGAAAATTGCGGCGCGTTTCATAGCGTGAATGTAGAGGCGCCCAGACCCAGGGTGCAAGTGCAACATGGACGGCTTGTGCCCAAAAGGGTGGAGCGGGCTGGGAGAACTGGGGCGACGTCAGATAAGGCTGCACTCCGAGAGGGGAGACCGAACTTCCCGCAGCATAGACCGAAGGATTTCCTCGGCAACCTCAAATTCATTCATCACATAGGGGCTTGCCGTGTCCGGCCGCAGCGCACCGATACGTCCGTCCTTGCCGGGCCGAATCAGGAGTTTGTAAGACGGTTCGTTAAGGGGATTGCAGCGAATCTGGTGGTCGCCGGTAGCGTAGACGAGATCGACGTGTGTGAACTTGGGAATGACACCAATGGATCTCACGCCAAACCGGTAGGACTCCTCAGCCTTGGAAATATTGAGCGCCTGACATATGCCCACCACTTCGTCCATGCCAAGTTCGGACATGGCGTGCGGGGCGGCCTGGAGTTCGCGGATCAATCTTCTCCAAAAGGCCGGGCCCTCTGCCCGGATTGCCTGCTCAGCCTTTTCCTCTGCGATCTTCGCGGCGAATTCCTGCGCTCGGGCGGTGTCGTCGGATTGCTTGATCTTCCTCAACCACTCGGGGATGTAGCCTTTGTCGGGCATCGTTATGCTCTGTTCAGACGCTACAACAGTGCCCTGGGGAATGCACGCCGAAATTCAGCGCCGTCGGCGGTCGATGCGGGCTTGCAAGGGAGGTGTCCATGCGAATAAATCACCGTCAGGAGAAAGCGATCTGGATATTCGGGGCTGTTCTCGCGATCGGCTTAGTGAAGGAATCCTTGGCCGCTCAGTATTCGGGCTGGTCGCCATGGCCTGCCGCCATGCTGTTTTCTGCCGGGCTAATCATGGCCCTTATGTTAATTTCCGCTCTAGGGCGCGACAGGGGAAATCAGACTAGCTCTTCTGAAGAACAGCTCGCAGCTGCTCTAGGACAATTGCGATCTGCGATAGATCGGGGCTTCGCAAATGCGCCTCTCCCAGGTTTCTCTGATAGGCCCTGTAAATCTCGGGATTCTGTTCCTCCAGGGCCACCAAAAGGGCCCTGAGCGTATGCCTGTCTTCCATGGCGGCGCATGAGAGGGAGGCTAGTATTTGGAGTAGCTGATCTATGGCTTCTTGATTCATGGCGATTCCCTATGCCGTTAGCTTCTCAAATGTCAGCACCGGGGCGGTGACCATGTGGCGTAGGGTATCGACGAACAGGTTCGGATTCTTCCGGCGGTTGAATCGGAACGTCATTTCTTCGAGGTAAGCTTGCAGATGCTTCGCACTCAGTTTATGCCAGGAGCCGCGCAGACCGCGCTTGAACAGGGAGAACGCGGACTCGATACTGTTGGTGTGGGCGTCTCCCCGCACGTAGTCTCCGATCCCATGCTGTACGGCCTCGTGTCTGAGACCCAGCTTTCTGGCGATTCCACGATATGCGGGCAGTTCGTCAGTGAAGAAAACCTCAACGTCATTACCCACATTATCCCGCAAGAACTTTTCCAGCGATTTGCTGGTGACCTCTTCCGCATGAAAGAGCCGCAAATCGCCGTTCCGCTGACGGATACCCAGGACAGGCTCTTTCTTCGCCTTGGCGACTGCGACTCCCTGGCCGCGCACCTTTCCGCCGACGTAGGTTTCGTCCATCTCGATCTTGCCGTCGAGCATCGGCTTTTCTGCTTGGGCCATCGCGTGCCGGATTCTGTGGCAAAGGTACCATGCGGTCTTGTAGCTGACGCCCAAGGTGCGCTTGATCTGGTTGGCGCTCATGCCCTTTCGGGCTTCTACCAGAAGCAATACCGCCATAAACCAAGTTGTCAGCGGAAGGTGCGTGTCGTTAAAGACCGTGCCCGTAGTGACAGAAAACTGGTAACTACACTCGCTGCATGTAAACTGCCTCCGGGATTGGACCCACCACATGTCGCGATCCTTGCAGCGCGGACAGGTCACGCCCTCCGGCCACCGCAAGCGAGTGAGAATTTCCCGGCAGTCCTCGTCGGTACTGTAGCGCCTACTAAGCACTGGGAGAGTCATCATGAACGCACCCCGAAAGAGAAGAAATAAGAAAACGGGCAGGCCGCTCGAGGATGTTCCCACCCGAACGCTACTGAAACGCGTAAAGGCGGAACTGCGAGAGAGGATAAAGGCCGCTGAGTCAAGTAACGAGAAGCCGCGTAAGGAGTTAGATTAAGCATGAGCCATTCTAGGTCAAAAGAGAACACGCGTCAAGTGAATAACCTTGAAAAATGGTCGATACGCTTTTGTGCTGGTTTCGCGGCCAGATTTCAATGCCCACGCGGGTTGTAGTGAGTGGCTCAGGGCGCCCTCGTTCACGGGTAGGGCCAACGGAGCGAGGCGACGAAAACTGTTCGGGAGAGAGAGGCCAAGGCCGTCGCATTCGTTGCCTGCGAAGCCATCGGCCTGAAGGCCCAGGACTCCGCCGACTACATTCAACTCTATCCAGGCGACGACGACACGCTGGCCGAATCCCTGGAGTATGCCCAACGCGCAGGGGCCGAGATTCTCGCTGCCATAACGGGGAACGCCTGACCCCACTTTCGCGCAAGGCGCGCAACTGCTGAGCCTCGCGCGGGAATCTGAAGTATTTTTGCTCCGGTAAGTAACTATTTACACCAGGTCCACAGCCTTGCGCCTGGCCTTGTCCATGTCCTTTAGAATTCGGATCCCGAGTTCCGCGATGGTGTAGGATTTGGCGGCGTCTTCTCGCGTGTGACTAACGTCGCCTTGATGCAGGATTTTGTTGCGCGGCCAAAACACCGTTTCCTGGAAGTCGTTCGCCAATGACCCGAGGTGGAGGCTGGGAAACCCTTTGCAGATCACGTCTTTCCAGGAGGAGTCCGCCACGAATTGTTCTATGCCGCGTGGGTCCAGTATCTTTGTTACTTTCGCGATTTTATCCACGATTTTTCCCATGCTTCGCAGCTCTTCTTCGTAGTCCTTTTCCTTGGGATCGGTGTTGGCATTCAACGCCTCGAAGTCTTTCCACTTGCAGTAGAGGAAAGAAAGCTCGCAATCGAGCGCGGTTGCCGCAAGCACGATTGCCATGTCGTAATCTTTCTCGATTTCGAGCTCGTGCCAGCTTTTGGCAAGGATGAGCACACCGACCGTATTGTCGAGGCTGGAAACGCCGTAGGACGTCTTGCCGCATTTCTCGCATGTAAAGTCGAACGAGGGGTTGTTCAAATGAACCCGCTGCGTCTGCAGCGCGCCGCATCTCGGGCACTTGAGCTGTAGCGGGATTTTCATGGCCGTTCATGCGCGGCCGGGAACGGGACGGCGCTCGAGGTTGCTCCTCGGCACGGATGCTACGCCCTCCGCTGGCTCGTTTGCAAACGCAATTTGCACCCCAGAACCCCAGCGCCGGATAACGCGCCCAGGTGTGCACATCCGGCATGGAGTCAACCGGCACGTCCGTCCCCAAGTTCCCGGAACTGGGGGATCGCGGGCGCGAACCGCATGCTGCGCCGCTTTCTAGCTCCGCATCTGCGCGTGCCATTCGCCGGATTCTGTGGTATCAATTGCCCAGCAAGAAAGCCTGAGGTGCACGACCATGACAAAATCGAAAAGGACCTCGGTTGACCGTCGTAGTTTTCTCAAGAAGGCCACCGTTGGAGCAGCCGCCTTGGTTGCCACTCCCGTAGCCGCCGCTGCGGAAGCGGCCGCGCCGCATCCTGCGGCCGCGCCGCGCAATGCCTCCGCCCCGCTGCCTCCCATCCCGCGCAAGGCTGAAGCCGAAGCGGCCGAAGCCGCCGCCGCGGCGGCGGCTTCGCCTGATCCGAACGTTGAACTCATCACCGTCGATCATCCCGGTTCGGACTTCATGGTCGACGCGTTCAAAGCCGTCGGCTTCGAATATCTCTGCTCCAATCCCGGCAATTCCTTCAGCAGCCTCCAGGAATCCTTCATCAACTACGGCGGCAACAAGAATCCTGAGTTCATCACCTGCTGCCATGAAGAATCCGCCGTCGCCATGGGTCACGGTTACTTTAAAATCGAAGGCAAGCCCTTGTTGATCTGCGTTCACGGCACCGTCGGCGCGCAGCACGCCTCGATGGCCATCTATGACGCCTTTTGCGACCGCGTGCCCATGGTCGTCGTTCTGGGGAACTTCGGCGACGCGCAGACGCGCGCGAATTTCGTCAACTGGACCCATAGCGCGCAAGATCCCGCCGCTCTCATTCGCGACTTTGTGAAATGGGACGACCAGCCCGCTACGGTGCAGGGCTTCGCTGAATCTCTGATGCGAGCCTACAAAGTCGCCATGACGCCGCCGTACATGCCCGTCGCGCTCGTGTGCGATACGGATCTGCAAGAATTTCCGATGCCCCAATATCCTAGCTTGCACGTTCCTCCGGTCACCGTCGATAGGCCTCCGCAAGGCGATTCCGGTTCCGTCCAGGAGGCCGCAAAGTGGCTGGTCGCTGCGGAAAATCCCGTGATCGTCGCCGACCGCGCTGCACGCACGCCAGCGGGCCTCGCGCTCATGATCGAGCTGGCCGAGGCGCTGCAAGCAGCCGTGATCGATCGCAACGGCCGCATGAATTTTCCGACGCGCCATCCCCTCAATCAGACCGAGCGCGGCTCGGCGGTTATCGGCAGCGCCGACATAATTCTCGGGCTCGAACTCACCGACTTCTATGGCATCGTGAACGCGTATTACGGCGACGTCTACCCCCGCTCGCGTTCCTTAACCAAGCCGGGTGTGAAGCTGATCAGTATCAATTCCAACGATCTTTATCTCAGAAGCAACTACCAGGATTTCGAGCGCTACCAGGCCGTCGATCTGGCCATGGCCGCCGACGCCGAAGCGACTTTGCCTTCGCTGATCGAAGCGGTGAAGAAATTGATCACTGCCGACCGCAAGCGCATGTATCAGGACCGCGGCGCAAAGCTCGCCACAGCCCATCAGCAAACACTTCAATCGAATCGCGACTTGGCCGCCAATGGCTGGGAGGCGAGCCCCATCAGCACCGCGCGCCTTTCCGCCGAGCTTTGGAACCAGATCCTGCACGAGGATTGGTCGCTGGTTTCCAGTTGTGAGTTCGTCAGCCGCTGGCCACTGCGCTTATGGTCCTTCGACAAGCACTATCAATACATTGGCGGTGCAGGGGGCTATGGCATTGGCTATGGCGCTCCCGCTTCCGTGGGCGCTGCGCTCGCCAATCGCAAGCATGGCCGCTTGACGGTCAGTATCCAAAACGACGGTGATCTGATGTTCGCTCCCGGCGTGCTCTGGACCGCCGCGCATTTCCGCATTCCGTTGCTCATCGTCATGCACAACAACCGCGCCTATCACCAGGAAGTGATGGCGGTGCAGCGCATGTGCGACGTGCACGAACGCGGTATCACGCGCGCCTACATCGGCACCACGCTGATCGATCCTCCGATCGATTATGCGAAATTAGCGCAAAGCATGGGATTGCATGGCTCCGGGCCGATCAGCGATCCCAAGGATTTGGCGCCCGCGCTGCGCGAGGCCATCGCCGTCGTCAAGAGCGGCGAGCCGGCGCTCGTCAACGTGCTCACGCAGCCGCGCTGAGAGGGAATATGCCGATGAAAAAGCTATTGAAATCGAAGTCGCGCAGCTCTGCCGAAGGGCTCGCTCCGCATCGCCCCAAGCGTGCCCGCATCCTTGCTCCGGCCGCGATGATGGCGCTCGCCATCGTCATCGCGGCTGCAATGCTGGTTTTCGTGCATTCGAGCGCCGCCGCTCAATCGGCTGCATCGAAGTCGAAGTCCGAGCATTCTTCGGCCGCCGATGTCGAGCGCGGCAAGAAACTTTTCACCAGCTACGGCTGCTACGAATGCCACGGCCGCGCGGCGCAAGGCGGAATCGACGGCCCGCGCCTTGGTCCCGATCCGCCGCCGCTCGCCTTCATCGAAAAGTTCGTTCGTCATCCGGCCGGCGCGATGCCGCCCTACACCGAAAAGGTGGTTTCGGACCGGGATCTCGCGGACATTTACGCTTTCTTGAAGACGTTGCCGGAACCGCCGAAGCGAAAAGACATCCCGCTGTTGAACCATTAAATATGCGCTTCAACCGCTCGCGATGCGGTTGAAGGGACGCGTGGCCCGGGTTCGTGGGTTGGCCATGACTGGCGTCAGACAAGCGCGGGGTCTTTCGGCGCCGTTTCGCCGCGCCATCAGGGGACGCAGTCGATCTCAGCGTGCGGGCGGAAACTCCCGCTTTTAGGTCTGCGGCGCCCGCGCCGTTTCCCGGAAAAATTCGATGGTTCGCTCGAGCCCTTCTTCGAGTCCGACGCGCGGCTCCCAGCCCAGCAATCGTTTCGCTTTCGTGATATCGGGGCAGCGGCGTTTGGGATCGTCGACCGGAAGCGGCTCGAAACGGATGCCGGTGCGGACTCCCGTATATTTCAAAACCATTTCGGCGAATTCCAGGATCGTCATCTCGCGTGGATTGCCCACGTTCACCGGTTCGTGGTGGTCGATTTCAAACAACCGGTAAATCCCGGCGATCAAGTCCGAGACGTAGCAGAAGCTCCGGGTCTGTTTCCCGTCTCCATAGACGCTGAGCGGCTCGCCTTGGAAGGCCTGATAGACGAAATTCGGCAAAACGCGGCCGTCGCCCAGCCGCATGCGCGGGCCGTACGTGTTGAAGATGCGCACGATCCGCGTATCGACGCCCCGGGCGCGGTGGTAAGCCATCGTCAAGGCCTCGGAAAAACGCTTCGCTTCGTCGTAGACGCTGCGCGGGCCGATCGGATTCACGTGCCCCCAGTAGGTTTCCGGTTGCGGCGTGACCTCCGGGTCTCCGTAGCATTCCGAAGTCGAGGCCAGCAGATATCTCGCCCCCTTCGCTTGGGCCAGTTCCAGCAAATGGCGCGTTCCGAGCGAGCCGACTTCGAGCGTCTCGATCGGCAGCCGGAGATAATCGACCGGGCTGGCGGGGCAGGCGAAATGGAAAACGGCCTCGACGGAACCGTCGATGTCGGCGGGCAGCGTCACGTCGTGGCGCAGCATGCGAAATCGGGGATTGGCGCGAAGATGCTCGACGTTCGCCTCGGACCCTGTGACCAGATTGTCGATGCAGAGCACATCCCAGCCCTTCTCGATCAGAAGATCGCACAAATGCGATCCCAAGAACCCGGCTCCTCCGGTGACGACTGCGCGCATTTCACCTCCAACCTTCCGTGGAATCCCGGCGGCAACCGGCTCGCTCACTGGGCCGCTATCCTGGCCGTTTTCGGCGAGCCTACGCCCAGCGCAACAGGACCCCTCCGGTCGTGTAGCCGGCTCCGACCGACATCAGCAGCACCAGGTCGCCCGGATGCAGGCGTCCTTGATCGACCGCGTCGCGAAGGGCGAGCGGAATCGTGCCCGCTGTCGTGTTGCCGTACCGTTCGATATTCACCATCACCTTCGAATCGGGCAAGCCCAATCGCTCCTGCATCGCCCGGATGATCCGCAAGTTGGCTTGGTGAGGTACCACCAGGGCCAGATCGTCCCCGGTGAACCCGTTCCGTTTGAGCAGCATCGTCGAGACTTCGCACATGCGGCGCACGGCGTATCGGAACACCTGCGGGCCGTCCTGGTGGACGCAGTGCATTTTCTGGTTGATGGTCTCGTGCGAGGGCGGGTGAAGCGAGCCGCCGCCCGGCATGAAGAGGTTGCAGCCGCCCGACCCGTCGACGTCGTGATGGAAATCGAGGATTCCTTCGGCATCGGACCGGGCCGGCTCGATCAGAACCGCGCCGGCGCCGTCGCCGAAGAGCACGCAGGTGGCCCGGTCGGCGAAGTCGAGGATCGACGTCATCACGTCGCTGCCGATTACCAGCGCCTTTTGGTGCGTGCCCGCTCCGACGAATTGCGCGCCAACCGTCAGCGCGTACAAGAATCCCGAGCAGGCGCCCGATAAATCGAATCCCCACGCCTTGCTAGCTCCGATCCGGTCCTGAATCAAGCAGGCGGTCGCGGGGAACATCATGTCGGGCGTCACCGTGGCCACAACGATCAATTCGATCTCTTCGGCAGGCACGTTCGCGCGCGCCAGCAGCTGGCGGGCGGCTTCGGTTCCCAGGTGAGAGGCGGCAACGCCGGATTCGACCATGTGCCGCTCCCGGATTCCGGTGCGCGAGAGAATCCATTCGTCGCTGGTCTCGACGATCTTCTCCAAATCCGCGTTCGTCAGCACTCGCGGAGGGACGTAGCCCTCGACGGCCGCAATTTTTGCCGAAATTCGTCTCCCCATGGGTTCGCTCCGATATTTTTGCCTGGGCGCATCCGCGCCGTCGCCGCGCGGCGCAATTCGGGCGGCGGGGCGCGCGTTTGGACCGCCTCGGGACCGGCTACCGCGCGATTTCGTAGCGGTAGGTAATCGATGCCACTCGCCCGAGCATCGCCGCCACCGAGCAGTATTTCGACTGGCTCAGCTCGATGGCATCCCGCACGGCTTTCTCGTTCAGTATGCCCGTCAATCGATAGTCCAGCTCGATTTCCGTCCAGACGGCGGGCGGCGTAGCCGCTCGCTTTCCTCGCACCGACACTTCCAGGCCGGTGAGCTTTTGCCGCTTCTTTCTCAGGATCAGCGCCACGTCGGTCGCCGTACACGCTCCGAGCGCTGCGAGCAACATCTCCATCGCTCCGGGGGCGGAATTGCGTTCGCGGTTGGAATCGAGCGCAATCGAGTGACCCGATGGCGTGGTGACGAGAAACCGCTCATTTTCGATCCAAAGGACCCTGGCCGCCTGCATTTACCCCTCCCGCGGCATTGTAGCGGAGGTGGCCGCCGAGGGCGAACCCAAAGAAGCGATGGCCGTCAGGAACCGTGCGGTTGAGAGGAAGAGGATTCCAGGGCATGGCGGCCAATGGCCTGGATGAAGACTTGAACCAGCGCGGGATCGAACTGGCTGCCGGCGATTTCCTGCAATTCCGCGAAGACTTGCTCGCTCGAACGGGGCAATTCGAGCATGCCGGAAATCATCGCGTCGTACACCTCGGCAATCGCCACCAGGCGCGCCCCCTGCGGAATCCTTTGGCCGGCCAGATGGTCGGGATAGCCCGAGCCATCGAAATATTCGTGATGATGGCGAACGATCTGCTGCACCCGGCTCATTCCCGGCAGGACGCTGAGCAGTTTCCAGCCCATCACCGTATGCTGGCGAATGGCGTCGCGTTCGCCCGGCTGGATCGCTCCGCTCTTGCGAAGCAGATTTTCCGGCACCCCGATCTTGCCGATGTCGTGAAGCAGGCCCGCCAGGCGCATCTCTTCGATTTCGTTGGCATCGAGCGCGAGGGCTTCCGCGACCCGCGCCACGTGTTCGGAAACACGCCGCGAGTGGCCGTGCGTCGAGAGCTTCTTCTCGTCCACCACGCGCACCGCCGTCATCAACCCTTCCATCAGCGTCGGCGGAAGCTCTCCCGGCGTCAGGCTGCGGCCCTGGTTGGCCAAGGTGGTGGCGAATTCCTCGAGCCAGTTGAGAACCAGGTCGAAGGCTTCTGGGCCGGAGACGAAATCGTGATGCAGCTGGAAGCGCGGAAGCTCCCCCGCGGCCGCCATCGCCGCTTCGGCCGGCTCGAGCACGAACCGCTGGGCGCTGGAAACGGCGTTTCCCCCTCGCCGCTTGGAAAGGTACATGGCCGCATCGGCCCGTTCGAGCAGCTCTTCCGGGGTCGAGCCGTGAACCGGGAAAGCGGCGATGCCGAAGCTGGCCGTGATCCCCCTCTGCCGCAGCAGGGGATCGGACGCCAGCAGTCCGCGCAGCTTGTTGGCCATCTGCCTGGCCTGGTCCACCGTGGTTTCGACCATCAGGATGACGAATTCGTCGCCGCCGTAGCGCGCCACCACGTCCGAGCGGCGGCAGTGCTCCTCGAGCAGGCGGCCGACGCGCCGCAAGACCACGTCGCCCTCCAGGTGCCCGTAATGGTCGTTGACGAACTTGAACCGGTCCAAATCCATCAGCAGCAGAGCGAAGGGCCGGCCCATTCGCGTCGCGCGCCGCCACTCCGACGAAACCGCTTCCATCAGGTAGCGATGGGTCTTCACGCCCGTCAGCCCGTCGGTGATGGCCTGCTCCTGCGCTTTCTGCAAGGTCCGCGCGTTGTGCAAGGCGCCCGAGATCAGATCGGCCAGCGTGCGCAGTAGCAGATGTTCCTCTTCAGTGAATTCGTGCAGCTCGCGCGTCTCGATGTACAGCACGCCGAGCAACTCCTCGGCGTACATGATCGGCAGCGCCACGCCCGATACCGAGCCCAGAAGCAGGAACGGTGAACCGTCGGGCGCCGATCCGCTCGAGGACTCGCCGCTGCGCGCCACGTCGCCGATCAATCCCTCTCCGAACGGGATACGCCGGCCGAGCGCCTCGCGCCGCCGGCCGGCTTCGGCCCGCACGACGATTTCCTTGGCGTCGTAATCGGCCAGTCCGATCCCAATGTGATCGAAGCTGAGACCGAGTTCCAGCTCTTCGGCGATCCTGGCCAGCATCTGCTCGACGTTCAGCGCGCCGATGGCGTGCCGCGACACGTTGTTCAGCAGCGTCAGGTGGCGGGACTTTTCCTGTTCCTGTCCGAACAGCCGGGCGTTTTCCATCGCAATGCCCGCTGAATTCGCCAGGGCTTGCATCAGTTCGAGATGGTTCGCGTCGTAGACCCGCTCCTCCTCGCTATAGAGCGCCATGACGCCCACCGCGCGGTCGTAGAGCACGACGGGCACTCCGCAGAAGCAGCCGACGCCGGGCATGGCATCGATGGCCAGCCGGTGCAGCTCGGCGGCAAGATCCTCGCGGACGAGAAGCGGTTTGCGCGCGCGCAGGATGTATTCGATCACTCCGTTTCCGGCCGGTCGCGAGTGGCGCGGGCACCGCTGGCCGTCGGTCACTTCCAGATCGAGGTGGATCTGGTCGCGGGCGGGATCGAACCGGCCGATGAAGAAGTTTTCCGCATCGAAGAGCCGGCGCATTTCGGAATAGATCCGGTCGGCCAGGTTGTCGAAGTCGAGAGTCGAACTGAGCGCCCGCCCGATCTCGTTCAGCGCGTTCATTTCTTCGGTGCGGCGCGCGGTTTGCTGGATCAAATAGCTGTTCTCGGCCGCCATGGCCACCTGGTGCGTCAGCGCCAGGAGCAAGCGCAGCTCGGGAGCGCTGAATTGCCGCCGCTTGGGCGTGCCGAGCAGCAACAGCCCGAAAACACGTTCCCGGGCTTGCAGGCTGATGCCCACCGCATTTTGGAGTCTTTCCGGCATCAGCAACTGCCGCACCTGCTGGAAGGCGGGCTCGCTTTGCAGCGGCTCCCATTCCTCGTCCTGCAAAATTTTCCGCAGGATCATGACGCCGCCCAGCCGCGCCACCAGGTGTACCAGGGTTCGCCCCACCGGTTCCTGGCTGACCAGTTCCTGGAATTGTCCGCTGATACCGCTGCTGACCATGATCGCCGGCTGCCAGGCATGCTCGTAACTCACCAGCAAAACCCCTGTGGGCAGCCGCATCACTCGCAGGATCCGTTCGAGCGCCTGTTTCAGCGCCCGCTCCATCTCCTCTCCCGTAAAACCGGAAGCCGCCAGGTTCAGGTTGGCGAGCGAGAGCATGTTTCGCTCAACCCGGCGTTTTTCCTCTTCATAGAGCGAGACCAACTGCAAGAGCCCCACGAACACATGGGGTAACAGGAAGAGCAGACGCAAATCGCTCGTGATCCAGCCCAGGTGCCGGTCGACCACCGTGGCGAGTAGCGTCAAGCCCCACGCCGCCAACGCGCCAGCCAGGATGCACTCGGCGGTCGATTCCTGTTTGTGTCCCTCCTCCCAGAACGAGCGGGCCGCTATAAATAAGAGAAAGCCCAGACCGAAATCGAGCGGCACGGCAACCAGATGTCTCCAGCTGGCCAGCGCCCATATGGCGAACAGCAAACCCGCCACCAGCGCCATTCGCGTCCGCAGGCGGCTTTGCGAATAGGCCTCCGCCGAAAGGATCAGCACCAGCACGGCCGCGGCCAGCACCAGCGAATTGAGCGGCCCTTCCCACGACTCGGTCGGCAGCCACCGGCCGAGCGCCGGCCCCAGGTAGTACAAAGCGACCAGGCCCCACATCCACGCCCACAAGCGCACATATCCCAGCCGCTTCTGGCGGTACAGATACACGAGCAGCACCGTCAGCAGTACCGCAAATCCCATCAGCGCCATCGCCACGCTGGGACTCGGTTCTAACAAATTCCTTGTCTCCTGCGGCTCGCCGTTCTATTCATCCCGATTGAACTGGTCCGCTGTTTTTCTGGTTTTTGGCTCCCGCCGCCACCTACACCCACACCCCACGCGCGAACGCCATGGTTCAGCGCTAGCGCAGCACTCCGAGCCGCAATATAGACGCCGGTCCGAGGGGGGTCAAGGAGCGTAACCCTTTGGTGGCGGAAAGGATAAGGCCCGTTTCGTTCACAACGGTTTGGTAAACAGCGGGGCGGAATCGGCGCCCCGGCTCGCTTTTCCGGCCCGGCTCCCGTAACATGATCGATTCTGTCCCCTTAGTTTTTCGGGTACACCAAGCCATGGCGATCCAGAAACCGCGCGTCCGCTTCGCTCCTTCACCGACCGGGTACCTTCACGTTGGCGGCGCCAGAACCGCTCTTTTCAACTGGCTCTTTGCCCGTAACCGGCAGGGAACCTTCATTCTCCGGATCGAGGATACCGACCTCGAGCGCAACCGCCCCGAACTGGTCGATGGCATCCTGAGCGATCTCGCCTGGCTCGGCATCGAGTTTGATGAAGGCCCATTTTTCCAGTCCGAACGATTGGAGCTCTACCGCGATGCCGCCAGCCGCCTGCTCGCCTCCGGCAGCGCTTACCCCTGCTTCTGCCCGCCCTCCCAATATGCCGGCGCGGAGGCCCGCGAGGAGAGCGAGGAAGCCGGGCCGCCGGGACCCTCGGCGGCGCGCCAGCCCTGCCCGTGCCGGAATCTGGACCCTTCCGAGCGAGAGAGCAAAATCCGTCAAGGCCTTTCCTATGCCATCCGCTTCCGGGTGCCCGAGGGAGGAACCACGTGCTTCCATGACGAGGTTTTCGGCGACCGCGAAGTGGAAAACGCGGAAATCGAGGATTTCGTTTTGCAGCGCTCCTCAGGCCGGCCCACGTATCAATTGAGCGTCGTCGTCGACGACCTCGCCATGGGCATCAGCCACGTCATTCGCGGCGCCGATCACCTTTCGAACACTCCGAAGCAGGTGCTCCTGTATCGCGCCTTGGGAGCCGCCGCGCCCATTTTCGCCCATGTCCCGCTGATTCTCGGCCCCGACCGCACCCGTCTCTCCAAGCGTCACGGAGCCACCAGCGTCGGCGTCTACGCCGAGGAGGGCTTTCTGCCCGAGGCCTTCCGCAACTTTCTGGCCTTGCTCGGCTGGTCTTCTGGCGACGACACCGAACTGCTCGATGCCGGCGAAATGGTTCGCCGCTTCTCGCTCCCGAGCGTCAGCCGAACCAACGCCGTCTTCGATCGCGCCAAGCTCGAATGGTTCAACGTGCAGTACCTTCAAAAACTTCCGATCGACGACTTGCTGCCCTACGTCGAGCAGGCCCTCGGCCGCGCCCATCTCTGGCGCGAAGAGTGGGCCGGACCCGAACGCCCCTGGCTGGCTCATGCCGTCGATCTGATTCGCCCGCGAACGCGCCTGCTCGGGGATTTTGCGACCTGGGCGCGGGCATTTTTCAGCGACGATTTCGAATACGAGGAAGCGGCGAAGGCGAAATTCTGGAAGGACGAGCGCCTTCCCGCGATGCTCGAAAAACTGGCCGCCGCGCTAGGGGTGGCGCCGGATTGGAATCACGATTCCTGCGAGAAGGCCCTACGCGATTTGGCGGCAGCCGAAGACGTCAAGGCGGGACTGCTGATCAACGCCACGCGTGTCGCCCTGGTTGGGCGCGCCGTCGCGCCGCCGCTGTTCGAAACGATGGTAGTGCTCGGGCGCGAGCGGGTCCTGCGCCGCATCGCGCGCGCGCTGCCGCTCATGGCGGCGCGCTGAAGCGCCGGTCTCGCCGCGGCCGATTCGCGTTCCCTTCCTGAATTGAACAATGGAACGGGCGGATTGAGCTAGCGGTGAAAAATTTCCGGATGGACGGCCTTGGCGGCGCTGCCCGCCCGGGCCACGGTCAAATGCACGGAGAGGGGCACGGTCACCGGCGACAGGCAGTAGGTGTTGTTGCACGCCTGGTAGCGCAGCGAAAGCGGCAGTTCTCTCGCGCCTAGCGGGGCGTTTCTTCCGGCTTCCACTTTCATTTTCACGATCATCTGGCCCGTATAGACCGCCAGTTTTTTCGGCGAAAACGAGAACTGCTTCAGCTCGCCGGCCGGATATTCGGTCGACGTAATGCGAAATCCCGCCGGGGTTTTCGCATTCACCTCGGTGGGAATGAGGAATTCGTCCAATACCTTGTGCGCGTTGATGTGGAACAGGGGCTTGATCCTGGCGATCACGGCCACTTCGAACGTCCGCCCGCGCGGAACCGGCTCGAGCGAAACGTAGCCCCGCGCCGCGACCACCGTCCGGGCCATGCCCTGGCTCATCTGCGCCCCCGCCGCCTGAGCCAACGCCAACACCGCAGCCATCGCCCCGGCCATGATCCAGAATCGCTTCATTCGCCCGCGCCTCCGCCGCCGTTTCATCCTCAGGAAAGCAATTTACGGATGAGTTGATTGATTCCTTGCGGATCGATCATCCCGATCACTTTTTGCACCACTTTCCCGTTTTTCGAGATCACATAGCTGGTCGGCAAGCCGATGATCCCTCCGAATTTCGTCGCCGTCTGCTGGGTACCCAGAACGATCGGGTAATCCATCGACACCTTTTGCCCATCGACGTCGAATTGCGGTTTGGCGACGAAGGGAGCGACCACCGATTTCCCTTCCTGGTCCATCGCTACGCCCAGCACGGTAAAGCCCTTGTTTCCGTACTCCTTTTGGAACTGGATCAGCTCGGGAATCTCGGCCTTACATGGTTCGCACCAGGTCGCCCAGAAATTCACGAGCACCACCTTGCCGCGATACTCGGCCAGATTTACCGTCTGCCCGTCGAGGTTCTGGAAGCTGACGGAGGGCTCCGGGGCGAGTCCTGCCGGACCACCCGAGTCCGTCGTCGAACCGGTGGAAATGCCGTGGTCGCAGCCCACGGCGATCCAGGTCAAGCTGAGGGCCAGTGCGAATGTCAACCATCGACTCTTCCTGCTTCTCATCGCTCTTCCTACCTGGAAAATGTATTCAGAAAAGAAAGCTTCCCCGAAAGCCATGTCAGGCGGTTCACGTAGATCAGCCCGCCGACCGCCAGCAGCAGCACCCCGCTGAAGACCTCGACGGCGTGCAGGTGGCGCCGGAAACGCAGGTAAAAGCGCAGGAAGCGGCTGATCCCGAGCGCCGTCAGGAAAAAGGGCAGGGCCAGCCCGGCCGAATAGATGGCCAGCAAACCGACGCCGCGCATGACGGTATCCTGCGTCGCCGCCAGCGCCAGCACCGCGCCCAATATCGGTCCGATACACGGCGTCCAGCCGAAGGCGAAAGCGAACCCCATCAAGAAACCGCTCCACACGCCCGGTTGGCCGCCCAGGTGGCGAAAATGCACGTCGCGATTCAGCCAGCGGGATAGGAACGGGCCGAGAAGAAAAATCAGGGCCAGCGAAGCAAAATGCACCGGCCCGAAGTCCCCGCCGGTCAATCCCGGCCAGAAGCCGGTGACCACGGCGCCCGCAACCAGCGCCGCGCCCACCATCAGCCCCACCTTCAACGGGATTTTCACCAGCCAACCGATCAGATGCAGGCCGAACAGCAGGATGATCGCTCCGGCCACCGGGGCCATCATCGCCTTGTTCCTCACCAGGAACTGGCCGATCGCGCTGGCCGATGCCCCGAAGGCGATGAACACCATGGAGAAACCCAAAATGAATGTCCCCGCCGAAGCCAGTAGCTGTCCCTGCGGCTTGCCCTCTTTTTGCAGTTGTTCGACGCCCATGCCCGAAAGCATCGAGATGTAGCCGGGAACCAGCGGAAGGACGCAAGGCGAAAGGAAGGAGATGATTCCGGCGACGAAGGCCGTCACGATGGTTACGTGTGTGGGCATGAAATCCTTAGTGTTGGATGCGGTTCCGCGACGCCGGCTTCACGGGTTCTACAGTAATGATTATCCCGGCGTTGTTATCCCAGCATTATTATCCCATCCGGGATCGGTCCCCGGGAGCCGAATTTTGGCGTTGCTCCGCCCGGGCCTGACCACCGGCAGGATGCTTTTCCAGCCATCCCGCCGCCTGTTCGTAGGCGTATCCAATCCTGAGCAACCGAGCCTCGCTCCAATTTTGTCCGATCAGTTGCAGGCCGATCGGCAGCCCGTCGTCCGTGAATCCGCAGGGCAGCACCAGCGCGGGCGCGCCCGTGAAATTGGCCGGCCGGCACAGGCGCAGCAGCGCGGCGCGCACCTTCTCGGGCTTGCCGTCGCTGATCACCTCTTGCTGTCCCAATAGCGGCGCCGCCATCGGCGTGGCCGGCGCGAGCAGCGCGTCGAATCCCTCGATCGTTTCGTCCCAGTGAGCGCGCGCTTCGCGCATGCGGTCCAGGGAGGCCAGATATTGAAAGGCGGCTACTTCGCCGCCGTGCTCGAGCAGGCGGCGCACCTCAGCGCCGTATGCCGCGGCGCGGGAAGGGAAGTGGCCGGTGCTTTCGTGGTAATGCCGGGCCTCGGCAAGCGCGATGGGGGTGGCCTCGCGGACCCAGCCGGCAACGCCGGGCAGATGAATCTCCTCGATTTCAGCGCCAAGCCGCTCCATTTCTCGGGCCGCGGCTTCGATGCGCGATCGCACCTCGGCTTGGATTCCCGCGAAGAAGAATTCGCGCGGCAGACCCAGTCGCACGCGCCCCAGACGGCGCCGCAACCGGCCGGCGTAGTCCTCCTCGGGCATCGGCGCGCCGGCCGTGCTGTCGTCTTGGCGGTCGCGTCCCGCAATGGCGCCGAGCAGCCACGCCGCGCCTGTCACGCTTGTCGCGAGCGGCCCGACGTGGTCCAGGCTGGTCGAAAGCGGCACCACGCCCTGGCGGCTCACCCGTCCAAAGGTCGGTTTGAGCGCCACCACGCCGCACAGCGACGCCGGTATCCGCAACGACCCGCCCGTGTCGGTTCCGATCGAGCCCCAGCCGATCCCGGCGGCCAGCGACGCCGCCGACCCGCCGCTCGATCCCCCCGCCATTCGGCTCCGGTCCCAGGGATTGTGGACCGGCCCGTAATGTGGATTTTCGCTCGTCACGCCGTAGGCGAATTCGTGAAGGTTCGTCTTGCCGATGACGATGGCGCCCGCTCGCCGCAGCCGCCGGGCCACCGCCGCTTCCTCGCCGGCCGGAAATGCGCCGGGGATTTTCGATCCGGCGGTCGTCTGCACGTTGCGCGTCGCGATATTGTCCTTGATCGAGACGGGAATCCCGTGAAGCGGTCCGCGCCAGCCCCCGTTGCGGATTTCCCGCTCGGCGCGCCGCGCTTGGTCGAGAGCCGGCTCGATCGAGAGAGAGAGAAACGCATTGAGAGCCGGATTGAGCCGCTCGATGCGCCGCGCCGCCAGTTCCACCAGCTCGACCGGAGAAATCTTGCCCTTGGCGACCAGCGGCGCCAGTCGTTCGAGCGGCAGGTAGGCAAGCGCGGTTTCGTCCATGGATTCGACTGGCCTCAGAAGATTTTCATTTTCCGCCGGATGTCGCCGAACGTTCCGATGTTGGCGATCATCAGCGCGATCCGAAACTGATTTTCCGTGCGCAGCGGGCCCAGGGCCAGCCGGCGATACTCGAAGGCGATGCCGCAGCATGACCCGTTGTAGCTGATCTGCGCGATCTGGTTCTGGAAAAGATGCTGCTGGGCATCATAGCCGATTCCGAAAGAAGCATTCCATCCCGGCCGGGTCAGATTCCCGTAGCCGGCGAGCGCCCGGATCTGGTTCGAAACCGGTTCCAGCACCGGACTCGATTCGATATTGAAGTCGGAAAGCGTCAGGAACGAGGCGCGCCACGGCCGGACCGTCACGAGCGTCCCCGCCGCCGTCAACTTGCCCCGGAGCGGATCGAAATCTTCCCGCAACTGCACGTCCCAGCGCCCGCCCGGTTCGATGCGCAGATCGCTGATCAGAGGCGAAAAATTCCGCGCCCGGTCGGCGAAGGCGAACGGGGTGAGCGAATCGGTGGCCTGAAATACGTTTCTCTGCCCCGGAACCAGCGCCCCGCCGAAGGTCGGATCGAAATAGTATTTCTGCGCCAGTTGCCAGCTGACCAGTTCCGAGCCCCCCTGCTTGCCCCGGCGATGAAACAGGCGCTGCGTCACCGAATATTCCACCTCGTTCGTGTCGGTGAGCGTCTCATCCTGGCCGAAGCGAATGAACGCCCCGAAATCGTTCACGCCGTTGACGTACCGGTAGACGATCTGCGGCTCGATCGTGTGTTTCCACCGCGAACTCCCGCTGCCCCACTCCCGCGCCAAAACCGGCGGCCGGATGTCCACGGTGACCTCTTCGGTCGTCCGGTCCAACGCCCGGTTGACGACAGTTCCGCCGGGCCCCTGCTGCGCCCCGTACCGGGTCGCCCGGAGGACGAATGTCGGCGTGATTCCTAGCCACGGGCCCCATCGCAGCGGCAGCGTCAGCGAGGGAGCCACCTCGGTTCGCTGCACGGCCTGTCCCGTGTCGCTATGCGGCTGCTCGGTTTCGCTTCGATGCATCGCATCGGCAAAGATATCGAATCCAAAGTAGAGGGGCAGGCGCCCGAACAGCGGCCTGTCGATCGAGCTGAACCGGGCCTCGGGCGCCTGGCGAATCACCACGGCCTGCTCGGGCGATAGCGAGAGGAAATTCTTGTAGTTGAGGGCCGCGAAATCCAGGCTGTAGCCGTCGAAATTGTTGGAGACGAACCCCGAACTGATGACTTCGGGATCGACCGCCTGCGCATAGGTCTCCGCAAAGCCCAGGCGGAAAGTCATCGAGCTGAGCTGATTCAGGTCGGCGGCCAGCCGCCAGTTGTTGCCGAACAGCGCGTCGAACTGCTCGTGAGCCTGAAATCCACCCTGCTTGATCGTTCCCCCGCCCGGTACCGGAATGCCCCGGTCCTTGACCCCGAAATAGTCCGCTTCGAAGTGTACGTTCCGGCTCGGAGTGGCCCGCAGGTTCCCGCTTTGGCTCCAGCCTCGCCGGCTGAAATATTGGCCCCCCAGCGTCATGTCGAGCCATCTCGCCGGAGCCCAGTAGTAGGAATCACCGAGGACGAACCCTTTGAGCGAGGATTCTCCGATGCTGGGAATCAGAAAACCCGACCGGCGCAAGTTTCGTCCGGCCGGCAGCGTGGCGTACGGCAAATAGACCAGGGGAATGGAAAACATCCGGAAATCGGCCCCGTACAGCTTCACCGAACGGTCGACATGGATCACCGCTCGCCGCGTGTAGAACTTCCATTTCGGCTTGCGGGGATCGCAGACGGTCAGCCACGCATGGTAAACCACGTAGGTTTCCGCGCCAGTTCGCTCGATCCGGCGCGCCCGGAACGTCAGTGGATTCGGGCTGACCAGCAGTGTCGGGCTGGGCGGGCGAAGGGTGCGGATCGTCCCGCGGATATCCTGGAACGAGCCGCGGCCGCTGGCCAGATCGTACCAGCCGCTGCTGGCTTCAACCGTCTGATTGCGGTAGTCGAACCGGACGTGCCCGCTCGCCGTGATCCGCCGCGTGGATGCGTCGTACTCCACCTGGTCGGCGCGCAGCGTCATGGCCTGGTATCGCGCCACGACGTCCCCGCTCGCGTAGTACAGCGAGCCGGCTTTGCGCTGCCGATCGGCCTGGATCTCGAGAGCCTTGGCTCCCGTCCTTGCCTGCCCTTGCGTCCCCGCGGCCGTCGCGGCGCTCGCCGCGGCCAGGGTCAACGCAAAAATCGACGCCAATATCTGTAAATGTTTCGGGCGACCCTTCACGCCATGACTCACCAGAGAGGATGGTTAGCCTAGCACGCTCGGGAGCAGAAGAAAAACACCGGCAACGTTGGCGCAAAAAGAACCCGCGAACGCCGCCAGGGTTGCACGATTAACGACACGGTTCTCGCTTGTCCTATTCCCCCGGCGCCCCCAAACGGCTAGGATCATTGCTCCGCGTTCCGCAGCGCAGCGGGAAGGATCATGGGACGCGTCTGTCCACATTGCGGCGCTGCAAATCCGCCCACCAGCCTCTGGTGCGGTTTTTGCCGCGCGCCACTGAAGCCGGAGAAAGCGGGCGGCTCTGCCCCGCCTGCTTCGCCGCGCCGGCGCGCGGCGGCGAATCCGCCCGTGATCCTTGCCCAAGCCGCTCCCTCATCCGAGCCGCTCTGGAAGATGGAGCTCAACCGGAAAATCGAAGACTACCGGGTTCGTACGGGCCGGAGTCCCGCTCCCGATCCGCAGCCGCACTTGCCTTTCCCCGCCGCAGCCGTGGCGGCTGCCGAAAAGCCCGCCGCGCCCCCGGCTCCCCGGCCGGTCGAGCGGCGTGGCCGCGAGGGGATGCAGATCTTCGTCGATCAAACAGGCTTCGATTTTCCGGCCGGGGCCATCCCGTCACCGAATCACGCGCTGGTGCCTGTCGCCGGGCTTCGGCGTCGGGCGCTCGCCTGGAGCATGGACATGGGTTTCCTGGTGGGCTGCTGGTTGAGTTTTGTGGGATTGCTCGCCGCCCTCGGCGTCGGGCTGGCCGATAACCGAATCGCCGTCGCCATCTGCGCGGCCATCTTCTTCCTGCTTTACGCCCAATATTTCGGTTTTTTCACCGCGTTCGGCGGAATCACTCCCGGCATGCGGATCGCCGGGTTGCGCGTGGTGAGTTTCGATGGCAACGCGCCCACGCCCAAGCAGCTGCTCTGGCGCAGTTTTGGCTATCTGGTCGCCGGCGGCGCGGCCCTTCTCGGTTTCCTGTGGGCGCTCTGGGACGAGGACCGGCTCTGCTGGCAGGATCGCGCCTCGCAAACCTACCTCACCGCACTGGGCCCGCTGGCCGGACAGAAGCCTGCCGAGGCCCACCGCTGAGGCGCCGCGCGTCTTTACTTCTTCTCCTTTCTTGCGCTCGCCTGCTAGACTGAGGGGCATGAAGCAACGCTTCCTCAATCAGAAGCTCGGCAAACGAGCGACGGTGCGCGGCCGCCGGCAGAAGGCGCGGCTTCGGACCTCGCGCGCCGCTCTGCGGCGTCCGGGCGGCGCGCCGCGAGCCGGTTCGCGCTAGCGTTGTCGGGACCCGCGGGGATGGTATAATTTGCATTCCAGATGCCCAGAGAGAAACGAATGAGCCGCCCGCTCCGTGTCACTGTTTTTTCCTTCTCGGTATTGGTTCTGCTCTACGTCTCCTTCGGCTACGTTTTTGGCCAGAGCAAGCAGGATCATTCCTCTTATCGCTCGCTCACCGTCTACGGCGAGGTGCTCGACCGCATCCAGCAGGATTACGTGGATCAGCCCAACTTGCACTCGGTCACGGTCGGCGGGCTTCACGGCCTGATCGAGGCGCTCGATCCGGAGTCGAGCTATCTGAGCCCTCGGGAGTACGCCGAGTGGAAGAAGGAATCGGACGAACACGCCAAGGGCGGCGTGGGTCTGAACCTTTCCCGGCGCGGCTATATCTTCGTCATTTCCGAATTGCCCGGTAGTCCGGCGCTCAAAGCCAAAATCCACGAGGGCGATGTGCTCGAAGCCATCGCCGGCTACACGACTCAGGACATGTCCGTTCAGCAGGCGCAACTGCTGCTCGGCGGAGCCCCGGGAACAACCGTGAAGGTGGCCGTCGTGCACAGCAGCAGCCCGAAGCCGGTGGACGTGGAACTGACCCGGGTCGTAATGCCGCAGCCTCCGCTGCTCACTACGCGCATAGCGAGCGATGTGGGCTACCTCCGCGTGGCCTCGTTCGACCGCGGCGCCGCCAAGGAGATCCGGGGAAAACTCAAACAATTTGAGCGCCAGGGCGTGCACAAGCTGATCCTCGACCTGCGCGATTGCGCCTCCGGCAACGCCTCCGAGGCGGTCCAGACCGCCCGGCTTTTTCTCGGTTCCGGCACCATCGCGACCCTCCGCGGCCAGATCATCCCCGCGGAAATCTTCTCCGCCGATCCGGCAAAGGTGGTTTGGCGCGGTCCGGTGACCGTGCTGATGTCGGGCAGCACGGCCGGGCCGGCGGAAATTCTTGCCGCTGCTATCGCCGGCAACCATCGGGGAGACACCGTCGGCCAGAACACCCTGGGACTCGCCTCCGAGCAGAAGCTGATACCCGTCGATGACGGCTCGGCCCTGTTTCTCACCGTAGGCATCTACTACACACCCTCGGGCAAGGCGATTCTGAATAACGGCGTCGCTCCCACCGTGCAGGTGCCTCCGCCCAACTCGCAATCCGCGCTGCTCGACGATCAGGATTCCGCCCCCGATCCCGTTCCCGGCCAGTTGCCATTGGCCACCGATCCGCTGGTGAAAAAGGCCGTCGAAATTCTCAATGGTGGCGAATCGGCCGACAAGGCCACCCAAGGCGATTCGGGGTCGCCGCGTGCCGGGTACCTGGTTCGCCGCGCCGGTTAACCGCGCGCGCTCGGACCCGTTCTCGATTCGATTATTCCGCCGCAGGTTGTTTGGGTAGGGTCGCCTTTTCGAGTTGCCGGACCGCTTGGCGCAGAGTCATGCCGGCGGGATTCTCGCGGTAATCCTCAAGACGTTCGTTTTCCTGAACGCCAACCGTTTTGAAGAATAGCACCTTGCCCTTCATGCTCACTCGCAACCGGGTCAATTTCCAGTTCTCGCCTCCGATGTCGGATTGTTTCACCAGGAAGGTGCCGCCTTTGTCCAGGTGACCGAGCAATCCCCACCAAAACTTCACCTCGCTCGTCAGGCGCCCGTCGGCTTCGGCCAGGCGTTTCTGCCGCGGATCGACAAGCAGGTGGCCCTGCATGTGATGAAACACTACGGCTTCGCTCGTGGGTGGGTGGAATCGCGGATTGGGCCGGAACCTCAAGCGCACCAGATCGCCCACCCTGCCGTCGTACTGGAAAAGGAAGGCGTTCGGCAGCATCGCCATGAGTTTTTTTCCATTTTCCCCGTCCTGATCGCGCTCCCTCGCCGCTTTTCGTGCCAGGGAGGGATGATCCAGGATCTTCTCCAGTTGCGCGTCCTGCAGCCGGTTCTCGGCGGGCGAGAGCGGCTTGCCGCCCACGGCCAGCAGCCGCTTCACCGTCCCCGTTTTTGTTTCGTAGACCTCGAAAAACTTTTTGACGCCATTTTCCGTTTCGATCTCCACGTAGTTCCAATAGATGGGCTTCGCATTTTGCTCCCGGATTTCGTTCTGAACCACCTCCCGCACCAATTGCCGGGCGTTCACCTGGCTGCCGTGCTTGGCCGGCGGAAGGGGGTTGCCGCTCGCCATTGCGGCCGTCGCCGTCAGCACGGCCAAAACGGCGGCTGGAGAAAGGCGGGTGATGGCACGGCTCAAAAGCATGGTCTCCTTCTCTGCCTCGCACCGGATGGGCGCTGCGGCCTAGATGACTGCGCTGCCATGCTACACCTTGGAACCCCGCGATCCCGATGGCGGAAATCATCTTCCGCCGGGTGCATCCTGCGCGCCGGAGTGGCATCATTTCTGACGGGGAGAATCAAATGATGATTCCAAAACGCAAACTGGGAAGTTCCGGTCCCGAAGTTCCCGTGCTCGGCCTGGGCTGCATGGGGATGTCGGAATTCTACGGCCAGTCGGACGAAGCCGAATCGATCGCCACCATTCATCGCGCCATCGACCTGGGCGTGAATTTTCTCGATACCGCCGACATTTACGGCCCCGGGCACAACGAGCAGCTGGTCGGCGGCGCGATTCGCGGCCGGCGCAACCAGGTCATTCTGGCCACCAAGTTCGGCAATGTTCGCGACGGCGAAGGACGCTGGGTTGGCGTCAACGGCCGTCCCGAATACCTGCGCTCCTGCTGCGATGCGAGCTTGCGCCGGCTCGGCGTCGATCGGATCGACCTCTACTATCAGCACCGGGTCGATCCCGATGTTCCGATCGAGGAAACCGTCGGCGCCATGGCCGATCTGGTTCACGCGGGAAAGGTCGGCATGCTCGGCCTCTCGGAAGCCGCCGCTTCCACCATCCGCCGCGCCCACAAGGTTCATCCCATTGCCGCCGTGCAAACCGAATATTCCCTCTGGACGCGCGACGTCGAGCCGGAAATCCTGCCCACGCTAAAGGAGCTGGGAATTGCCTTGGTGGCCTACAGCCCCCTGGGCCGCGCCTTCCTCACCGGACGCTTCGAGCATCCCGAGGATATTCCCGCCGATGACTACCGCCGCTTTTCGCCGCGCTTCCAGGGCGAAAATTTCTACAAGAATCTGGAGTTGGTGAACGGCGTCCGCGAGCTGGCAGCGGAGCTGCGCGCCACGCCCGCTCAGGTCGCCCTGGCGTGGGTACTCGCTCGCGGTGAAAACGTCATCGCGATTCCCGGCGTCAGGACGCACGCTCACCTGGAAGAAAATCTCTCCGCCGCGAACCTTTCGATCGGCGAAGCCGAAGTGCGGCGCCTCGACGCAATCTTTCCCCCCGGCGTTACGGCAGGCGAGCGCTATCCCGAGCATGCCTTGCGCCGCGTCAACCTCTGACGCGCATTTCCCGTCCCCAGGCCGCGCCGGCCGATACTGACTCCGGTTCGAATGGGACCGGGGCCGGAGCGGGCGGCCGGTGCCGCGGGGTCAATCAGGTGCTTCTCGATCAGAAATTGGTGAACTACCTGTTTAACGTCGAGATGCTTGCCCTCGATCGCGTAGTTGAGCTGTTGTATATCCCGGGCGCTGACTTTCCCGGCGAGGGCATCGAGGACCGGGCCGAGCTCGGGATGGAGAGCGAGAACACAGCTGCGAATGATGGGCACGGCTTGATAGGGAGGAAAGGCGTGTTTGTCGTCGCGCAGCACGGCGAGGTCGCGAGCGCTGAGCACGCCGTCGGTGGTGTTGCCAACGACGAGATTCACCTGGTGGTCGAGCAGAGCGCGATAGAGCAGCCCGAGGTCCATCACGCGAGTCGAGTCGAACGCGAGCCCATAGACGCGCTCGAGCAACGGATAGCCGTCGGGCCGCCCCATGAATTCGTAGCCGACGCCGGCGCGCCACTGGCGGGCGTAGGGAACGGCGTCGGAAATCGTGTGCAGATGAAGCCGGCGGGCGGTCGAGCCGCGGACGACTAGCGCGAAGCTGTCGTTGAAGCCGAAGGGTTTGCCGACAACCAGATGGAAGCGGCGGGTGTATGCTCGACGGACCCTGTCGAGCACGGCGGCCGGGTCGCCTTCCGGTTTCATCTTGAGGATCGCGGTGAGAGCGGTGCCGGTGTATTCGGGATAGATATCGATGTGGCCGGCCAGGATGGCCTGCTGGCAAATATAGGTGCCCCAGAGATAAAAGCGGCGCTCGACGTGAAGCCGGGTGTGCGCCTCGATCTGCTGGGCGATGATTTCCCCGAGCACGAGCTGCTCGGTGAAATTTTTCGAGCCGACTACGATCGTATCCTGGCGCGGCGGGCCACAAGCGGCGAGAAGCGCCGCGAGCAAGGCGGCGAGAGCGGTCTTGACGAGCTTCACCGCGCCCGCCGCAGCCTGCGCTCGAGCCCGCCGAGCAGGAAATCGGCAGCCAGGGCGAGCAGGGCCGCGGGAATCGCGCCGGCGAGAATGAGGTTGTTATCGACCATGGCGATGCCGCGGAAGATCAGTTCGCCGAGCCCGCCGGCGCCGATGGCCGGGGCGATCGTGGCGATGCCGACGGTGAGGACGGTGGCGACGCGCACGCCGCCGATAATCACAGGCAAGGCGAGCGGCAATTCCACCTGGCGAAGGATCTGGTTGCGGGTCATGCCCATGGCGCGCGCCGCTTCGCGCACGGCCGGATCGACTCCGGCAATGGCCGAATAGGTGTTCTGGATGATCGGGAGCAGGGCGTAGAGCGCCAGCGCCGTAATCGCCTGGCGGTCGGCGCGCTGCTCGATCCAGGGCACCGAGAGCAGGAACCCGAACAGCGCCAGGCTGGGAATCGTCTCGATCGCGCTGGCCGTTCCGAGCACCGGCGGGCGAAAGCGCGGCCGGCGCGCCAGCAAGATGCCGGCCGGAATGCCGATCGCGAGCGCGATGGCCATCGACGCGCCCACCAGCCAGAGATGCTCGCCGGTGAGCGTCAGAATCAAATGACCGTTTTCGATCAGCACCGTCCACAGATTCATCGTTCTTCCTCGCCTCGGAATGCCGCCACGTAGGCTGCCGGCAGCGGATCGGCCGACCGCAAAAACTCGTTCGGGGAATAGACGCCGGCCAGCCGGGCGTCTTCGACCAGGCCGATGCGCGTCGCCAGGCGCATCGCCTCGGCCAGATCGTGCGTGACGAAAACCACCGTCTTCCCGAGCCGCTCTTCGAGCGCGCGAAATTCGCGCTGCAGCTCGGTCCGGGTGAGCGCGTCGAGCGCGCCGAACGGCTCGTCCATCAGCAGGATCGGCGGGTCGGCGGCGAGAGCGCGGGCCACGCCCACGCGCTGGCGCTGGCCGCCGGAAAGCTCCCGCGGCAGACGGTCTGCAAAACGGCCCGGATCGAGGCCGACCATCCGGAGCAGCTCGTCGACGCGGCCGCGGATTTTCGCGGCCGGCCAGCCTTCCAGGTGCGGCACGAGCGCTACATTGCGCGCGACGGTGAAATGCGGGAACAGGCCCACTTCCTGAATTACGTAGCCGATCCGCCGGCGCAGCGCAATCGGATCCCAGGCGAGCGTCGAACGGCCCTCGACGCGCACCTCGCCTTCGGACGGCTCGATCAGGCGGTTGATCAGCTTGAGCGCGGTGGTTTTTCCCGCGCCGCTGCGGCCCAGCAAGACCAGCGTCTCACCGTTCCGGACGCTGAGTGTCAGTTCGCGCAGAATGGGGCGGCCGTCGGGTGTGCGAAAGCCGGCGCCGAGAAATTCGATCGCCGGCGGTGGAGGGGACGCGGGACACATAAAAGGGTTGGGGCTGGGCGGCGACCCGAAGCGCCGCGCTTTTGGCTCGCCCGTTCGCCCGCCGAGCGCCGGTTGGGAGCGGATTTCCACTGGTTCGGGAAACGGCGCTCGAGTTCCTGTAGCGCAAAGCGAACGGGCTATTGGTCCGGAATTTCCGTTATGGACTTCTGGTCCGACCCGCAACATACACCGGAGCGTGGTCTGGCGCAACCGCCGCAACCGGATGCCGGCTTCGCGCGGGCAAGTCCCTAACGCGGCGGGGTGCTCCCGGGCCCGGAGGCGCCATTCAGCCACAGGACGGAACAGAATTCACGCGGTCCAGCGTAGCGGCGGAACAGGGCGGAAACTTCCGATATGTCCCGCTTGACCGCAGGCTCCTTGGACAAGACGTAAAAATGCGTGAAGAGCCCGGAAACGATGTTTCCGAAATCGGTTTCCGAGATGCCCGAGCGGAGAATCGCATAGGGCCAGAATTCGGTGACGGCCGGAATGCCGGAGGCGAACAGGGATTTTGCGCCGAGAAAGAAGTGACCCTCGTGACCTTGCACATCGACCCAAACCAATCCGATTCGCGCGCCTTGCAGATCGGCAAGCTCCGCCAGCAATTCATCCATCGTTTTGGCGGGAACCTCGATCGTGCCTCTGCCTTCCTCGCCAAAGAAGCCGTGTCGGGAATCCAGGCGCACGCGATTGTCGCCCGAGTTTTCTTTCGAGATTTCCATCCGGCAAGTTCCCGAGCGGGACGACAGCGCCCAGGGAAAGGCGCGGATTCTTTGGCCTAGCCCATTCTGCTCGATGTTCCGCGCCAGATAGCGATAGGTATCGGGGGCTGGCTCGAACGCGATGGCTCGCTGGAAATGGCCGGCCTTCAGCAGGGGAATGCAGGTCATCCCGATATTCGCGCCGACGTCCAGGAGCGTGTCACCGGGAGCGTTCAAATAGCCTTCCTCGCCGAGCAGGCGAATCGCCTCCCGCATTTCGACGCGTTCGAGCTCGCGGTAGACGTAGAGGTGCTTGCCGACGAGCCAGTCTTTGCTATCAAACGAAAGTAACCCATTGGCCGTATCGGCCGTGACCGCATGTCTCGGACCGGCGTATATCAAATACCAGACGAGCAAGCGCCGGAACTGGGTGAGGTTCAAGTTCGGTCCTTAAATTAAGTCCGGCAAAAACGGCATTTCCCTTCCGGGGTTGGCCGACGGCCGGCGGGGTACGCCTGCTGTACTTCGCATACAATTATCCAGTCTGGTTGACCGATTCCGCCGGGAAATTCTACCCGAGCGATGATAACGCGCGCCATGCGCATCGACCCGGGGGCGGCGACAAACGGTATAGTAGGTGTAGCGGGGCCGAAGGAAAAAGGGCGGGGAACGGAGAAACTGCCTTCCCCGGCAGAGTTGAAGCGGCTCGGCCTGCATGGTAGCCTGCTCCCTGCTTTAACTCCAGCGAGGTAACGGAAAATCGCGCATTGATCTCCCCTCGCCAACAAGTTGACCTGACCGTACGCAGCACAACTCTCTCGGTCGTCACCGAGCTGCTCGAAGAACTCGGGCACGATCCCGGCCGCCTGGAATTGCAGCCGGCGACCCGGCTCGAGCGCGATCTGGGCCTGGGCAGCTTGGAGCGGGTCGAACTGCTGCTGCGTCTGAACTCCGCCTTCGGCATCCAGCTACCGGAACAGGGACTGGCGGAGGCGGCAACGGTCGGCGAACTGATGGACGTCGTCCAGGCGAGCCAGGGCGCCGCGCCGGTGGCCGAGCCGGCCGTGGCGGCCGGAGCGGCGGCGGGGCGAGCCGAATCGGCATGGCTGCCGCCGCCGGATTCGGTGAAAACGCTCGTGGACGTGCTGCGATTTCGCGCCGGGGCGATGCCGCACCAGCCCCATATCTACTTCGAAGAAGCCGATGGGCGGGAACGGGTCCTGACGTACGGGGCGCTGCTCGAGCGCGCAATGAACGTGGCGCGCTGGCTCGAGTTCCGCGGCCTGGAGAAGGGCGACCGCGTGGCGCTGATGCTGCCGACATGCCTGGAATTCTTCGCCTGTTTTTTCGGCGTGATGCTGGCCGGCGGCATTCCCATCCCCATCTATCCGCCCTTTCGCGCCGACCGGATCGAGGAGTATGCGGACCGGCAATCGATGATTCTGCGAAACGCCGAAGCCCGCGTGCTGATCACCTTCCACGCGGCCGAACGCGTGGCGCGGCTGATCCGCCCGAGCGTGCCCTCGCTCGAGCGCGTAGTGGAAGCCGAGCGCGTGGAGGAGGCGAAGGAGAAACCGGTCAGCGGGCTGCTGCACCGTCCCCACGCCGATGAAATCTGTTTCCTGCAGTACACCTCCGGAAGCACGGCCGCGCCGAAGGGGGTGATGGCTACCCACGCCAATTTGATCGCGAATATCCGGACGATGGGCGCGGCGATCGAAGTGCAGCCGGGAGACTTCGCGGCGAGTTGGCTGCCGCTCTACCACGACATGGGACTGATCGGGGCGTGGATGCTGCCCCTGTTCTTTGGATTTCCGCTCGTGCTGCTTTCTCCCGTCACCTTCCTCACGCATCCGGTGCGCTGGTTGCGCGCCATCCACCGCCATCGCGCGACGCTCACGGCCGGGCCGAATTTCGCCTACGAGCTGTGCGTGCGGAAAATCCCGGATAGCGAACTCGAAGGGCTGGATCTTTCCTCGCTGCGAGGCGCGATGAACGGAGCCGAGCCGGTGCTTCCCGAGACGCTCGAAAGATTTTCGACGCGCTTCTCCCGCTGTGGCCTGCGCCCGAACCGCGTGATCCCGGTTTACGGGCTCGCCGAAGCCAGCCTGGCCGTCAGCGCCCCTCCGCTCGACAGGCCCGTGCGCGTCGATCGGATCGACCGCGGCCGGTTCGAGACCGAGGGACGCGCCATCCCGGCCGCGAGAGACGAGCATGCCCTGGCATTCGTGTCCGTGGGACGCCCGATCGGTTGCGAAGTGAAGCTTGCCGATGCCGAGGGGCGGGACGTGGGCGAGAGGGTCGAAGGGAATCTTTGGTTCCGCGGGCCTTCGGCAACCCAGGGCTACTTCCGCAATCCGGAGGCGACGGCCGAAATCCGCCGCGAAGGCGGCTGGGTGGATTCGGGCGACCGCGCCTATCGTGCCGATGGCGAGCTCTACATTACCGGCCGAACCAAGGACATCATCATAAAGGGCGGCCACAATCTCTATCCACACGAGATCGAAGACGCCGTCGGCCGCGTCGACGGGGTGCGGCGCGGCTGCGTGGTCGCCTTTGGGGTCACCGACTCCCGGACGGGCACCGAACGCCTGGCGGTGGTTGCCGAAACGCGAAAGCCGGCCGAGCGCCGCCGCATCGAGGCAGAGATCATTCGAACGGTCAGCGAAGCCGCCGGTGTCCCTCCCGACATCGTGCGCGTGGTGCCGCCGCATTCGATTCCCAAAACTTCCAGTGGAAAGCTGCGGCGGACCGAGACGAGGCGAATTTTCCTGGACGGGCGGCTGGGTGCCAAGCCGCCGGCTCTCTGGCGCCAAGTCGCGCGCTTGGCGGTTCACGGTTTGCTTTCGCCGCAAGGAGGTTTGGGTCGGCTGGCGCGCCGGCCGCTCGAAAGCCTGTACGGTATCTACGCGGTGCTGATGTTCGCGGCCTGGCTGGGGCCCACGGCGGCGGTGGTGGCGCTGCTCCCATCGAACGGCGCGGCGCGGCGAGCGACGGCCTGGGCCTGCCGCCGCTTCCTCCGGACCGTCGGTTGCCCGATCCGGATCGAGGGACGGAACATTTTGAACGATGTCCGCGCCGGCCGAATCTGGCCGTGCATTCTCTCTTGCAATCACACCAGCTACCTGGACGTCATTGCATTGCTCGCCGTTTTGCCGGCGGACTGCCTGTTTTCGACGAAGCTGGAAATTCTGAACTGGCCCCTGCTGGGCACCGTCGCGCGGAAGATGGGGCAACTGGGTTTCGACCGCAGCGATCCTCAAGCGCGCGTTCGACAGGCCGAACAGCTCGAGCAGGCGCTGCGGAACGGCCTATCGGCCGTCGTCTTTCCCGAGGGCACCTTCACGCCCGCACCCGGCGTGCGGCCGTTCCATCTGGGCGCATTCAGGGCCGCGGCGGCCGCTGAGCGGCCGGTGGTTCCGGTCGCGATTCGCGGGGCGAGGGAAGTCTGGCGGGATCATACCCTGCTTCCCCGGCCGGGCCGCGTGACGCTGACATTTCTCCCTCCCATATTTCCCGATGGCACCGGCTGGAAACAGATCGTGCGGCTGCGGGATTCGGCCCGAGCGGCCATCGAGGAACCCTCCGGCGAGCCGCTGCTCTGATCGCGCCCCGTTAATTCCTCCACGACGGGAACCGGTATTCCCCAAGGCAGCGATTGGCGGGTGAAAACGCATTCTCTTCCGTGCATCATTCTTCGGAGGAATAGCATCTCAGGCTATAGAGGCGGAAGGGGGAAGTTCCCCTACGGTAGGTAGCCATGCATCAACATTCGCTAGAAGCAGTAGGAGTCCGTTACACGGGATGGGCGGCGCTCGACCGGGACCCGCAGGATGACCGCGTCGAGTTCCAGTGCCCGCATTGCGGAAGGGCGGGATTCAAGCCGGCCCGGCGCGCCAGAAGCGAGTACCGGTTCATCGACGGCTTTCTCCAGGATGCGCAGGGAGAGATGTCCGTATGCCGGCAGTGCCACCATCGGGTGCGGATCGCTCCTGTCGTGCTCGTACACAACGGGGAAGAGAAGCGGCGCTTCGAGGCGGTTTTTTCACTCGAACCGGCGGCTAGCTGAAAAAACCGGCCGGTGGGCGACGGCCGGGAAAGGCTGGCTCACAGCGGCCAGTTCGCCCCGAGCCGCAGGTGGAATTTCACCAGCCCCGCCTTGACCCTGTCGAACGCTTCATCGACGGTATCGGCAAACTGGAGCACGTTGTATTCCCGCTCGTCGATCGTGCCCGATCGCACCATTTGACGCCAATTGAGCACCCGGTCCCAGTAGCTGCGCCCGTAGATGAGAATCAGGTGATGGCGGCCGAGCTTGCGCGTCTGCATCAGAGTCAGCATTTCCCAGAGCTCGTCCATCGTGCCGAACCCGCCGGGAAAGACGATCAGAGCCTTGGCAATCTGCGCGAACCAGAGTTTGCGCATGAAGAAATAGTGAAAGTTGAGGTCCAGTTCCGGGCTGATATACGGGTTCGAGCGTTGCTCGCGGGGCAGCTCGATCCCGAGTCCCACCGTCTTTCCTCCCGCCTCGGTTGCGCCGCGGTTGGCCGCCTCCATGATTCCCGGTCCGCCTCCCGAGCAGATGACGAAGCGGCGCGGCCTCTCGCCCAGCGTGAGCGACCAGGCGGTGATGCGGGCGGCGAGCTCGCGCGCCTGCTCGTAGTAGCGGGACATTTCAACCGCGTCCCGGGCCGTGCGCATTCGTTCCCGGGATGCGGCGTCGCGGTGGCGGCTCACGGCGCGGCGCGTCCGCGACAGCCGGGCCAGGGCCCGCTCGCGCGGCAGAATGCGCGCCGAGCCGAACATGACGATCGTGTCCGCAATGCCCTCGCGTTGAAAGCGCGTCAGCGGATCGATGTACTCGGCCAAAATGCGCAGTGGGCGGGCCGGTACGCTTCGGATGAACCGTTCATCGAGGTAGGCCAGAGGGTTTCTCGGCGGCTCTTTCATCATTCCTCTCATCGTGCGGGGATCGAATGGCCGATTTTATGAGAACCGGCACCGGTCATGCTAGCGGGCCGGCCTGGCCAATAAAGAACGGGATTTCAAGTTGTCGATCGAGTAGAGTCTTACTATGAGAGTTTTGGCTTTGGTCGTGATGGCGGTCCTGGCGGCGTTACCGGCCGCCACGCCGCTTCGAGCCCAAACGGAGGCCCCCTCCGCGACGCTCCACACCCAGGCCGCGCCCGGGCAGGCGTCCCAGACGCCCCAGACAGCTGACACGTCGCAACAGCAGGAGCAGGTGCCCCTCCGTTTGCGGGTCACCGAAGTGCGCCTGCCGGTGACCGTGCGCGACCCTCGCGGCCGGCTGGCGTGGGATCTAGGGCCTGAAGACTTCCGTGTTTACGACAACGGCGTGCTGCAGCACATCCAGCATTTCGATATGGGCGGTGACCCGTTGTCGGTGGTGCTGGTGGTGGAATCGAGCGCGCGAATCCAGCCGCTATTGCCGGGGATACGCAGCAGCGGCATCGTCTTCACCCAGTCGGTGATGGGAGCCAACAGCCGGGGAGCCGTGATCGGTTTCGACGACACACCGCAAGTGCTTGTTCCCTTCACCGCCGACCGCGACCGCATCCAGAAAGCTGTCTCGAGGCTGAAAGCCGGCGACGACGGTGCCCATCTCTACGATGCCATCTCGCGCGCGCTACTGATTCTCGGCAACCAGCCGGAGAACCGCCGCCGTGTCATTGTGGTCGTCTCCGAATCGATCGATACGGGCAGCAGAGACAAGCTCGGTAGCGTCCTGCGGGACGCGCAACTCGAGAACGTCGCCATCTACAGCGTGGGACTTTCCTCCACCGCCTCCCAGTTGCATGAGGAGCCCAGCCAGGCTGGGCCGGCCCCGTTCGGTCCTACGGGCACTTTCGCGCGCCCTGGCGTTCCGGGCGTTCCGCAGACGCCATCCACCATGGCGCAAAATTCCGGCAACATCGACCTGTTCCCCATCGTTGAAACCCTCGTCAAAATGGGAGTGAATCTGATTTCGCCGGCGGCGCTCCAGGCCGCCAGCGTGGCCACCGGCGGCGATCACATTGCCGTGTTCCATCCGGCTTCGATTCAGGAGGCGATGGATCGCATCGGCAGCGAGTTACACGCCGCCTATACGCTGGCCTACCAGGCGCCGGTGAATGGGCCATACGGGTATCATGCGATCAAGGTGAAGGTCACTCGCTCGGGTTACCACGTGCGGACCCGGCCCGGCTATTTTCTTTCCCCGCCCAACGGCTCAACGCTTCCGAACTAGCAGGGAACGAGCTTACGCCGCGGTTTTTCCCTTGCGCGGCGCCGGTGTGCGCCGCCGGCCGCCGTGCCGGCGGCCAAAATCTTCTCGGCACAGGCAAAAGTCATGGCGTACGGGATGCTTCGCCGATCGAGCAGCGGGCATCTTCGCTGTCGAGGAACTCCGCCAGCATCCGGCCAAGATCGGCGAGCGTGGGAGGGTGGGTGAAGCGGACTCCGCGGTCGACCAGTTCCTGGCAGGTGGCGGAGAGACCGGCGGCGCTGAAGCCCAATTGCAGCGTGCCTGGCGGATTCGCTTCCGAAGCCGGTTGCAGGGCGAGCGTGACATCGCCGGTGGACAATTCGCTCCACTCGGGCGATTCGAAGCGAATGGGCAGGCCCAGGGTGTCGCGGTAAAAATGAATGGCGCGATCCATATCGGCCACGAATTCGACTACGTAACGCAGGCTGGGTGCCATGGTCACCTCCGAGACGTTTGCGATGGCGAAGTGGCGCTCGCGCCGCTAGACGCCCTTCTCGGGGTCGCCGGGCGCTTGGGCCGGGCTCTCCGCCGTTTCCCCCGCTTCGCTTTCGAGGATCACGGCGGCGGCGGCGATCCGGTCGCCCTCGTCCAGGCGCAGCAGGCGCACGCCCTGGGTCGAGCGGCCCGCTTCCCGGATTTCGCCCGCGTGAACGCGGATGATCTTGCCCTGTTCGGTGATGATCATCACGTCGGATTCCTCGTCGACCTGGAGCGTGGCGACGACCGGGCCGTTCCGGTCGGTGGATTTTAGGTTGATGACACCCTTGCCGCCGCGGCTGATGATCCGGTATTCGGCGAGCAGCGTGCGCTTGCCGTAGCCCTTCTCGCTGACGGTCAACATGAGGGAGGTGAGCGACTGCCGCAAGGTGTCGCTCGGGATTTCGTCCAGATCCTCCGTTTGGGTCTTGAACTCCTTCTTGAGGATCTCGAAATCGGGCGCGGAGTCGTCCATGCTCACCACCCAGTCGCCTTCGGCCAGGTCCATGCCGTTCACCCCGGCTGCTGGCCGGCCCATCGGGCGCACCTCGGTCTCGCGGAACAGGATGGCTTGGCCTTCGTGGCTGGCGAGGAAGATCATCCGCCGGCCGTCGGTGATGCGCGCGCCGATGAGTTCGTCGCCCTTTTCGAGGTTGATGGCGATGATCCCGGAGGGGCGGGGGTTGGAAAATTCAGCCAGGCGGCTCTTTTTCACCGTGCCCTTCCGCGTGGCGAGAAAAACGAAGCGGCCCTCCTCCTCGAGGTTCAGCGCGGGAACGACGGCGGCCAGCTTTTCCCCTTCCTGAAACTTCAAGAGCGAATGGATGGCCTTGCCGCGCGTGGCGGCGGCGGCTTCGGGGATCTCGTAGACCTTGAGCCAATAGACGCGCCCGTGGCTGGTGAACAGCAGGATATAGCTGTGCGCCGAGGCGATGAACAGGTGTTCGACGAAATCCTGCTCGCGGGTTCGGGCGCCGATACGTCCCTTCCCTCCGCGAAGCTGGTGGTGGTAAACGTCTACCGGGGTCCGCTTGATGTAGCCGGAGTGGCTGACGGTGATGGCCATGTCCTCGTCGGCGATCAGGTCCTCGATCTGAATCTCCTCAACGCGGTCGACAATCTGCGTGCGCCGCGGGTCGCCGTAGTCCTTCTGGATCTCCTGGAGTTCCCCGGTCACCACCTGTTTGAGTTTGCGCTCGCTGGCCAGGATTTCCTTGAGCTCGGCGATCCTCGCTTGAATTTCCTTCAGTTCATCGACAATCTTCTGCCGTTCCATCTGGGTCAGGCGGTGGAGTTGAAGGTCGAGGATGGCTTGCGCCTGACGGTCGCTGAACTCGAATCGCTCGATCAAGCCGGCCTTGGCCTCGGCGGGCGATTTCGACCGCCGGATCAGCTGGATCACCTCGTCGAGATGTTCGAGCGCCTTCTGGAATCCGAGCAGGATATGCTCGCGTTCCTCCGCCTTGCGCAGCTCGAACTGGGTGCGGCGGCGAACCACTTCCACCCGGTGGTTGATGAAGTGCCGCAGGATTTCCACCAGGCCCATCTCGCGCGGCTGGCCGCCGACGATGGCCAGCAGAATCATCCCGAACGAGTCCTGCATCTGCGTGTACTTGTACAGGTTGTTCAAGATGATGTCGGGTTCCTCGCCACGCTTGACCTCGATCACGATCCGCATGCCTTCGCGGTCGCTTTCGTCCCGGATGTCGGCGATGCCTTCCACCTTCTTGCTCTGCACCAGATCGGCGATCCGCTCGATCAGCCGGGCCTTGTTCACCTGGTAGGGAATCTCGGTGACGACGATGTTTTGCCGGTCTTTCGATACCTGCTCGATCGCCACTTTGGCCCGCATCGCGAAGGTGCCGCGCCCGGTCCGGTAGGCTTGCTCGATGCCTTCGCGCCCCCACAGGTAGCCGCCGGTCGGGAAATCGGGGCCGGGAACCAGCTTCATCACTTCGCCCAGCGTGGCGTCCGGCTTATCGACCAGCAGAATCGCCGCGTCAATCACTTCGGTCAGGTTATGCGGAGGGATGTTGGTCGCCATGCCGACGGCGATGCCGGTCCCGCCGTTCACCAGCAGGCCCGGAACGCGCGTCGGCATGACCACGGGTTCCTGGTCGGTCTCGTCGAAATTCGGGGAAAAATCGACGGTGTCCTTTTCGATGTCGGCCAGAATCTCGTCGCTGATATGCGCCAGGCGCGCCTCGGTGTAGCGCATCGCCGCCGGCGGATCGCCGTCGATCGAGCCGAAGTTGCCCTGGCCGTCGACCAGGGGGTAGCGCATGTTGAAATCCTGCGCCAGGCGAACCAGGGCGTCGTAGATGGGGGCGTCGCCGTGGGGGTGGTATTTGCCCATGACTTCGCCGATGATCTTGGCGCATTTGCGGTAGGGCCGCGTCGAGGTGAGGCCGAGTTCGTACATGCCGTAGAGAATGCGGCGCTGCACGGGCTTGAGTCCGTCGCGGACGTCGGGTAAGGCGCGGCCGATGATCACGCTCATCGCGTAATCGAGATACGACTGCCGCATTTCGGCTTCGATATCGACCGGAAGCATGATGCTCTGTGGTTTTTCGTCAGCCATTGCGAATCACTCCTTGATCATGCCCAGGCAGGCCGCGCCTGGAACCCTCCGAGTCCCGGCCTGGCGCAACGGGCGCCCTTATGCTCCCGCAAGTGTCACCAATCGAATGAAAACCGTTCGCGGAGGGAAAGCCGGGCCGGAAGGCCGGCTGTGCATCCTCTCCTCACACATCCAGGTTGACCACGTCGAGGGCGTTTTCCTGAATGAATTTGCGGCGCTCCTCGACGTCTTCGCCCATCAGCGTGGTGAAAATCTGGTCGGCGGCGACGGCGTCCTCGAGGCGCACCTTGAGCAGCGTGCGCGTTTCGGCGTTCATCGTGGTTTCCCATAGCTGGGAGGGATTCATTTCTCCCAGGCCCTTGAACCGCGTGATGGTAAACCCCTTCTTGGCGTCTTCGAGGATGTAGGCCAGGACTTCGGGCGCCGTCTCCTTCACCACCCGGTCGCCGTTGTGGCTGATGGTGAAGGGCGGAAGGTTGAGCCCGTCGAGCTGGCGGGTCAGGGCAACCAGGCGCTTGTATTCGGGCGTGGCGGCGAGTTCCCAGTTGATTCGCCGTTCTCCCTGGCCATTGGCCAGAACGATCTGGTACAGGCTGTGCTCCTCGTCGAATTCCAGATTCGCCTTGAACTTCGATTCTTCCTTCTCGATGGCCTTTAGCAGTTTTTCGAGCGCTGTCTTGTCGGCGAAGTCGGATTTCTTTTCCAGGCCCGCCCGCGCGATCAGGTTTACCACGCGGCCGTCGCGGAGCCGGCGTTCGAGCTTCTGCCGCACCTGCTCGTATTCCTGCACGTTCAGCAGGAACTGGGTGAGCGCGGTGCCGTCGATCTTTCCACCCTTCTGCGGCGTGACGGCGCTCTCGTCGGAGGCGTGGCGAAGCAGCTCGCGCGCGAATTCGCGGTCGTTGCGGATGTAGCGTTCGCTCTTGCCGCGCTTGATGCGATAGAGGGGAGGCTGGGCGATGTAAATGTGCTCGCGTTCGAGCAGCTCGCGCATGTGGCGGAAGAAGAAGGTGAGCAGCAGCGTGCGGATGTGCGAGCCGTCGACGTCGGCGTCGGTCATCAGGATGATTTTGTGGTAGCGGAGCTTGGCGGCGTCGAATTCCTCGCCGCCGATGCCGGTGCCGAGCGCGGTGATGATGGCGCGAATTTCCTCGTGGCCCAGCATCTTGTCGTAGCGCGCCTTTTCGACGTTCAGGATCTTGCCCTTGAGCGGCAGAATCGCCTGATAGCGCCGGTCGCGCCCCTGCTTAGCCGAGCCGCCGGCCGATTCGCCCTCGACCAGAAAGACCTCGCAGCGCGCCGGATCGCGTTCCTGGCAATCGGCCAGCTTGCCGGGCAGACCGCCCGAATCCATGGCCGATTTCCGCCGGGTCAGCTCGCGCGCCTTGCGCGCCGCCTCGCGCGCGCGGGCCGCTTCGACCGATTTCGCGATGATGCGCCGGGCGACGGCGCTGTGCTTCTCGAAATATTCGCCGAGCTTCTCGTTGACCAGCTGCTCGACCAGGCCCTTGATGTCGCTGTTCAGCTTGCCCTTGGTCTGGCCCTCGAATTGGGGCTGCGGCAGCTTGACCGAAACCACCGCCGCCAGCCCCTCGCGCACATCTTCTCCGCTGATCGAAACGCTGTCTTTCTGGTCCTTTTGCAGTCCGAGCGAGGAGGCGCAGGAATTGATCGTGCGGGTGAGCGCCGAGCGGAAACCGGATAGGTGCGTGCCGCCATCAACGGTATTGATCGTATTGGCGAAGCTGAAGACGTTTTCGTTATAGCCCTGGTTGTATTGCAGAGCGATCTCCACCTCGACGTCATCCCGCTTCCCCTCGACGTAGATGGGCGAATCGTGCAGGGGCTGCTTGCCGCGGTTCATGAAGCGGACGAATTCGACGATGCCGCCGGTGAAGCGAAATTCGGCGGATTTATCGCTGCGCTCGTCGCCGAGGGTGATCTTGAGGCCCTTGTTCAGGAAGGCCAGTTCGCGCAGGCGCTGCGCGAGCACGTCGTAGCTGTAGAGATTCTCGCCGAAGATGGTCGGATCGGGATGGAAGGTGATCTTGGTGCCCGTCTTGCGCGTCTTGCCGGTCATCTGCAGCTTGCTGGTGGGCAGGCCGCGTTCGTAGGATTGCTCCCACACCTTCCCGTCGCGCCAGATCTCCAGGGAGAGCCAGTCCGCCAGTGCGTTCACCACCGAGACGCCGACGCCGTGCAGGCCGCCGGAAACCTTGTAGGTGTCGCTATCGAATTTGCCGCCCGCATGCAGCACGGTCATTACGACCTCGGCGGCGGGCTTTTTCTCGGTGGCGTGCATGTCGGTCGGAATGCCGCGCCCGTTGTCGATGACGGTGACGGAATTGTCTTCGTGCACGACGACGTTGATCTCGTCGCAGGAACCGGCCAGGGCTTCGTCGACCGAGTTGTCGACGACTTCCCAGACCAGGTGATGCAGCCCCATCTCGCCTGTCGAGCCGATGTACATCGCCGGGCGTTTCCGCACGGCCTCCAAGCCGCCGAGGACTTTGATCGAGGTTGCGTCGTAGCGATGCCCGGTGGCCTTCTCGGCCGAGGATTCTTTCTCACCCATTTGTCATGTTCTCCTGGAGCAGGAAGGGAGATGCTCTTCGCGGAAAATAGCCCGAGTCTCGCGCACCGGCGCGGCCGCTGGCCAAGTCGGGAGCAAACCTGCGAACACGCTGCTAACTATGCGAAAAATCGTCACTTGTGAGGAGTTCAAGCAAAACTTATTATAGCGAAAAACGGGGAATCTCTCAAGCCCTTTTCGGTCCCCAAATAGGAATTATGTCTTTATTGTGGAGTATCTTACGGGGAGGTTCATCCTGCCATCAAAATCCCCTTGACCAAAACCTTCCTGGGCGTCCCCGGGCGAGGAAAATCGGCCCGTTTAGCGCCTCGTGCGAGCGAGGAATTAAGCCCTTCGCCTCCCTAGAAGCGAGCGCAACGGATCACTTGGCGCGGCCGCGGGAAGCAATACCGGCACCGCCGAGAGAGGCGTCTTTAGGGCGCGGGTATGCGAACGGCACGGCGCATTGTCCACGGTTCAACGTGCCGAGCGGTCCGCGCAGTGCTTATCGTCAAGGATGAACGGACCGGCAAAAACGGCTGGGCCAAGCTTTTTTCTGTGTGGCTATACAGGGCCTAAATAGCCGGTTAAGCGGGCGGCCGCCACGACGAAGGCGAACCAAATTGCTCCGGCCAAATAGTTGATGGCCGCAATAGCGCCCAGGCCAATCAGAACGACCAACAGCGCATACTCAACCAGGTCCTGGGCTCGTTCCTCTTGCCAGAGGATTTGAAAGATTCTCTTCGCGAACTTTTTCATGCCTACTCCCTTCGTTCGAAATCGGTGATGTAGCGTTGGCCGGGTACTTAGCGTGAGTATTTGGCAATTCCACAACCAAAGTCCGGCCAGCTGAGGTACTGGTAAGAACACGCCGGACGCAGTGGGTTGAGAGCGGGTTTCCTCTCATCGTTTTCGGTCGGATTCGAGCGGAAGGACGGCCACTTACCCCGAGGCAAGGTGCAAATGTCCTCTGTATTTTTGCGGGGATCGCGGCGATGAGCTGACCTCGGGGTAGTAGGGAAATGGAAGGTGGTGAACTGAACCCAGAACGGGAAATCCGGAACCTGCCACAAATCGGGAATTACTTACACCTTGCTTCCACCTGGGTCCTGGAACTTCTATATCTAACCAGGAGGCTACGCGTATGTCTCCGTTTGGAGACTTATGGTGGGGGAATTCACCCGGCTCGATCCACCGGCTCTAAGGCCGAGTGTTGCCGCGCGGAAGGACGAGAACGGAGCAAGGGCTGTGGCGCATCACGCGCTCGGCGGTCGTGCCGAGCGTAGACCATTCGAGCAGGGGGCGATGCTCGGCTCCGATAACGATCAGATCGGCCGCGTGCTCGCGAGCCTGGAGGATGATCTGTTCGGCGGCATCTCCATGGCGCACGATTTCCGTGATATGGCACTCGCGGCGCGTTTTTTCGGGAAGCCACTCGCAGAGCCGGTCGTGAATGGTCTCCGGGGAAACACCCGATCCTTGGTCGGCGTGAAGAACCTCGAGCGCCGCTCCGAAGGCCGATGCCAACGCGGCCGATGTTTCCAGGCAGCGGCGCGCCGATTCGCTGAAACTTACCGGGCAAAGAATCCGCCGAATCGACGCAGGCGCGCTTTCGCCGCCGCGCGCGATCAGTACGGGGCCGGCCGATTCGCGCACCACGTTCTCGGCCACAGATCCCAGCATGAGCCTGGCCACGCCGCTTCGGCCGTGGCTGCCGAGCACGACCAGATCGGGATGACGGTCTTCGGTCCGCTGGCGCAGAACCGATAGCGGATGGCCCTCGACGACCTCGACCGCGAGTTCGGCTTGCGGACCGAATATCTGGCGAGCCATGGCGGAAAGTTCCTCGCGCAGTTTCGTCTTGCGTTTTTCCGACTCTTCCGCGATTGCCTCGATTTGGGAAGAGGTGAAGTAGCGAGGCGGTTCGGCCCAGTCCGCGTGCAAAATGTCGGCGCGGGCCGCGAGCGCCCGCGCGAACAGGCTGGCCCATTCGAGAACGAGTGTCGAGGAAGGTCCCAGATCGACGGCGCAAAGGATCTCCTTGGGCGCGAAAAGTTCCATCGTTCCTCCCTTTCGTCAGGCCGGCCGGGCCGCTTCGGCCGCGTTTTTTCAGCCGCGCCGTGCCGTGGCGGCCGGATGCGGTTCGCCCATGCCCAGCTTGCGCAGAAACCACATCATCGGGCACCAATTCGTGAAGCCGGACTGGAAGAGGTTCGCGCCGACGAATGCGGTGAACCAGAACCAGTTGGGATTCACCCATGTGCCGAGCGCCAGCGACGCCGGTACAAAAGTTCCCGCAACGATTCGCACGAGCCGTTCGATCGTCATGATCTTGCCTCCTGAATCGCGCTCTCTCGTTTCCGGATCATGTAATAGAGCAACGGCACCGCCAGGAACGAGAGCAGCGTCGAGGCGATGCCGCCGGCCATCAGCGAAATCGCCAGTCCCTGAAAGATGGGATCGAGCAGGATTGGGCTGGCTCCGACGACCACCGCCAGCGCCGTCAGCAGCACCGGCCGGAACCGCACCGCTCCCGCGTCCACCACGGCTTCGGCGAGCGGCACTCCCTGGGCCAGCCGCAGCTCGATGAAGTCCACCAGGATGATCGAGTTCCGCACGATGATTCCGGCCCCGGCAATGAATCCGATCATCGACGTCGCCGTGAAAAAGGCGCCCGCCAAGGCGTGCGCCGGCAGAATGCCGATCAGCGTGAGGGGAATCGGCACCATGATGACCAGCGGCACGCTGTAGGAATCGAACCAGCCGACGACGAGCAGGTAGATCAGCACCAGCACGGCGGCAAAGGCGACGCCCAAATCGCGGAACACCTCGTAGGTGATGTGCCACTCGCCGGTCCAGGCGACGGCCAGTTTGCTGGTGGAACTTGGCGGACCGGCGAAATACTGCTGAACCTGATATCCCTCGGGAATTTCCAAATCGGCGATCTTCTGCTTCATTTTCAGGATGGCGTAGACGGGGCTCTCTTCTCCGCCGGCCACGTCGCCGATGACGTAGACCACCGGCATCAGGTTCTTGCGGTAAATGTCCTTGTCGACCGTCTTCGTGTCGACGCGGACGAGCGCACCCAGCGGCACCATGGCTCCGCTGGACGTGTTCAAATACAAACCGCGCAGCGCGTCTTCGCCCGAGCGGCTGGCGCGTGACAACTGAATGTGTATCGGCACGTCCGAGCGGCTGGCTGGCACGTGCATCAGGCCCACATCTTCCCCGCCCAAGGCAATTGCAGTGGATTGGGAAATGTCGCTCGCGGAAATCCCGCGCAGCGCCGCCTTGTCCTGCTCCACCTGGAAATCGAGCTTTTGCTGATCGGCGTTCATGAGCCAGTCGACGTCCACTACCCCGGGCGTTTGCTCGAAGATCCGCCGGACCTGGCGCGCCAGGGCGATCTGCTGCGGATAGGAAGGCCCGTAGACCTCGGCGACCAGCGTCGAAAGCACCGGCGGCCCGGGAGGCACTTCGGCGATCTTGACGCGCGCGTTCCACTGGCGGGCGATTCGATCGATCGGGCCGCGAATCTGCAGGGCCACCTGATGGCTCTGCTCGCTGCGCTTGGTCACGGGCAGCAAGTTCACCTGGATATCGCCCTGATAGGGCTGGTTGCGCAGGTAGTAGTGGCGCACGAGGCCGTTGAAGTTGTACGGGCTCGAGGTGCCGGCGTAAATCTGATAGTTGGCGACCAGCGGCTCGGTGGCCAGATAGTTTCCAATCGCCTGCTCGGCGGCGAGCGTGCGTTCGAGCGGCGTGCCCGCCGGCATGTCCACCACCACCTGAATCTCGCTCTTATTGTCGAAGGGAAGCATTTTCACCAGAACCAGCTTGAGCGGGATCAGCGCGCACGCCGCCAGCAGCAGCACCACCACGCCCGCGAAAAACGCCCACCGCCACAGCGCGTTCTCGACGAGCGGCGTGATCACCCGCCGGTATACGCGCCGGGTCCATCCCTGGCTTTCGTCCACGTGCGCGGCGGCCGCTTCCCGGCCGCGAAGCAGCCGCAGCGCGGCCCAGGGCGAAACGATGAACGCGACGGCCAGCGAAATCAGCATCGCCGCCGAGGCGCCCACCGGGATCGGCCGCATGTAGGGGCCCATCAGCCCGCTCACGAAGGCCATCGGCAGAATCGCCGCGATCACGGCGAACGTGGCCAGGATCGTGGGGTTGCCGACCTCGTCGACGGCCTCGATCGCCACCTCGCTCCACGGCCGGCCCTTGTTCTGCGGCAGGCGGAAATGGCGGACGATGTTTTCGACGACGACGATCGCGTCGTCCACCAGGATACCGATCGAGAAGATCAGCGCGAAGAGCGTCACCCGGTTCAGCGTGTAGCCGTGGAAGTAGAAAATGAACAGCGTCAGCGCCAGCGTCACCGGCACCGCTACCAGCACCACCCCGGATTCCCTCCATCCGAGCGCCAGCGCCACCAGCAGCGTGACCGAAAGCGTGGCCAGCAGCAGGTGCTGCAACAGCTCGTTCGCTTTGTCATTGGCCGTTTGTCCGTAATCGCGCGTGACGGTGACATGCAGGCCGTCCGGGATGACGCGGCCCCGCAGCGCATCCACTTTGTCGATTACTGTCCGCGCGACGATCGACGCGTTCGTGCCCTTGCGTTTCGCCACCGCCAGCGTCACCGCCGGATATTCTTCGGCCCCGGCCTTCCGCTCGGCCCCGCCCCAGCCGAAAAATGCGTAGCTGGACGGCTCGGCCGGCCCGTCGGCGACGGCGGCAACGTCGCCGAGATACACCGGCCGGCCTTCAAAAACCCCGACGACGAGCCGGCGCGCGTCGGCTGCGTCGCCGATGAATTGTCCGGTCTCGACCACGAATTCGCGGTTCGCTTCGGCGAACGTTCCGGAAATGCTCCGCCGGTTCGACACCTCGAAAGCGCGGGCGATCGCCGCCGGGCTCAAGTGATAGGCCGCCAGGCGCTGCGCGTCGAGCGTCACGCGAAGCTCGCGGCGCGTTCCGCCGATGATCGTCGTTTCGGAAACGTTGTTCACCTGCTTCACCGCCAGGTTCGCTTCCTCGACGATCTGGCGCAGCGCGAAACTGGTGTAACCCCGGCCCCAGAAGGTGAGCGCGAGGATCGGCACGTCGTCGATCGAGCGCACCTTGATCAGCGGCCGCGAGGCGCCGGGCGGAATGAGATCGAAATTCGAATACATCTTGTTGTAGGTGCGGACGACGGCGTCTTCCTCGGAAACGCCGACGGTATAACGCACGGTGACGAGAGCCTGTCCCGGCATGCTGGTCGAATAGACGTACTCGACGCCCGGAATCTCCTTCAATAACTTTTCCATCGGAATCGAGACTCGCTGCTCGACCTGCTGGGCCGAGGCGCCCGGCATCGAAACGAACAGGTCGAGCATCGGCACGACGATCTGCGGGTCCTCTTCCCGCGGCGTCTTGAGAATCGCGAAAACGCCCAGCAAGAGCGAGGCGACGATCACCAGCGGCGTCAGCCGCGAATTGATGAACGCGCGAGCGATTTTTCCCGCCGGGCCGCCGCTCAACGCTCCGCCTCCCATTTCTTGCCGTCCAGATCCGCCGAGCCCGGGTTCGCAACCACGCGCTCGCCCGCGCCCAGCCCGGAAAGCACTTCCCGGTCCGAGCCGGCCTTCGCGCCGAGCGTCACCAGGCGCAGCCGGATGATTTCTCCGCCATCGACGACGTAAACGGCGCGCAACTGCCCTCGGTCGAGAATCGCGCTCGCCGGCGCCACAATCGCCTTTCGCTGCCCCTGCTGGAACCATGCCCGCCCGAATAGCCCCGAGCGCATCTCCGAATCGCGCGGCAAGTCGATCTTTACCTGGACCGTATGGGAAGAGGGGTCGGCGCCGGGCTCGATTTCCGCCACGGTTCCCGTGAAGGTCTTTGCCGGAAAGGCATCGAGTTCCACGCGGGTGCGCATCCCGCGCCGCAGCCCGCCGGCGTTTTCCGCATCGACGGTGACTTCGAGGCGATACCGCGAAGTCTCTTCCAGCACTAAGAGCGGCATGCCTGGCGTGGCCATCGTCCCCGGATCGACCAATCTCTGAAGCACCATCCCGTCGAACGGTGCGACGATTCGCGTGTAATGCCTCACCACCGACGCGACCTTCATTTCCGCTTGTGCGCGCTGGTAGCTGGCCGCGGCTTGGCGCACGCGGGCCTGGGCCTGCGCCAGCATGGCCTGCGCCGCCCGCTGCTTGGCCTGGACTTCGTCGAATTCTTGCGGACTCACCGATTCCTGTTTACGCAGGTAGACGTAGCGCTGGTAGGTTTTCCCGGCCACCACCGCCTGGGCCCTGGCGGCCGCAGCCTCTTTTTGCGCCGCTTGCCGCCCCGCGGCGGCCTCTCCGATCCCGGCTTGGGCGGCGGCGTAGCGGTCGGCAAACTCGCGATCGTCGAGCGCGATCAGCAATTGACCCTGGCGCACCCGGTCGCCTTCATGCACGGTGACCCGGTCGACCGCGCCCATCACGCGGGACGCGATCCGGGCCGTGCGGATCGCAGCGACGGTTCCTGGCGCCGCCACTTCGTTGGAAATTGTTTCCAGGCGCACGGTATCCACTCGTAGGCCGCTGACGGTTTCGGGCGCGGGCGGTTTCGCGGGCGCCGCTGGGCCGCATCCCGAAAGAACGAGCAGCAGCGGCGCGATCCACGCCAAATTCCGGAAGAAGGCCTTCGGTTTTCTTCGTTCCACCTGATTCATGGCTTTCCGCCTTGCCCAAAGAAACTGGATTCCAAAGTCAAATCTCCCGCGGCGCGCTCGAGCTGCGCGCGCGCCACTTGCCAGTCGTGAAGCGCCGTCAGATAGCCGGTGCGCGCGTCGAGCTGGGCCGTTTGCGCCCGCAGCAGCTCGGTGATCGTCACCAGACCGGCCTGATACCGGTTCTGGATGATGCGCAAACTCTCCGCCGCCTGATCGGCGGCGCCGCGCGCGGCATCGGCCCGCTGGGCGGCGGCCTGCGCGTCGAGATACGCCGCTCTGACTTCGAGTTCGATTCCCGATTGCAGCCATTCGAGCCGGTCTTCGGCTTGGCTTCTGCGCGCATCGGCTTCCGCCAGCCGGGATCGCTTCGCGCCGCCGGCGAACAGGTTCCAATCGAGCTTTGCCCCCGCCGTCCAGTTCGTGCCCGAAGGGCCTCCGAGCGCCTCCGCATCGCGCTCGAAATCGGCGAAGAGGCCGATTTGCGGTCCGAAATCCGCCTTTGCCAGTTTCCGGTTCGTATTGGCCGCCTGCTCCTGCAACCGGGCGGCGCGCAAGGCCGGCCGCTCGGCCAGCGCCGTCTTTTCCCAATCGTCGACGGCGCCCGAAAGCGGCTTGGGCTCGCCGAGCGTGCCGGTGGCCTCGGGCTCGACGCCGGGCCCCAAGCCGAGTTCCCGGCCCAGATTCAAACGGGCGATTTCGAGCGCGTTCGAGGCGGTGATCTGCCGGTCCAGCATCTGCGAGCGGAACACTTCGGCGCTCAGCAGATCGGAAGTCACGACCAGTCCCGCCGTGTGCATTGTTCGCACGCGTCGCTGGTTGGCTTTGGCGGAATCGAGCGCTTGACTGGCCGCCGCGAGTTCTTCCCGCGCCACGATTACGCCGTAGTAGGCGCGTACGACGCGCAGGATCAGATCCTGCCGCGCCTGCGCCGTCTCGTAATCGGCCGCGGAAGAAATCTTCCGCGCGCCCGCTTCGCGCAGATACCTTCGGCCGGAATCGAAGAGCGAGACCTCACCGGACACCTGCGTCTGGAAGTTGTCGAGGGGAGAGGGCTGGTTGAGCGCGGAAAGGGCGAAATTCGCGGCCGTGAATTGCCGCTGCGTCAAAAGCGCGCCAAACACGTAGACGGGGTTGTCGCCGCGCGTGAACGATTGGTGGACGTCCAATCGCGGCAGCCATCCCGCCCGCGCCTCGCCCACGCGCGCATGGGCGACGTCGGCCTCTTCCCGGGCCGCGCGCAGCGCCGGGTTCTGCTTGAGCGCCAGTTCCACCGCCTGGCGCAAGGTGAGCGGCTGCTGCGCCCGAGCCGCGCCGCCCGCGGCGCAGATCAGAAACGCGATCAGAAATCCGGTTCGAATGTTTTTTGTCATCGTCGTTTCATCTCGCGAAAGTCTGCGCCGCGGCGTTTTTCCCGAGCGATCGGGCCAACCGGGTTCCTCGCCGCAGCCGCGCCGCGAGCACCTCGCGGATGAGCCGGCAGGCGTCCGTGACCTCGGTGAAAGTCAGCCGGCAGGAGGTCGTCCGGCCCTGATGCCGGGTTTCCACCAGGCCCGCCCGCTTGAGCAGCGCCATGTGCTGCGACAGATTCACCTTGCCGACGCCCAGCGCGCCGAGCAGTTGCGTCGTCGATTTCTCGCCGCCGGCCAGCAAATCCAGAATCTGGATTCGGCGTGGATGGCCGAGTACGCGGCAGATTTCCGCCTGCATGATGTAAATCGCTTCCCTCTGAGCTTGTGCTGTTTTCGGCCTTGCAGTTTGTTTGGTCATCACGATAGCGGGCATGGAGGCACGCGGCGTTCCATCGGTGCCGGCGGCGGAGCCGTTTCGCAAGTGGATGAGGGCGGAGGGCTTAGTCGCGGCGCCGCGAGGGGAGAGGTGGCGGACGTGCGGGGTCCCGGTGGGTCATATGGAGCAGAGGCAGCGCCGAATGACCCACATAGTTACGCAACGATGTAACTGTTGGTCCCGCCGCGCCCGCCTCGCCATGCAGATCGGCGGGCGGCAGCCGGTGGTTATCGCGCGGAGGATGTTCTAAAATGCTCTCATGCGCCGCACGGTCATTCGCGTCGTCGTGGTTGCCGTTGTGGCGACATGCTTCGCCTGCCCCATTCTGCAGATGTTCGATCGCTGGGATCACAGCGAAAAGAGGGGCAAGGATACCGAATCGACTCTGCTCGTCGTCGCCCTGTCGGTCGGTCTGGCGATTCCGGCGGCCGGCCTGGTTTTTCAATCGCCCGGCGTGGCGGAGCGAAAACGCGATCTTGCTGAGTTCCCGCTCGATCGGAGCCTTCTCGTTTTCGCCAGGCCTCCCATCCCGGTGAGCCAGCCGCCGCCTGTTTTGCGTATCTGATTCCCCTTTTCTCCCAACGAAAACCGGCGGGTGTGTGTGTCTGCGCCACCCGCGCCGTGGTGTCGTGTGCGTTCAGACGTGGGAGAAGGGGGAAATGAAACTTCGAAAATCAGCGCCTATTTTGCTGCTCGCAACGGCAATGCTGTCCGGTTGCGCCGTACAGCATTACCGGCCAGCGCCCATCGTTCCGGCCAAGACGGCTGCGGAACTGGAAAACCGGAGCCTGAGCGATCCGGGCTTGCGCGAATACGTCGGGAAGACGCTCGGCCATCCGGTTTCCTGGCCGATGCGTCAATGGAACCTTCGGACGCTCACGCTGGCCGCTCTCTACTTCAACCCGCAAATGGCCATCGCGCGCGACCAGATTGCCGTCGCGCAAGGCGCGATCGTCACCGCGGCCGAGCATCCCAATCCCACGCTCAAGCTCACTCCCGGCATTCCCAGCCCCTACCTGCTGAATCTCCGCTTGCGGTTTCCGATAGAAACCCACGGAAAGCGCAACCTGAGAATCGAACAGGCGCGACATCTATCTTCCGCTGCCGGAATCGCGCTCGCCGAGGCGGCCTGGACGGTTGCGAGCAACCTGCGCAGGGCGCTGCTCGCCTATCGGATGGCGAAGGCGGAGCTCGCTCTGTCTCGCGCGACCGGGATGACCGAGGCGCGGCAGATCACCTTGCTCGAACAACGGCTTGCTGCCGGCGAAGGCGCGCGTCCGGCTCTCGATGCCGCCGATCTTGCTCTTTCCAATATCCGGTTCGCCACGAGCGTGGATGAGGGGCAGGTGGCGACGACGCGAGCGGCGTTGGCCGGCGCCATCGGCATTCCCGTCTCCGCCCTGAACGGTCTGGAACTCACCTGGCCGAATTTCGAACGCCTGCCCTCGCTGGCGTCCCTTTCGCCACGGCACATCCAGCGCGACGCCGTGCTCAACCGGCTCGATGTTCATCGCGCACTCGAGCAATACGCCGCCGCCGATGCCGCTCTCCGGCTCCAGATCGCCCTTCAATATCCCGATTTCGATATCGGCTCCGGCTACAGCTATTCGGAACCCAACAGCAATTTCACCATCCCCTTTTCCCTGATTCTCCCCCTCCGCAATCATAACCAGGGCCCTATCGCCCAGGCCGAAGCGCTGCGAAAAGAGGCCGCGGCGAACTTCCTGGCCGTGCAGGCGCGCGCCATCGCCCAGAGCCAGCAGGCGCTCGCCGCCTATCGCTCCGCCCTCGCCGAACTCGATCAGGCCGGCCGGCCGCTCGAGAACCAGGGGCGGCAAGTGCGAACAACCCGAAGCGCCGTCGCCGCCGGCGAGAGCGATCGCCTGCAACTCAACACGCTTTTGCTCGAAGGCCCCGTCTATGCCCAGCAGCATCTCCAGGCGCTTGCCCAGGCCCAGGCGGCGCTTGGCGCACTGGAAGATGCGGTTGAAAAACCGCTGGGCCCCGACGCCGTGATTTTTTCGGGTCCCGTGCCGGCAAGCGCCGCGCGCGGGCGAAAGGAGTCCGGACAATGAGAAAGTTCGTTTGGGTAGGAGTGGCCGTCGTTCTTGCCGGCTCGGCGGCGGGCTGGGCCATGCACCGCTCGGCCGGCCGCGATCCCCAGCCCACGGCGCGCGCGCAAGCTCGGGACGCGGGCCCCTCGCCGGGCCAACCGCGTGCGAGAACCGTCGCGCTGGATGCGGACGCGGTGAAGGAAATGGGATTGGGCGTAACGGTTCTGAGGGCGGCGCGGCATGCACCGCAATTGCGAACGGCCGCCGTCGTGCTTTCGCCGCGGGGCCTGGCGATTCTGAGCGCTGCCTATGCCGCCGATGCCGGCAAGCTCGCCATGGCCCGCGCCAGCCTCGCGGTCGCCCACGGCGAATACCAGCGGCAGAGCGTGCTCTACCGCCAGGATCAGACCACTTCGCTCAAGGCGCTTCAGGCCGCGCGCGGCGCGCTGGCGTCGAGCCGGGCGCAAACGAACGCGGCCCGGCTCCAGCTTCATTTCGATGCGCTCGCCGTCCGGCAACAGTGGGGCCCGGTGCTCGGGAAATGGCTTGTCGCCCGCTCGCCGGCTCTCGAAAAAATCCTTGGCGGGCAGGAATGGCTCGTGCAGGTGACGTTCGGCGCGCGCAACCCACGCTCTGCCCCGCAAACCTCGCTCCTGATCGTTCCTTCCGGTCCGATTGTCCCGGCGCGCCTGGTTTCCTCGTTCCCGCAAACCAACCCGGTGATTCAAGGCTTGAATTTTCTCTACGTAATTCCGGCGCGTCCCGGCTTCGCTCCGGGATTGAATCTGATGGCCGAAATCCCGGCCGGCCCGGCGCGAAGCGGAGTCGTGATCCCCGCATCGGCCGTCATCTGGTCGCAAGGGCGGGCGTGGGCGTACAAGCAAATCGCTTCCGGGCGTTTCGAACGCTTGCCGGTTGCGACCGGTGAGCCGGTAACAGACGGCTGGTTCGTTACGGCCGGCTTTGCGCCGGGCGACCGCGTGGTGACCGGCGCGGCCGAGGAGCTGTTCTCCGCGGAAACTCAGCAGGCCGGCGGCGGCCAGGGGGATGAGGGAGATGATGACTGACCGGGACCGCGCAAGATTAGCCTTCCGATCGGACCGCCGGAAGGCGGCCTCGTGCTGAGCCGCATCGTTCGCTGGGCCCTCGATCGCCGCGTCATCGTCATCACTCTTGCCCTGGTCTTGCTCGGCTACGGCGTTTACTCGCTCACGAAGGCGCAATACGACGTGCTGCCCAGCTTCGCGCCGGCTCTGGTCACGATCAAGACCGAAGCGCCCGGCTTTTCCGCCGAGCAAGTGGAAACGCTCGTCACGCAACCGATCGAAAACGCGATTAACGGCTCGCCGGGCATCGCCGCCATGCGGTCCCAATCGATTCAGAGTTTCTCGTCGATTACGGTGGTCTTTCAATTCACCACCCACATCTACCGGATCCGCGAAATCCTCGCCCAGCGCCTCGTCGGGATCAGCTCCATTCTGCCGGCGGGCGTGCGCACGCCGATTTTGTCTCCGCCCACTTCGTCGGCGGGCACGGTCATGAGCGTCGCGCTCTCGTCGCGCGCGCATTCCCTGATGGACGTGCAAACGGCGGCCTACTGGACGGTGCGTCCGCGTTTGCTCGCCGTGCCGGGCGTGGCCAACATCGCCGTTTTCGGCGGCGCGGCCCGAGAGATCCAAATTCAGTACGATCCCGAAAAGCTGGTCCGGCACCAGCTCACCGTCAACGATCTGCTCGCCGCGGCCCGGCGCGCGACCGGCGTCATGGGCGCGGGCTTTATCGACACGCCGAATCAGCAGCTGATCGTTCAAACCGAGGGCCAGACCGGCGATCCGGAGCCCATCGCCGATACGGTTCTCTCGCGTGTCAACGGAAGCAATGTGACCATCGGCGACGTTGCGCGCGTCGTTGCCGCTCCGGCTCCCGCCATCGGCGCGGCCACGATCGACGGCCGGCCTTGCGTTCTGCTGGTGGTTTCCAGCCAGCCCGGAACCAACACGCTGGCCATCACCGCGCGTCTCGATCGGGCGCTCGCCGAGCTCGAACCCGCCCTGGCCGCCGAGAAAATGACCCTCCACACGAATCTGTTCCGCCCGGCGACTTTCGTGCTGACGGCCCTGCACGATATGCGGAGCGCGCTGCTCATCGGCGCGATTCTCGTCATCATCGTTCTCTTTCTTTTCCTGTTCGACCTGCGCACCGCGGCCATTTCCTGCACCGCCATTCCTCTTTCCCTGCTCACGGCCACCTTGGTCCTGTCCGGTCTCGGCTACAGCCTGAATGTGATGACTCTCGGCGGGCTGGCCATCGCCATCGGGGAAGTGGTGGACGACGCCGTGATCGACGTCGAAAACATCCTGCGCCGGTTGCGGGAAAACCGCGCATCGGCCTCGCCGCGGCCTGTCCCGCGCGTCGTTCTCGACGCCTCGCTCGAAGTGCGGAGCGCCGTCGTTTACGCCACGTTTGCCGTTGTCCTGGTGTTTTTGCCCGTACTGGCCGTCACCGGGCTCGCCGGGCGCATCTTCGCTCCGCTCGGCGTCGCCTACATCCTTTCGATTCTCGCTTCGCTTGCGGTCGCGCTGACGGTGACGCCCGCGATGTGCCTGCTGCTGCTCGGCAGGCGGGAATTGCCTCCGCATGACCCTCCGGTCGTGGCCGTGGCGAAGCGGCTCTACCGTCCGCTGCTCGAAACCGTCGAAAGATGGCCGCGCGCAGTCATTGGAGGCGTGGTTGTGGTGATCGTTGTGACGCTCGCGCTCCTGCCGCGCCTGCGCAGCTCCTTCATTCCCCAGCTTCAGGGAGGCTATTACATCGTCCATTTTAAGGAAGCGCCGGGCGCTTCGCTCGGGGAAACACTTCGCGTCGGCACCCGGCTCACGAATGCTTTCTTGAAGCTTCCATTCGTTCAGGTGGTGACGCAGCGCGCCGGCCGCGGCGAATCGGCCGAGGAAGCGCGCAACGTCAACGCCAGCGAGATCGATATCAAGGTCGATCCCTCCTACGCCGATTCCGCGAGCATTCCCGGCCGGCTTCGTGCAGTGGCGGAGAAGTTTCCCGGTCTGGCCATATCCACGGAGACTTTCCTCACCGAGAGGCTTCACGACATTGTTTCCGGATTTACCCAGCAGGTGGCGGTCGAAGCCGTCGGCAACAACCTCGGCGCGCTCGATACGGCAGCCGCCGAAATCGCCGCTGCGCTCCGCAAAGTTCCCGGCGCCACAAGCGTCCAGATCCAGGCGCCGCCCTCGATGCCGCAAATCGAAATCGACGTTCGCCGCCGCGCCGCCGAGCGCTGGGGCCTGGATCCGGTTCAGGTGCTCGAAGCCGTTTCCACCGCGTATCAAGGCGACGTGGTCGGCAAAATCTTTCAGGGCAACCAGGTCTTCAACGTCGCCGTTTGGCTCGCGCCGGGCCGGCGCAACAGCGTCGCCGACATTTCTTCGCTGCCCTTGCGGACGCCCGACGGCAACTACGTCTCGCTCGGCCAGGTCGCGCGCGTCTACGCCGATTCGGGCCGCTACATGATCGATCACGACGGCGGCCGGCGCGTGCAGCCGGTTACCTGCGACGTGAGCGGGCGCAGCGTGGCCTCGTTCGTCGCCCAGGCCCGCCGGCGCGTCGGCCAAATCCACTTTCCGCCGGGCGTCTACGCCCGGTTCGTGAGCACGGCCGCGGCGGCGTCGCAAGCGCGGCGCGATCTGCTGGCTCATTCGATTCTGGCCGGAATCGGCATCGTGCTGTTGCTCTCGATCGTGCTGGCCAATTACCGCAATCTTCTCCTGGTGTTCCTGAACCTGCCCTTCGCGCTGGTCGGAGGGGTGCTGGCGGCTTGGCTTTTTACCGACCGCACGTTATCGATCGGCTCGCTGGTCGGCTTCGTCACGCTCTTCGGCATCACGATACGCAACGCCATCATGCTCATCTCGCATTACGAGTACCTGGTCGGCGTGGAAGGCATGAAATGGGGCCGCGAGGCGGCGGTCCGCGGCGCGCTCGAACGGCTCTCGCCCATCCTGATGACGGCGCTGGTCACCGGCCTGGGTCTGTTGCCTCTGGCCCTGGCCAGCGGGAGTGCCGGCGCCGAAATCGAAGGGCCGATGGCGATCGTGATTTTGGGCGGCCTATTCACCTCGACCGTGCTGAATCTATTGGTTCTCCCGACGCTCGCCCTGCATTTCGGCCGCTTCGAGCCGCGCGCCGAGGCCTGACCAGGCGGACGCGATCTATTTTTCGGAAGTTTTCAGGCCGAAGGCGCGGGATTGAAAGGCAAGGGCGGCGGGCAGGCGCTGGGCGAAATATTCCCAGTCGTGGCGGCCGGGATAGAGATGGAAGATGTGAGGGATATGGCGCGCGGTGAGAATTTTGTCGAGTTCCACCGCTCCTGTCTCGAAGCCGTAATCATCCTGCTCGCCGCAATCGAATTCGATTTTGAGTCCCGATAAATTCGCCGTGCGAGCCAGATGCAAGGGGTCGTTCCGGTTCCAAAACGCGCGATCGAGAGGCGCGCCGAACAAACGCCCCATGGCTTCGAGCATCGGAAGGGCCTGCGCCGCCGCGCCCGTCACGCGGGGCAAATGGGAGATAAGCGCGGCGCTCGACGCCGTCACCGACCCGAACAGTTGCGGATGGCTGAAGGCGAAATGCAATGCGCCGTAGCCGCCCATCGAAATCCCGCCGATGCCGCGGTTGCGCCGCCCCGGGAGGGTGCGGTAATGGCTTTCGATGAAGGGCATGAATTCCCGCAAAAAGAAATCTTCGTAGCGGACGCGGCCGTTGAGGGAATTGATGTAGAAGCTGGTGTCGGCGCTTGGCGTGACGATCAGGAACTGGCCCAGGCTGCCGTTTTCCCAGTCAGCCTCGATATCCAGCATGGCTCCCGATTCGACGAGCATCTGGGCGTTGCCGCCCAGGCCGTGCAGGAAATAGAGCACGGGGAACCGGCGCGATTTCTGGGAGTCGTAGGCCGGCGGCAGCAGGATGCAGTAGGGAACCGGATGCCCGAGGATGCGGCTGGGCGCCGCGCGGCATTCGGCCCGGCCGCTTGCGGCGCGCAGAGCGGGAGCCAAGCCGAGGCAGAGCAGCGCGAGCGCGAGCCCCAAAGCCGCCCGGCGGCCTCCCGGTACGATTGCAGGACGGAGCAGGGCCGTCTTCAGGGGCCGAAGCCCCGACCCCCGAAATAGGGAAGTTCCGGGGCGGCTTCTACTCATAGCGCAGGGCCTCAACGGGGTTGAGCTTGGCCGCGCGCGCCGCCGGATAGATTCCCGCCGCCAGACTCACGCCAACGGCAAAAACGATGGCGCCGCAGACAAGCCACCAGGGCACCGCCGACACATCCACCCAAGGCAGGTTCTGCCGGTGCAGGTAGAAATTGGTGCCCCAAGTAAGCATTCGCCCGATGAACCAGCCGAGCGCGACGCCAAAGACGCCCCCGACGAGGCCCATCACGCCTGCCTCGGCGAAGAAGAGCTGCTTCACGTCGGCGTCGGCGGCGCCGAGCGCTTTCAGCACGCCGATTTCCCGCCGCCGCTCGAGAATCGCCATGACCAGGGTGTTGACGATTCCCAGCGTGGCCACGGCCAGAGCCAGGCCGCCGAAAATGCCGAGCAGCAGATCGAGCAGCGCGAAAAGCAGTTGCAGATTGCGCGAAGTGTCGTAGAGGGAGAACGCGGCGAAACCCATGTTCTTGATCCGCGCCTCGACGTTTTCGACTCCTGCACTGTTCTTCACGCGCACGGTCAGGCTCGCATACTGCTTCGCATTGCCCGGCCCTTGCAGCACTTCTCTCAAATCGCTGACCTGGGTGGCGCGAAGCGTTTCGGCCATCTGGAGCGGGATGTAGACCGGCGTGTCGTGGAATCCGCCGAATCCCGATTCCGGCTCGCTTTGCACGATGCCGACGATGCGCAAATCCTTTTGGCGCGCCACGATGGAAAATCCCTGCGCCGAGCTGTTTGGGCCTCTTTCCGTCTCGCTTGGCGTCTCCTGGCCGGCATCGCTGGCCACGGTCTTCGCGCCGAGCGCCGCGCGGGCCGCATAGCGCAAAACCAGCTCCTTGCCGAGCAGGGAAGCCGGGTTTTTGGATAGCTCGCGCGCGAAGCGAATCTGCAGGATCACTTCGTTGGCCGCCGGACCCGAGAAGAAGCGTCCCTGCATGCCGTCGAAGGCGCCGTCGTTCCGGTCCGATGCGGGCAGGCCGGCGACGACCGTCGAGTAGGGAATGTTCTTGTAGCTCAATTCGGTGACGAAACGGATTTGCGGATAGGCGCCGACGACGCCGGGCAGTTGCGCGATTGCCTGCCGAGCCTGCTCGTCGAGGGGCCGGGGCGTTGCGACGGCCGCCTCCATGGGGCGGCCAAACATCCGGAAACGGTTGCGGGGAGCCACGAAAACCGCGTTGAACAGGCCGGAACTGGCCAGACGGCTGTTGGTGAATCGCTGGAGTCCGACGCCGAGCGAAAGCATCGCCACGAGCGAGGCGACGCCGACGGCCACGCCCAGCGTCGTCAGCGAGTTGCGCAGCAGGGCCTCGCGCAGGTTGCGGACGGCGAGTTCGCCCAGGTCTCTCGCCTTCACAGGCCGTCTCCGTTGCTCGCGAGTTTCCCGTCCGCGACCACGGCGATGCGGTTCGCGAAGCGTTCGGCGAGCGCCCGCTCGTGCGTCACCATTACGATCGTCATGCCGGGCGAGCGGTTGAATTCGCCGAGCAGTTCCATGATCTCCTCGCCCGTCGCGCTGTCCAGATTTCCGGTCGGCTCGTCGGCCAGCAGGATCGTCGGACGATTCACCAGAGCGCGCGCCAGCGCGGCGCGCTGCTGCTCTCCACCGGAAAGCTCGCTCGGCCGGTGCCCCGCGCGTTTGGCGAGGAGAACGCGAGCGAGCGCTTCCCGCACCCGGTCGGCGCGCTCGGCCCGGTCCACTTCCGCCAGACGCAGCGGCAGTTCCACGTTTTCTTCGAGCGTCATTCGCGGAAGCAGGTTGAAGGCTTGAAACACCATCCCGACGGTGTGGCTGCGGTAGCGCGCCAGTTCGAGTGAACTCATCGTCGCCAGGTCGCGTCCCTCGACCAGAACCGACCCCGACGTGGGCCGGTCGAGGCCGGCCAGCAGATTGAGCAGCGTCGATTTTCCCGACCCCGAGCTGCCCAGAAGAGCCAGAAACTCGCCGCGCCGGACCTCGATCGTCACCTCGTCGACAGCGCGGATCAGCGTTTTCCCCATCAGGAAATGCCGGGAAACCGATTCCGTGCGGATGGCCTGCCCGTCGTTTGCTGTCGTCATCACTTTTGAAATGTTACTACGCGCACGGCGGGCCGGCCGTTTCCTCTTTGCGAACGGCGGCCGAAATCGTAACTCCGGCGCGCCGCGGCACAGAGGCGAAGGGCTGCTTCACTGGTGCAGATGTGCGCGCAGCTCGTTCGCCCAGGGCTCGAGCTGACCCAGGGGCACGACGGAGATCCGCTGATCGCCCAGAAGCCGGGCGAAGAACTGATGCCGGTCGTTGCCTTCCTGCGGCACGGTTTCGGTGATTACGGTGAATTCGGTCGAAGTCAGATGCTCCCGGATGCGTTCGGCCGTATAGGCGAGCACCTTGGCTTGGGATGCGTCGCGTTCGAGCGAGAGTGCCTGAACGAATCCGCGCGTCCCGTTGCGCCGGTAGGCGTAATCCAGGCGCAGAGGATCGCCCTGGTAGGTGAACTCGTCGATCCGGACGCGCCGCTCGACTCTGCCGGCCAGCCCCGCCCTGCGCAGGACGTCGTTGACGCGCCCGAGAATCGCCGCCCGCGTGCCCGCGATCCAGCGCGCCGCCGCTCCCACGCGGCGAGGCGGAGCCACGTGCTGCTGGTAGAGCCGGTCGAGCTCCTCCTCGAAACTTTCCGCCAGCAAACCGCGCTCCGGGCTCAACTGGACGACGTTCGAAAGCGTCTCGCCGAGCTTGGTTAAATACGCGCGCGGATCCTCGGCCCCCTCCACTACGGCTTCGAAGTGGCGCTCGAGCGCGCGCAGGATGGTTTCGTCGGAGTTCGGGTGCAACCGGCGCACGCGGCCGAACTCCGCGCTTTCCTCGATAAAACGGGCCCCGAAGCGGGGCCGGGCGGGATCGAGCAGCAGCACTCCCACGTTGAGCCACTCGTCGCGCACCAGGTTCGGCGTGTAGCGGACCACCCAGTAGCTGTAGGCGTTGCTTTCAGGTTCAGGCATAGTTCACTTCCAGTTCGGAAACGGGTTCCGATAGGTGTCTTTGGAAGCCACGATCAGATCGCGTACGCGCCGGCGCCGGCGCCATAACTGCTCGAGCAGATGATAGAGGGCGTCCTGATCGAAATTGTACCATTCCGGCGGAGTGTCCCTGGCCGCCTCGTCGAGCGCCCGCTCGCTGATCCGGCTCTCGAGTCGTTCCAGCCACGGCGCGAAGCTGTTCATGCCGGTCACCGGCGCGTACACGCGCGCCCGCGCGTAGAGCCCGCGCAGCGGCGCGTCGGGAAAATTCCACTCGCCGGCATTGAAACAGAACCCCTGGTCGATCATCAGCGCGCGGTAGCGCGACTGGCCGGGCGGACGATAGAAAATCGCCTGCCGGCCGTTCGTGTTGCACGTCCATTTGTCGAGGACCAGTATGCCGAGGAAGTCTTCGAGGTTTTCCACCTCGGTCAGCAATTCGTCGGGCAGGAAGTCGTAGACGGCGATCTCGACCGGATCGCCCGGATACCGCGATCCAAATTGCATCCCCGGCCGCAGTTTCGTCCGTCCCCGGGCCAGTTGAATCGCCAGATCGTCGCTGCGCTCGACCAGCTCGGCCGGCACTTCCACCACGGCCGATGGCGGCACCGGCAGACCCAGGCGCGCGGCCAGCATCGCGGCCAGCCACTCGTTGGCCAGCACTCGCGGGTGCTGAGGATTGTCGAGAAACTTCACGACGTAATAGCCGCCGTCGGTACAGCGCATCAGTTGCGGTTGCGCTCCGCCCCGCATTCGCCGGACATGTTCTACCGCGCGCGGCATCGGGCCGTATGCTAACGGCACCCGAGCCGGCAAACAAGCACCCGGACGGGCATCGGGCGCGACTTTGATAATCTTCGCCCGCTCGCCGGGGCTCCGCCGGCCGCTTCCCCGGTGGTTTCCGCTCGCCCGGGCGGCGGTAGAATGATTCGCAATGGATCCGATCCGGCAGGTTGGGCGATGGCTGATCGTCTTGGGATTGCTGCTTGCCGCGGCAGGCGGTTTCCTGCTGGCCGGCGGGCGCTTGCCGCTGCGCCTGGGCCACTTGCCCGGTGACATCGTCTATCACGGGCGCCATTCGACCTTCTACTTCCCGATCGTTACCTGTATCGTGCTCAGCGCGGCTCTGACGCTCATTTTCTGGATGGTGAATTTATTTCGCCGCTAGCACGCTTATTGGCTTGCGACGGGCGCGAATTTCCGGTCGAGCGCGTGCAGCGTTTCCAGCAGAACGTAGCCCACGACGGCGAGCGAGTGGGGGCTGCATTTGTCGAGCGTGTCGTTCACCGTATGCCAATAGGGATAATCGAAGTCGATGATGTCGGCCGCGGGAACATGGCGCTGGACGAACGGCATGTGGTCGTCGTAGACGCCCATCGAAGTGTTCAGGAAATACCGGCCGTAGCCCAGCTTCTTGGCCGTTGCCCAGGCCATATTCTCGAGCCAAGGCGTTGAATTCGTATCGCGGGTGACGTCGAGGTTCGCGTCGCCGATCATATCGGCCAGAAGTACGGCTTTCACGCGTTTGAGATCGCCCGAGTTGTCCATGCTGGCGGCCAGTTCCCGGCTGCCGAAGGTGCTGTTGTCGTTGCTCCAGGTGGTCTGCGCCTGTTCGGCGGTGGTGAAGTTCTGCTGATCTTCTTCCCCGTCGAGGAAGGCGATCCAGACGGTGAGCGGCCGCCGATGGCCGCAGAGAACCCGGGCCATCTCGAGCAGCAGGGCCGTCGAGGACCCTCCGTCGTCGGCCCCGACGAATCCCGGCAGCCGCAGCGTATCGTAATGGCTCAAAAAGAGAACGATGCCGGGGTTGCGGCCGGGAATCTTGGTCACGATATTGTCCATTTCGAGCGTGCCCAGTTGCGTTTCGGCATGAAAATGGTCTTCGGTCACTGGGCAGCCGAACGAGCGAAGCTCGCCGGCCAGATAGTGCTGTTCGCGGATGATGTTCGCGGAAGCGGGCGGGCGCGGACCGAACGCGACGATCTTTTCGAGGTAGCTCCAGGCGCGCGAGCCGTCGAAGCCTCCGGTCCGAGCCGCCGGCGGCGCCGGCGCGGGAGGCGATGCCTGGGCGGCGGCCGCTTGCGAACGCGAGGAACTGCACGCCAGCGTGGCGCCGCAAAAGAGCAGGACGGTGGCGACCGCCATCGCGGCCGCCACCGGGCGGCTTCGCCCGCTCCCGACTCTTTTGTCATGAGGCACGTCAGCGTTCTCCGGCCTGGGCCATCGCCGCGCGGCGCTTGCTGCGGACCACCAGGTAGCTGACGCCGATCCCGACAATGTAAAGGAGCAGCATCAGCGCCATGAAAACCAGCATCATGATATCGCCCGGGGTCGGCGTGAAGACCGCCGCGACCACCGCGATGATCAGAATGGCGTAGCGCATGTTTTTCCAGAGAAACCGCGGCGTCGCCACCCCAATCAGCGACAGAAAGAAGATCAGCACCGGCAGCTCGAACAGCAGACCCAGCCCGATCAGCACCAGCAGCGAGAGATCGAAGTACTCGTTGATGCTGATCAGCGGCGTGAACGGTCCTTGGAAACTGATGAGGAACCGCAAAACGTAGGGAAGCATGAAGAAATAGGCGAAAGCGATTCCGGACAGGAATAGTGCCACCGAAGAGATGACGAAGGTCGCCACGGCGCGGCGCTCGTGCCGGTAGAGGCCGGGCGCCACGAACAGCCACACCTGGTAAAAAACGAAAGGCGAGGCGATGACGAAACCCAGGTAGAAGCCGAGTTTGATGACCAGGCCGATGACGCCGGTGGGGCTGGTGTAGATCAGTTTGTCGGCCTGATGGGCGTGCTGCAGCGCATGCTGCATGGGCAAGGCAACCCACTCGAGCATCTTCTCGGAAATCGACAGGCCGATCACGGCGCCCACCCCGACCGCGATCAGCGAATAGATCAGACGCTTGCGGAGCTCGGTCAGGTGATCGAGGAAGGACATCCGGCCTTCGATGTCACCGTCTTGTGCCGAGCCAATCCCCCGTTCAGGCTGCGGTGGGGTGGTGGTCATGGACGGGTTTCTCTGCGCCGGCGGTTGCGGGCGGTGTTTCCTCGGAGGGATCGCTCACGGTTTGGGAAGAAGCGGTGGCCTGTGAGACCTCGGCCGTGGAAATGTCTTCGCGCGATTCGGGACGCGCTTCGCCGGACGGAGGGGACGGCCACTCGGCGCCCGATCGCTCGGCCGTTTCCGCAACGTACTGGGCATCGTCGTAGCCAAACGACTCAAACGGGGTCGTTGCCGTGTCGCCCGCGTTTGTTTGCTCGAGTTCCTGGTCGGGGTAAGCCTCTTCGGCCGTGGCCAATGTGGACTGGGCGCTGCCGGGAAGTTCCTCTTCCGGGCCGGCAATCCCGGCTTGGGGCTCAAGACCGGGCTCGGACGAATCCGGTGATGCGGGCGCGGCGGCCGAAGCGGCTAGGGCGCCGGTTGGTTTCGCGCGGCCCTGTTCGAGGGCTTCGCGTTCGAGCTGTCTCATCTCTCGCTGCACGGTTTCCTGGAAGTCGCCGGTGAGGCGGTGGAACTCAGCCATCGCTTTCGATAAGGTGCGAGCCAGTTCCGGCAGTTTCTCCGGACCAAACACAAGCAGCGCCACCAGAAAAACGATGATCAGGTGGGGAACGCTGAGCATGGGATTCGGCTGGGGCCCTCGGTGAGAATGATAGAAAAGCCGGGCATGAGTGTCAAACAGGCGCTATGCTATACTGGCAGCAACCAAGGAGATAGGCGGATATGGTGCGGGGAAAACGCGCGTTTTTCGCTCTGATTGCAATCCTTGCGATTTCAGCGTTCCTGGGTGGAATCTTCGGACCTTCGGTCCGGGCCACCACCAGCGGCGCGACCGGCATCGAGCAATCGGTCACGACGTTCACGAAGGTGCTCGCGGTCGTCGAGAACGACTACGCGAAACCGGTCGATGTCAATCGCGCGGTCTACCGCGGAGCGATCCCGGGAATGCTCGTGGTGCTGGATCCCCACTCGAGCTTCTTCGACCAAAAACAGTTCGCCATGCTGCGCGAGGATCAGAACGGGCGCTATTTTGGCGTCGGCATGCAGATCGGCCCGGAAAGCGGCCGCACCGTTGTCATCGCGCCGTACCCGAATTCGCCCGCCATCAAGGCCGGCATCCGGCCGGGGGATGTGATCCTCCGCGTGGATGGGAAATTGTGCCGGGGCCTGACCACCGATCAGGTGGCCAACCTGCTCAAGGGGCCTCTTGGCACCGTCGTTCACGTTACCGTGGGGCGCGAAGGCTGGAAGCAGCCTTTGGATTTCAGCATTACCCGCCAGGAGATTTCCCATAAGTCGGTCAACTATTACACGATGCTCAAGCCCGGCGTCGGCTACATCCACATCTCGACTTTCGAAAGCGAGCAAACCGCCGAAGAATTGGCCGACGCCATGGCGCAACTCGGCGCGTCGCACCTGGACGGGTTGATTCTCGATCTTCGCGGCAATCCCGGCGGACTGCTCAACCAAGCCGTCGAGGTGGGCGACATGCTGCTCGACAAGGGCCAGTTGATCGTGAGCCATCACGGCCGCTCCTCGCCCGAGCGCCGCTACTACGCCGTCCACGGAAACGGCGGAGACCATGTGCCGATCGTGGTGCTGATCAACGGTGGAACCGCATCGGCGTCGGAAATCGTTTCCGGAGCGCTGCAGGATCACGGCCGCGCCCTGATCGCCGGAACCACCAGTTTCGGAAAGGGGCTGGTACAGACGGTCTCCCCGCTCAGCTACGGAACCGGCCTGGCGCTTACCACGGCGCGCTACTACACGCCCAGCGGCCGCCTCATCCAGCGGCCCTACGCGCATATTTCTTACTGGGAATACCGCTTCGATCCCCATCCCGCCCCGAAAGTCAAAGCGTACCTGACCGATGGCGGCCGCACCGTTTACGGCGGAGGCGGCATCACCCCCGACGTGGAGATTCCCGCGCCCAAGCTGGACGCCTTCCAGCGCAAGCTGATCGAAGACGGGGTGTTCTTCCCTCCGATGGGTTCCCCCTTGCGCAAAGGCGTCGGTGATTTCACCCGTTACTTCCTGGGACAGCGGCCGGCGATCACGCGCGATTTCACGGTCGATCCGAACGTGATCGACGAATTCCGGCAATACCTCACCAAGCAGCACATCGCCTACACCAATCAGGATATCCAGCAGAATCTCGATTGGCTCCGCTGGAAAATCAAGCGGGAAGTCTTCTCATCCGTGTTCGGAATCGATGCCGGCTATAAAATAGGCCTCGAACACGACGAGCAACTCCAGAAGGCGATTCCCTTAATTCCCCAGGCGCGCGCTCTCTATCAGAACGTCCGCAAAATTCTGGCCGAGCGCACGGCCGAAAACCACGCGGCCCGCCCCTGACTCGCCGGACGCCGCTCCCCTGGCATCCAACCCCCGCGAGGGGGCGTCGCGGCAAAATCCAGCTGGCGCTGGGGGTTCTTTTTTGATACGAAAGAACCGTTCATCCGGCTCATTGCAATTCGCCGCCCAAACGGGCGCGGGCCGGGCGGCACAAAGGGTAAGCCGCCGAGTCAGGAGGAAAGGCATAATGCAATCACTTTCGAGGAAGCTGCTGTGGCTGATGGTGTGGATGGTCTCCGCCGTGCCCCTGGCTATCGGAGCCACCATCACCGGCACGGTGAAAGGCCCCGATAGCAAGCCGTTTCAAGGCGCCTTTGTCGAGGCCCGGAATACGACGACCAACATCACGACGGAAGTCTTGTCGCACGAAGACGGAAACTATACCGTGCCCAATCTTCCGCCGGGCACGTATCAGCTGACGATCCGGGCGGTGGGCTATAAGGCCGCGCCGCAGAGCGAAACCCTTGAGACCGCCGATCAGCATGCCATGGCCGGTTTTTCTCTCGAAAAGGGAAACGTGACCTGGAGCGAAATTTCCGTTTGGCAGGGGCAAGTGCTGATGCCGAATACCCCGGGGAAAAATCTATTCTTCGGCCAGCCCGGGAAGAATCAAGGAATTTGCTTCCAATGTCACGATTTTCAAAACCGCATGGCGACCCGCCAGCTAAACTTCCAGGGCTGGCTAGGCATGGTCAATTATATGCGGCAGGACGTCGTACCCTACTCGATTGGTCCAAATGGTTCGTTTCCGTTCACCAATAAGCTGGCTGACGAGGCGGCAAACTATCTCGCGTCGATCTTCGGGCCGAATTCCTCTCTTCCCGCGTCGCCTGCCGACATGCCTGCTTATAAGTCGACTGTGCGCAAATTCAGCAACCAGGCGATGAATATCGTCTACGTCGTGTATCCCATGGCGGATTCGACCTGGCTGGATTTTCAATTGTATCCGCCGACCGTCGAAGGATTCCCTTCCGATGGATACATCTGGGTGGCCAATTTCGGCAATGCGAATCGCGTGAATCGCGTGAATCCGAAGACCAACCACGACACCACGTACATGGTCCCGTGTCCATCCGCGGCCGGGATACACGCGATCGAGGTCGGCCCGGACGGCAACGCGTGGTTTGGCGAGCAGGGCTGCAACCGGGTGGGGAAAGTGGACCCGAAGACAGGAAAAGTAACACAGTATCAGGCGCCTTACCTGCCTGGGAAAAAGTGGGGCGTCCGCGGAGGAAGCAAGCACGACGCGCATCCCATGCTCGTCGACGGGAAACTCTACGTGTTCGCCAGCGGCAGCCCGGCCACGCGCCTGGATCCCGCCACGGGCAAGTTCACGGCCATCCCTGGAATCCCAGACACCTACGACGTGATCCAGGACAAGGTGAACGGGAAGCTATGGTTCACTGATCTGGGCCACGGTCCGCTGCGCGAAGTCGACCCGAAGACCTTGAAAACCCTAATGACTTTCGCTCCCGCCGTCGATCCCACGAACTTGCATTCCCATCGGATCGCGATCAGTCCAAAGGGCATCTTGTGGTTCACATGCCGGTGGAACAGGGTCTGCCGATTCGATCCGAAGACTCGGGCGTACAAGGAATACGTTCCCCTCGGTCCGAACAAAGACGACTACGCGATCGATCTCGACGAAACTGGTCACGTTTGGTACTCGATGAGAAATATCGATACGATTCAGCGATTGAATCCGAAGACGGGACATATTGTCGAGTATCCGTTCCCTTACGACGATATCACCATGAGAAGGTTCTGGCGGGATGAGCAAGGGCGGATCTGGTGGACATCGCCAGCGAACGGCGTATTGGGATATTTTTACCTGGCGGGCGGCGGCATGAACGCCGCTAAAAAGTAACGACGAGCCACGAAACTTCCGCAGGCCGCTCCCCCGCGAGGGGGAGCGGCCAATGCGGCGCGGCGGGTTCTTGAAATCTTTGCGGGACCAAGGCAACTCTTCCATACGTAGTTTGTGATTCATTCCCTGGGTGAAAGCCGAATACGCCATTCTTTGGGTGTGTAGCGAAAAAAGGAGGCGAGGCGTCATGCGGTCACTCTCGAGGAAAGTGCTTGGGCTGATAGCGTTTCTGGTTTCGGCTGTTCCCCTGGCGATTGGAGCCACGATTAGCGGCACGGTGAAGGGCCCCGGCGGCGCGCCCTTCCAAGGCGCCTTTGTCGAGGCCCTGAATACGACCACGAACATCTCGACCGATGTGCTCTCACACGAAGACGGAACCTACACCGTACCGAACCTTCCGGCGGGCAGTTACCAAGTGACGATCCGGGCGGTTGGCTACAGGGCCGCCCCGCAGAGCGAAACCCTCCAGAGCGCGGATCAGCATGCCAAAGCGGATTTTGCTTTGGGAAAAGGAACCGTGAGTTGGAGCGATATTTCCGTTTGGCAGGCGCAAGTGCTGCTCCCGGATGGCCCGGGGAAAAATCTGCTCTTCGGCCAGCCCGGAAAGAACGCGGGACTTTGCTTCGCCTGCCACAATTTTCAAAGCCGCATGGCGACTCGCCGCTTGAACCAGCAAGGTTGGCTGGGGATGGTCAATTATATGCGGCAAGACGCCGTCCCCTACTTCATCGGTCCGGGTGGCCTTCCGTTCAGCGATCAGATGGCTAGCCAGGCGGCGGATTATCTCACCCAGGTGTTCGGTTTGAATTCCACCACCCCGCCCTCTCCGGCCGACCTGCCCGGATATGCCGCGACCGTGCGCAAGTTCGCGAATGAAGCGATGAATATCGTGTACGTCTCCTATCCGACGCCGGATGCGAACTGGCTGCCGTTTCAGGTCTATCCGCCGACGGCGAAAGGCTTTTATTCCGACGGCAGCATCTGGGTGGCCAATTACGGCAATGCGAATCAGGTGGATCGCATCGATCCCGCGACGGGCAAGACTCAGGTGTACAACGTGCCGTGCCCGTCCGCGGCCGGGATTCACGCGATCGAGGTCGGTCCGGACGGCTATGCCTGGTTTGCCGAGCAGGGCTGCAACCGGGTTGGAAGAATCGACGTGAAAACCGGGGAAGTGAAGCAGTTTCAAGACAGTTATCTTCCTGGAAAACAGTGGGGTATTCTGGGGGGGAGCAAGCACGACTCGCATCCCATGCTGGTCGATGGGAAGCTCTACGTTTTCTCCAGCGGAGATCCGGCCACCCGGCTCGATCCCGCGACGGGCAAATTCACCGCTATTCCCGGAATCCCGGACACGTACGACGTGATTGAAGATAAGGCGAACGGGAACCTATGGTTCACCGATATCGGCAAGGGCCCGCTGCGCGAGGTCGATCCGAAAACGCTCAAAACGATATTCAGCTTCGCTCCCTCGGTCGATCCGGCGAATTTCAAATCCCACCGGATCACGATCACTCCGGAGGGCGTCGTGTGGGTCACCTGCCGCGGAGACCGAATCTGCAGCCTCGATCCCAAGACCAAAGCCTTCCAGCAGTACACCCCGCTCGGTCCGAACAAGAGCGACTACGCGATCCAGGTCGACAACGCCGGCAGGATCTGGTGGTCGATGTCGAATCTGGATACCCTTCAGCGCCTCGATCCGGCGACGGGGAAGATTGTCGAGTATCCATTTCCCTACCCGGAAATCACGATGAGAAGATTCTGGCTCGATACGCAGGGTCGGATTTGGTGGGCGTCGCCGGCCAACAACGCAGTGGGTTATTTCTACCTGGCCGGGGGCAACATGCGCGCCGCGAAATGACAAACGGCTAAATCCGGTTGCGCCGCTCCCTCGCAAGGGGGAGCGGCGCAGTTTGCCGGTTACATCTCCAGCCGTCCGGGTGCGGGGTGCGGCAGGAGCCGTTTCCCCGCCGAGCGGGCCGTTTCCCTTCGCTCCGATTGGCCAGCGTGGTCCAGGCCCGGATGCCCCTCCTGAATTTCATTGCGGACCGGCGATTGCGCCGCTGCGCGCCTGTTGACAGGCGCGCCTTCGTTGGCTAACAAGAGAATTCGCGGGGGAAGGTCGCGGGATTGCGCAAATTTCGATGGCTGACGCTCGCGGCCGGGCTGGGCCTGCTCGGATGGCTGGTGGTGCGTTCCGGGCCCAGGCGTTTGGCTGTGGATTTGCTTCACGTTGGCTGGTGGATGACGGCGCTCCTGGCCATCGCGGCGCTGCGAAACGGATTGCGTGCGATGGCGGTTCGCCTGGCGCTCGGCGAGGACCGGGGAAAAATTTCGCTCGGGGCCATGTACGTCCTCGTCATGGTGAGCGAAGCGGTTCAATTCGTCGCGGTGGCCGGCATTCTCTTCGGACAGACGACAAAGGGGTGGTTGCTCGCCCGGCATGTTTCCGGCCCGCGCGCGGTATCGACGGTGATGGTCGATGTGTTGCTCTATTATTTGACGACGGCGCTTTTCGCTCTGGGCGGCATCGGCCTGTTTTTCGCGTTGTATCCGGCTTTGCGCGCGGTGCGCGAGGCGGGACTGGTGGGCGCGGCGGTTTTTGGGGGCGCGATTCTGGCGGGCGCGGTCGCTTTCCGGCGCCGCTGGCTTCGCGCCAGCCGTTTGGTCGGGCCGCTGGCCCGCTGGGGCCTGGTTCGCCGCCGGGAAACCGTCGAGCGATCGGCGGAAATCGACGAGCAGATGTTCGCCTTTCACAATCGGCATCCCCGCGCGTTTCGCGGGATTCTGGCGCTCGATTTCGGCTCTCAATTCCTGTCGGCTCTCGAAGTCATGGTGATTCTCTGGCTGCTCGGGCTCGGGGCCAGCTATCGGGCCGCCATTGTCGTCGAAGGTTTCACGAAATTGGTGGGTATTGGAGGACTGGTGGTGCCCGGCGACGTGGGTCTTTATCAAGGCGGCACGGGCCTGATCTTTCGCGCCATGGGATACACCCTGGCCGCCGGTGTCGCGACCGGCATCATCCGCCAGCTTCGTTCGATCCTGTGGGCGGGGATTGGATTCCTGGCGTTGCTGGCGCCAGGCTACGCGCAAACCAAATGAGCGGTGGCGTTGGGCCGGTCTCCGTGAACGGGCCGAGGCGTGGTTGACCTGCCTCACGCTGCGCTCTTCAGCCCCGGGCGCCCGAATAGCCGGTTGAGCAGCCAGGCGGTCGGCAGATAATCGAGCAGAATCATCCCGGCGAACATCACCAGCAGGTGTGCCGGCGCCGGTCCCCACGCCCAATGAAAAATCGGATCGTGAAATGCGAAATTGATATTGTCTTTCCGCCCCCACAATCGGCCGCAGACCAAGGCCGCCGCCCCGATGCCGGCCTGCAGTTTCAAGCCTCGCCGGTCGTAGCCCAGCCGCGCAACCGCCCAAACCAGAAGCGCCGGTAAAACAAAGTGATAGAGCGACATCAGGCGCAGCCAGAGCGGATATTGGTGGTCCCACATGTATCCGGTTCCGCCGATCAGGTGATGGCCGAATCCCACCGTCCAGAGCACGTCGATGATCCATAGCGTTTCCCCGAGCAGCACCGAAACCGCTTGGCTGGAAATCAGCAGCCCGCTCGAAGTCCACAATCCAATCGTGGTCAGCAGGATGGCGATGTCGCTCAAATGGAGAAAATTGGCCCAGCCGTAGTAGGCCGCGTAGATGGGAAGCCACGCTGCGACCCAAGCGGTGGCCGCAATTTTCACCCACAAGGAAATGCCGCGCGCGGCGGGGCGCGCAGGCTCGGCGAGTCTCGTTCGATTGCCTGAGTACGCTTCCGCCATCGACGCGATCCCCCTTCGCGGAATGGCCGGCAGTCGTTGCGGGCAGAAAGGCCGCGGCCTGCTTGAGCCTATCGGGCACGGGCCAGGGAGTCAACGGCGCAGTCCGGGCGGGCCGAGCCGGCAAGCCTAGCGGGGACAATCGGGTGGGGTGTGCGGAGACCGGCCGGGGGTGGGGGGAAACGAGGCTCGCGCGCGGCTAGAGCGTGGCTGCCGGGGGAGTCTTGGCCTTGGCCGCCGTTGCGACGCTGCCTCCGCGGGCAATTTGGTCGACGACCTTCTGCGCCTCTCCCTGCGAAGTCTTGCAGGAGGGATCGAGCAGACGGCACTGGGCGAGCGTGTAGTCGCAGCCGCACGTGCAGTGCTGTTGGTTCATCTGGCGCAGGGCCGCTTTTCGCTGCGCGGGAGTTAGGCGAGACATGTCGACGCCGGGAAGTGACTTGGCGTTCTTGACGTTCGAAGGGAATATTTGGCCCTGGTCGACGAAGGTTTCCACCCGCGCGTTGACCTGTTTCCCGGCGAGATAGCTGATTTCCTCCCTGTAGTAGCCGGCCGGAACCAGTCCGACGTGCTTCTGCACCACGCGGCCGTCACGATCGATCACGAAGGAGGTGGGAAGCGCCAAAACTCCGCCAAACTTGTCTTGCAGCTGCTCGCTAGCCATCGCCACCGGATAGTCGAACCCGATCTGCTTGACGAAATCGCTTACCTGAGCCGCCGGTGCCTGGTCCACCGAGAGGCCGACAACCTGTAGCGATCCTTGGAACCGCTTTTGTAACGCGATGAGTTCGGGAATTTCGTAGCGGCACGGTGTGCACCACGTCGCCCAGAAATTCAGGATCACCACCTTGCCCTTCCACTCGGAAGGTTCGAGCGTTTGGCCGCTGAGGGAATGAACGCTAAAGGCCGGTACCGCTTCGGGATTCTTGACAAACCGCAAAACCGTGGGGTGAGCGGACGGGGCCGTTTGCTCGGCAGGAAGCTGCGGGGTCGCGGCAATTACCGACGGGGAGCGGCGGGGAATGCTCTTGCCCACGATCACACCGATGCCCACAGCCACCGTTGCAATGGCGCTCCAACGCACCAGGAATGAAAGCGTAATCCTTCGCATGTCCCCTTCTTGCTGTCTGTATTATGACGGGAAACCAGACGGGCAACAAGGGACCCCATCGAAGCGGTAAAGGGGCCGAACCGGCATCGAACCGAGAGAATGAAGCAGTTGGAGGACTTCGTGGGGTGCGAATCAAGAGCGGCCAGGGCCAAATCGGTTCGAAATGGTTCAGGAATTCCATTTCGGTCCAGTTCCATGATGGTGCGAATCGCAGCGGTCGTTTTTAGTTTCTAATATTAGAGCGGCAAAGGAGTTATGGGGTGCCAATCTGGCCGTGTTGGTAAGCAGCGTGCTAATGAGAAGGCCGAGATGCACGGAAGCCGTCTCCCCGATTCTGGAAAGCATGAGAGGGAAGGGGCTCGTGCTCCTGGAAGCGGGGGACTTCTCCCACCTGCCTCTGAGAGGGAAGCTAGGATGGATGACCCCGACGCCCGGTTGGCCTTAACCGGGCAAACCGTGCATCTCAATGGAGGCTTCCAGCGCTAAGCGTTGGGAGCCTCCACATCAGGATCTCTTCATTGCTTCACTCCTTGGCGGTTCGCGCTCGTAATGGGCGAGCCGCGCCCAGTCGTCCTCGAAATGGCAGCCACCGCTGATTTAAAGATATGGATCGTTTTCCAAAACCTATAGCTGTGGGATTGCCCGCTCGGCGCCTCGGGGCGGCTGGCAAAACTCGCGTGCGCACACGGGAATCCGCCTCCACTTCCACGCGAAAAGCGGAATGGTTGCCCCGGCCTGCGGCCCTAAAACTGAGTTGGAGTTCGTCCCTGAGCGATGGCGCGGAAATAGTCGAGCATGTGCGGGCTGTCCCAGGTCTGTTCGCCGATCAGCTTGCGTTCGATCTTCCCGTTGCGGCCGATGATGTAGGTTTCCGGGTACATCACGGTGCCGTAGGAGAGGGGAATTTTCTTGTTGGCGTCGCGGTAAGTGGGAAAGGTAATGCCATGGGCTTGGAGGAACCGGTGATAGGCGTTGCCGTCCTCGTCGACGCTGACGCCCAGCACGGTTATGCCGAGGGGTTTGAGCAAGGCGTACATGTGCTCGAGCGACGCCGTTTCCGCCACGCAGGGAGGGCACCACGTCGCCCAGAAATTCAGGACGACGATCTTGCCGCGGTACGCGCGCAGATTGGTCGGCTGCCCGTCGAGCGTGAACGAGAACGCCGGAGCGGTGCGGCCGGCGATGCTGGGTTTGCCGGCCCGGAAGCTGGGAACGGCAAAAACAGCGAGCAGCGCGGCGGCGCCCGCAAGTCCAAGATAGGAGAGAATTCGCCTCTTCCACATGTCCCTCCTATAATAAAACGACTGCGGTGAGTCCGGCCAGCCCGGCCATGCAGCCGGAAATTTGCGCGCCGAAATTCGAGACCGGTAAGGAGTGCAACGTGAGCGAGAAAGTCGATTCCGCGGTGAATTGTCCGGCGCGACCCGGTTCGATCGCTCCCTTGGTTCGCCAGATGCTCGAGGCGATCGGCGAGGATCCCGATCGGGAGGGATTGCGGAAAACGCCCGAGCGATTCGAGAAAGCGTTCTGTTTCCTGACGAGCGGGTACCGGCAGGACCCCGGGAAATTGCTGGACGGGGCCATGTTCGAAGTGGCCTACGATCAAATGGTTGTCGTACGGGACATCGAGCTCTACAGCTTGTGCGAACATCACCTGCTGCCGTTTTTCGGCAAGTGCCACGTGGGATACATCCCCCGCAAGCGCGTGATCGGATTGAGCAAGGTTGCCCGGTTGGTGAACCTGTACGCGCGGCGGCTGCAATTGCAGGAACGCTTGACCCGGCAGATCGCCGAAGCCCTGATGGAGCATAGCGATCCGGAGGGGGTGGGGGTGGTCATCGAAGCGCGCCACCTGTGCATGGTGATGCGGGGAGTCGAGAAACAGCACTCCCGCGCGGTGACCAGCGCCATGCTGGGAGTGTTCCGGCAGAACGTGCAAACGCGGGAGGAGTTTCTCTCTCTGATCCACGATGGAACGCGGCGGGCGCGATGAGGTGGGGCGGGAGAGCCATGAAAAGGTTGTCCCGGTTGCGAGATATCTGTTAGTATCAGCGACTGAAAAGAAGAGATAATCCAAAGGGCGGGCGCGCGACGGCAGATGGCTTCGACCAATCGACTCAACGGGATCAAGGCGACACTCATTGAGCAGCACCGGCAGAGTGTGGCCGACACTGGTTCGCCGGAGGTCCAGATCGCTCTCTTGAGCGAACGGATCACTTACCTGACCGAACACATGAAGATTCACCGGAAGGACTATGCTTCACGGCGGGGGTTGATCATGATGGTCAACCGGCGTCGCCGCCTGTTGGATTACCTGAATCGCCGCGCCCCGGAACGGTACCGCCAGATTGTGGAACGGCTCAGTTTGCGCAAGTAGTATCCCGGTCTTCCGAGGGTATACCTGTTTTGGTCCGGCGTCGGCCGGCGCCCCCCCGACAATTGAAAAGCGTGGTGCCCTGTCCGGGCGCGGGTGCTGAGTTGCGCTTGCCGGGAGCTTTCTCCATTTTCCCCATTCCGTCCTTAGCGGCGGATTTAGACGACATGCATGGAAGAGGAAACGACTATGTCAAATGAAGTACGAGTTGAAATTGGCGGACGGGAACTGATTTTCGAGCACGGGCGTGTGGCCCGGCAAGCCGATGGCGCGGTATGGATCCGCTACGGCGATACCGTCGTGCTGGCAACGGCCTGTATGGATCGCAGGCCGACGATAAAGGATTTTATTCCGCTCACGGTGGATTACCGCGAGTACACCTATTCGGCGGGGAAGATTCCCGGCGGCTTTTTCAAGCGGGAAGGGCGGCCTTCCGAGCGCGAAGTGCTGGTCTCGCGGCTCACCGACCGGCCGATTCGCCCGCTGTTTCCCCACGGTTGGGCGCAGGAGACGCAGATCATCACGATGGTCATGTCGGCCGACAGCGAGAACGATCCCGACGTGCTCAGCCTGGTGGGAGCGTCGGGGGCGCTGTCGATTTCTCCCATTCCGTTCGCCGGGCCGATTGGCGCCGTCCGGGTCGGGCTGCTCGACGGGCGGATGGTGGCGAACCCCACCGTGGCCGAGCAGAAGACGAGCCGGATGAACATCGTCGTCGCGGGCACCGAACGAGGCATCGTGATGGTGGAGGCCGGCGCGCAGGAAGTATCGGAAGCAACGATCATCGAAGCGCTGGAGTTCGCCCACGGGGAAATTCGCAAGATCGTCGGGGCGATCAACGAATTGCGGGCCAAGGTGGGCGCCGAGAAGCTGCCGCCGCCCGTTGTGGCCTTCGACGACGAGCTGTACAAGCGGCTGACCGACGCCTACCGCCCCAAACTCGAAGACTACCTCGACACCTCGAAATATCCGAAGCGGCAAAGCCACACGCTCACCGAGGCGCTCAAGGCCGAATGGCTGGCCACGATTCCGGAAACCGAGCCGGATAAGCGGAAACTGGCCGATCGCGCCTTTGAAACCCTCCGGGAGAATATCTTCCGCGACGACGTTCTGGTTCACCGCCGCCGGCCCGACCGCCGGGCCTTCGACCAGGTTCGTCCGATCACCTGCGAGGTGGGGATGCTGCCCCGGGTGCACGGTTCGGCCCTGTTCACGCGCGGCGAGACGCAGGCGCTGGCGACGGCGACGCTCGGCACGCGCCAAGACATGCAGCGGCTCGATCTGCTCTTCGAAGAGGACGCCTTCAAACGATTCATGCTGCACTACAACTTCCCGCCCTTCAGCGTCGGCGAAGTGAAGCCGCTGCGGGGCGCGGGACGCCGCGAGGTGGGGCACGGGGCCCTGGCCGAGCGGGCGCTGCTCAATCTGCTGCCTTCCGAGGCCGATTTCCCCTACGCCGTTCGCGTGGTATCCGACATCCTGGAATCGAACGGATCTTCCTCGATGGCGACGGTATGCGGCGGCTCGCTGGCGCTGATGGACGCGGGCGTACCGTTGCGCTCGACATGCGCCGGGATCGCGATGGGGTTGGTGACGGGCGAGGAAGGCCGTTACGCCATCCTCACCGACATCGCCGGCGCCGAGGATCATTACGGCGACATGGACTTCAAGGTCGCCGGAACCCGCGACGGGATCACCTCGCTGCAGATGGACATCAAGGTGACCAACGTGAGTATCGCGATGATGCGCGAGGCTCTCGATCAAGCCCGCCGCGCGCGCATGGACATCCTCGACATCATGGAAAAGACCCTCGGCGCGCCGAGAAAGGAAGTTTCTCCCTACGCGCCGCGTCTCTACACGCTGAACATCCCCACCGACAAGATCCGCGACCTGATCGGGCCGGGCGGAAAGAAGATCCGTTCGATCACCGAGGCAACCGGAGCGAAAATCGACGTGCTCGACGACGGCACCGTACACATCTATTCGAGCGACTCCGCTTCCGGCGAAGACGCTTTCCGCATGGTCAGCGAGGTGACGGCCGTTCCCGAAGCGGGGAAGACCTACCTGGGCAAAGTGGTGCGCCTGGCCGAATTTGGGGCGTTCGTCGAGATTTTCCCCGGCACCGACGGTCTGTTGCACATCAGCGAAGTGGCCGAGCACCGGATCCGCAACGTTCGCGACGAGTTGAAGGAAGGCGATCAGGTCCTGGTCAAGGTGCTTTCGATCGAAGGCAACAAGATTCGCCTTTCGCGTAAGGCGGTGCTCCAGGATCAGCGGGAGAAACAACCCGGCCAGCAGCCGGAGGGAACCAAACCCCAGGCCTGATCGAGCCGGACCACGTGATAGCAGTTACGCTCCCGGCAGACTTTTGCTAGGATTTTCCGGGTGCTAGACTTGTAGCAATTTTCGACCAGAGGAAGCAGCGGCTTGGCATGGGCGAATTTGTCTGTAAAGTAGCCGATCCCGCCGGTCACGTATTTCAGCAGGTCGAAACCGCGCAATCGGAAGATGAAGCCCGGACCAAGCTGACCGACCGGGGCCTGTTCATCTACTGGGTGCGGCAACGGCGAGCGCTGAGCCTGCAGGGGCTGTTTCAGGGGCGCGAGCGCGCCGTCCGTGGCAACGATTTCCTGATCTTCAATCAGCAGTTCAACACCCTGATCAAGGCCGGTCTGCCGATCCTGAAGGCTCTCGACCTGCTCGCCGAGCGCACCGCGGCGCCGCGGCTGCGTCCGATCCTGGCCGATGTAAGGCAGCAGGTCCGCGACGGCGCCATGCTTTCCGAAGCAATCCTGGCGCAGGGCGTCTTCCCGCGCGTGTACGCCATCTCGGTGCTGGCCGGGGAAAAAAGCGGCAACCTGTCCGGCGTTCTCGATCAATACATCGGTTATCAGCGAACTTCGAGCGGTCTGCGGAAGCGGCTGACCGGTGTGCTGATTTACCCGATCGTTCTCGTGGTCGTGGCGGCGGGGATCCTTTCCTACCTGGTGACCTACGTGATTCCCCAATTCGTGACGCTCTACAAGGACATGAACGTGGCGCTGCCGACGCCGACCGTGCTGCTGATCGGGCTGGTGACCGGCCTGAAGACCTACATCCCCTGGCTCGTCCTTCTATTTGTATTGGGTGGGGTGAGCGGATTCCTGTGGTCGCGGACGGAAGCGGGCGGCATCGCGCTCGATCGCCTGAAACTGAAGGTGCCGGTCGTGGGCCAGGTGTGGGTGAAGTTTCAGGTCACGCAGTTCACCCGGACGCTGGCGACCCTGCTCACGGGCGGCACGCCCCTGGTGGCGGCGCTCGATACGGCGGCCAGTTCCCTGACGAGCAAGCTGATGGCCGGCGCGGTGAATCGGGCGACGCAGCGGGTGCGCGAGGGTCAGCCGCTCGCGTCGAGTTTGGCCGAAACCAAGCTCGTGCCGGACCTGGCGGTGGACATGATCGAGGTGGGCGAGGCCTCGGGGGCGCTGGCGGCGATGCTGACGAGCGTTTCCGATTTCTACGAAGAGGAAGTCAACGTGAAGCTCACCACCCTCATTTCATTTGTGGAACCGGCGATTTTGGTGTTCATGGGGGCTGTGATAGCCTTTATTTTGATTGCCCTCTACTTGCCTCTATTCAGCTTCACTGTGGGGAATATGGGAGGCTAACCCGCCGATGGCCACGAATCGCGATGCCTTGCGCGAAGGACGGCCCGACGAGCGTGAGGAGCACGACCGCGCGCGGCGCCTGGCTGAGCGCTACCGCTGCCCGTTCGTCGACCTGCGAGAGCAGCGGATCGACCCAGAGCTGTTCCGCCGGATACCGGCCGAGCTGATGTTCCGCTACAGTTTCGTTCCCCTGGAGTCGAAAGACGGCTCTCTGGTGGTCGCCGTGGCCGATCCGAGCCCCGTCGTGCAAAGCGACGAGCTGGCGCTGCTGCTCGGCTACAAGCTGGTGCTGAAGGTGGCGACGGCTTCGCAGATCAGCGACCTCTTGAAGCGCACCGAGCAGTCCCAGCGCGTGCTCGAACAGGCCACCGAGGGTTTCACCACCCTGCAGGTGGTGATCGACGCAGAGAACGACGAAAACATCTCGATCGACCGCCTCACCGAGGATACCGCCGTCAACCCGGTCGTGCGGCTGGTCGATACATTTATTTTCACCGCCCTCGAGCGACGCGCCAGCGACATCCACATCGAAGGCCGCGACAACGAAGTCGCCGTCAAGTACCGCATCGACGGCGTGCTGCAGGAAGCGATGTCGCCGCTGGCCCGGGAATGGCATTCGACGATCATCAGCCGGATCAAGGTGATGAGCGAGCTGGATATCGCCGAGCGGCGCGTGCCGCAGGACGGCCGCTTCCGCGTTCGCTACAAGGGCCGCTTCGTCGATTTCCGCGTTTCGATCATGCCTTCGATCTACGGCGAGGACGCCGTGCTCCGCGTGCTCGACAAGGAGAGCCTGAGCGAAAAGTTCCGCAATTTGAATCTGGACGTGGTGGGTTTCGACGATCGCGACCTGCGGCGGCTGCGCCGCTACATCCGCGAGCCCTACGGCATGCTCCTGGTCACCGGACCGACCGGATCGGGGAAAACGACCTCGCTCTACGCCTGCATCAATGAGATCAAGTCCGACGAAGACAAGATCGTCACGATCGAAGATCCGGTGGAATATCAGATTCGCGGCATCACGCAAATTCCCGTGAACGAGAAAAAGGGATTGACGTTCGCGCGGGGCCTGCGGTCGATCCTGCGGCACGATCCCGACAAGATCATGGTGGGAGAAATCCGCGACCTGGAAACGGCCCAGATCGCCATCGCCGCGGCCCTCACCGGTCACCTGGTCTTCACCACCGTGCACGCCAACAACGTTTTCGACGTCATCGGCCGGTTCATCAACATGGGAGTCGAACCCTATAATTTCGTCTCGGCTCTGAACTGCATCCTGGCGCAGCGGCTGGTGCGGCTCACTTGCGAGAACTGCCGCCGCGAGGTGCGTCTCTCCAGGGAAGAGATGGAAAGTTCCGGGCTCGATCCCCGCCAGTGGGCCGACCGGCCGGTTTACGAGGGAGCCGGATGCCTGGAGTGCGGGGGCACCGGGTTTCGGGGGCGCAGCGCCATCTCCGAGATCCTCGATCTCACCGACCGTATCCGGGACATGATCATCGGGCGGCGGCCGACCAGCGAAATCAAACATGTGGCTCGCGAGGAAGGGATGACCTTCCTGCGCGATTCGGGCCTGGAAAAAGTGAAGGCCGGGCTCACCACGCTCAGGGAAATCAACAAGGTTACCTTCATTGAATAGTCTGCTGGCTCAACGCAGCGGTCGCGAAAGCGGCGGATCCTTCCGGCGGCTGGGCCGCTGGCTGGACGCCGTGCCGCATCCCGACCTGGTCTGCCTGATCAGCCCCGAGCGCGTCGCGGCGGCGCGCTGGGGCCCGCATCGGCTGGAGGCGTTTGCCGAGGAACCCTTGCCGGCGGGAGCGATACGCCCGTCGCCGGCCCAGGCGAACGTCGTCGACAGCGCGGCGGTGGCGCAGGCGCTCCGAAAGGTGGCCGAACGTGTGCGCGGCCTGAGACACGAGACGGCTCTTTTGCTGCCGGATAGTATCGTGCGCATTTTTCTGCTCGGTTTCGAGACGTTTCCCCGCAAGCCGAGCGAGGCGGTGCCGCTGCTTCGATGGCGACTGCGAAAGAGCGTGCCCTTCCCCGTGGAAGAAACCGTGCTGTCCTGGTGCGAACAGAGGTCGGTGGAAGAAAGCCTCGAGGTCGTAACGGCGGTAGCGCGGCAGTCGGTCATCGAGGAATATGAGGGGTTGGCGCGGGAAGCGGGTCTCGAAGCGGGGGTGGTGCTCGGAGAGACGCTGGCTGCGCTGCCGCTGGTCGAGGATGGACCGGCCGTGCTGCTGGCCCGGCTGGGAGGCGCCAGCCTGACGACGGCGGTCATCGACTCGGGAGGGCTGGCGCTCTACCGCTGCGCTGAATTGAGCGTGCAGCCCGATCCGCAGGCCCTGCTCGACGAGATCTTTCCGGCAGTTGCCTACTTTCAGGACCGGGCGCATCGCGACATCGAGGTGGTTCGGCTAGCGGGTATGGAGAGCTACGGCCCCGGGCTGCTGCAACGTGTCGAGCGGGAGCTGGGCTGCCCGGTCCGGGCGCTGGGCGAAGAGAGCAGCGGCTTGGAGCACTTGCCCGATGGCGCGGGGGATCTCTTGTCGCGCCAGCTGGCGTCTCTGGTTGGCTGGCATCTGAATCGGGGCGCATGAGATGAAGATCCGCCTGAACGTTGCTACGCGGCCGCTCGAAAGCCACCGGCGATTCATTGCCGGGGCGGTCGTGGCCGGCGCGGCGGGAGTTCTCGCGCTGCTGCTGCTTTCCTCGAGCGTGATCGCCATCTGGCGGCACAACCGCGGGCAGCGAGCGCAGATCGCCGGCTATCGGGCGCGGCTGGTTCGCATGCAGTCCGAGCGGGAAGAGCTGGCGATGTATTTCGGGTCGCAGAAAACCAAGGTGGTAGTGGGCCGTGCCGAGTTTTTGAACTCGCTCATCGACCAGCGCAGCTTTCCCTGGACGAAAATTTTCACCAACCTCGAAAAGGTGTTGCCCGCCGGGGTGCGCGTCGTGAGCATCGCCCCGAAAATGCAAAAAGGCCGTGTGGACGTAAATCTGGTGGTCGGGGCCGACGGCGACAAGAGTAAAATCGCCTTCCTCCAGGCACTGCAAGCCTCGCCTGTTTTTTCCCAGGTGCAGGTGAACTCGGAGACGCGGGCCAAGCGAGCCGGCTCGCAGGACCAGGTGGTGGTCGAGCTCGAAGCCGTCTATTCGGGCGCCGGGACGGAGGCGCAGTGAGCGGGCCGGGCAAGGGTTGGAAACGCTGGGTGCAGGTTGCGCTGATCGTCCTTTTCGCCCTGGACGCGGGCCTGGCGGTCGAGCGTTGGCGGATGAGCGTGACATCGTCCGAACAACAACTGCAGTTGCAGGTGGTACGCCTGCGCGCCGAGGTAGGGGCGATGCAGGCGAATCTGAGCCGCGCAGAGACGGTCAAGCGCAGCATCCCCCGGATCGCGGCCGATTCCAATCGCTTCTACAAGCAAGAATTGCTCGGTCCTTCGCAGGGGTACGCGGAGCTGGTGGCCGACCTGGGCTCGATCGCGCGGAGCGCGGGACTCCAGACGACCGGCGTCCGATTCTCGCAGAAGCCGGTCGCCGAGCACAACGTCACCGAAGTCGATGCTACCGCGGTGATCGAGGGTAGCTACGAGGGTTTGATCCGCTTCGTCAACGGACTTGAGCGGTCGAAGAATTTCTACGTTCTCGACAGTTTGGAACTCGCGTCGAGCACGGGCGGCCAGGTGAAGCTGAATATCCGCCTGCACACTTACTTCCGGACCTGAGGGATGTCGCGACGAACGGAGATCGGGATCTTGGTGGCGCTCTTTCTGGTGCTGGGAGTCGTGCTCTACCGGAATGTCCGGCCCGAGGCCAGCGCCGGGTCCGACGCGCCGGTAGCGATTGCCTTCAAGCCGCTCAAGGTGCCCAGTCCGGCGCTTCATCTGGATCAACTGGCCCGCATCCGCCAACTCGCGTATAAGGGAAGCCACCGCAACATCTTCAGCGCCACTCCGCCGCCGCCCCCTCCGTCCCCCCAAGCTGCCGGCAAGGATGCCTTGTCCGCTGCGCCGGCCGGACCGCCTGTTCCCCCACCGGTTCAGATTCCGCTGAAATTCTACGGCATGGCGATCGACCCGAAAACGGGTAACAAACTCGCGTTCTTTACCAACGGCGACAACGTTCATATCGCCTCGCCGGGAGAAACGCTGCTCGGACACTTCCGCCTGCTCTCCATCGGCGCCAACACCGTCGAGGTGGAGGATACCTCGAGCGGCCGGACCGCCACGCTGGCGATGACCCTGCCGTCCCCCGGATCAACCGCAGCCCCGCCGCCCAGCCCAGCAACACGGCAGCCTCCCGGACCGCGGCCATTGCCCATGTTTCATCCACCCGCCGGATCGGCCGTGGTGCCGCCCAGACCTGGGATGGCTCCGGTGTACAGACGGCCGCACCTGCCGTGATTGCTTGAGAAACCGATGAGCCCGGAACGAACGAAGATGCGGAAACCGAGCGCCGCCCCGCTGCGGCGCCCGGAAGCGGGCTACACGCTGCTGCTCGCGCTTTTCGTGGCTGCGGTGATGATCATCGCGGCGTCGGCGGCCATCCCGGACCTGATTACCCAGGACCGGCGGCAGAAAGAGAAACTGATGATCTGGCGCGGCGAGCAATACGCGCGCGCCATCGGCCTCTACTACCGGAAAACCGGCCATTTCCCGCACGATCTGGAGGAGCTGGAAAAGGGAGTGAACGGCATCCACTTTCTGCGCCAGGCCTACAAAGATCCCATGAACTCGCAAGACGGCTCCTGGCGGCTCATCTATCTGGGGCAGGGCGGGCAGTTGATGGGCAGCCTGTGCTGGCAAACGCTGGCCGAATATGAAGCGGCCCGCGAGGGTGTGCCGTATCTGGGTCCGGCTCCTGGCGGTCTGGAGGTTACCACCGGCGCTCCAATGGCCGTGGGGACCGCAGTGGCCACGGGCAAGCCCACAAAGCCGGCCGTCCCCACTTGCGCGATGCTCGGGCAAGGACCGTCGGAAACATCTTCCCCTCAAATCATTACGGAGGGGGGAATGATTGGCGGAAATCTGATCGGCGTCGCCGGCCGGGTGGACGTGCCTTCGATCAAGAAGTATATGGGTGCCGGGAACTATCGCTATTGGGAGTTCATTTGGGACCCGCAGCAAGGCGTCCAAAAGCTTTTCCCCGCCGGGGCGCCACCGGCCGGGCTGGGCCCGCCTGGCGCACCGAAAACGCCTACGCAGCTCGGCGGGCCAACTCCGCCCGCGCCCGCTCCTACCACATCGGGGCCAGGCAACAGCCAGTCGCCAATACCCTGACGGCCGCCGACGCGGCGATCGCGCGATCCTGCTAGCGCCAAGTCGCCTGCGCCGGCCGCGGGCTGGCAATGGTCTGCTCCTGGCAACGCAGGGCGAGCGGCGAGCAGGTTAGCTCCACCGTGCCTGTTTTGGTGCTTGGCGCCGGCGGGCGTTTCAAGCCGCGGCGAACCCTTGCGATGTAAGCGCGGGTTTCGGGAAAGGGAGGAACCCCGTCATACAAGCGGACTGTGGCCGGGCCGGCATTGTAAGCGGCCAGCGCCAGATTCAAGTTGCCGAATTTCCCCAGCAACTGCCCGAGGTAGTGCGCGCCGGCTTGAACGTTCTGCGATGGGTCCAGAGGATCGCGAACGGCCAGGCCGCGCGCCGTGCCGGGCATCAGCTGCATCAAGCCTAGGGCGCCTTTGGGAGAGATGGCGCGCGGCTGGAAGTTCGATTCGGCGTGAATGACGCTCGAAAGCAGGCGGGGGCTCAAACCGTTCTTCAGCGCCGCATGGGCAACCAGCGCGCCGAAGGGACCGGAAGCCCGGGCCGGTTCGGCAACCGGAGAAGGGAAGACGTCCTCCGGCTCGAAGCGAAGGACGGCCGAAGCCGGGAGCCGGACTTCGCCGCCGGCCATGTGCAGAACGAGAAGGGAGCCGTGGCGCTGGTAGCCGGTGATATGGAGGCTCCGCCCGTTGCGAAGGAGGGCCCAGTCGGCGTGGGCGGGAGGCGCTGCAACGAAAAGCGCCGCGAGCGCCAGAGCAAGCGCCCGCCAGTGAGAGTTTGGACTCATGGGTTGCCGTTCCCGAGAACGTACCGCTCGATCGCCGCGGCGACGCCGCAGTCGTCATTCGATAGGGTAACCGGCCAGCCCAGCGATTTCAATTCCGGCACGGCGTTGTCCATTACCATGGCCAGTCCGGCGAATTCCAGCATCTCGCGGTCATTCAGGTTGTCGCCGATGGCTAAAATCTGCTCGCGTTCGACGCCGAGCCGTTTGGCCCACTCGCCGAGCGCGCTGGCTTTCGAGCAGTTCCGTTCGATTACGTCGACGATCGTGAAGCTCCGCGCCTCGTATTCGGCGACCGCGACGGAGAAATCGGCCGCGAAATCGAGCGCCCGAAGCGTTGCCACCAGCCTCCGCATATCGGCTACCGCGCCCGTGTACATCAACTGAATGGGATCTTCGGTCAGGGCGTCTTCGATTGGAGAGATTTCCGCCAAATATTCCCGGTTGCGCTCGAAATAGCCGCGCCGAACCGGATCCTCCCAGTCGATTCGCTCGAAAACGACCTGGCTCGTCGCCGGGCGGTCGAAAACCAGCGCGGCGCTCGCGTGGAACTGAAGGGTCGATGCGAGTACGGCGCGGGCGATGCGGGCAGGCAAAAGGCGCCGCAGCAGCGTCGCGCCGTCCGATGATTTGATCAGAGCGCCGTTATTGACGATCAGCCCGATGGCGGCGGGAAGCCGCGCGATCACCGGCCGGGTGAAATCGAAGCGCCGCCCCGTCACCAGCACGACGTGAACGCCGCGCTCGATGGCCCGGGCGATGGCCTGGCGGTTCGCCTCAGGCACGCGCCAGCGCGTATCGAGCAAGGTCCCGTCGAGATCGATGGCCACCAGCCGGATCATGGAAATCGTTCGCTCCCCGGGCCGCTGTTTTGGCGGGCCGCAGGTCGAATGTTACATTTTCTTCGCTAGGCGCGAGGAGAAATGATTCCGGCGCGACCGATGTCCCAACCGCGGGCACAAGCATTCCGATGACCGAGCGCCTGTACTACACCGATTCCTTTCTGCGCGAATTCGAGGCGCGGGCCGTTTCCTGCAATTCCCGGGGCGGCTGCTGGGAGGTGCTGCTCGACCGCACGGCCTTTTATCCCTCCTCGGGCGGGCAGCCGCACGATACCGGGCGCCTGGGCGAGGCAGACGTTCTGGATGTTTTCGAGCGCGAAACGGATCGCGAGCTGCTCCACGTCACAGATCGCCCGGTTCCCGCCGGACCCGTTCATGGCGCGATCGATTGGGAACGCCGCTTCGATCACATCCAGCAGCACACCGGCCAGCATCTGCTTTCGGCCGCGTTCCTAAAGCTTTTCGGCTTCCCTACGGCTTCTTTTCACTTAGGGAGGGAGATCTCGACGATCGATCTCGATGCGCCCGGCGTGGTGCCGCGTCATCTGCAAGAGGCCGCCGATCTCGCGAACCGCGTCGTTTTCGAGGACCGGCCGATCGCGGTGAGCTTTCGCGAGCGCGAGGAACTGGCGGCGCTGGGCGTGCGAAAAAAGGTGGAGCGCGAGGGGGCGCTGCGCATCGTGGAAATCGAGGGCTTCGATCTTCAGCCGTGCGGGGGCACGCACGCGGCGCGCACGGGCCAGGTCGGCCCGCTCATGATTCGCAAGCTCGAGCGGCAAAAGCGGTACTGGCGCGTGGAGTTTGTTTGCGGCGGACGCGCGCTGCGCGACGCGCGCGCCGATTTCGAGACGCTCGGCGCCGCGGCCCGCCAGATCGGTTGCGGCATGGCGGAAGTGGCGGCGATGGCGGCGAAACTGCTCGATGAGCGCAAGGCGGCCCATCGCGACCAGGCGCGACTGGCCGGGCGTTTGGCCGAGCTGGAGGCGAAGGCGCTCGCGGCCGGGGGCGAGCGGCGGGTGGTTCATGCGTTCGAGCATGCCGATACGGCGTTCCTCCGGCAGGTGGCCGCGCGGCTCACGGCCGAGCCGGGGGTTCGCGTCGTCCTCGCCAGCCGCGACGCGCGGCAATTCGTGTTCGCGCAAGCCAAGGGATCGGCGGGCGACATGAAAAAACTGCTCGGCGAAACGCTCGTTGCCGCGGGCGGCAAGGGCGGCGGATCGAATGACTTTGCGCAAGGAACCGTTCCGGAATCGGCGAATATCGATGAAGTCCTGGCCCGGGCGCGCGAGTGGCTGGAAGGCGAGAAGAGCTGACCGGCCGTTCGCCCGCGTTCACGCTTCGCCAATTTTCCCGAATTATTTCAGGATGCGGAACAGGCTGCTGTAGTCGTCCGTCCAAAGAACGTCGCGTTGCGAGGGGGAAAGAACGCTTCCGGCCGCCTCGATCGCCGGCTGCCCCAGAAAGCCCTGGCGGCTGCCCACCAGGATCCAGAGAGATTTGAAGATGCCGTTCCGGTGATCGTCCGGATTCTCGATCTCGACGGCTTCCTTGTTCAGACGGGCGGCGGCGGCCTCGACGACCGGCTCGAGGTCGAGGTAACGGTTCGAGATGTGGACGGCGAGCACGCCTCGCGGCTGAAGCTGGTGAAAATAGAGCCGGAACGCCTGAATGGTGAGCAGATGCACCGGAATCGAATCGCCCGTGAACGCGTCGACGGCGAGCACGTCGAACCCTTGTGGCGGCTCGCGCTCGAGAGAAAGCCGCGCGTCGCCCTGAACGATGCGGATGCGGGCGGTCGAATCGCCGAGGAAGCTGAATTCGGTGTGCACCAGGCGAATGTCGAGCGGATTGATTTCGTAAAACGTGTACCGGTCGGCTGGCTGTGCGTAGGCGGCGATGGTCCCCGCGCCCAGCCCGATCACTGCCACGCGCAGCGGGCGTGTTCCTTCGATGGCGCGCAGTGCCATGCCAATTCCCGAGTCCGGACCGTAATAGGTGGTGGGCCGGTCGCGCCGGCCCGGAGCCAGGAACTCGAGCCCGTGGACGATCGCGCCGTTGACCAGCCGCCGGTAACGGCCCTCGCCCGCCCCTACGGCCTTGCCCCCTGCCGCGGCCCCGGATGGATTCACGTCGGTGACGCGTAAAACACCGTAGAAATTGCGCACCGACAAGCGGTCTTGTTCCTGCTGCCGCTCGACGGTGAACGTCAGGCCCACGATAAAGAGCGCGACCAGCGCCGCCAGGCCCACCAGGGGCAGCGGCGAACCCTGGCGCCGGAACGGACCCTCGGCGTCGTTCCGGTGAACCACGTAGACGAGAACCGCGCAAGCGCCCAGCGCGATTTGCAGTTCGTAGAACCCGGAAAAGACGTGCGGGGCGAGCAGGGCTACCAGGGCTGCTCCGATCGCTCCACCCAGCGACAGCATCAGGTAAAACGAGGTCAGATGCGCGGGGTCGGGCTTGAGCCGTGCCAGCTCCCCGTGGCAGAACATGCAGCAGATGAATAGACCGATGCAAAATAGCGGTACCAGAAGCAAAAGCGGCAGACCGGCATAGGCGGGCAAGAGAGCATAGGTCATTCCTCCCAGTGCCACGGCCAGCACGCGCAGGAACAAGTCGCGCCGGTACCAGCGGCCCCCTTCAAAGCACAGCACGAAGCTCAGCAGGTAAAGCCCGAGGGGGAGCACCCAGAGAAACGGGACCGAGGCGACTTCCTGCGTGATGTGGTTGGTAATCGCCAGAAGCAGAGCCGACCCGCAGGCGGCGAGCGAAATCCAGAGCAGTTTGCGCTTTGCGTCCGGCGGCGAGCCGGCCTCGCGCGGGGGCTGGGCGGGCGATTGCGCCGGCCGAGCGCCAGCCCGGTCGCTCCGCAAAGCAGCACCAGTCCCGCATACGCCGCCGACCAGCCGATCGCCTGGTGGGAACTCGATATTTCGGGCTCGACCAGAATCGGGAAAACCAGCAGTGCCAGCAGGGAGCCGGCATTCGAAAGGGCGTAGAAGCGGTAGGGCGATGTGCCCCGCGAACCAGCGTACCAGGCTTGCAGCAAAGGGCTCGTCGAGGAAAGCAGGAAAAAGGGAAGTCCGATGGTCAACGCCAGCAGCCACAGAATGTACGCCGCCGGATCTTCCCGCCCGGAAGGCTGCCAGGATGCTTTCGGCAGAATCGGCAGCCAAAGGATGCTGGCCGCCAGGAGCGCCGCATGGATTCGGCCTTGGACGCGGGGCCGGAAGTTTCTCGTCAGCCAGTGGGCGTAGAGATAACCGAGCAGGAGCACGCTCTGAAAAAACACCAGGCAAACCGCCCATACCTCGGCTACGCCGCTAAACCACGGCAAGATGATCTTGGCGATCAGCAGCTGAACGAGGAAAAGGAGGAAGGCGCTTGAGAAAATCACCAGCCCGTAAAGCAGCCTCTCCCTCGGGTGGCGAGGCCGGCCCGTTTCCGGGACGAACGGCGCGCTTTGGGCCGTGGAAAACAGGGATGGATTCGCCCTCACACCGGTAATGTACCTGAATTCGAGCGGCCGGACCTGCCGGGTTAATCCAGCGTGAACCCCAGGGCGGCAGAACTGTACCCGCCGTCGCGCGAGTAAGCCCCAACCCTTTCTCCTTCTCAGACTTGACCATTGCCCCCGGTTCGGTGAGCATGAAAGAAGGGAGTAATCGACTTTTCGTTAAGGAATAACCATGCACAGGCGCTCGAAGAACTTCGTGAAACGGTTTGGCGGTTGGAAAGGGATGGCATTCGTAGCGGTCCTGGCGGGTTTCGGCTCGGTGGCCCTGGCCCGGGCGGGACGCGCGGCACCGGGGCGCGACGGCGCGGGCGCGGCGGCCCAAGCGAACGCGGAAAGCAACGTACTTCGCGCCACGTTGAAAAACGGCCTGCGCGTCGTCGTCGTCCGCGACACACTCGCCCCGGTGGTCACGACCGTGGTGAATTACCAGGTGGGTTCGAACGAAGCGCCGGCGGGATTCCCCGGCATGGCCCACGCGCAGGAACACATGATGTTTCGCGGCAGCCCGGGCCTCAACGCCGATCAACTGGCCGACATCGCCGCCGCTATGGGCGGCGACTTCGACGCCGACACGCAACAGACCGTCACGCAGTACTTTTTCACCGTGCCCGCCGAGGATCTCGACGTCGCGCTCCACGTCCAGTCGATCCGCATGCGCGGCGTTCTCGATAGCGAGAGCGAATGGAATAAGGAACGCGGGGCCATCGAGCAGGAAGTGGCCCAGGATCTCTCCGATCCCGAATACGTTTTCTATACCAAGCTGCTCGAGACGATGTTTCGCGACACGCCCTACGCCCACGATGCGCTCGGCACGCGGCCCTCTTTCAATAAGACGACCGGGGCGATGCTGCACGCTTTCTATCAGAAGTGGTATGCCCCGAACAATGCGATCCTGGTCGTCGCGGGCGACGTCCAGCCGCAGGCGGTGCTGGCCCAGGTCCGCCGGCTCTTCGGCGGCATTGCGCCCAAGAAGTTGCCGCGGCGGCCCGCCGTCGGACTCAAGCCCGTGTCGGCCCAGGCGCTTCACTTCCCCACCGATCTGCCCTATGGCCTGGTGGTGGCCTCTTTCCGCATGCCCGGCTACAGCGACCCCGATTACGCCGCGGCCGAGGTGCTTTCCGACGTCTTGAGCAGCCAGCGGGGAAGTCTCTATGCGCTGGTTCCGGAGGGGAAGGCACTGTTCGCCGGCTTTGAAATCGATGGCCTGCCGAGCGCCGGGCTGGGCTACGCCATGGCTGCCTTTCCCCCGGGCGCCGATAGCGCCACGCTGCTGGCTCAGGTCAAGCAAGTGATCCAGAAGGATTTGAAAGATGGGTTGCCCGCGGATCTGGTCGAAGCGGCCAAGCGCCGCGAGGCCGCCGAGGCCGAATTCCAGAGGAACTCGATCAGCGGGCTGGCGATGGCATGGTCCCAGGCACTGGCCGTCGAAGGGCGCCATTCGCCGCAGGATGATGTCGACGCGATCCAAAAGGTCACCGTGAGCGGCGTGAACCGGGTCGCTCGCAAATACCTGTCTTTCGATCAGGCCGTAACCGCCATTCTCTCGCCGCAGCCTTCCGGGAAACCGATCTCCAGCCATGGCTTCGGCGGAGCCGAGTCGTTCGCGCCCAGCAGCACCAAGCCAACCCCGCTGCCGCTCTGGGCGAAGACGGCGCTCGCCCGGCTTTCCGTACCCGAATCGACCATTCATCCGGTGGTTTCCACCTTGCCGAACGGGCTGAAATTGATCGTGCAGCCGGAAACGGTGAGCAATACCGTGAGCGTATACGGCCGGGTGCGGAACAATCCCGATTTGGAGACCCCCGCGCACCAAAAGGGAGTCAGCACCATTCTGGACAGTCTTTTTTCCTACGGCACAGAGTCGCTTGACCGGCTTGCCTTCCAAAAAGCGCTCGACGACATCGCCGCCAACGAATCGGCCGGCACCGGTTTTTCCGTTTCCGTGCTGGCCGGTCATTTTGATCGCGGAGTGCAACTGCTGGCCGACAATATCCTCCATCCCGCCTTGCCGAAACCGGCCTTCCAGACAGTTCAGAGGCAAACGGCCGCCGCCATTGCCGGCGAGCTTCAGAGTCCGGGCTATCTCGAGCACCGGGCCGTTGCCGCGGCCCTGTTCCCCAAGAGCGACCCATCGCTGCGCGAAGCGACGCCGAAGAGCGCGATGTCCCTGACTCTAGGCGATGTCCACAACTATTACGGCCGTGTGTTCCGTCCCGATCTGACCACGATCGTCGTCATTGGCAAGGTAACGCCCCAGCAGGCCCGGGAAGTCATCGCCAAATACTTCGGCGCGTGGAAAAACGTCGGCCCGCCTCCTCCAACCGATCTGCCCGCCGTACCGCCCAACAAAACTTCGACAACCACAGTTCCCGACAAGAGCCGGGTGCAGGACACCGTGACGCTTGCCGAAACGGTTCCCATGACGCGCTTTTCGCCCGAATACTACGCGCTCGAGCTGGGCAATCACGTTCTGGGCGGCGGCTTTTATGCGACGCGGCTGTATAAGGATCTGCGGGAAAAGAACGGCTTGGTCTATTACGTGGGCGCCTCGCTCGATGCCGGGCGCACGCGAACCGTCTACTCGGTCGATTACGCATGCGATCCGCGGAACGTCGCGAAGGCGCGCGTGATCATCGTCCGCGACCTGCGCCAGATGCAGATGGAGCCGGTGGATCCGGCCGGTCTGCGTCAAGCGAAGACGCTTTTGCTGCGGGAAATTCCCTTGAGCGAGGCGAGCGTGAACAGGATTGCCGGCGGTTTGCTCTCGCGGGCGATCATCGGGTTGCCGCTCGACGAGCCAACGGTTGCCGCCCGCCACTACCTCGATCTCAACGCCGGGCAGGTTCGCAAGGCCTTTGCCAAGCTGATTCGCCCGAATGAGTTCGCGCAGGTGGTTCGCGGCCCGAGCCCGCAGTAGCCCATCGTGCCGCCTCCCGGGAACCCGGGGACTGGCGGCGGGAAAGGAGATGAAAATGGCGCGAAAAGGAAACGCAAAACTGAACGCAGCGGCGATTAGGATCGGGAGGACGGTAGGACGAGCCGACCGCGGCGCAAGGGAAATCGGGGAAAAGGCGCAGTCCACCATCGACGACCTTCGCCGGGGGCTGGCCGAGCTGACGAAAACCGCGGACCAGCTCGCGCGCGATTTGAAAAAAGCGGAAAAGCGGCTGCGCCGGGCTTTGCGCTAGTCCTTGCTCCATTCGGCAGGGCTCGGTGCGGGAGTACTAGAGGGCGCGGGGAATCTTTGGTAGCATGGATATTCCGCGCATTGGATCCTATCCCCCGGGAGCGGTGATGGCAAAGCAGTGTGAGATTTGCGGCAAGAAGCCGTTGTATGGCAACAGCATCAGCCACGCGAACAATCAAACCCGGCGTCGCTGGGAACCGAATCTGCAACGAGTGCGGGCTCTGGTTGGCGGCACGCGCAAACGGCTCCGCGTCTGCACCGACTGCATCCGGTCGGGGCGCATAACCAAGGCCGCATAGGCTGGCGGAGCCGGGCGGTTTCCATCGACCAAGGGACTTTTGTGTTTCGGCGCATCGTTGTTTTGGCTGCGGTTCTGGCGGTAGTTTGCCTGGGCGCGGGTTGCGGTCTCTCCCCGCCGCCCGGTCCGAACGTGTGGGCGATGGTGAACGGTCACCCGATCCTGCGGCAAGAGGTGGATCGTTTCTACCGCAGCCAGATGGACCAGCCGCAGCAGCCCTCGCCCGAAGAAGAGGCGCTGCTGAAGCTGAACATCCTCGACGAACTCATCAACAACGAATTGCTGTGGGAGCAGGCGCGGAAGCTGGGCGTCGAGGCCACCGACAGCGAGGTGGAACAGAAATTCGCCGAGTTGAAATTGCCCTTCAGCGAACAGGAATTCCAGCGCCAACTGGACCAGCGCGGGCTCACCGTGGACCAGCTCCGGAGCGAGCTGCGCGAGAGCATCTCGATCCAGAAGCTGATCAACCGGGAAATCGTTTCGAAGATCACGGTGAGCGAGAAGGAGATCGCCGCCGCCTACCAGCGCGACCGGAACGCCTACAACATCGCTGAGCCGGAATACCACGTCGCCGAGATCGTTGTCACGCCCCGTCGCGATAAACAGGTGCGCAACCGGAAAAACGACGATGCAACCACTCCGCAGCAAGCCCGGCGGAAGATCCGGATGCTGCTCGACCGGCTGCGCGCTGGCGCCGGCTTCTCCAAACTGGCGATGGACTATTCGGAAGACCCCATGACGGCGTCCACGGGCGGCGATCTGGGTTTCATCCCGGAGTCGGCGCTGAACCAGGGGAATCCGTTATTGAAACGGGCAGTGCTGGCGCTCCGGCCCGGCCAGATCAGCGGAATCATTCAGCTCAAGGACAGCTTCCGGATCATCAAGCTGATCGCCCGCCTCTCGCCCGGCGAGCGCAAGCTTTCCGATCCGCAAGTGCAGCAGTCGATTCGCAGCGCCCTGCGCGACCGGAAGGAACAGGTGTTGCGGGCCGCCTACCTGGCCTCGCTCCGCAGCCAGGCGCACGTGACCAATTACCTGGCCCGGGATCTGCTGAGAAGCGGCGGCAAACTGCCAGCTGAAACGCAGGCTGCTCCACCTGCCCATGCGGCGCCGCCTGCGGCGCGATCTCCCTCGCCGGCGCCGGGACCCTCGTCAGGGATTGCCAATCCGCCGTCCAATCCGTCCGCAGCCACTGCCAGATCGAAAAGTTCCCCGTCATCGCTTTCGGGAAAGCAACCGGCAACTGCGACGACCGCCCGCTGAATCCCGCAACTACGCAGTAATTATGGAGTAATGTCTATGCAGCAGTGGTGGTTATGCAGTAAGGGCTAGACAACAATCGCGAGCAAGTCGCCGGCGTTGACCGCCTGTTCTTCACTGACGGCCAGCCGTTCGAGCGTGCCGGTTTTCGGCGAGCGGACCTCGTTCTGCATCTTCATCGCTTCGATCACCAGGATGGCCTGGCCGGCTTCGACCCGGCTGCCCTGGCCGACCAGCACGCGCACCACTTTACCCGGCATCGGAGCGAGAATCTGCTGGTGCCCTTCGAGTTCCAGTTCCCCGCGCCCGCGGCGCAACCGGCGCGGATCGTCTACCTCCGCGATCATTTGCCGCGTGCCCACCTCGATCTCGAGGCGAGACTCGCGCGGCACGACCCGCACCACAAAGGACTTGCCGGCCAGCAGGATGGAATAGAAGTCCGGCGAAATTTCGGCAACATCGGCATCGACGGGCTCGCCGTCGACGCGAAAGTCCCATCCATCGTCCCGGTGCTCCGCTTCGACCCGGTAATTCTTTCCTTCGATTCGAACGTCGCGCTTCATGGCCGCCCCGCGGGGGGAGGGGCCGGGTGGTTGGTTCGTTCGAGTTTCCGCATGGTCAGGTTGCTCGCTCTCCCGTCCGACGTTTTACTAGCGGCGCGGCTGGTTATCGATCCCGTCGGCACGGCCTTCGATTTTCCAGCGTGAGGTCGGCTCGGTGCGGGCCGCGGCTGCGCGAGTTCCGTTGGAAAGTGCCTCCCGAAGTACGGCCGCCAGCGCCGCGACGATTTCCGCCCCGCCCTCCGGCGCAGCCAAAGGGGCCGGCCGGGCCAGCCACTCATCGAGCCAGCGAGTATGGAATTCGCCGCGGATGAATTCCGGGTCCCGAAGCAGGCGGCGGAACAGAGTCAGATTCGTCCGGATTCCGGCAATCGAGTATTCGTCGAGCGCGCGCGAGAGACGGGCCATGGTTTCGGCGCGGTCAGCGCCCCAAGCGATCAGTTTGCCGAGCATGGGATCGTAGTCGCCGGGCACGGTCCAGCCGCTCGATACGCCCGCGTCGTTGCGAATGCCGGGCCCTTCGGGCAGGCGCAGCGAAAGGATCTTTCCCGGCGAGGGGAAAAAATTGTTCTCGGGGTCTTCGGCGTACACGCGGCATTCCATGGCATGGCCGCGGAGGCGGACGTCTTCCTGACGGAAGGGAAGGGGCTCGCCGGCGGCCACGCGGATCTGCAATTTCACCAGGTCCAGGGCCGTCACGGCCTCGGTCACCGGGTGCTCGACCTGCAGCCGCGTGTTGACTTCGAGGAAGTAGAAGCGGAAGGACTCGTCAACCAGGAATTCCATCGTTCCCGCGCTTCGGTAGCCCGCGTCCCGCGCCAAACGCACCGCCGCCTCACCCATGGCCTGGCGCAAGGCCGGATCGACGACCGACGATGGCGCCTCCTCGACCACCTTCTGGTGCCGCCGCTGGATCGAGCATTCCCGCTCGCCCAGATAGACGATGTGACCCTCGCGGTCGCCGAAAATCTGGATCTCGATGTGGCGGGCTTTGGGCAGGTATTTTTCGATATAGAGACGCCCGTCGCCGAAAGCGTTGGCCGCTTCCGAGCCGGCATCGCGCCAGGCGCCTTCGAGCTCGGAATCGCGCTCAACGGCGCGCATGCCCTTGCCGCCGCCACCGGCAACGGCCTTCAGAAGAAGCGGGAATCCAATCTCGCGCGCAATCGCCCGCGCTCTGGCCGGATCGGCAACCGGATCGAGTGTGCCGGGAATGGTGGGCACGCCGGCTTTAGCGGCCACTTGCCGCGCCGCGGTCTTTGAGCCCAGGCGCGCCATCGCTTCCGGCCCAGGCCCGATGAAAACCAGTCCCGCCGCGTCGCACGCCCGGGCCAGCGCCGGATCCTCCGCCAGGAAACCGTAACCCGGATGAAGGGCATCGCATGCGGTTCGCCGGGCGGCGCCGATGATCTTGTCGATGGAAAGATAGCTTTCGCGGCTCGCGGCCGGGCCGATGGGAACGGCTTCGTCGGCGAGCTGAACGTGGAGCGAGGTCCGGTCTACGTCGCTATAGACGGCGACCGTGCCGATCCCCATTTCACGGCAGGCTCGAACGATGCGTACGGCGATTTCGCCGCGATTCACGACTAGAATCTTGTGGAACATAGCCGGCAACCGCTGGAAATTTTAGCACGCCACCCGGTGGCCTCTCTCCGGACACACGACGGAATGCGTCCGCAGCGGCTCGCGGGGAAACCGCGCCAAAGCATTCGTGGTCGATTCAGGAGGCGGCGGAGCCGGAAGCTCAGTTGCGCGCGCAGCCTTCCGGGTAGACCGCGTCGAGCGCGCCCCACAAAGCCTGCAGCGCCCGCCGGGCGGCGCCGGAGGCGGCGGCTGCCTTGCTGCCGTTCTGGTGGGCGAGCCAGCCACGCCATGCGGCGCGGTGGCGAACATCGGCCTCCTGGTGAACGGTAAAATACTTGAGGGCCCGGGAATCCCGAATGTCGTAGAAGCGGCGCAGGCCGGCGATTTTTTGCGCGGAGATCTCGGGCACCTGCGCTTCATAGGCGTAGAAGGCGGACACCGCCTCGGCCATCGAGGCGCGCTCGGTCAGTTCCCGAAACGTATCGAGCAGGACGGTCACGCCGGGAAGCGGCTTTCCCGAATCGAGCGCCTCTTCTCGCGCGCCCACAGCCAGGGCGAAGCGCCGCCAGAGAAGCGGGTGGGGATTCTCCGGGTCCAATTCCTCGACGAGGTTGTCGGTTACCAGCGCGCGCAGATTGCCCGTTGCGCGGGTCGCGAGACGCGACAGGTGCAGGGGGAAGGCTCGAACGTGTTGGTAATACTGCTCCGCGTAGAGAGCCAATTGCTCGCGCGAAAGACTTCCCTCGGTCCAGGCGCGATAAAAAGGATGTTTCAGCAGGTGATACTCTTCGATCAGCCGGTCAAGTTCGTTCGGAATGGCAGTGGAAGCTGGGACAGACATCAATCTTTCTCCTTCGTTCTCGCAGATCGCAAAAATGGCCTTCAAATCCTACCCGAGGGTGGCCGAAGAATCCAGCCGGGTTCCCTACAGCGGGATGTTGCCGTGCTTCTTGCGGGGATTGGTGTCGCGCTTGTTTTCGAGCGAGCGCAGGGCGCTGATGAGCTTCGGGCGCGTCTGGGCGGGCTCGATGACGGCGTCGACGTAGCCGCGCTCGGCGGCGATGTAGGGGCTGGCGAAGCGTTCGCGAAATTCGTCGACGAGTTTGCGTCGCAACTCCTCGCGCTCGGATTCGGGCGCCCGTTCGAGTTCCCGGCGATAGACGATGTTCACGGCTCCTTCCGGTCCCATCACCGCGATTTCGGCGCTTGGCCAGGCGAAATTCAGGTCGGTGCGGATATGCTTGGACGACATCACGCAATAGGCGCCGCCGTAGGCTTTGCGCGTGATCACGGTGATTTTGGGCACGGTCGCCTCGGCAAAGGCGAAGAGCAGCTTGGCCCCGTGGCGAATGATCCCGCCCAGTTCCTGCTGCGTGCCGGGCAGAAAACCGGGCACATCTTCGAAGGTGACGAGGGGAATATTGAACGCATCGCAGAACCGCACGAACCGCGCCCCCTTCACCGACGCGTTGATGTCGAGACAGCCGGCCAGGACCGCGGGCTGATTGGCGACGATGCCAACGGTGCGGCCGTCCATGCGCGCCAGCCCGACGACGATGTTGCGAGCGTAGTGCTCGTGAACCTCGAGAAAATGCCGGTCGTCGACAATCGCCGCAATCACCTCTTTGATGTCGTAAGGCTGCCGGGGGTCGGCCGGGACGATGCGGTTGAGGGCCGGCTCGGCGCGGCCGGGTGGATCGGCCGTCGGATGGCGGGGAGGGTCTTCGAGGTTGTTCGAGGGGAGGAAGCCGACGAGTTCGCGAATCAGCGCCAGGCATTCGGCATCGTCGCGCGCGATAAAATGGGCCACGCCGCTCGTCGAGTTGTGGGTCAGCGCACCGCCGAGTTCTTCCTTACTGACCTCTTCGTGCGTGACGGTCTTGATGACCTCCGGCCCGGTAACGAACATGTAGGAGGTTCCCTTCGTCATCACGACGAAATCGGTGATCGCCGGCGAATAGACCGCTCCGCCCGCGCACGGCCCCATGACGGCGCTGATCTGGGGGATCACGCCGCTCGCCAGCGTGTTTCGCAGGAAGATGTCCGAGTAGCCGGCAAGAGAACGCACCCCTTCCTGGATGCGCGCGCCGCCCGAATCGTTCAGGCCGATCACGGGCGCTCCCGCGCGCAGCGCCAAGTCCATGATCTTGGCTACCTTGGCCGCATTCGACTCGGAAAGCGATCCGCCAAACACGGTGAAATCCTGGGCGAAGACGTAGACGAGGCGCCCGTCAATCCGGCCGTACCCGGTGATGAAGCCGTCTCCGAGTGGCTTTTGTTCCCCCATGCCGAAATCGGTCGTGCGGTGGGTGACGAAACGGTCCATCTCCTCGAACGTTCCTTCGTCGAGCAGCAGCTCGATTCGCTCCCGCGCCAATAGCTTCCCCGCCTGGTGCTGGCGCTCGCGTCGCTCGGCTCCGCCTCCGGCTTCGGCCTCCCGGTTGCGCCGGCGCAGCTCCTGGTTGGGGCCGTGAGTCCCTTTTCTAGCCGCCATTTCCTATTTTCCTTTTCCCGGCGCAGCCGCTTTCGGCGTCCGGATGTTGGGTCCGGGCCAAATCCCGGTGACCAGAATCGAATTCGACGGATTGGCAGGATCGTATTTTAGGCTGGCGACCTGTCCCGGCATAGGGGGGCGGTCTCCGGACAGGGGCTCGGTGACGTCTTGCGTGGTCTCGTAGCACACGCCGGAAATCGTATAGCGATAGACGACCAGGGCGCGCCACGGACCGGGCGCCGCCCGAGCAGCCGGCCGATTGAGACGTGCGTGATCGCTGGCGGTCTCCGGTTCGATAATATCGGGGATTTCGCACTGGGCGACGCGGCCGGCCCGATGATTTTCCCCAGCGACTTCCGCGCCTTCTCCCAGTCCTTCGAGAACGTTTCCAGCCCGCGGCCGGCGGATGTTCGAAGGGATGCTCGGAAAACTTGCCGGGCATCGTGGCGATGTCCGCGCCACGCCGAACCTCGTCCCGATTGGCAGTAGCGAGGAAGATGTTCATCGCGCCGCTCCTCCGCTCCATCGAATCGCTTTGGTGTGGCCAACGGCCGGACGATCAAACCCTCCCGATGATATGCCAGACGGTTATGGCGGAAATCCTCAGAATCAGCGCGGCCGTGAACCCGAACCGGCGGAAAAGGATGACCGCCGCCAGGTCCAACGTGTAGATCAAGACGAGCAGTCCCACCACTCCGGCCGATAGGGGCGCAAGTCGCATCAGCGCCCAGTGATGCTGTCCCGCCACCGCCAGCGGCTCCCACAGCGACGCCACGATCGCCACCACCCAGAACGTCTGCGACGGCCAATGCCGCGACAGCAGCAGCGTGCCGAAAAACCAGACCGCGAACGCCACCGCGAACAGATAGTAAAGAATCGACGCGCTCACCGCCGCGAAAAGCTGAAATAGAACCTGGGATCCGAACGGCAATGACAGGGAGGAAACCCCGAACGCCTTGGCGTATAAATGCGCGAACCCGGTGGCGTGATCGAGCGAAAGCAAGGCCACGCCCACGACGATCCCGATCGCGAGCGGCGCCCAAATCCGGCCGCTGTTGCCGACCTGCCGGTCCCACATACCGGGAAACCCGACGATGTGGGCGAACCCGCTGCCCAGCAAGGCGATCGCCACGAAGAAGATCACCGATCTCCAGGAGAATACCGCCTGCTGGGAAGGATTCTGGAACGGGATTCGCGCGGCCATCTCGATCAGCTTGGCTGCGAGCAAGAACACGATCATGCCGAGCAGGGCCTTGTGCGAGGCCGTCATCCGCATCGGCGGGGGAGAGGGAGGAGATGGCGAGGGACTGGTCACGCTCAACGCGCGCTCCGCGCCGCCACCGGATTGCCGAGCCGGCCGATCCCTTCGATCGAGACCTCGACCAAATCTCCCGGAGCGAGCGATGAGATGCCGGCGGGCGTGCCGGTGGCGATGACATCGCCGGGCAGCAGGGTCATGACCTGGGAAATCCAGCGGACCACTTCGTCGACGGGGAAGATCATGTCGGAGGCGACGCCATCCTGGCGCAGCTCGCCATTCACCCGGGTCTGGATCCGGGCCTGTTTCCAATCGAAGCCGGTTTCGATCACCGGACCGAGCGGGCAGAACGTGTCGTAGCCTTTGGACCGCGCATAATGGCCGTCCTTCTTTTGCAAGTCGCGGGCGGTAACGTCGTTCAGGCAGCAGAAACCGGCCAGATAGGAATCGATCTCTTCGCCGGGCCCAATCCGCGAGCAGCGCCGGCCGATCACCGCGGCAAGTTCCCCTTCATGATCGACGCGCGCCGACTCGGGCGGCATCTCGATGGTGTCTCCCGGGCCGATCACCGCGGACGGCGCTTTGAGAAAAATCACCGGTTCGCTTGGCGCCGGCTTGCCCACCTCGGCGGCGTGCAATTTGTAATTGCGCGCCAAGCAGACGATTTTCGAGGGAACCACCGGCGCGAGCAGCCGCACGCGGTCGAGCTGCCATTGGCGGCCGGTGCGCGAGCCCGCGCCGGGCCATTCGCCGCTTACTTCGTGGACGAAATTGCCTTCGACGACGCCCGCGCAAGCCTTCCGCTCGCTGGAATCAAGGGTATGAAACCGGCACAATTTCATTTGGACACCTCGTAGATGCAGGATGTGACGCTGCGGGCATTCGAAGGGCTCCGATTGAGGCGACCCACTTCCGGTTCGCCGCGCGAGAGCATTTGCGTCTCAGTGCTACTCCCCGTCTTTTCCCGGTACGTTCACGGTCACGGGCGCGCTTGGCTTGCTCTCGGTTCCCGCCGCGCCGACCGCGGTCACCGAATAACGGTAGCTGATCCCGGCGGCGACCGTCGTATCGCGAAACTCCGGGGCGGCAAGCGGCAGCCGGTTCAAGCGCACGCCCGGCCCTTCCGGTTGCTGGCTGCGGTAGACATTGTACCCGGTCAGATTCCCGGCGCCACTGATTGCCCACGATAGGTCCACTTCTAGTGAACCCGATCGCTGCCGCGCGAAAATGGCCTCGAGGTCCCGCGGAGCGCCCGGCACGGAAGCCCCCGCGGCCGCCGCGCCCACGGGACGGGAACGGGACGATTTCATTTGGCCGGGTTTGGCATGCGCCGCGGCCCCCGGTGGATGCTCGCTCGGAGGCCGGGGCGGCGCCGGCGCGGCGCAGCCAAAAAGCGTCCCCAGCGCTCCAAGCAGCAGCGCTGCCCGCGCGCTCGCCGGCAAGCGCAAGCGAGTCCACGCGGGAGGGGCCGCGGGGGCATCGTTCGATGGGCCGCGCCTCGAATCGGACGAATGGCTGTGGCGGGTCGGCAACGTGGTCAAAGGATGTAGCGGCTCAAATCCTGGTTTTTGACGATGTCGGTCAGTTGCTTCGAGACGTAGGCCGCGTCCACTTTCACCGTTTTTTTCTTCATCTCCGGCGCGTCGAAGGAAATCTCGTCGAGCACTTTTTCCATGATAGTGTGCAGGCGCCGCGCGCCGATATTTTCGGTTTGCTCGTTGACGATTGAGGCGAAGTGGGCCAGCGTGGTTACGGCGTCGTCGGTGAATTGCAGCCGGACGCCCTCGGTCTCGATCAACGCCACGTACTGCTTGATGAGGGCGTTCTTGGGCTCGGTCAGAATCCGGACAAAATCCATTTCACTGAGCGAACTCAACTCGACTCGTATCGGGAACCGGCCCTGGAGCTCGGGAATCAGGTCGGACGGTTTGGTGATATGAAAAGCGCCGGCGGCGATGAACAGGATGTGGTCGGTCCGGATCATCCCGTAACGGGTGTTCACGGTGGTGCCCTCGACGATGGGCAGGAGGTCCCGCTGGACGCCTTCCCGGCTGATGTCGGGGCCGTGTCCTGACTCGCGGCCGGCGACTTTGTCGATTTCGTCGATGAAGACGATGCCCATCTGCTCGGCGCGCTCGGTGGCGAGGCGGGTGACCTGATCCATATCGATCAGGCGGTTTTCCTCTTCCTGCACCAGATAATCGAACGCCTCGGCCACCGTCATCTTCCGTTTTCTTTTGGACTGGCCGAAGAAGTTCGAGAGCATGTCCTTGATGTTGACGTCCATTTCCTCGACGCCCTGATTCGAAATGATCTCGAAGGCGGGCATCGCCCGCTCGCGCACTTCCACTTCCACCATTCGCTGGTCCAGTTTGCCTTCGCGCAGCTGGCTGCGGAGCTTTTCGCGGGTCCGGGCCGCCTGCTCGGCGCGCGTGGGATCGCTCGAAGGCTCGGTCGAGCCGGGAAGCAGCAGATCGAGCATCCTCTCTTCGGCCGCCTGCTCGGCCCGTTCGGCTACTTCGTCGAGTTTCTCTTCGCGCACCATGTCGATGGCGACTTCGATCAGGTCGCGAATCATCGATTCCACGTCGCGGCCGACGTATCCAACCTCCGTGTATTTCGAGGCTTCCACCTTCACGAACGGGCACCCCGCCAGGCGCGCCAGTCGCCGCGCGATTTCCGTCTTGCCCACGCCGGTCGGTCCGATCATCAGGATGTTCTTCGGCAGAATTTCTTCGGCCAGATGCGGATCGAGGCGCTGGCGACGAACCCGGTTCCGCAGTGCCACGGCTACGGCGCGCTTGGCCGGCGTCTGCCCGACGATGTACTTGTCCAGCGCGGCGACGATTCCCCGCGGGGTCAGTTCGTCGAAGCTGGGCAGGTTCGCGGCTTCTTCCGGCACCGGCCCGGGGGGCAAATAGGCGAGGGAGTCCTTTTTGTCGTTCACAGTTCTTCGACCGTAAAGTGACCGTTGGTATAGATGCAGATCTCGCTGGCCAGGTGGATGGCCTCCTGGGCGATTTCTCTCGCCCCCAGTTTAGTGTGCTTGATGAGTGCCCGGGCCGCCGAGAGGGCGTAGGGCCCGCCCGAGCCAATGGCCGAAATCCCGTCGTCGGGCTCGATCACGTCGCCGTTGCCGGAAATCAGCAGGGTCTGCTTGCCGTCGGCGACGATGAGCAGAGCCTCGAGGTGCCGCAGCGCCCGGTCGGTGCGCCAATCCTTGGCCAGCTCGACGGCCGAGCGCGCCAGGTTGCCGTGATGCTCCTGCAGTTTGGCTTCGAAGCGGGAGAAAAGGGAGAGCGCGTCGGCCGTGCTGCCGGCGAAGCCGGCCAGAACCTTGTCGTTGAACAGACGGCGAATTTTCTTGGCCGAATGTTTGATGACGGTGTCGCCCATGGTTACCTGGCCGTCGCCGACGATCACCACTTTATTGTCGCGCCGGACGCACAAGACGGTCGTTCCGTGTATCGGTGGAAAATTCTGGCTGCTCCGCATTCGGCCATTATACTGCCTCGTCGCGGCTCCCGTATCCCGGCCTCGCAGCCGGCTCCGGTTTAGTCGCGGCGCTTCTCTTTCTTCTTCTTATGGCCGCCGAGCTTGGCCCATCGTTCTTCGAGCGATTGGCGGGTGAAGAGGCCGGGATCGAGATGGGAGTTGTATTGGCAGCTGGTTATGAAAAACTGAAAGATTTTCTGCCCGTTCCGCGTGCGGGTGTCTTGAAAGGGGGTTTCGATCCCCTGAACCTTTTGGTAGTTGGAAAAGTACTCGGTCTCCTCGGTCCGCTCGTGCGTCACCGGGTCCCGGCTAATGTAGACGGCGCGTACGGGAAGGCCCGTGAGCTGCGATACGGCGATCTTCGTCGTGCGGTGCTCGGCGTCGGTGACTTGCACCCAGTCAACCTGCTTGAGGTCGACCACGTCGGGCCCGTCGTATTGAAATTCCAGGCCCGGCTCCTGCAGCCAGAAACGGAACAGATTGTTGATGTCGCGTCTGGTCCCGCCCTGAAAGTCGGCGATTTCACGGGCGGGCAAGTCGGACACGCCGCCGCGGTCGAGCGTCCAGCCCTGTTTCCCGTTGTAAACGTCGATGATGTTGCGCTTCGAGGAATATTCGGTGCGTTCCTTGTCCGGGAAGATGTTGTAGTCGTAGATTTTCTGGTAATTGCTGAGCTGGTTGTGGTGCCCGAAGAAAGCCACCCGCCCCTGGCAGGTCTGCTCGCGGACGTTTAGATATGCCTGGCCGCCGAGCGCTTCGATCGCCTGATGCATGATCCGTTTTGCCTTGGCCGCGCTCTCGGCCGGGCCGAGCACGCCTTGCTGCGCCCGCGCGCTGGAAATCGCGAAAAGCGCCAGCGCGACCGCAACCACCGCCGCTTGCTTCCTCAGCCGCACAAAACCGACCCTCCATTTACATTGAGGATCTCGCCGGTCATAAAGGTTGCCAGGTCGGAGGCCAGGAACAGGATGGGCCCGGCGATCTCTTCGGCCGTCGCCGGCCGCCCCAGTGGAATCTGGCCGAGCGCGAATTTCCTGCCCGCCTTCGATTCGAGCACCGGTTTGGACATCTCGGTGTCTACCCATCCGGGAGCGACGCAGTTGACCAGGATTTGGTGGCGGGCGAGCTCGGTCGAGAGCGCCTTCACCAAGCTGATCACACCCCCCTTGGCCGCCGCGTAGTGCGAATGAAACGCTTCTCCCCGCTGGCCGGCCGTCGAGCTAATGGCGATGATCCGGCCCGTTCCCTGCGCGATCATCGTGGGAACGGCGAAATGAACCAGGCTGTAGACGCTGCTCAGATTCGCGCGCATCATGTCGTCCCACTGGCTCTCGCTCATCTGTTCGATGGGAAGGTTCTTGCTGTTCCAAACGCCGCAGTTCGCGACGACGATGTCCAGCCGGCCCAGCCGCTCGACGGCGAACTCGACCAGCTTGCGCGAGTTGTCGGTGACGCGCAGATCGGCCTGCATCGATTCGACGCGCGTGCCGTGCTTGCCGGCCTCCTGCTCGACCAGGCGCGCCTGCGCTTTGTCGCGGCGGAAATTGAACACGACATCGGCTCCGGCCCGGGCGAACAGCTTCACCGTTGCCGCTCCGATGCCTCGCGACCCTCCGCTGATCAAGGCTGCCTTGCCTGCCAGGGAGATCATCGACCCTCCAAATTGCCGGGAATTTCCGCCGTTGCCGGCAAGCCGCCCGGCCTGGGCCGGGCGGCGACGCGAACCAGTTCCTCGAAGAGCGTCTTGGCCAGCCGTATCCCCGAATCGTTTTGCGCCGAGCCTTCCCGCCGTTGCCGTTCCGGGTGCCATTGCACCCCGATTACCCAATGCGATGGGTCTTCCAGCTCCACCGACTCCACTACGCCGTCCGGCGCGCTCCCCGTCACGCGCAGGCCGCGTCCGGGGCGACGGATCGACTGGTGGTGCGAACTGTTGACCACCGTTTCGCCGGTTTCGGCCAGCCGCGCCACCAGCGAGCCGGGCAAAAACCGCGCCGGATGATGCGGTTCCGGCGCGCCCCGCTTGTGATCCCATCGGTGAGTCAGACTGGAAGGCTGCTCGCTCGGTATATCCTGGACCAGGGTCCCTCCCCGGAACACGTTCAGCAATTGCGTCCCATAGCAGATTGTCAGAACCGGTTTGCCCTTCTCAAATGCATGTTGCAGCAGCGCCATGTCCGTTTCCTCTCGTTGCCGGTCCGGTTGCTGCGTTGCGGGACCGGCGGTTTCGCCGTAGAGAGCGGGATTTACGTCCGCCGGGCTGCCCGGGAACACGAAACCATCCAGTTCACCGGCCAATTGCGCCAATTTCCCGGGCTCCAGGAGGGAAATGAGCTGCACATCTCCCCCTGCCGCTTCGACCGCCTCGACGTAGGGGCGTATCTTTTCCTCCCGGTTTTCGGCCTGCTCGCTGGCGCTCCGGTAGGGGATGCCGATTCGCGGTGCCTGAAAGTTCATTGCCAAGGGTTAGGGTCTGTATGAGCCCAGAAATCGTAGCATTAAGCCCATGATCGGACAACCGCCGCCCCTCCCACCGAATGCCGCCGACTTCGGCCTGCGGCCAGCCGCTACGGAGCGGGCTGGCTCGCCTGGCGGGCGCGTTCCCGCAGGAGCGGGCGCAGGTCGCCGGCGAGATATAGCGACCCGGTAATGAAAATCACGTCGTCCGGCCGGGCCAGCTCCAAGGCTTGCTTGACGGCCTGGGCGGGATCGGCCACCGCACCCAGTTCCTGCGCCAGGTGGCCGGTCATGGCCGAGAGCGCCTTGACCGAGATGGCCCGGCTCTGGCGCGGCTCGGTGAGAATGACCCTGGCCGCGCGAGGGAACAGCAAGCCGCAAATTTCATCGACGGCCTTGTCGCGCATCGCGCCATAGATCAAAAGGATGTTCCGGCCGCTGAAGTGACGATCCCAGAAATCGATCAACTCCCTCGCGCCGGCCGGGTTGTGAGTTCCATCGAGGTATAGGGCCGGGCCCTCCCCCATTTTTTCGAGCCGTCCCGGCCATTGCGCCCTGGCCAGACCGCGCTCGATGGCTTCCCGCGTTACCGGGAATCCACGCCGGACCAGAACGCGCGCGGCGGCCAGGGCCGCGAGGGCGTTGCGAAGCTGATAGCGCCCGGCCAACGCGAGCGTCAATTCGAATCGTTCCCCCGACTCGACGTGAATGGCCGTCGCGCTGGCGCGGCCATCGGCGTCGCGTATGTTTTCGAGGCGGAAATCCCTGTCGATTTCCACGACCGGCGCGCCGATTTCCGCCGCGCGGCGCTCGGCCACCACGCGGGCGCGCGGCCGCCCGGTCGCCAGCACTACCGTCACCGCCGGCTTGATGATGGCCGCTTTTTCCCCGGCGATCTGCTCGATCGAGTGGCCCAGATAATCCTCGTGGTCGTAATCGATCTGGGTGATCACGGACACTTCCGGCTTGACGATATTGGTGGCATCGAGCCGCCCGCCCATGCCCACTTCCAGAACCGCCAGGTTCACCTTTTGCCGCGCGAAAGTCTCGAAAGCCATCGCGGTGAGGCACTCGAAGTAGGTGGGGTGGGCCGCCAGTTGCCCGCTTCCGAGCAATCGCTCGATCCATTCATGGACCGCCGCAAAACTGCGTGCGAATTCCTCGTCGGAGATCTCCTGGCCCGAGATCCGGAACCTTTCGTTGATCCTTTCCAGATGCGGGGAGGTGTAGAGGCCGGTCTTGAGCCCGGCTTCGCGCAGGATTTGCTCCAGCATCGCCGCCGTCGAGCCCTTTCCGTTCGTGCCGGCGATGTGGACGGAGGGAAAAGTTTCCTGGGGTTCGCCGAGGTGCCGGGCGAGTGTCCGGATATTCTCGAGATCGAATTTCTGGACCCGGGCCTGCCGCGGGGCGGCCAGTTCCAGCCCGAGCGCCAGCAGAGACTCTACCGCTTCGTTATACGTCATGTTCTTTCGCTGCTTCCCGGCGGATCCGGCAACGCCCGTGGGCGGCTAGGAGAGAAAAAAGTCGAATGCGCTCGAAATATAGGCTTTCAGCTCGCGCCGATGCACCACCGCATCGAGGAAGCCGTGTTCGAGCAGGAATTCCGATTTCTGGAACCCCTTCGGCAGCTTTTGCCGGATGGTCTGTTCGATCACTCGCGGTCCCGCAAATCCGATCAACGCGCCGGGTTCGGCGATATTCAGGTCGCCCAGCAGAGCGTAGCTGGCCGTCACGCCGCCCGTCGTAGGATCGGTCAATACGGAAATATAGGGCACATTCTTCTCGTCCAGCCGGGCCGCCGCCGCCGCCACTTTCGCCAGTTGCATCAGACTGACCACGCCCTCCATCATTCGCGCGCCGCCCGAGCAGGATACGATCACCAGCGGGATCCTCTTCTCGGCCGCCAGTTCCATCGCTTGGGTTACCTTTTCTCCGACCACCGCTCCCATCGATCCGCCGATGAACCCGAACTCCATCGAGCAGCAAACCACCGGCCGCCCGTTCCATTGTGCTTCCACCGTCAGGATGGCATCGGCCATGCCCAGTTTCTCTTGCGCTTCGCGGAGCCGTTCCGTGTAGGGCCGCGTGTCGACGAAGCCGAGGGGATCGCTCGAAGCCAGTTCGCGAGCGTGCTCGACCCATTCGCCTTCATCGAGCAGCAGCTTCAGCCGCTCCGCGGCGCTCAGGCGGAAATGGTGGTCGCACTTCGGGCACACTTGCCAGTTTTGCTCCAGATCCTTTTTCCAAATAGTCGCCCGGCATCCCTCGCACTTCACCCACAGCCCTTCGGTGAGCACGCGGCGCTGCTCCTCCGGAGTGCTTTCGATCGACCGTCGCTCGCGTTTGAACCAGGTGGTCATGCGCGTTCAGTAGTCGATTCCCCGCTGCGCCAGGATTCCCTTCGTATAGGGGTGCTTCACCTCACGCATCTCGGTCACCAGATCGGCCATCTCCACGAGTTTGGGATGCGCGTTCCGCCCGGTGCAGATGACGTGCACCCGCTCGGGCCGTTTCGCCAGCCCCTGCGCCACCTCGTCCGGATCGAGCAGCTTGTAACTGATGGCGTAGTTGATCTCGTCCAGGATGACCAGATCGTATTTTCCGCTCGCCATCTGCTCCCGCCCGTACTCCCACGCCTCCTGGATCAACCGCGCGTCCTCGGGATCGGTCTCGGCGCCGCCCACCTTGATGAATCCGCGTCCCATCGGCAGAATCTGAAACTTGTCGTCGCCCAGCATCTTGGCGGCGTCCAGCTCGCCGTAGTGCCAGGATCCCTTGATGAACTGCACCATCAGCACGCGCAGGCCTTGCCCAACGGCCCGGAATGCGGTGCCCAAGGCGCAGGTCGTCTTGCCCTTGCCCGGTCCCGTGTATACGATGAGCAATCCTTTTTGGTCAGCCATGGAATAAAACCGTTTCCTCGCGTCTTCGATCGGCCGCGCGTTTTCCTGTCCCCCGCCCTGGCGGCGCGGGCGTCTTTCATACTGAGCGCCGCCCCGGTGAAGGTCAAGCAGCGCCGGCGGCCGCGTTCGCGGCGGCGGCCGGACGGGCGGGGAGGCGTGTCTTTCCGGCCCGCTTCTACGCCAGAATGCCTATGACCAGGGGATTCATTTCGGATAGGGGTGGCCGCCCAGCAGCGCGAACGCGCGGTAGAGCTGTTCCACCAGCACCACGCGCGCCAGCTCATGCGACAGCGTCAGCGGCCCGAGCGAGAGCCGCTCCCGGGCGCGCTCGCGCCACGAGGCGGGAAATCCCTCCGCGTCTCCGCACAGGAACGCCACCTCGCGCGTCCCGCTGTCTCTCAGTCCGCCCAGCCAGCGCGCCAGTTGCTCGGATTGGAATTGGCGCCCCTCGGCGTCGAGCAGCACCCACACCGCCGCCGGTTCCTTCTTGATCCGTTCGAGCGCCGCCGCCTGCTTCAGCTCGCTGCATTCGACCGGAGTGAATCGCCCCAGGCGTTTCAGATAGTCGTCCATCAGCGCCCGCAATTCGCCGCGGCGTGTTTTGCCCAGCATGACCAGACGGAGTTTCATGCCTAAGGGAGATTAGCCGGCGACGATCTGATCCGCGCCCGCCTCGGGCACTTCGATCCGCGGGGCCGCGCGCCATAGACGCTCCAGATCGAAATACAGCCGCGCCTTGTCACTGAAAATGTGGGCCACGAACTCGCCGTAATCGAGCAGCACCCACTCGGCCTTGTCGTAGCCTTCCCGCTGCGCGTGGCCGAGACCTTGTGGCGTCATTCGCCGGTCGATTTCGTCGGCGATCGCCTGGATTTGCGGCTTGCTCCAGCCGGTACAAACCAGGAAATAGTTGGTGAACGCCGCCATCTCGCGCAGGTCGAGCACGGCGATGTCGCCGGCACTTTTCGCCATGGCCGCTTCGATGGCGGCGGCCAGGAGCGGGCTGGGAACGTCAGCGGTCATTCGCAATAAAGCGCCTGTTTTTCAATATATTCCTCCACCGGAGCCGGAACGAGCCCTCGAATCGAGCGGCCCTGTTCCTGCCGATGCCGGATTTGCGTCGAAGAAACCTTGCTCGAAACCGCGCGCAGCAGATGCGCCTGGTTTTTTGCCAGCGCTCCCGCCTCCCCGGCGGCCGGCCCTTTCAGCCGGAAACCCGGCCGGTGAGCCACGATGAACTCGCAGGAGCGCAGCAGCCGGCGATACTCTTTCCACGTTTCGATGTGCAGGAACGCGTCGGCGCCGGCAATGAAGTAGAGCCGGGTCGCTGTTCCCTCGAGTTCACGCCGGAAGCGCTGCACTGTGTCAATTGTATAAAAGAAACGGCCCTTGCCGGAAGTTCCGGCTTCCACCAAGGAGGGGATGAACCGCCGGTCGCCGGCGCAGGCCAGGGCCACCATGGCGTACCGGTGCTCGAAAGCGGTGAGCTTCGCCGAGGCCTTGTGCGGAGGCCTTCCGGCAGGGATGAAATAGACGCGGTCGAGCCGGAAATGCCGGCACGCCGCCCGGGCGACCGCCAGATGGCCGCTGTGGATGGGATTGAAGGCGCCGCCGAACAGGGCAATGCCCGGTGTGCGCGGGGCGGGAGGGTTCACGGCGTGTGGGGAATCTCCGGTGAGATCGGCTGGCTTGCGCCGGCTTCTTCGCTCGCCGGGCGGGCTTGCGGCAACCGGTCGAGAGCGTCGGCGATGCCGCGCACCAGTTCCGGTATCCCTTGGCCGGCGGCGGCCGAAATCGCGTAAAAAGCCAAACCGCGCGACTCGGCGAACTGCCGCAATTGCTCGCCCTTTTCCGGGTCCGTCGCGGCGTCGAGCTTGGTCGCCACGACGATGGTAGGCTTGGCCGCCAGTTCCGCGCTGAACGCCCTGAGTTCCCCGGTGATGATCTCGTAATCCCGCACGGGATCGCGCGGATTGGCTTCGCTCACGTCCACCAGATGCGCCACCAGGCGCGTCCGTTCGATATGTTTGAGGAAACGAATACCCAGCCCGGCGCCCGCGCTTGCCCCTTCGATCAATCCCGGCAGATCGGCCACCACGAATGTCTTGCCCCAGGGGGTTCCGTCGGCGGAGACGACGCCCAGGTGGGGTTCGAGCGTGGTGAACGGGTAATCGGCGATTTTCGGCCGCGCCGCCGAAATGCGCGAAATCAAGGTCGATTTCCCCGCATTCGGAAAACCCACCAGACCCACGTCGGCCAGCAGCTTGAGTTCCAGCCGCAGCTTGCGTTCCTCGCCCTTCTGCCCCACCTCGAACTCTTTTGGCGCGCGGTGCCAGGGTTTGGCAAAGCACGCGTTTCCCCTGCCGCCGCGCCCGCCGCGAACCACCACCAAGCGCTCGCCCGGCGCGGCCAGATCGGCCAGCGTTTCCTTGGTTTCCTCGTCGTAGATTACGGTTCCCACCGGCACGAGCAGCACCCGGTCGCTGCCCGAGCGCCCGTGGCGTTTGGACCCCTCGCCGTGGCGGCCGCGATCGGCGCGGAATTCCCGGTCGTAGCGGTAGCGCAACAGCGTGTTCTCCTGCCCGGTCGCCTCGAAGACGACGTCGCCGCCGTCGCCGCCGTCCCCGCCCGATGGCCCGCCGCGGGGAACGAATTTTTCCCGGCGGAATGCCATGCAGCCGTTGCCGCCATCGCCGCCCTTTACATAGATGTGCGCTTCGTCAACAAACACGGATTCTCTCTCTACCGCACAGCATACGTCAGCTTGGCGGATGCAGGAAGCCTTTGAGATGCCTGATTTCGGGGAGGGATGCGGGCGGGGTCAGTTCGGCTGGGTTTCGCCTACCGGCACGATATTGATGAATTTACCCATGCGCCCCTTGTTCTCGAACTGCACCACGCCGGGGACGCGAGCGAACAGGGTGTCGTCTCTGCCGCGGCCCACGTTGACGCCGGCCTTGTAGCGAGTGCCTCTCTGGCGGACCAGGATGCTGCCTCCGCTGACGACTTGGCCGCCGAACCGCTTGATGCCCAGGCGCTGCCCGGCCGAATCGCGCCCATTGACGGAACTGCCGCCGCCTTTCTTATGTGCCATGGTCTAGGCCTTGATCTCGTTGATTTTCACCGCGGTGAAATTCTGCCGGTGTCCGCGAGTGATTTTGTACTGATTGGTCCTCTTGAACTTGAAAACCAGCACTTTCTTGCCCCTTCCGTCGCCCACCACCGTGCCTTCGACGCGCGCTTTGGCCGCCGCGGCGCCGGCGATCATGCCATCGTCGTTGCGCACGGCCAGGACGTCGTCGAATGTCACCGTCGCGCCAGCCGGCTGGTCGAGCGATTCGACCTGAATTGTGTCACCAGGGGAAACGCGATACTGCTTTCCCCCGCTGCGGATCACCGCGTACATAGAACCTCCGGAAGGAGTGAAAACCGGAAAAGCGAATTATACGGGCTCCCGCCCGTCCCGGTCAAAGCGGCAAGCGCGGCCGCGGAACCAAACGGCCGCCCCCTGGCCCCGGCCGCGGCGCTTCTTGCCAGGGGCCACGCGGCAGCCGCTCTTGCGGTTCCGGGCGGCTAGCGGCCCGGAGCGGGAGCCGGCTTCGGCTGCTGGGCCGCTGGGGACTGGAAGTTGACGCGGGGAACCTGCTGGGCCCCCGGCGCGGTCTGGAAGTAGGCGTTGTTGCGCTCGAAGCCGGACCAGCCGGCGACGATATTGTTGGGAAAGAGCCCGATATAGGAGTTGTAGTCCTGCAGGGAAAGATTGTAGCGGCGCCGGGCCACCGCGATCCGGTTTTCCGTGCCCGCCAGCTCGTCCTGCAATTCCAGAAAACCCTCGTTGGCCTTGAGCTGAGGATAATTCTCCACGATGGCGAGCAGGCGGCCCAAGGCGCCGTCGAGCCGGTTGTTGGCGGCGATGCGCCCGGTGGGCGTTTGGGCGTTGAGCAGGGCGGCGCGGGCGTTGGCTACGTTGTCGAAAACGGTCTCTTCGTGCTGGGCGTAGCCTTTGACGGTGGCAACGAGATTCGGAATCAGGTCGGCGCGACGCTGGAGTTGCACGTCCACCTCGGACCACGACGATTTGACCGCTTCGCTTTTCCGCACCATCTGGTTGCGCATGCTCGTGTACATTCCGCCGAGAATCAGCAGAAGCACCACCACTCCGGCAATCCATATCATCGGCTTCTTCATTCTGTCTCCTCGTGCGGCCTCGGCGGCGCCGGCGTTCGAGTCCCTCGCGCCTCAGGCCTGGGCCGGTTTTACCGCTTCCGCAAACCGGCGGTCGATTTCGCCGGCGACATGCTCGATGGCGGCCAGATAGGCCGCAAAAGTCGCGGCCCAATCGATTTCGCCGGCCCCGCGCCGTCCGGCGCGCAGATCGAGCAGCGTGTGAAAGGCCCCGGGATCGAAACCAATCAAAGCCGCCAGGCGATCGATCCCGGAAAGACGATCCTGGATGAGCGGCTCGCCCAGGGCGAGAAGGGCGTGGCGGAACAAGGCGGCGAACGTCGAGACCGAAGCCAGCATAAGCTGGCGCACCGCGCGTCCCGATCCGCCGGCCGATAGGTAGTGCTGGCGCAATTTCACCAGACCCTGGGCGATTTCCCTTTCCACCTGAATCCGGTGCAATTGCATCGGCACCTCGAGGCTCGCAAAAATCTCCTCGCCCCAGAGCAAGCGCCCGGTCATTTTGATGTCGAGCAGCTCGATCGCGAACATGTCGGAGCAACGCACGAGTTCTTCGCGGGTGAATACCATGGGCCCGGGGTGGCCTTTCTTTTGCCACCAACTGGCCACCGGGGCCAGAGTGTCGAGCGCGGAGGCGCCGAGGCTCGACATCACGGCCAGAACGTTCAAATCGGAATGCCGGGGATGAAATTGCTTCGAAGCCGCCGAGCCGTAGAGCACAACGCTCAGAAGATTCGGACCTGCCGCCTGTTTGAGCCGCTCGACCAGTTCGTTCAAGAGTTTCTCCATGGGCCTCCTTACTTCATCTTCCTGCTACGATGGGCTGCTACGACGGGCCGCTACGGTCGGCTACCAGCCTCCCGTCGCTCCTCCTCCGCCGAACGATCCGCCGCCGAACCCGCCGAATCCTCCGCCGCCTCCCCAGCCGCGCCCGCCTCCGCCGAATCCTCCGCCCATCCAAGTGCCTGGCCAATACCCCCCGGCGATCCACGGCCGGCGGGAAACGTAGCCGCGGCGGCCGCGACCCATCAGCGCGCCGGAAAAAAGCAGCGGGAGCAGCCAACTGAGGGCGGGAAACCCGATGAAAAAGATCAGGAAGATGAGCGACCCGATCGGGAAGCCCGATGCCGTAGGGTTTTCCCCGGCCGGTGGAATGGGCGGCGCGCTGGTCAGCGTGACGCCGCGATCGGCGGCGATCACCCCGGCCACGCGGCTCGTCATGAGCAGCAGCGCCCCGCTGTAATTTCCGGAGCGAAGCAGCGGGACGGCTTCGCGGCCGAAGCGGCCCACGAGTCCGTCGGGCAAAATCCCTTCCAGGCCGTAGCCGACCTCGATCCGGTAGCGATGATCGTTGACGGCGAGCAAAATCATCACTCCCCGGTCTTTTTGTTTGGGCCCGATGCCCCAGCGCTGTGCCAAGTCGATCGAGAATTCGTCGATGGGCACGCCGCCGGTGGTCGAAACGGTCACGACGGCGATCTGCGCGCCTGCCTTCTGGTCCACTTCCTGGCAAAGCGCGGTGAGCTTTTGCCGCGTGCCGGGGTCGATCGCTCCGGCAAAATCGCTGACGTAACCCTGCGGCTGGAGCTGGCTTGTCTCCTGCGCCCGGGCCCCAAGAGACAGGCCGAGCATGGCCACCAGGAAAACGGGAATCGGAATCCTTCGTTTAGCTCGCAATTTCGGGGAGTCCCCTCGCCGCGGCGAAAATTGACAATCTCAGTTCCGGTATCCTAGTCTATCTTATCGCCGCGGTTTTTTCCGGCGGCCGATCCCGAAGGAGCACTGGATGCCGACAGGCACGCTCGCCAAGACGAAGAAAAAGAAGAAGTCGGTACTGAAAAACATCCGCCAGACCGTGCGGCGCGCGGCGATCAATCGATCGAACCGCTCGATTGCGGGAACGGCGGTCAAGAAGCAGATTGCCCTGATCGCCACGGGGAAGCTCGACGAAGCCCTCGCGCTGCTTCCGGCCACGTATGCCTCGCTCGACCGCGCCATTCAGAAGCGAGTGCTTCACGAGAACACGGCCAATCGGTACAAGTCCCGCCTCAGCTTGGCGCTGAACGCCGCCCGTGCGGCTGCGGCGCAGAAGCCGGCCTAAGAAGCGCCTCTTCTCATCCGCCCGGCGCCAGTTCCCCGAAGGATGGTTGCGCCCGAAAGCCGGGTAGCTTTCAGCCTGCCCTTTCCCCGCCGGCCTCGACGCCCATCCCCGAAAGTTGCGCGAGCAGGAACTCCATAATTCCCCGGTCGTCGGCTCCCGCCGATTTCAGACGATTGTCGGCTTCGGCCAAAGCGACCAGGGCTTGCCGCAATTGCGCGCGAGGAATGCGGTGGGCATGTTCGATCGCGATCCGGGCCGAATCGGGCCGCATGCCGAGCTGGCGCGCGGCTTGCCACGGATTGGCGGAGGCGGGCAGTTCGGAAGCGATCACCAGTTTCCGGAACATCCAGGCCAGTGCGCCGACCAGTTTCGGCCCGGAATCACCCTTCCGCATGAGTTCGTCGACCGCCTCGATCGCGCGGCCTCGCTGGCCCGACGCCAGCAGCTCTGTCAGTTCCCACACTTGCGCCGAGCCTTCGCTGATCACCAGCTCGCGAACGTCGGCGGCGGTGATGGGGCGCCCGGCGGCGTAGCAGGCTAGCTTTTCCACTTCGTTCGCCAGACGGGCGGTGCTTCCGCCCGACGCCTCGGCTAGCGCCGCCGCCGCTTCCGGTTCCATTTCAACTCCTCGTTCCTGGGCCATCTGAACGGCCAAACGGGCGGGATCGGCGCCGGGAGCGCCCAGCTCCACAACAAGCGCGTGTTCGCCGAGCAGACGGGCCAGGCGCATCCGCTGGTCGAGCTTTTCGGCTTCGAGCACGATCATCGTGAAGGGCGCGGGGTCTTCGAGGTAGCCGCCCAGGGCGGCGAGGTTCTCTTTGAGTGTGTCGGCGCCTCCCTGTTCCCATCTCTCCGCATCGCCCACGAAAACGAGCTGGCGCGAGGCCAGCATGGGCTGCATCTGCGCCAGGCCGACGACCTCGGCTGCGCCGGCATCCGCGGCGGACAGGCGGGTTACCGCCCACGCGCGCGCCGCTTCCGGCACCAGCGTCTCGATCAGCTTTCGCCGGCACAGTTCGCGCCAGTAGGAATCGGCGCCGAGCAGGAGGACCGCCGCGGGCACCTTTCCTTTTTGGATCCCTTGGAGCAGGCGTTCCACTGCGGAATCGGGCATCAGAAGCCCTCCAGAATGTCGGAAACCACGCGAGAGGCGAAATCGCGGGCCATGCGGCCCAGGGCCGGATCCTCCTCTTCGAAAAAACTCTGCGGATTCGTGGAAAGCTCGTACTCATCCCGGAAGACGAGTTTGTCGTTCCGGTACAAAATCTTCCCGGAGGCGCGATCTTCGAGGCGCACCTTCGCTTGCACGGTAACGAGCATCGTCGTCGCGCGGCCCGTGGCGGCATCGAAGAGGACCGGGACCGCATGGATCGATGTCACCTGGCCGAGCAGCACGGCGTCGGCTTGAGCGGGATTGGGAACGATGCGATATGCGGTACGTGCTTCGAGTTCACGGACCACCGCCTGGGTGAAGATCTGCTCGATCCGGTAGTGGAGGGTGTGATTGGCGAATATGGGTACGGCAATCGTGTGCCAGGTCTTCGGAAGGTCGGTGTGGCGCCCGGCGACGTGGTATCCGCAGCCGGCCAGCGCCAGCGCCAGCGGAACAGCCGGAAGCAGGCGCGCCAGCGGGCGTCGCCCTATCCGCTTAGAGAAGAGATCGCGCGATAGCCACCGCATTTGCCGCCACCATCCTCACATTGTCGGCCGCGCCCCAAAACCAATACCCTGATGCAACCGAGACGTCGCGTTCGACCGGTCCCAGCACGGCTTCCGGCCTGCCGGTCACGCTCATGTTCGTCGGCCTGGGCTCGGACTCGGTTTCGACGCGCAACCCCGTTTTTCCGAGAGCTGCCTCGAGTTCGGCGGCTTCCACCGGCTCGGCCAGTTCCGCGTAGACGCTGAATGCATAAGAAAAGAATACCGGCGCCTGCACGATCCGAAGCGCCGGCATGACGATTCGGCCTCCCAGCGCGCGCCCGGTATCGCGCACGATAGCCCCCCGGATGGCCTGCAGCGAGGGCTCGCCTCCCGCCCCATACGCATCCATCAGGTTGAACGCCACCTGCGCTCCGAAAATTCCTTCGGAAATCGGGCGGAAAGAGAGCAAGCTGACGGTCTGCTGCTCGAGTTCGTCGATTCCCTCCTGCCCTCGTTCCGAGACGGGGCGGAGAAATGTCATCGCCAGACGGGAAGGGCGAAATGGATCGAGCGCCGCGGCGATCGACGCGGCCACAATCACCGCGGCCGAAGGCGAGCGCAGGATTTTCCCCTCGGTGTTCTCCGGCAGCCCCAGCAGGGGATCGAGCGCCGGTATCCAGGGCGCGGTGTTTTCCAGGCCCGGGTCCTCGCTCAGGTCGATCACCCGGGCTCCGGCCTGGCTGGCCTGTATCGCATGGCGCGCCGCCATCTCGGCGCGGCCGGCGAAGAACACCAGGCGCACCCCTTCAAAACTGGATTCGTCTACGGCGCTGATAACGGCGGCTTCGTCGCCGGCGCGCGTCAGGGTGCCGATGGCGATGTCTTCATCGAAAAGGCGCATGGCGGCGCTCGAAAACCCGTCGGTTTCGAGGACGTCCCGCAGCTCTTTGCCGCGAGCAGAGCCGGCGCCAACGATTGCAATGCGGATGGTGGAGTTAGATGTTGACATTGGTGGGGTGCGAGGCAAAGCGGTGCCGCATCAGGCGAACCAGGCGGCTCATCATGCCGGAAAGAACGTAAATTCCCGCCACCGCCAAAAGGACCACTTCCGAATAGAGGACGATCGCGGCGATCAAAAAACCGATGAGAATGAAGGCCCATGACGGATGCCGGCGCTGCCACTGGATCTCCTTGAAGCCCACGTAGCGCACCGTGCTCGCCATCAGCACTCCCAAGGTGAGAACCAGTCCTAGCCAGAGCAGCGATACCCACCAGTCGTCGATCGGATATTGGACCGCGTGGACCATGGCGGCGATCATCCCGGCCGCCGCCGGCGTGGGCAATCCAACGAAGTAACGGGAGCGCTCGGGCGCCATGCCCTGAATGTTGAAACGAGCCAAGCGCCAAGCGCAGCAGAGCAAATAGGCGAACCCGACCAGCCATCCGAGCCGGTACACTTGCATGGCCCGCGGATCGGAGGCTACCAGCAGCCCGTTCACTCCCCAGGCGAAGGCCAGGATCGTCGGAGCGATGCCGAAGCTGATGATATCGGCCAGGGAATCGAACTGTTTGCCCAACTCGCTTCCGGTATGGGTGATGCGGGCAATAAACCCATCGAGGATATCGAAAACGATGGCCAGGCCGATGGCCTTGGCGGCATTGTCCATATCCGGCATGGTGCCCTTGAAGGTGGTCCAGATGGCGTAGTAGCCGCAAAGCAGGTTCCCCACGGTGAAGATGCTGGGCAGGAGATAGATGCCGCGGCGTCCCCGCATGGGCTTCTGCGCGGCCCCGGCCGGATCGCTTGCGAAATCGAATTCTTCGAGTTCGGTCATCGCCAGTCCGCTATCGCGCTCGCGCCCGAGCGCACGTGCTGCCCGGGTCGAACCGTTACCTGCGCCTCGCTGGGCAGCCAGACCTCGACCCGCGAACCGAAGCGGATCATTCCCAATCGCTCACCCCGCTCCAGTTTCGAGCCGGCCGGCTTCCATATCACGACGCGCCGGGCGACCCATCCGGCGATCTGCTTCACGATGACCGGCCCCCGGCCGGTCTCCAGCCGAATGATATTGCGCTCGTTCTCGGCCGAGGCGCGCTCCCGCATCGCGGCGTAAAATTTCCCGGGCCGGTAATCGACACTGGCCACGCTGGCCGCCACCGGCGCCCGATTCACGTGCACATCCAGGATGGAGAGGAAAATCGCGATGCGGTGGCCCGGCCGGCCGTCGAGCGGCTCCTCGACCACCGATAACACCTTTCCATCGGCGGGTGAAACCACGGCCGTTGGACTCGGCGGGAGCGTGCGCTCGGGATCGCGGAAAAAATAGAATACGAAGGCCCCGAGCAGGAAAAGAGCCGCCGCAGGCCACATCCATCCAACCGCAACCGCCAGGGCACCCAGCGCAAGCGGCGGCAACGCAAACTTCAAAGCCTCCCGAAAGACCATTTCTCTCCGGATCGATGGATAGCGGCCAGAACGGCCGCGCCCATTGTTCCGCGCTGCCGCGCGGACGTGTCGACCGAAACTAGCATAGCGGACTTCGGCCGCCAATGGGAATCCCGCTCATTGCGAATCCGGTAGCGTAAGCGCCATAAGCAATGCGCTTTCTTCCGGATAGCGGTAGTAGCGGGGACGCCGGGCGACGATGACGAAGCCGCTCCGCTCGTAGAGGCGCCGCGCCGCCTGGTTCGATTCCCGCACTTCCAGGTAGGCGCGGCGCGAGCCTGCGCGCCGGCCATGATCGAGCGCCGCTCGGAGCAGCGCGGTCGCTACCCCGCGCCGCCGCGCGGCGGGCAGAACGGCCAGGTTCAGTATCTCCATTTCGTCGGCCGCCGATCGCGCCACGACGAAGCCCACAGCCCCGGTGGGCGTCTCTGCCACCCAGCCCGGCAATCCTGCATAGCTCTCCGCTGGCCACGCTGCCGCTTGGGGAGCCTGGCGGGTGATGCGCTCAATCGCGGCGCTGTCGCTCTCCTGCAGCGGCCGGATCGTCAATCCTTCCATTTCATTTCCGCATCGGACCGCCGCACGTAATTCGCCTCGAGCCCATCCGGATCGCCCGCCTCGCCGGAAGCGGCCCGCAGGTAGCCCAACCGGCCGATCACCGGAGCCAGGAAGGGAGAGACGCGTTCCACGGGCAGGTTACGAAACGCTGAGTGCTCCAAAGGTTCTTCGATCGCCTCCGGCGTGGGGGACACCAGCGCCAGCGATTTCCCCCGGGTTGCCTCTGCCAGCAAATCGAAGAATTCTCCGGGTGTCAAAACCATTTCTTCCCCGCGCCGAACCAGCACCAGGTCTCTCCGCTCGTATATGGCGCCATAAACCTGGCCTCGCCGCGCATCCACCAGGGACGCGATCAGCAGCGCGGGCGCCGTCGCCTGCGCCGCGACGGCTTCGAGCACGCTCACTCCGATGGCAGGCTTCGAAAATACCTCCGCCCAGCCTTTGGCCGCGGCCAGACCGATCCGCAGGCCGGTGAACGAGCCCGGACCGGATGCCACGGAGAACAGGTCGAAACGGTCGAGCCCGAGTTGCAATTCTTCGAGCAAAATCCGCAAATGGCGGAATAGCCGGGAGGAATAGGTCTCCTCGGCCGATGCGCCGACGACGCCCAGCACTCGGTCGTTGCGCAGCACCGCGAGGCTCCCCGACGAGGTACTGGTATCCATTGCCAGCGAAAGCATAGAGAAGATTGTAACTTACCGGTACAACTTCCTGGTTTCGAGAAGAGGCGCAAGGGCCTCCTTCGCGTTGCGGCCGTTCGGTTTTCTAGAAGCTTACAACTGGCAGATACCTATAACTTGGGCATAAATCTTTTTCATTGTGGCATGGGCATGTTTGCTCCTTGCGGTTGCGAGAAGCCCGAAAAATGAGCGGTAATTTGTCCTCCGCGGAGCGCATCCAGGCAGCCATCATTTGCGACCATGCTGGTCGGGTTACGATGGATCTTTGCCTGATTTTTACACGCCAAGCTTGACTGAGGCAACCCTTGTCCTTACAATTGTTTACGCAGGTAGGGGCACCCATGGTCGAATATAAGATCGGGGATAAGGTTGTTTATCCGAATCATGGCGTGGGTACAATCGAGCAGGTCAGCTTCAGTTATCTCAACGGACATTCAGAACGTTGCTTCATGCTGCGCATTTCCACCAGTGGTCTCCGTGTGATGGTTCCCGAAACAAACGCTCATACGGTCGGGCTGCGCCGCGTGATTACATGCACCGAAGCCAGAAGGGTTTTGGGATTTCTCGAAACCAATCACAACTCGGACAATCCCCGGGGCGACTGGAAACATCGCTTTAAGGAAAACTCCGAGCGCATGCGCACTGGTGACCTTCTGGACGTTGCAGCAGTTCTGAAGAGCCTGCTTGCTCTCAGCCGCGCCAAACCCCTTTCGTTCCGCGAGAAGAAAATGCTCGAGCGGGCGAAATTTCTGTTGATCAGCGAACTGGCCACCGCCCAGCGGTCCAGCGAGACCAAGGTGGAGATACACGTCGTGCGAGCGCTCGCCAAGGCCAGGCTGCAGTTCCCGGAAATCGGGATGGCTGCGGCAGCCGACTAGCCCGTTCCGGAGCACCGTCGCCTGAGGGGAGCGACGACCCACGCTGCGGTTGTGTACGCATTTTCCGGATTTTTCCATTTAAAAGACACGCCAAGCGTTACTGCCAGCAGGTTTTTACCTTTTCTTGCCTTTCCCCCAGCCCCCGCCGCCCGGCGTGAGGATGCGAAGAATGGTGCCGGCTGGCGTCCTCAAACTGCATTTTGCGGGTAGCTCACGCCATCGACCATCGAGACGAAGCTCGTTCCGACCCACCGAGTCATTGTTGCCGCCAGATAGTCCGAGGGAGGAAACTCGCGCCGCTCGCTGAGCAGTCCGATCTGCGCTCGATCAGCGCGTTCGTGCCGACGGTCGTTCCGCAGCTGTCAGTTCGAGACGGCTCGGGCGGGTGAGGATCGTTTGCCATAGCAGCGGAAACGGAAAAAACCTCGCCCGAGCCCCGCGCTCAGATGCCGCCGGGAACTCCGGGGGGGGGGGGGCGCTTCAGCCGCGGGCCGGTGGTTCAGCCGGGGGTCGGAGCTTCAGCTCCGACATAAACCCAGTCAAAATGGGGGCTTCAGCCCCTGAAGCGGGGCCTCTGTATCGTCAGGCGAGTGGAAGCACCGCCTCGGCGTTCAGCTCTTCCCCCGTCAATTCGCCGGCCAGCAGGCGTGGATATGCCGCCGCGGCGATCATGGCCGCGTTGTCGGTGGAAAGAGCGCGGCTGGGGAAAAATACCTTGATGCCGCGCCGCGCGGATTCGCTCTCGAACGTTTCTCGCAGTTCGCGGTTTGCCGCCACGCCGCCCGAAACCAGCACCGAGCGCGACGCCCACTGCTCGGCGGAGGCGAGGGTTCTCGATACGAGGTCGCTGACAACCGCCCGCTGAAAGCTGGCCACCAGATTCAGCGTGTGCCGGCCGCAAAGCGGCAGCAGTTCCTGCGCCCGCAGCCGCTTCTCGCCCAGCGCGTCGCGGCGGCGGCGAATTTCCGGTTCCAACTCGGGATGTTTTCGCAGGTGATACAGCACCGCCGTTTTGATTCCGCTGAAGCTGAAATCGTAGGGATTGCCCTTCATTTTCGGCTCGCCGAACCGAATCGCCGCCGGGTCGCCATGGAGCGCCAGTTGGTCGATCACGGGCCCGCCGGGATAGCCCAGGGCCAGCATCTTGGCGACCTTGTCGTAGGCTTCGCCGGCCGCGTCATCCCGCGTCTGCCCGAGCCGGGCATACTGGAAGGGGACTGCTTCGGTCGCCCCTTCCGCGGCCGCCCGCACCGAATAGAGCACGGTGTGACCGCCGGAAACGATCAGGCAGACGGCCGGCAACTCCGGCTCGCGGCCCTCGCCGAGAGCCTCCAAAATCACCGCTCGCACGTGCCCCTCGAGGTGGTTCACGGCGATCAGCGGTTTTGCGCCAGCCTGCGAGAGGGCTTTTGCGTAGGTCACCCCGACCAGCAGCGCGCCGATCAGGCCGGGACCGTTCGTCACGGCCACCGCGTCCACGTCCGCCAAGGCCATGCCGGCCCCTGCGAGCGCCTCGCGAACCACGGGAACGATTTTTCGCAAATGCTCGCGGGAAGCCAGTTCCGGAACCACGCCCCCGTATTTGCGGTGCAGATCGATTTGCGAGGCGACCACGCTCGAAAGGATCGTCCGGCCGTTGCGCACCACCGCGGCGGCCGTTTCGTCGCAAGACGATTCGATCCCGAGAATGCTCGCGTCGCGCGCCATCATTTTCTCCGGCCGGCTATGGTAGCATGCGCTTGGCGAGCCGTCTTCGGCCTGCGGGGGTTGACTTCCGCCGCAAATGGCGGGATAAGCGGATGCTCGGGGAGAGGGAGGATGCATGGGCGGGCTGCTGCAGTCGTGGTGGGAAGTGCTGTTTGTTCTGGCATTTGTTTTCGTCTCCGGCTTGTCCTACGTCAACCCGTTCTGGGAGCATTGGTTCAATCCGATCATTATCGTGATGGTTGCGATCGTTGCGGTTGCGATGGCAGCCCGCAACACGCGAAAATAGATTTTCGAAAGAACGGAGCCATTATGTCGCACGTCTGCGGGAATTATTCATGAGTGCTCGTTTCCAGCCGGTGAGGAAGGCGGTGCTGCCCGCTGCCGGCCTCGGCACGCGCTTCTTGCCGGCCACCAAGGCCCAGCCCAAGGAGATGCTGCCGGTCGTCGACAAGCCGCTCATTCAGTATGCCGTCGAGGAGTGCGTCGCTTCCGGAATCGAGAACATCGTCATCGTCACCGGCCGCGGCAAAAACGCCATCGAGGACCATTTCGACGCCTCGCCCGAACTCGAAGCCTTCCTGGAACGCAAGGGGAAGACGGACCAGGCCGAACTGGTGCGCCAGATCAGCAACATGGTCCGGTTCAGCTACACGCGGCAGAAGGAGCCGCTCGGCCTGGGCCACGCGGTGCTCGAAGCGCACAGCATCATCGACGGCGAGCCCTTCGCGGTTCTGCTCGGCGACGTCATCATGACGGGAACTACGCCGGTCACGCGCCAACTGGTCGAGGTGTACGAAGCGACCGGCGAGGGAGTGATTGCGGTCATTCCGGTCGCCCGCGAGCAGGTCGGCCTCTACGGAATCGTTTCCGCCGATCCGCCCGTCGAGCGCGGCGGGCGCCAGGTCTATCGCATTCGCGACCTGGTGGAAAAACCTTCGCCCGAGGAAGCCCCCTCCACGCTCGCCATTGCGGGCCGCTACGTTCTTCCGCCGGAAATTTTCGATTATCTCGAACGCACCGAGCCCGGCCGCGGCGGAGAAATTCAGTTGACCGACGCGCTGCGTGTTCTGGCCCAGGAGAAGGGGTTGTGGGCCTGCGTGTGCGAGGGAAAATCCTACGATGCCGGCGACAAACTCGGCTTTCTCCAAGCCAACGTGGAAATCGCCCTGGAAAATCCCGAGTTTGGCGGCGCCTTCCGCGACTGGCTCCGCACGCTCAAACTCTAAAAAATCATCTCCGGGACTTACGGTTTCGTGGGTCGGAGCTTCGGCTCGGGCGAAATCAGGCTTTCTTGTTTGCGCTGGTTTTGTCTGAGGCGCCCTTGTCCGAGCTTGGCTTTTCGGAAGTTGCCTTTGCCGGGGTTCCGTCGCCCGCCGAGCCGGACGCGCTGCCGCTTTTCGACGCGGCGCCCGAATTCTTCCCGCCGTAGTCGGTGACGTACCAGCCGGTGCCTTTGAACTGGATCGCCGGGGCGGTTAAAACCCGCACGGCGGTTTTGCCGCACTTTGGGCACTTCCGCTTTTCCGGCGCGGAATAGGATTCAATCTTCTCGAAGCGATGATGGCAATGGGCGCATTCGTACTCGTAAAGCGGCACACTAATTCTCCTGAAAAAAACGTATGACGGCTCCCTTATGGTACCACGCCAGCCGTGACCGCGAGCCGCCGCCGCCGCGTGCTAGACTCGCTCTGGTTCCATGACCGGCGAAGACACCATCGGGCGGGGCAAACTGTATCTTGTGGCCACGCCCATCGGCAACCTGGAGGACATAACGCTCCGGGCGCTCCGCGTGCTCCGCGAGGCCGATTGGATTGCTTGCGAGGACACGCGCCAGACGCGCAAGCTCTTGACCCGTCACTCAATCGACCGGCCCCTGGTCAGTTATCACGAACATAACGAGTGTGACCGCGCGACCGAGCTGATGGGCCGCCTCGAGCAGGGTTCCACGGTGGCTCTGGTGACCGACGCCGGCACGCCGCTGGTCTCCGATCCCGGCCGGGACCTGGTTCGGCTCTGCCTCGAACGCCAAATTCCCGTCATTCCGATTCCGGGGCCATCGGCATTCGTCGCCGCTCTGGCGGCTTCGGGGCTGGATACCGGTGAATTCCTGTTCGTTGGTTTCCTACCGCCACGAGCCGGCGAGCGAAGGCGCCGCCTGCGCCAACTGGCCTCGGAGCGTCGCACCATCGTGATCTACGAAGCTCCGCACCGGCTCGTCCAGACGCTCGCCGATGCGCTGGAAATTTGCGGCGACCGGCAGGCCGTTGTGGCGCGCGAGATCACGAAGATCCATGAAGAATTCAGCCGCGGGCGCCTGGCGGAACTGGTTCGCAAATTCGAAAGTGCAACTCCTCGCGGTGAAATCACCCTTTTAATCGCCGCGCTGGAAGAGGGGACGGCGGAGGCGGCCGCCGCCGGCACGCTTGCCGAAAGGATCGAGGAACTCGAGCGGCAAGGGCTTGACCGCAAGGCGGCCCTCAAGCAAGCCGCTCGCGAACGCGGCATTCCCAAACGCGAGGCCTATCGCCGGCTTCTTCTGGAAGGCGAGGGGAAAAGCGGCACGCGCGCGTAGTTCTCTCGGTAATGGATATTTGTCGGCTTTTTCCCCGGGGAAAATTCGAATCCGATAATTCTGGCATCGGCGGGCCGGGATCCTGCATCACAATACACAGAGAGATCGCGATCCCTCCAAGTTTTTAAGTTAAGGAGGGTCATTTGCCATGCTTTCGCGCAGCAGAATCGTAAGCTTCTTTTCCGTCTTCTTTGCGGCAGGTCTTCTGTCTTTCATGCTGGTTCCCGGCGCGCGCGCAAGCGCGTGGAACCAGAAAACGCTGGTAACCGTAAACGGTCCCGTTGAGATTCCCGGCCATGTGCTTTCGCCGGGAACCTACACTTTCCGGCTCATCGACTCTATATCTGGTAGCTCCATCGTTGCAATCACTAACGCCGAGACCGGCAAGCTCATAACCTACGCCCTGGCCGAGCCCGCCTTTCGCCCGAACGTAACCGCCAAGCCGGTGGTCACCTTGGAAGAGCGGCCGTCCAATTCTCCGCCAGCGCTTCTCAAATGGTTCTATCCGGGCGATGAGTGGGGTCAGAAATTCATCTACGCGCATTCCGCGCCGCGTCCCATGGCCGCCCTGGCTCACAAAACTGCTTCAGTCAGAGGATAAAACCCGTCGCGACGCGTATTTTTCGCCCCTGCCAGCAGCAAAAACGGCTGCGGTCTCTCGCCCCGGAGATCGCAGCCGGCGCGTTCGCCGTCAGAACTTGGTCATTTCGGTGAAGTGGAAGTTGCGCGCCTTCATGGCGGGGACGACCATCTCGAACGATTCCTCGCCCGCGGCCCGCACGGGAGTGCCGAGCGCCTCGACCGAGGCCAGCATCTCGATAATACTTTGATTGAAGCGGAAGTTTTTGAGCGCACCCGCCACGCGGCCGTTCTCCACCAGGAACGTGCCGTCGCGCGTCATGCCCGTCAGGATCTTCTGGTAGGGATCGACTTCCCGTATGTACCAGAAGCGCGTCACCAGAATTCCCTGGCCGGTCGAAGCGATCATCTCCTCGATGGACGATTTGCCTCCGGCGAAGACGATGTTCAGCGGCGCCTCGCCCCATTCGTTCGGCAAAGGCATTCCGTGGCCGGTGGGCTTGGCGCCCAGCCGTTTCGCGCTGCCGCGGGAATACACCAGATTCTTCGGCACGCCGCGATCGACCAGAAGCACTTTTTGCCGCGGCACGCCCTCGCCGTCGAAGGGAGGGCCGGCTTGCAGGGGATGATAGGCGTCGTCCCAGATGGTGATGTGCTGGCCGAGAAGCTGTTTTCCCAGGCGGCCGGTGAAACACGACCGCTGGTCCTCGACGGCCGTGGCCGCGAAATCGTAGAAGAGGAAGCCCACCAGATCGAGCACGGCCGCCGGCTCGAGAATCACCGTGTAATGGCCCGAGGGAATTTCACGCGGCTCGCGTGAATCCAGGGCTTTCTGGCTGGCGCTTTGGGCGAGCGCTTCGGGATCGATTTGCCGGATGTCGCCCGAATTCGCCTTGGCCCAGCCGGAGCTGCCGCTTTCGAGGAACGTAACGGAAAATTCCGCCCGCGTCTGCTCGTAATAGGCGAACAGGCCGCGCGAGTTGGCCAGCGCCGTCTGCGAAATGCCCGTCGAGTAGATTCCCGCGGCGGTTTGTCCGCGCTCGCTTGCCAGGTTCACCACGCGCACCACGGCGCGCGCGCGGTCCTCGGGCGTGGCCGCGGCCGTGGCGGGGAAGAACCGTTTGACGGCCGGATATTTCTGGCGGCCGGGCATCGGCAGCAGATTTTCGCTCGGAGGCTGCAACCGGGCCAGGCGCTCGGCCGATTGCGCGGCGCGAGCGAGCGAATCGTCGTCGGTTTTGTTGGTCGTCACGCGCGCGGTGCGCCCATCGACGGCTGCGCGCACGGAAATCGAAATTCCCCGCTCGGCGACGTTCTGATGGATGGTGTTATTGGCAAAGCGAGTCAGGGCGTCGGTGGTCGCGTCGATCGCGACTTCGGTTTCGTCGGCCCGGCTGAATTTGAAGACGCGCTCGGCGATTCGTTCGAGCGCGGAACGGGCGATCCGGTGCTCGGCGGCTACCGGCGCTTTCCGCGCCGGTTTCTTTACGGCAGATTTTGCCTTCGTCCGTTTGGCTTTGGCGCGTGTCGGCATGGCGGCTCCCTCGATAACCCGAAAATCATACATGATTCCGCGCGGATGCGGGGCAGCCGGTCGACTGGAATTCGCGTTCTTCTGCGAATTCAATGCATGGCAGGATGCCGAAAAAGACAGTCAGCAGCCCCATAAAGTCTGGCGGGTGGGCCAGGACTTCCACGGCCGGATGATGCTCATTGCGCGCACGGCGGCGTCATAGCATCGCGACGCTCACTGCGATGCCCGCATTTGTGGGCGCCCCATCCCTTGCTTGGCAATGGTGGGCAATGGGTAGGGTCGAGGCGGTTTCCGGGCACGCAAATCCTTCCGCGAAGGCAGAAAAGCCCCACGCTCACAAAGAAGCTGTGAAGAAACCGCCCGGCCGGGCCGGTTTCTTCACAGCTGAAAAGACGAGCATGGGGCACCCGTAAAGGCAGCGGCGAACGCCTGGGCCACCCGCCCGACTGCCAGGCTTGCGTGCGCAAGCCGGAGTGCTGCCCGGAAAATCGGAGTCAAGGGCGCGGGCTGCTGCGATCGGGGGAGAGCGCCGCTGTCGTTGCGTTTCGAGAGAAGATGGCCACGGCAGAAGCGCAGGCGCAGTATCGCCAGCGCGGTCGAGTGATCGAGTTCTGTCACGCGTGGATCAAAAGCAAATTGGGGCTTCGGCAATTTCACGTGCGCGGGCTGGCAAAGGTTGCAACCGAGTTACTGTGGACCTGCTTCACTTATAACTTGCAACAGTGGATCCGACTACGGATAGCCAGTGAGCAGCCTGTCTGACGGCAAAACGCCGCTAGCCACAGGGCGCCGCCAGTGAAGCCACAAAAGACGGTCGCGCGATGTCCACCCAAAGCGAAACCGGCCCCGCCGGGCGGTTTCTTCACAGCTTCAAAGACGAGCATGGGGCACCCGTAAAGGCAACGGCAAACGCCTGGGCCACCCGCCCGTTCGTCGTTTGCAGCGCAATCGGCCTCGACACCGGCACCGCCGCACAGGACTACATCGGTCTCTACGGCGGGGATGCAAAGCTCCTCAGCGAAAGCCTCGAATACGTCCGGCGGACGGCAACACAAATCCTCAACGCAATCGGCGCGGATGCTTCATCCGCGCCGCCCGCCTAAACAAAGTGACGAGCCGACACTGCAAAGCGACCGCTGCTTCGATTTGTGCGAGATTTGCTCTTCGATGATAATTCCGCATGTGCGATTTGACCTATATTCGCAAACTGATGGGGGATGCTTGGGTCGATGCTGAGGTGTACGGTGCGAACCCCGCACATTTGCTCGGCCGATACCAGAAGAATGAAAAAGCACGGGTTTGGCTCAGACACACGGAGGAATTGGTCAAGGACCTTCTGACGAATCCGAAGGTCGAATTCGACGCCAACGTTCTAGTGGATAAGATCAAAGACCCTTTCATCTCGACGCTTGCTGAAATGGAGTCTGCGGCGTTCTTGGCCCGCCAAGGCTTTGGGATTGTTCTCGAACCGAATGCACCTAAAAAGGGACCGGATATTTGCGCCGACTGGGATGGTGTTTCGTATTTTGTCGAGGTTCGTGCTGCTGGATTTTCCGAGGACGAAGAGCGTCGAGAGCGAGTGACGAAGCAAATATTCGCAAAGATGAATCAAATACCCTCGGCGTACTCTGCATCATTCGTCATCGGAGATGAGTACCATGCCGGTTCACCTCGCACTAAGGCTGCGATCGAGTTGGTAGTCGAAGTCCTTGGCTTATTAAAGGAAAAGGAAATTAAGAAGGCGACGCTTTACTTTGAACCCCCAGACGGGAAAGTGCTCCTCCCCGAGGGCGTCTACTCGACAGATGTTCAGGTCAATGAAATCATCAGCAAGGCTGATCTAGTTGTCCGGTTCGAACATCTCGGGAAGGAAATGACGAGGACCGCGGCTTCGCTTATGAAGAAAATGAAATTCCCACCGGAACCTGTAAACGATCACGAGCGATTAAAGACAATTCTGAAGCAAAAGCGCAAACAATTGCCAAAGTCGTCGCGTGGAATCATCACTCTCGAAGTTTCAGAACAGTTCATGCTCTCGGACTTCTCTATTGAATCGGCGCTCTATGGTGATTTGGAATTCCGACTCCAGCGCGTCGATGGAGTATACAAACCAGTCGGAGCGCCCATTGCGAGGAGAAACAATCGAGGTTTCTTTCGACAAACTTCCCGCGTTTCCGCGATTGTGATTCAGAACCGACGAGTCGAGGGTGGCCGCGTCATACTCGAACGCAAGGTCTATCCGACCAATCGAGCAAACGACGATACGATTCGATTAACTCTTGCTGAATTGCGACGCTTCGGTGAACTCGAAAACAGAGGGCATCTCACAGCTGAGCACGCGCCAAATCACGTTGACGAGGATATCGAAACCGAGTAGGCCGTCATCTAGCAGCCAATTTCCGAGCAAAGCCAATAGAAGCTTTCTGTCCTTTTTGTCGATGTAGCCCAGCAGCTTTCTGAAGTTTGATGCATGCCGCGCGGCGGGTAGCCAACATTCCTCGGGAATTTGCGTCAGAGGCCATCTCGGCCGGCATGTTAACCTCTCGGCGCTTTATCTCGGAGGATCTTTTCAGGGTGCCCCATGCCTCGTGAGCGTGGGGCTGTTGGCGGGTGGGCCAGGATTTCCACGGTCGGATGATACTCGTTGCGCGCACGGCGGCGTCATATTATCGCGACGCTCACTGCGACGCCTGCTTTTGCGGGTGCCCCATCCTTGCTCCGAAAGGGTGGGCAGTGGGTGGGGTTGAGACGGCTTCCAGGCACGCAAATGCGTCAGCAAAGGCAGGAAAGCCCCACGATCCTACAATTCCGATGGGTAGCAGAATATTGAATAAACAGTCGTTCCCCTAAGAGTCCGCCCCGGCTGCGCACATGCCACCTGCTGGGTCGAGTCGAGAGCGATTTCAGTTACGCGCCCCGCGCCTCCATTTCGGCAGGATGAACATCTCTGGCGATCCTCTCGGTTTCATGGCTATCTTCGGCGACTTCCAACTCGTACCGCATTTGGAGATTCAGCCAGAATTGCGGCGAATTCCGGAAGTAGCGCGCCAGGCGCAGTGCAGTATCCACTGTGATTGCCCGACGCTCGCCGACGATCTCCGAGATCCGAGTTACCGGCACGCGCAAGTCGAGCGCCAGCCTGTTCATGCTCAGGCCCAGCGGCCGCATGAACTCCTCGCGCAAAATCTCGCCCGGATGGACGGGCTTCAGTTTCTTCGCCATGACAGCTTCCCTCAGCGCTAGTCCACGATCTCGACCCGGTAGGCGTCGCCGCCGCGCCACTCGAAGCAGATGCGCCACTGGTCGTTGATCCGAATGCTGTATTGCCCTTCGCGATTGCCGCGCAGTCGCTCGAGCCTGTTTCCCGGAAGCGATGCCAGAGTCGCCAGATCGGGCGCCGCGTCCAGCATGTAGAGCTTGCGAAGCGCGGGGCGCGCGATCGAGCGGAACCGGCGGCCTGGGAGGCGGCGGAATAGACGCTCGGTCTCGGCCGACCGGAAGGACTTGATCACGCGGCCATGCTATAACGCCTGGCGTTGTACGTCAACCAGTCCATAAGGCCGGTTGGTTGCCTTGGAAGGAGTTTTTTTCGGTTCCTTACTGAATTCAGCGGGAAAAGGCGATGCCGACGCGGACGTTGCGGAAGCGCGCCGGCGCTGCGCCGTGGCCGGTGCCCATGGTCTGCATGGGCTGGCCCTTTCCGCAATTCGGCGTGCCCCACAGGGTCCAGTGGTCGCGCGAACAGACGGCGTCGCAGCTATTCCAGAATTCGGTGGTGATGCCGCTGTAGCTCGGATTTTTCAGCATCCGAACTTTTTTGCCGCCCTTGATCTCCCAGCCGATTTCCGTGCCGAACTGGAAGTGGTAGCGGCGGTCATCGATCGACCAGGACCGGTTGGTTTCCATGTAAATCCCGTCGTCGGTGTCCGCGATCAGGTCGTCGAGTTTCCATGTGCCGGGGAGCAGGCTGATGTTCGTCATGCGAATCAGCGGCAGCCGGTTCCAGGATTCGGCGCGCATCGTTCCGTTCGACCGGTTTTGGCCGACCGCGGCGGCTGTTTCCCGGCTGGTCAGGTAGCCGCGGAACATGCCGTCGCGAATGATGTCGGTCGATTGCGCGGGCACGCCCTCGTCGTCGTAGCCAAAGGTGCCGAGGCCGGGCCCATGCTCGAGGCGCGCGTCGGCGACGACGGTCACCTGGTCGGATGCGTAACGCAGATTGTTGAGCTTATCGAGCGTGAGGAAGCTCATGCCGGCGAAATTGGCTTCCGTACCCAGCACGCGATCGAGTTCGATGGGGTGGCCGATCGATTCGTGGACCTGGAGTCCCACCTGCGAGCCGTCCAGGATAATGGTCCGGACCCCTTCCGGGCATTGCGGCGCTTTGTGCAGCGCCACCGATTCTTCCGCCACGCGGCGGGCGTTGCCCACCAGATCCAATTCTTCGACCAGCTCGTAGCCGCGCAGGGCATGCTGGCCGCCAAAGCTGTTCGGGTAGGACCGCTTTTGCAGTTCGCTCTCGGTGAAGCAGGAGGCGACGATTCCGGCGCCCGATTGCATCTTCACCTGATGGATTCGCGAGCCGATGGTCGAAGCAAAGAGCTGCTCCATCCGGCGGAACACCATGCCCGTTTCGGCGATGGTCACGCCGGCGACCTGCCGCATCTCTTTGTCGGCTTCGAGAAGCAGGGCGATCTGCCGGTCGACGGGGATGCGGAAGGGGTCCTTGACGAAGGGCGACTGCCAGGTGTCGATGTAGGACTGCTCGGGGGCCAGAACGACGTCGTGGCGCTTGGCGAGCGCCGAAGCGCGGGCGATGGATACGGCCTCGGCGGCGCACTTTTCGACCTCGCGGCGGGTCAATCGATCCGTGGACGCAAAACCCCATGCGCCGCCGGCGATCACCCGCACGCCGATTCCAAACGACTCGCTCTCGATGAGCGTGCCGACTTCGCCGTTCTTGGTGGAAAGCTCACGCTCGCGCAGGTCAATTACGCGCGCGTCGGCATACTCGGCCCCGCGGGCCGCTGCCGTGTCGAGAGCCAGATTCGCCCACTCTTCCATTTCTGGCGGGGAAGGCCTAGGTTCCTTCCGACCAGGAGGCCAGATAATGCTCCTGCTCGGGAGTGAGCTTGTCGATCAGAATGCCCATCGATTCCAGTTTCAGTTTGGCGATATGCCGGTCGATGGGCTCGGGCACGGGATAGACCCGCTTTTCCAGGCTGGCCGCATTTTTCAGTATGTATTCGGCGGAGAGGGCCTGGTTGGCGAAGCTCATGTCCATGACGGACGCCGGATGGCCTTCGGCCGCGGAAAGGTTCAGCAGGCGGCCTTCGGCGAGCAGGTAAATCCGCCGCCCGCCCGAGACCACGTACTCCTCGACGAACGGCCGGGCCGGCCGGTGCGAACTCGCCATGCGCTCCAGGGCGGGAATATCGATTTCGACGTTGAAGTGGCCGGAATTGGCGACGACGGCGCCGTCTTTCATCTTTTCGAAGTGCTCGGCGGCGATCACGTTCTTGTCCCCGGTCACGGTGATGAAAATATCGCCGAATCGCGCCGCATCCGCCATGGGCATCACGCGGAACCCGTCCATGAGCGCCTCGAGCGCCTTCACCGGATTGACTTCGGTGACGGTGACGTTCGCGCCCATGCCGCGCGCCCGCATGGCCAGACCGCGGCCGCACCAGCCGTAGCCGGCGACGACGAAATTGAGGCCGGCCAGCAGGAGATTGGTGGCGCGAAGGACGCCGTCGAGGGTGGATTGTCCGGTGCCGTAGCGGTTGTCGAAGAGGTATTTGGTGGTGGCGTCGTTGACGGCTATGACCGGGTACTGAAGGGACTTGTCGCGGGCCATGGCGCGCAGGCGGATGACGCCGGTCGTGGTTTCCTCGGTGCCGCCGATCACGCCCTCGATCAGTTCCTTCCGCTTGGAGTGCAGCATGGAAACCAGGTCGGCGCCGTCGTCCATCGTGATTTTCGGCTGGTGATCGAGCGCGGCGTGGATGTGGCTGTAATAGGTGTCGGTGTCCTCGCCCTTGATCGCGAAGACGGGAATCTGGTAGTCGCGAACCAGGCACGCCGCCACTTCATCCTGCGTCGAGAGCGGATTCGACGCGCACAGCACCACGTCGGCCCCGCCATCGCGCAGCGCGATCGCCAGGTTCGCCGTCTCGCTGGTGACGTGCAGGCAGGCGGAAATTCGCAGGCCCTTGAGCGGCTGCTCCTTGATGAATCTCTTGCGGATCGACTGGAGCACGGGCATCTGCTGATTGGCCCACTCGATCTTCCGTTTTCCCGGATCGGCGAGCGCCATATCCTTCACGTCACCGGGCAGTTTTCGAACGCTTTCCATACGCGGTTCTCCTCTTTTTTCCCTAAAGCAAGACGGACTGGATTAGTTGCGGACGCCCACTCCCGCGCCACTCGATACCGGGATGCCGGCTTCCTTACGGATCTGGGCGGCTTTATCCACGCGCTCCCAGGTGAAGCCGGGCTCGCTGCGGCCAAAGTGTCCGTAGGTCGCCGTCTGCCGGTAAATGGGGCGCCGCAAGTTCAGCGCATCGATAATGCCACGCGGATTGAGGGGGAAGATGGCGCGGACCAGATCGGTAAGCTGTTCGTCGGGAACCAGACCGGTATCGAACGTATCGACCATGACCGACACCGGCTCGACCACGCCGATCGCGTAGGCGAGTTGCACTTCCGCGCGCCGCGCCACGCCCGCCGCCACCAGATTTTTCGCCACATAGCGGGCCATATAGCAGGCCGAGCGGTCCACCTTGGTTGGATCCTTGCCCGAGAGAGCCCCGCCCCCATGCCGGGAGTAGCCGCCGTAGGTATCGACGATGATCTTGCGGCCCGTCACGCCGGCATCTCCCATCGGCCCTCCGATGACGAAGCGCCCGGTGGGATTGACGTGAATCTTGGTTTTTTCGTCCATCATGGCTTCGGGAATCATCGGACGGATCACTTCGTAAAGAATGGCGTCGTGGAGATCGCGGTTCGATACGTTATCGGAATGCTGCGTCGAAACAACCACGCAATCGACGCGCGCCGGCCGGCCGTCCACATACTGGACGGTCACTTGGGACTTGCCGTCGGGCCGCAGGAAACCGACCACTCCGCCACGGCGGACTTCGGCCAGGCGCCTGGTCAGGCGGTGCGCCAGCGTGATCGCCATCGGCATGAGTTCTTCGGTCTCATCGCAGGCGTAGCCAAACATCAGCCCTTGGTCGCCGGCGCCGCCGGTGTCGACGCCCATGGCGATATCGGGCGACTGGCGCTTGAGCGACGAGATAACGGCGCAGGTGTCGGCGTCAAACCCGAATTTGGCCCGGTTGTAGCCGACCTCGCGAATGACGTCGCGGGCGATCTCGGTGTAATCCAGATGGGCCGAGGTCGTGATCTCTCCGGCCAGAACCACCAAGCCTGTCGTAACCAGCGTTTCGCACGCCACGCGTCCAGTCGAATCCTCTTTGAGAACCGCGTCGAGGATGCCGTCGGAAATCTGGTCGGCGATCTTGTCCGGGTGGCCTTCGGTCACCGACTCCGACGTAAATAGGAAATTCTTTAGGCTTTCAGCCAAGGACGTTCTCCTTGCAAGGGTACCGGCAGCCTGCGGGGACCGCCCACACAACGACTGCCTTGGGATGAGACATCTGACTTTGCGAAGCTAGCATATGGCTTTCTAAGGTGTCAACGCATTGCAGCAGATGGTGTTGGCGCTGGGGGGGATCGACAAGAACCCCAATGCGGAAAAGTAGACCTCTCCGTGCGGGGTTAGAGGACGAAAGCGGCAAGATATAGACAGCAGTAAGCCGCCGAATGAAGAAAGAAATCATAAACCAGGACAGGTTCAAAGACGATCATTCGGCCGAGGTCCCATGGCGGGAATGGTGGCCCAGCATTTTCCCGATAGCTTGTTAGCCGCGTGCCGTGCGATCAGGCTCGCGACGAGCCGGCGGTGGCTCCGCGTGCCGGGTGGCCGGGAAGCAAGCAGTGGATGCGGCCGACGCAATGAATGCAGGGGAGCAAACGCCCGGACTGGTGTAAATCCGTGCGGCTGAGGTCTTTGCCGCGCTGGAAGGGCTGCTCTTCGGCTACGGCACCGGGGTGATCTCCGGCGCGCTGCTGTGCATCCAAGAGCGGTTCGCGCTATCGGTCTTTCGCCAGGAGCTGGTGGTCAGCGTCGTGTCGGCTGGAGCGGCTTTGGCCGCGCTCGCCGGAGGCCGCCTGGCCGACGGGCTGGGCCGGGCAATTTCTTCTGGCTCTGCGGACTGCTGTCGGTAGCCGCCTGGATCTTCTGTTGTACGTGGGTGCCGGAACCCAAGGGTAGAACCCTTGAAGAAATCGAAGCTTCCTGGCAAGAGAGGCTTAATTCTCGATGATAATCTTCATTCGCCGCTCTTCATCCGACTCGAGCATGGCGATGGCCTCGCGCGCTTCTGCGAGCGGCAACACGCGAGTCACCAAGGGATTTAGCTTCACAGCGCCTCTGGTTACCAGATCAATCGAAGCCGGGAAATCTTCGCTCTTGGCAGCGCGCGGGTTTACGATTTTGAGTTCCTTGAAATAAAGCTGATAGAAAGGCAGCTTTCCCTCGGTCGCCGTCGAAACCCCAAACAGGACCAGCGTGCCTCCCGGACGGGCCATCGCAATCGCATCGGCCATGACGGGCACCTTGCCGGTGCACTCGATGACGATGTCAGCCCCATGGCCGCCCGTCGCTTCCCATGCGCCGCGAACGCACTCGGTTCCGGAAGCCAGCGCGAGGTCCGCGCCAAAATCCTGGGCCAGCCGGCGCTTCCACGCGCTGCGGGAAATGCCGATGACGGGATAGGCGCCCCACGCCTTTGCCAGCTGCACATGCACTTGTCCCGTGACGCCCAGCCCCAGCACCACCACCGATTGTCCCGGGAATGTCTCGACAAGCCGCTGCGCATGCCGGCACACCGTAACGACCTGGATGAGGGGCGCGCTGAACCGGTCCACCGAATCGGGCAACCGGAAGACGTGGCTCCGGGGAACGGTCAGATAATCGGCCAAGCTCCCGTTTGCGTCACGCCCCAGCAGAACCCCGTGTGGGCAGAGATGGGTTTGTCCCGCCCGGCAATGGAAACAAGTCCCGCAAAACAGCGCCGGGTCGATTACGACTCGCTCGCCGTTCCGAATTTCCCCGCGGCCCCCTTCGACGACCTCCCCGCTCATTTCATGGCCCATGACGAGCGGATAGCGCGCGCGAATGGCGCCCTCGTAAAGCTTCAGATCGGTGCCGCAAATGCCGCTGCTTTGAAGGCGAACCAGCACCTGCCGGGGGCCGGGTTTCGGGTTATCGACATCATCGAGCCCCATATCCCGAGGGCCCCGCAACACCATGGCTCTCATGCGGTGCGTTTCTTTCTCAGGCGGCAGCCTTGGCGCCGGTTTGTTGCGCCCCATCGCGGAGGGTGATGCGTGAATGTTTACTTGGCTTGGGAAGCGTGGTGGCGATCGGACGTTTTCGTAGAAATTCCACCGGCTGAAGGCCCCTTCGTATGTCTTCCCCGGTTCCCGCGGCATCGGGAATCGCATCTCTTATAAAAAATCAGTCCGTTCTTACCCCCGGATTGGCCTGTTCCGGTGTTCATCGGATGCGCCTTTGTGCCACCAGGACGCCGGCGGCTTCCCGGGCCCGGAACACCAACCGAAAGCTACGGCATGGTTAACGCTTCATCGCCTCTTCCATATGCTCCATTAGCGTGAAAACCACAGGACCTTTGGCGGAAACGAGCACGTTCTCCTCGAGACGGCAGGTCTGCTGCAAGCCCGGGTGTCCGGCGAAGGTCTCGATGGCAAAGTACATATTCTCCTTGATCTCCGCGGGATACTTCATCGAGTAGGCGCGGGAGATCCACATTCCCTCGTACAGCGTGATTCCGATGCTATGGGCGAATTGCTGCAGGGTCACCGTCCCGTACGTATCGTCATCGTACTGGGGGAAAGCCGCCGCCACGTCGGCCGTGGTATTGCCCGGCTTCAGTTTTTCCAGGCCCGCATACATCGAATCGTAGACTTCTCGGTACAGATCGATCTCTTTCTGGGTCATTTTCAATCCCTGGGCCCCGCCGCACTTGAAGCACCGCACGAAATCGATGAAGTAGCCCGAAGGACCCACGGCGTTGATGTCCACGATGATCAGATCGCCTTGCCGGATCAGCTTGTCGGTCGCCCATCGCCGGTACGGGCTGGTGTTGCCGCCGGAAGCGACGATGATGTCGTAGATGATTTCGCACCCGCGCTCCAGCATGAACTCGTGCACTTTCGCTTCGATTTCGCGCTCGCGCACGCCGGGCTTCAGCCACTCGTATTTGATCTTCCACATGGCCGCGTCGCCAATGCTCGAGGCCTGCTTGAGCAATTCGATCTCGTCGCTGGTCTTGACCACGCGCGCCGCCGAAACCGCCGGCCAGCCATTGACTATCCGGATGCCCGTTTTTTGGAAAGCCTCCAGAGCCGGCATGTCGAAGTTGTCGATGCCGATTCGTTCCTTGGCCACGCCGTGCTCTTTCAATACATCGAGGACGCTCTCCGCCATCCGCCCGGCCATATGCGGGACGGCGCCCTCGGCCCACTGCCAGGTAATGGCCGGACGAATTCGCCCTTCCATCCACGGCAAATCGATCTTGGCGCACTGCAGATCGGAACCGGCGGTCTCGAAAAGAACGGGCTCGCCATCGTGCGGGACGACCGCGTACCGAATGTTGATGTTGTATTTCCAGTTCCCCTGATACGAAGCCGTCGCGTAACGAATATTTGCTCCTGCAAAGAGCACCAGGGCCCCCAGATCGTCCTGTTTCATTTGAGCGCGCAGTTTTTCCAGCCGCTCCCTCCGCAGGCGGTCGAAATCTACCCGGTATTGCCAGTCCGCCCCGGTTTGGCTGTACAGGCGGCGTGGATCCCACTCGTGTGGTTTGCCGATGAAGGATGTGTCCATGCGAATTTATGTTCCTCTCTTCTTCGAATCACGAGAATCGGGCGATCGCTAAAAAGCAAAGCGCAGATTTTACAACGGCCAACGGCCGCGACGAGATTGGCACTCCAGCCCTTCTCGCCCAAAGTAAATTCGGAAACGCTAAGTACCTACCAGTTCGGGTTTCCGCTTCCGCGAGCCGCATCGTCCCACCGCTCCAGGCGAGTGACTTACCTGCAATATTGCACTCGGGATAGGTTCAACACGTCGTGCTCGGCGGTAGACTGGCGAATACCGGTGCCCGCGGATTGCAGGTCTCCGCTGACCAGATGCAGCGTATCGCCTATAACCCCTCCGGCCATCCCGGCGCGGGCCCTGGCGAGCGAGGGCAACACGAACCACTCATTGAGCGCGGGATCGAAAGCCTCGACAGCTCGGAACGCCGCCGTCATCTGCCAATTCTGCGCCTCTCCGCCGGCGACATAAATGCACCCCTTGTAGACGCCCCAAGTCAAACCGCTGGTCGGGGTGGGCATCCTGGCCATAACATTTCCCCAGATATTGGTGGCGGGATCGTACTCCTCCACGATATCGGTGGGACTGGCAGTCAGGGAAAAGGCGGAACCCAGGCGGCCGCCGATGGCATAGATTTTCCCGTTGACCGCTGCCACCGCGAGATGATTTCGAGCAGTCGGCATCGGGCTGCGCTCGCGCCAGGTGTTGGTGGCGATGTCATATTCCTCGTTGGTTCCCACCGCGTGAGATGGCCACGCGTCGAGCCCGAGGTGGATGACCCCCTCCTTCGAGCCGGGCGCCAGCTCGACTCCTCCGATGACGTAGATCTTCCCGTCGACCACAGCCGCAGCCCCGCCTCCGCGTTTCGACGGCATGGGCGCCAGCGCCTTCCAGGTATCCGTGGCCGGATCGTATTCCCAGGAATTGTTGATCGGCTTCCAGCCTGAGGGGCCGGTCTTCGGCGCTACAAAGCCGCCGAAGGCGTAGATCTTGCCCTTATACCCGACAAACACGACGTGGTGCGCGGGCAGCGCCATGGGCTTCTTCTTGGTCCACTGGTTAGTCGCCGGATCGTATTCATACACGTAACCTTTTGGACGCCATTGCGGCAACTCCGTGAGTCCGGCAAACACATAGAGCTTACCGTTGGCCGTGGCCCCCTGGAGTTCCTCGCTGGGCGCTGGAAACGGCGCAGCTTGCTTCCATCCCTGTTGTGCGTAGGCGGCTGCCGCCATCGCGAACGCGGTCAGCAAGCAGACGCCGCGCACGCAATACCGGAAATAGGTATTTCTCTGACCCATTTCATCCTCCTAAGGATTTCAGTCCGGCCAGTAGGCGCGCCGGTGCGAGGGACTCGCTCGCTTTCGGGGATGCCTGATAGCCGGTCGTATGAAAACCTTCTTTTAACAAACTCGACGAGCGAGCGAGTTCGAGGATCACGAACGTGCCCGGCACAGCCGTTCGGGGACGCCTCGTTTCGGCAATACGTGAGCACCTCAAAAAGATGAACTATCGTACTCTTTCCGGATATCGAGGCACGCTACTCGCATGCGGGTTCGGGAATATTGCGTCCGGCCGGCGGAAACGCCCTGGCGGCGAAACATGCGTCGCGCTGCCCGGGCGTGTTTCCGCCCTCCAGCCTCGGAACGAAACCTACCAGTCTACCCTTAGGGCAAACTGGATCTCCCGCTGACTATTTGGTATCGACGCATCGATCACGCCGGCACCGGGAATGGCGCTTCCCGTCGACGGATCAATAACGCCCATATTGTCTATCGGCGGGCTGAGTTGCGGGTGGTTCAGAACATTAAAAAATTCGGCGCGGAACTGGATGTTGAAATTTTCCGAAATGCGCCGGATGTAGTTGTCCTTGTGCACAGAGAAATCCCAGCTCACTATGTTCGGCCCCTGGACGCTGTTGCGCCCTGAGTTGCCGATCAGGTTCATGCAAGTCCCCGGATGCCCCGGAAACGGGGTGCATAGCGCGGCGATTTGTGGCGTCGCCTGCGGAAGCGTGAAACAGCTTAGATTGAGGTAGTTCACCCCGCCGTGAATGGGGTTGCAGCCAGGCACCCGGTTGGGAAAATCCCATGGATCGGTGCTGTTCATCCCGAGGGGGTCGCTGCCGAGCGCGAAGACCGGGCTGAACGGCCCTCCGTTTTCCGCGGTGATGATACTGCCAACCGCCCATCCCGAAGCCGCCCAGTTCAAAGGTGTAAAGAGGTGTCTGGTGCTGGGGAGATCGTAGTTAAGGCTGGCGGTGAAGTTGCTTGGCACGTTGAAGTCGGAGGGGCCTTTGCGAATCGCTTCCGAAAAATACCATAGCGAAGAGATTCCATTCAGGAATTGGTCGCCATCGGTTGAGCCCGAGCTGGTGTCCGTACTCTGGCCATAGGTGTAGGAGATTTGTGCGGTCAGTCCGTGGCTGGTCCGCTGCGTCAGCGCAGCTTCGATAGCGTGGTAGTAGTTATCACCAATCCAGAAGCTGGATGAGACACGCCCCCAGTTCGGGTTGAGCACCGTGCCCGATCCAGCCGGAAAGGGCCATAAATAACCCCCGCCCGCGTTGACCTGCTCGATCGGCAAGACGATCGAGGAATCGTCCGTCACCAGAAGATCGTGCACGCCGCGCGAGCCCAAATACGCCAGCATAACCGTGGTGTTTGGGAAAATGGCCCGCTGAACGTCCACGTTCCAATTCATCTGGTAATTGCGCCCGGGATGCTGCTGGATGAACGAAGCGCGGTTCGCAGTGTGCCCCAATGCCTGGGTCGCGCTGTTGAAGGCGCCAGTCGGGAAAGAGCCAGGCGCCGGATTGGAGACGGCATAGTCTATGACCCACGGATAGGCGCTATCCAAAGCGCTGCGGAAGTTGGCGGGCAAAATTGGAACGTCGTATATTCCAAAGCCCGCGCGAATCGAGGTCTTGCCCGTCTTGAAAGGATCCCAGGCCAGCCCGATCCGCGGCTCAAAATCCCGGAGCGTGGGGTTAAAGAAGAGCGGGCCGGTATTCCATTCCGTATTGCTGGTCAGGCTGTGCAGGGTGCCATAGTGGCCCCTTGTTTCGACGGGCACCGTGTCGAATTCGTAACGCAGCCCGGCGGTAACTGTAAGGTTGGGACGAACCTGGATGCTGTCCTGGAAGAAGGTGCCGAAAATAATCTCCCAATAGTGATTGATTTCCCCACTGACGTCGCCAATAAACGAATTTGGGTTGTTTGTCAAAAAGCTCGGGATATCGTTAAATCCGAAATTTCCGGCGCAATTGCCGCAGCTTTGCTCTTTTTCCAGGATGTGCTCGATGTTCGCCCCGAATGTTATGGAATTGATTCCTTTGGTGACCGCTATGTCGTCGTACCCCTGCAAGCTATTCCAGGTAAACGTGCCGGGATACTCATAGCTGAGCCCTCCCGAGAAATCAGTCAACTCCGAAACGCCCAAGACGCCGCCGGCAGAGTTCCCAGGTTCGAAGCCGTAACTCGTGTTTGCCGCCAGGGGGTTGATGGCCGAGACTCCCGCGGGCGCACCGGCAAAAATACGGCTGTAGCCTGCCCGGAAAATATTCACCACATTCGAGCCGAATAGGTGGGTTTCCTCGAGCGAGGCCACGTCGCGCTGAGTCTTGTTTAAAATGAGCTTGTTACCGAACTCATCGGTTTGTGAGCCCGGATTATGATCGAACAAGTAGACCAGAGATAGAGTGTCTTTGTCGCCAGCGTGATAGTCAAACCGCGTGGTGAAGTAATCCTCGCTAACCTGCTGAAATCCATTGAAATTGTAGATCGCGGCGTTCCCGTCACCGAACGGGGCCCCATTCGGATGGGGATAGAACGCCGCTATAAATTGCTGGACTGGTTCGCTGATGCCGGTCACCGGGTCTGGGTTGGAAATCGCAAGACCGTTATTCGCAGCGTACTGCGTAAGCGTCTCGGAGCCATTGGGATACACACTCGACGTATTTGAGCACGTGTCCCCGGGGTTACCCGAGCACGCCACAGTGGAAAGGCCCGGCCCGCCGCCCGGTCCGGTGCCGATGCCGCGCGCTGCCAGTGACGGAACTTGAGCCTGGTTGCTAACCGAAAGGAACTGGCGCAGGCCTTCGAAATCCCCAAAAACAAAGGCCTTGTTCTTGATAATCCGCCCGCCGGCCGATGCTCCGAATTGATTGCGGCGAAATGGCGGATTTCTACCAATATTGAAATAAGGCTGAGCGTCCAATGCGCTGTTGCGCAGGTACTCGTAGGCGCTTCCGTGAAACTGGTTGGTTCCCGACTTGGTGATGGCGGTGACAATCCCGCCGGCAGACCGGCCGTATTCAGCCGAATAATCCGTCGTCAGGACGCGGAATTCCTGCACCGCATCCACACCCAGATTCCCGCCTAGCAAGCTGCCGGGGGCTTGGCCCGAGTAATCGTTGATGCTAATCCCGTCCAGCAGGTAGTTATTCGTTTGAGGCCGCTGGCCGGCAACGGTCAATTCCACACCTAACCCACGCCCAATCCGGTCGGGCGTGCCGACCGACGCCATATCGCTGATTTGGTTGACTCCGGGTTGAAGAAGCGCCAGGTCGGTCCAGGAACGGCCATTGAGAGGAAGCGCGACAATCGACTTTGTCGATATGACTCCGCTGATCGCGGCCGATTGCAGCTGAACGTCCTGCGCCTCCGCGGTGACCGTGACCTTCTGCGCCGCGGCGCCCACGTTCAGGGTCCGGTTCAGCACCTGCTGGGCACCGACGGTCAGAACCAAGCCGGATGTTACCCCCGTCCGAAAGCCCGCGGCCGAGATCGTGACCTGATAGGTTCCGGGCAACAGGTTGTGCGCGATATAGAAGCCGCTGGTGTTCGTGACGGCGTGCGTGGTCACGCCCGTCCCCGTGTTGGTGATGTTAATCGACGCTTTGGGAATCACTGCGCCGGAAGGATCGGTGACCGTTCCCGCAAGGTTTGCTCCGACCGTCTGGGCGCGCGTCGGAATGGAAACGAAAAGCAAAAACAGCAGTGCCGTAGCAAACGTGCAACCGGCGAGCATCTTCTCGGAAATATTGCGAGTTACGTTCCCCATCTTGACCTCTCCTTGTCGAAAATCTAGGGATGCAGGTCCGGATCAACACCCGGCGCACCTTGCGCCGGTGCGGATTTCTGAATGGTCATCGATTCCGTATGCTGCCTGTCCGAAAATCCCCAGCCTTCGCGGTGGCGTCACGACGGCCGCGTGCGGGATTCGAAGCGGCGTTTTCTCTTCGCTTGCGAGATGAACGGGAGTATTCAGAAAGGCCCCACCCCTTTTAGAACGAACCTCCCCTGGTCTGCTTGTGCGTTTCCACGGACTGCGCATCTCTTCTGTGAAGGACAATTCCCATAGGTGAATGTTGAGTCGAACATGGTACGCGCCCTAAAACGGCTAAGAACGTAGCACAGGCTAAGTTGATGTCAATGAAAAATATCGTGATACCTAGTGATACGAGGTAGTTATACGAGAATAAGGTAAGGTCCGACCGGGAGATTGTCAGTCGATCATGGAATAGTTGCGAAAACGCCCCCC
>DATLSU010000003.1:0-3007 GCA_035533975.1 Patescibacteria group bacterium
TGCAATGGGAGGGACGTCGCTTCCAGATTCCGGCGCAACCGCACCGGTTCAGCTTCGCCGGGGCGCGCGTGCAACTCGTCCAGGACTTGGCCGGGCGCGTCGCCGTCTACCACGGCGACACAAAATTGCAGATCGAGGCCCTCTAAAAAAAATAACGAGGGGGTGACATTTTTACCTTGCTACAACAGATGCTGTAGCCGGTCCGGCGAACCGGTCAGGATTTGCGCGCGACGAAGCGGGAGTAAAAGAGAAGGCCGGCAATCGTTTTGGCGTCGAGGATCTTTCCACGGTGAATCTTGCGCTCGAGATCATCCAAGCGAAAAACGCCGGGGCGGATCTTCTCGTCGGCTTCGGGCGTGGCCGTTCCCGGGCGCAAGCCTTCGGCCAGATACACCACCATGCGCTCGCTGACGAAGCCGGGAGTGGGGAAGAACTCGATCAGGCGGCGGAAGCGGCGGGCGGCGTAGCCGGTTTCCTCCGCGAGTTCGCGCCGGGCGGCGGCGGCGGGCCGCTCGCCGCCGTCGATTCCTCCCGCCACCAGTTCCCAAAGGAACCCGCCCGTGGCATGACGGTATTGCTGAACCAAGAGGATGCGCCCGTCGTCGAGCACGGGAATCAGAACGACCGAGCCCCGATGAACGACGATATCGCGCGCCGCGACGACCCCGCCGGGCTCGCGCACGAGGTCGCGCCGCACGCTAAAAAGCGAGGCGCGATACACCAGGCGGCTTTTAATGACGCGGGCAATGACGCGGGCTTGCGGTTGGCGTTTGCGTTTCTCTTTCAATCGGCTCTCCGGGGGAAATGATTCCAAACCGCCAGTATAGTATGCGACGCCGCGCCCGGCCGCGGGCAGGCTGCGGCGCAAGGCTCGGAGCCGCCTGTTGATTCGTCGGTCCGGGCGCCTTGCGAGCGCCGGCCGGCTTTCCTATACTTTCCGCGTGACGCCTACGCAGACGGCCCAGATCAGCGCCTTGATCGTCGATGACGAGAAGCCGGCGCGCGAAGAGCTCGCCTACCTGCTCAAGGGTTTTGGAGAAATTCGCGTGGTGGGACAGGGCCGGAACGGACTCGAAGCCGTTGCCCTGATCAAGGAGCACGCGCCCGATCTGATTTTCCTCGATGTGCAGATGCCCGGCCTGGACGGCTTTGGAGTGCTCCGGAAGGTGGTGGAGCTCAAGCTGCCGGTTCCGCACGTGATTTTCGCCACCGCGTTCGACAATTACGCGGTACACGCCTTCGAGGTGAACGCGGTCGACTACGTTTTGAAGCCCTTCGATCGCGACCGGCTCGCCAAGGCCATCGAGCGAGCGCGCCGGATGATCGATGCCAGCCCTACACCCTCCCAGCGCCTCGAGACGCTGCTCGAACAGCTCTCGGCGCCAAAGCCGGCGCCTCCGGCGAAGCTACTGCTGAAAGTCGCCGGCCGGCTCCTGCTCGTTTCGGCGGACGAGATCGTCTGCGCCTCGATCGAGGAGGGAATTATCTCCGTCCGCACCCGCGACCTCGAGGGAATATCGAATTTCCGCACGATCGAAGAGCTGCAAACCACGCTCGAATCGGATTCTTTCTGGCGTCCCCACCGCTCCCATTTGGTCAACATCAATCACATCAAGGAAGTGGTGCCGTGGTTCAAGTCGAGCTACATGCTGCGCATGGCCGACCGGCGCCAGAGCGAAGTGCCCGTCAGCCGCTCGCAGACGCGCCGCCTCCGCGAGTTGTTCAAGCTCTAACCGTTCGCCCCCTCCCCCCAAAAAACAGCACATCGGTTCGCTTCGCCCGCAGGGCTTATCCCCGCACCTGTCTCCGGAATGGCATTGCGCGGCCGGTGCCGGTCCGCGCCTAGGGCTTCGTCGCGACGATGGCCGGGGAGGCGGAGGCGATATCGACCGTTTCGACCTTCGCGAAACCGGCCTCGGTGAGCCAGCGGCGGTACTGATCGAGCGTGTAGGTATCGCCTTCGTCGGTGTGCAGGAGCATGTTCAGAGCGAAAAGCAGCGGAAAGAGCGGGCCGGTGCGCTCCTCGTTGGGAATCATGTCGATGATCGCCAAACGGCCGCCGGCGCCGAGAGTCCGGTGAATCTGGGCGAACAGGCGACGCGCCTGCGTTTCGTTCTCGCCATGGACGATGTTGCCGAGCATCGCCAGATCGAACTGTTTCCCGGGGAAGTCGAAGGTGCGAAAATCGCCGGCAAGAAATTCGTAGCGATCGCCGAGCGATTCGGCGGCGACGAAGCGGCGCGTGGATTCGAGCACTTTCGGGAAGTCGAACGCGGTCACGCGGGCTTCCGGATTGGCCGCCGCAACGGCCAGGCTCCAAACCCCCGATCCGCAGCCGATGTCGAGCACCCGCATAGCCCGTTTTTCGCCCGGCCCGGCCAACCAGGCGGCGAGCTGGCGCGCCGGTTCGCGGTTGGCGATGTGCAACGTGCGGATGAGGACGGGGAAAAACTCCTGGGCAATTTCGGGGCGGCTGGCCGAGTGGGGCGATTTGCCCACGCGCACGGCTTCGGTCAGATGGCTCCAGTTTTCCCACATGGCGTTGTTTTCGTAGACCGCGCCCATGTAATCGGGGCTTCCCCTCACCAGATAGCGCTCCGCATCCGGAGTCAGTCGGTAAGCGCCGTTTTGTTTGGTGAGCAGCTCGAAGCCGACCAGCGCATCGAGCAGCATGCGCGTGCCGCGCTCGGAAGCTTCGGCCGCCGCGGCGATCTCCGCCGCCGATTGTTTCCCCGTAGCGATGATGGGAAAGAGGCTGAGCTCTAAGGATGCCGCCAAAACGCGCTCGGACGCGAGGGCGAAATGCATCTGTTGAAGACGCTGCGGGCCTGGAATGGGCCGGCCCGAGCTTTGCGGAGCGGACATGGAACCCTCCCTGGGCAATATCGGTTTGCCAGCCCTATATGCTACCAGGTGTTGTAGCAAGGTAAAAATGTCACCCCTAACAGCCGAGTGAAAATGTCACCCCCTCGTTATTTTTTTAGAGGGCCTCGATCTGCAATTTTGT
>DATLSU010000004.1:0-3652 GCA_035533975.1 Patescibacteria group bacterium
CTTCAGCTCCTGGCGCACTTTTTCGGAAAGCTGAACCGAAGGCAGCACGCAGGAACTGTCGCCGGAGTGGATGCCCGCTTCTTCGATGTGCTCCATGATGCCCGCCACCACCACGCGCTCGCCGTCCGCCAGCGCGTCCACGTCCACTTCGGTGGCGTTTTCAAGGAACCGGTCCACAAGGATTGGGAACGCCCGCTGCAGTTCTTCCGCGCGCTCCACGTAATTCGCAAGCGTGCGCTCGTCATAGGCGATCACCATCGCCCGCCCGCCGAGCACATAGGACGGGCGCACGAGCACCGGATATCCGATGCGGCGCGCAATCGCGACGGCTTCCTCCGCGTTCATCGCCGCGCCGTTTTCCGGCTGCGCGATGCCGAGGCGGGCGAGCAACGCGCCGAAATGCTTGCGGTCTTCTGCGAGCTCGATCGACTCCGGCGAGGTGCCAATGATCGGCACGCCCGCATCCTTGAGTTGCCGCGCCAGGTTCAGCGGCGTCTGCCCGCCGAACTGCACGATCACGCCGAACGGTTTCTCCTTCTCAACAATGGCCATCACGTCTTCAAAAGTGAGCGGCTCGAAGTAGAGGCGGTCGGAAGTGTCGTAGTCCGTCGAAACGGTTTCGGGATTGCAGTTCACCATGATCGTTTCGAAGCCTTCTTCTTTGAGCGCGAAGGCGGCGTGGCAGCAGCAGTAATCGAACTCAATGCCCTGGCCGATGCGGTTCGGCCCGCTGCCGAGAATGATGACCTTCCGGCGATCTGTTGGCTCCGCTTCGTCTTCGCTCTCGTAAGTCGAGTATAGATACGGCGTGAAAGACTCGAATTCCGCCGCGCACGTATCGACGCGCTTGTAAACGGGCCTCACGCCCAGCTTTAACCGCCGGTCGCGGACGATTTCAGCCGTCGTGTTCCACAACCCGGCGAGGTCGCCGTCCGAAAGACCCAACCGCTTGGCCTCGAGCAGTGCGCTGGCAGGGACCGAATCCGCGTCAAAGCGCCGCAGCTCCCCCTGCATGGTCACAATCTGCTGCATCTGATCCAGGAACCATGGGTCGATGCGCGTGAGCTCGGCCAGTTGCTCAATGCAATGTCCCGTGCGGAGGGCGTAAAAGAGATCCCACAGCCGCTCGGGGTGAGGAACGGCCAGGCGGCGCCGCAGTTCCTCGGCGTCCTCCGGCGGAGCAGGCGTCTTGCGGCCGGTTTCAAGCGACCGAACTCCCTTCATCAACGCCTCTTTGAAGGTCCGGCCGATGGCCATCACTTCTCCCACCGACTTCATCTGCGTCCCCAGGGTATGATCCGCGTCCGGGAATTTTTCGTTCGCCCATTTGGGGATTTTCACCACCACGTAGTCGATGACCGGCTCGAAGCACGACGGCGTTTTCTTGGTGATGTCGTTTGGAATTTCGTCCAGCCGGTAACCCACGGCAAGCCGGGCCGCGATCTTGGCGATAGGGAACCCCGTCGCCTTTGAAGCCAGTGCGGAGCTGCGCGAGACGCGCGGATTCATTTCTATCACCACCATGCGGCCCGTTTCCGGCTCGACGGCGAATTGGATGTTCGAGCCGCCCGTTTCCACGCCCACGGCGCGGATCACGCGGAAGGCGGCGTCTCGCATCAACTGGTATTCCTTGTCGGTCAGCGTCTGCACGGGCGCCACGGTGATCGAATCGCCCGTGTGAACGCCCATCGGGTCCACATTCTCAATCGAGCACACCACCACCGCGTTATCCGCGTGGTCGCGCATTACTTCAAGCTCGAATTCCTTCCAGCCGATCACAGACTCTTCCACCAGCACTTCGTGTACTGGGCTCATTTCAAGGCCGAACTCGACCGCGTCCTCGAATTCCTCGCGGTTGTAAGAGATGCCGGAGCCGGTACCGCCGAGCGTAAACGAAGGCCGAATGATGATCGGGAAGCCGATCTCGTCCACGGCGGCAAGCGCCTCTTCGACGGTCTTCACCACGACGCTGCGCGGTACATCGAGGCCGATCTTGCGCATCGCGTCTTTGAAGCGCAAGCGGTCTTCCGCCATCTTGATGGCATTCAGGGAAGCGCCAATCAGCCGCGCGCCGTGCGCGTCGAGGATTCCCTTCTCCGCCAGCTCCACGGCCAGGTTCAGCGCCGTCTGCCCGCCGACGGTGGGCAACACGGCGTCGGGCTTTTCGCGCTCGATGATCGCTTCGAGATACTCCGCTGTCAGCGGCTCGATATATGTCCGGTCAGCCAGCTCCGGGTCGGTCATGATGGTGGCGGGATTGGAATTCACCAGCACCACTTCGTAGCCGTCCGCGCGCAGCGCCTTGCACGCCTGACTGCCCGAATAGTCAAACTCGCACGCCTGGCCGATAATAATCGGCCCCGAGCCAATGATTAATATCTTGTGGATGTCAGTTCGTTTGGGCATGGGTTGTGTTTGAGATTGCGGTGTCCATAGCGAGCGACTCAGGGTCCTTCATGTGTGAACGGAACAGCCAAGGCAACATTGTAATTCTAGCTGCAGCATCTGCTCCGCAGCGGCAGCCGCCTCATTGATTTTCGGGAGAGCGTCCTTGATGCTGTGCTTGAAAAACTCGCTCGCCCTCATGTCCCTGTTTATAACTGCCGTGGCTTCTTTCCCTCGGGCACTGAGATATTCGGTGCCCTCATAATCCTCAGCTAGCGGTCGGTTTCCTATAATCTCACCATATCTCCGAAGCGCCGCCAGATATTCCATAGCGATGTCATAGAAGTGGACAACCGCTCGGCATGTTTGCTCTTGGAGTCTTCCCATCTTTGCCACATTACCTTGGTAAACAGCGAAGGTCACGTCGAGAAATTTCACCTTACTACCCGGACTGGGAGGTTTACCGACCTTATCTAAATGAAATTTGCGGAAGTCGGTCACCTCCGCTAAAAGGCTGACTACTATTGCACGAGTTTCTCTAGTCCGTTCTTCCTCTCGCGCGTTTTGCTGAACTTCGATCTGGATCATAACGGCGAGGAAAGCTAACGTGCCGCCTAGCAATGCCAGTAGAGAGCCAACAGAGATCCCTGCAGGCAAGGGCGCAGCGGCCAAGAGCAGCCTCACGACGCCTAAAATAGCGACGAGTAGGACAACGAGGCCGACGATTCCCCACAAGTTTTGGCGTATACTCGTCAACTTGTTTCGCCGCTCTGCCATCACCTTACCCGCTCGGTCTGCACGGCGCCTCGTGACGGCACGGCTTCAGCCGTGCAGCCCACCCTCACCCGCCCCGCTACGCGGGGCACCCTCTCCCCTGCGGGGCGAGGGGAAAGCTAATGCCTTAATTCCCGCTCTGCCGACTGGCCTCTCCCCAACAGAAGAGAGAGCGTAATCCAGGAATAGCAAACGGTGATGCCGTTCGCGGAGCACCTTCCCCATCCACTCAAGCCCTCTCCCTGCAAGGGAGAGGGGAAATTCACTAGACGGGGTTCCCCGCTAGAACCAAATCCGGCACCCGCTCCGTATCGCTCCTCATGACGTTCCCGCGCTGCGGGATCACCCTCTTCCTGAAAGGGCGAGGGTGAAATGCGTCACGTTAAAATCGCCGTCCCATCTATCCCTTCCACTCCTCCATCATCTTCACGAACTTGTCGAACAAGTAAGCCGAATCGTGAGGGCCGGGGGACGCTTCCGGGTGGTACTGTAC
>DATLSU010000005.1:0-11954 GCA_035533975.1 Patescibacteria group bacterium
CAACTCGTCCAGGACTTGGCCGGGCGCGTCGCCGTCTACCACGGCGACACAAAATTGCAGATCGAGGCCCTCTAAAAAAATAACGAGGGGGTGACATTTTCACTCGGCTGTTAGGGGTGACATTTTTACCTTGCTACAACAGGCGCCCTCCGGGACGGGATGAGAATCGGGCACCCCGGAAGCGGAACGGCCGGAGCAAGCGGCGCCGCCATCATGCCTTCCGCAGCCGGTCGAGCTGGGGAAAAATCAAGACCGCGAACGCCGCCGCCAGCAGGGAGCCGATCAGCCAAGCAAGGTTCCACAGGGATCCCGGTTGATTCAATAGATAGCGCTCGATCACCTCGATGATCAGCCGCTCCAGATCGTACAGGACGAACGTCAACGCGAAACGGCTCAGCGGAACATCCACGTTGATCCGATAGCCGATCCACTGGGCGGCGTAAGCCACCGTGGTAAGAGCAATTCCGTAGACGCCGAGGGGCAGATGGCTGATCGCATCCTGCACGAGGCCGATTCCCGCCCCCAGAAAAATCCCCGATGCGGCGTTGCGCCGTCCGAGTGAAAAGTATATGGTCACCAGGAGCGGAAATTCGAGAATTCCGGCGTGAGGGATATATTTCGGAAGAAAACCCTGCAGGAACAAGGCGACCACGGCCGCGCCAATAGTCGAGCCTGCGTAATATTGGTGAACCTCGATGAACGAATCGTCTTTGACAACCAGTGCCATAGGTCGGGACGGCTCAAGCCAGCATTGTAGAACGGCGGCGCGGCCGCGGCCTAGGCGGCAGAGAAGCTCGTCTTCCATAACCGGTGAGCGCCCGGTGAAGGAGGGACATGGCTACCGGCATCGGATTTGACGTCTACGGCACGCTGGTCGATCCCATCGGAATCACCACCGAACTGGACGCCCTGGCGGGAGAGCGGGCCGCGCGAGCGTCCCAGCTCTGGCGCGCGCGCCAACTCGAATACTCGTTCCGCCGCGCGGCCATGCACCGCTACGAAAATTTCGACGTGGTCACCCGCCAAGCCCTCCAAGCGACCTGCGAGAGCCTGGCTATTCCGCTGCGGCCAGCCGACACGGACCGCCTCATGAGCGCCTACGAACGCCTGGAGGTGTTTCCCGATGCCCGTGCGTCGCTCGAACGTCTTCGCCGCGCCGGGCACCGGCTTGCCGCCTTCTCGAACGGCGTCGAGGCCACGCTCCGGCGGCTTCTGGCCCACGCCGGCATTCTCGATCTTCTCGACGATGTCATCAGCGTCGACAACGTGCGTTCCTTCAAGCCCGATCCGGCCGTTTACGCGCATCTCAGGCGGCGGCTCGGCGCCGAAGTGACTTGGCTGGTCTCCTCGAACGGCTGGGATGCGATTGGAGCCAAGGCGGCAGGTCTCCAGGCCGCCTGGGTACGGCGCGACCCGCAAGCCGTGCTCGATCCCTGGGGGATCGTTCCCGATCGGATCGTCACGGATCTCCTTCAGCTCGCCTCGACTTTCGAGACTGGCGAGACTGGCACGCGATGAATGGCCGCCGGACGGCGGCCACCCTCCATTTCGTGGACTAATTCAACGACCGCTTCCGCCGCTCGGGTCTGCCGCCGTCGAGGGCGGCGGTGGTTTCGGGTGCAGCAGAATCACCAGCACGTCCTCCAGCCGATCCAGCTTGGCCGCCGGCCGCACTTCGATGCTTCGGAAGGGGATTCCCGGGTGCGCGGTCAGAACGATTCCCACGGGCAGATCCTTCGGGAAAATCTGGTCGAGACCCGAAGTCAGCACGGCTTCGCCATTGATGACCTTCTCCTCGTTTTCCACGTAGTCCATCCGCAAGTCCGGCCCGTCGGTTCCCTTCACCACGCCCTCGGCCCTCGATCCGGCCAGCAATGCTCCGACGCCGCTCTCGCGGTCGGTCACCAGCAAGACTTCCGAGCTCGACGGAAAAACTTCCAGTATTTTGCCAACGACGCCGTCCGGCGTGATGACGGCCATGTTCTTGCCAACCCCGTCCCTCTGGCCGCGATCGATATAGAGGATTTTGTTCGCGGGCGCGGGGCTGGCGCTGATCACGCGCGCTGCCAGGAGCGGTAGTTCCGGGTTCGACTGGCGAAAGGAAAGCAGAGCGGCGAGCCGGCTGGCCTCGGCGGCGCGCCCGCGCAATTGATCCACCTGCAAGCGCAATTGATCCACCTCGGCTTGCAGGCGCCGGTTGTCGGCGCGATCGTGCTGAAGACCGATATAGCCGTTCCAGACCGCGCCGATCCAGTCGATTGACGTCGTGCCGGCCCGGTCGATCGGGGTAAACACCTCCGCGGTCCACACCTGAACGAGACGAATATCGTGATTGCGGCGGATTTGGAAGGCGAGCAGAAGCAACTGCGAGGCGACCACCGCGGCGAACAGGAGCAGCGGCCGGCGAGGCGAGAAAACGGTCATCGGAAGTTTGGATTCAGTCGATGCAAACCTGGCGCAACAGCTTGAAGTCCCTCAGCATCTTCCCCGTCCCCAACACGACCGAAGCCAGAGGGTCGTCGGCAATCGAGACGGGCAGTCCGGTTTCCTCGTGAATCCGTTTATCCAGGTTTCGCAGCAGCGCTCCCCCGCCGGTGAGGACGATGCCCCGATCGCTGATATCGGCGGAAAGCTCGGGCGGCGTTCGCTCGAGGGCAACGCGAATGGCGTTGACGATGATGCTCACGGCTTCCGAGAGCGCCTCGCGAATCTCCCCGTCATCGATCGTGATCGTGCGCGGCACGCCTTCAATCAGATTTCGCCCCTTGACCTCCATCGTCAGGGGTTTCTCGAGAGGGTAGGCGGAACCGAGATCGATCTTGATCTGCTCGGCGGTGCGTTCGCCGATCAACAGGTTGTACTTCCGCTTCAGGTAATTCATGATCGCTTCGTCCAGCTCGTTGCCCGCCACGCGCACCGACCGCGAGTAGACGATCCCGCTCATCGAGATGACCGCGATATCCGTCGTGCCGCCGCCGATGTCCACCACCATATTTCCGTAGGGCTCCTCGATCGGTAGACCCGCGCCGATGGCCGCCGCCATCGCCTGCTCAACCAGAAACACCTCGCTGGCCCGCGCCCGGTAAGCTGAATCCTGCACGGCGCGCTTCTCGACCGGAGTGATTTCGCTCGGCACGCCAATCACGATTCGCGGATGCACCAGCAGGCGGCGGTTATGCGCTTTGTGGATGAAGTAGGTCAGCATGCGCTCGGTCACCTTGAAGTCGGCGATGACGCCGTCCTTCATCGGTTTGATCGCCACCACGTTACCCGGCGTTCGCCCGAGCATCTCCTTGGCTTCCCGGCCCACGGCGACCACCTCCATACGCGTCTTATTGATCGCGACGATCGAGGGCTCGTTCACCACGACCCCCTTGCCTCGCACGTAGACAAGGGTGTTCGCGGTTCCGAGGTCGATGGCGAGATCGGAGGAAAACAGGCTCAGAATCGAGCGAACGCTGTAGCCGTTCTTCGTCAATCTGGACACTCCGAACACTCGCGGGCACCTGTCTGCCGAGCCGCCGGGAGGGAACCCTACCTTGGGTTACGGATGCGATGACCTGGCAAGAAGAATGGCGAGAGAGCAAAACGGCCCGGAGCGGTTGCTGCCGGGCCCCATTACCTGAGGTCTCCCATCCAAACTCGCCGGCTCACCCGGGCCCTGGCGCTTCCTCCCTACGGAACCTACGGAAGCGCCGCAGTTGCTTGCGCTCGTTGCATCCACGGCCGGAAGCTGAGAAGCGACTCTAACATAGCGGTACTAGCCTTTCAACTCAACTGCCCATCGCTTCGCCCTTCCCTCTTACGACACAAAGACCATTCGGAGACTCCGCCCCGGCGGCGGCTCGTTCTACTCCGGATGGCCCGTGGTAGCGGTGATCCGTGGCTCCATCGGCAAAGGCCGGCTCGCGCTTGGTGGTGACGGGCAGGAACGTTTACTATAATGGCGGTTTGGGGGAATCCTGGATGTTCGACCTGCACAGCCGCACGTTGATGGTGAAAATTGTCCTGGGCCTCGTTCTGGGACTGGTGTCGCTCGGCATGCTGCTCTACCTGGTTCCCATGCCGAATACGCCGCTCGATTCCGGCACCGGCGGACTGGCCCAGGTCGCCGGGCAGACGATCACCGTTGGCGACGTGCAGCGCCAACTCGACATGATGTCCCAGCAGCAGCAAATCCCGCAGCAATTGCGCGGCTTCTACGCTCGCCAGATTTTGGATCAGATGGTTTTCTCGAAGCTCCTGGAGGTCGAAGGCTCGCGGTTGGGTATCCAAGTCAGCAATCAGGAGCTGGCCGACCAGATCCGGGAACTGCTCCCCGCCGCTTTCCCCAACGGCAAGTGGGTGGGAGCCCAGGCATACGCGGCGATGGTTCAACAGCAGTTCGGCGTCTCGGTTTCCGATTTCGAGAAAGAGCTTCGCCAGGGAATTCTCGAACAGAAATTCCGCCGCCTGGTGACGGCCGGCGTGACCGTCACACCGCAGGACGTTCGCGACGAATATCTCCGGCAGAACGAAAAGGTCAAGATCGACTACGTGCTGATCGATCCGGCCGCCCTCATCGCCAATATCCATCCCGCCGAAAGCGATCTGCAGTCCTGGTACAACGCCCACAAAACCGAATATCAGGTTCCCGAGATGCGCTCGGCCAAATATCTCCTGCTCGACCTCAACCTGCTCGAGAAAAACACGGTGATCCCCGACACCCAGCTTCGCGCCTATTACACCGCGAACATCGATCAGTACAAGGTTCCCGACCGCGTTCACGTCGAGCACATTCTTTTCATGACGGTCGGCAAAACCACCGCTGAAATTGCCGAAATCCGGAAAAAGGCCGAGCAGGTTCTCGCGATGGTCAAGCATGGCGGCGACTTCGCCAAGCTGGCCAAGCAGTACTCGGAAGATCCCGGCAGCAAGGCCAAGGGCGGTGATCTCGGCTGGATCGTGCGTGGGCAGACGGTCCCGGCCTTTGAGAAAGTCGCCTTCAGCCTGCCGGTGGGCCAGGTTTCCGGCCTGGTCAAAACCCAGTACGGATTCCATATCATCAAGGTGCTGGGCAAGGAAACGGCGCACACCAAGAGCTTCGACGAAGTGCGCGGACAAATTCTCCAAACCCTTCTGACCGAGCAAGTCCAGAAGGAATCGCAGCAGATTTCCGACAACATGGCCAATATCGTTCGCCAGTCAAGCCGGCAGTCGCTCGCCGCCCTCGAAAACAGCCTGGGGCCCCAGATCAAAGCCAGCCTCGTCATGGGCCAGACGCCGCTGGTATCGGTGACGCAGCCGATTCTCGGCCTGGGCAATTCGAGAAGCGTACGCGACGCCATCTTCGGCCAGAGCATCGGCCAGTTGAGCCTGCCGATCAACATTCCGCAAGGCTACGTCATCCTCAATGTGAACCAGATCGTTCCGACGCATCAAGGCTCGTTCGCCGAAGTGCGCGGCCGGGTCCAGAGCGATTACCTCAAGGCGCAATCGGCCCAGCAGGCCCGTACCGACGCCGGCGATCTGGCCGCCGCGGTCAAGCAGGGTAAGCCGCTAGGCCAATCGGCCAAGGCGCTCGGCTTGCAGGTTCAATCGGCGGAATTTCCGCGGACCGGCAGTGTCGCCGGCATTCCCGCCCGCGAGATTCTGGCCGCCTTCACCGCGCCGCCCGGCCAAGTGCAGGGCCCCCAGGCGGTCGGCAAGAAATGGATGGTCTACGCCGTGACCGCGCATGAAGAGCCATCCGAGGCCGACTTCGAAAAGCAGCGCGGCCAGATCCGTCAGGAACTTCTCAATACGGCCCAGGACAACGCCTTTGAAGCTTTCCGCCGCGCCCTCGAAAATCAGATGAAGAAACAGGGCAAGCTCACCATTAGCAACCAGAGTCTCAAGCAGCTCACCAATCCCAGCCAGAGTTAGGTTTCCTCCGCCTCCGGGCGCGAATGTCTCGTTCGGCGTCCGAACCGCTTTTCCGTTCACCTGGCTGGGAATCTCTTGGAAATTCTGATGGACTGCGAGGAGAACGGCCCGGTCAGAATTCGCGCAGGATCACTTCACCCCGCGCGATGACCGTATCATCGATGGCGACCTTATATTTGTAAGCGCCTGGTTTCACGCCGGGCCGGGGGGTTCCGCTCATGAGCCGCATGCCGGGCGGGGCCTGATACACATTCGAGGAAAACGGGCAGCGGTTGGTGTCGAATTCGATTTTGAGGTTTCCCGCGTCGCTCGACCAGACGATCTGATCCTTGGGACCGAGAACGATCGTTTCAGGAACGACGCCGATCAAAACGGGTTTGTCAGCCATAGCGTTTCGCCCGCGGGAACGGTCGCCGGAGGCGCTTCGCAACGATACCACATGGCGGCGCGAAACATCAGACCGTCGTCAGGAACAGCGTCGGCCGGTCCGCGCCGCGCCCCACCCATTCCCAGTAATGCACCAGGATGGCATAGACCAGGAGCCCCACCTCCCCCTCGCCCCAAAGCGCGTAACGCAGCGATTGCTCCATCAGATTCCGACCGCTCAGCATGATGAACAGACTTATCGGGTCGATCAGCTCGGTGACGAAGGCGATAGTGTTCGCGATCGCCACCGCGCCCCATACTTCGATCACGTAGTGCCGGTCCTCCTGCCGGACGCTCACCCGCAGCCGGCTGATGAATTCACTGCGGTTGTCGAGCAGGTTCACATGCAGGAAGACCAGCGGCGCGGTCACCCGGAAGCTGTGGTGAATCTCCTCGGCCTTGCTGGCGCGGTAGGCCGACCCGGACGCATGGCAGGGCACCAGATTAACCTTTTTCGCCACCAGGCTCGGCCATAGCTCGGCCGAGCCCTGGTCGACGAACTCCATTCCGGCCACGCGCAGCTCCCGGGCCCGTTGATAGCGGCTGAGCGCGCTGAAGGTCAAAATCACGACGATGAAGATCGCCGAGATGATTACGCCGTCGGGCCGCTCGATCACATTGACCACCACCGTATACACGAAGACCAGGGTCGCGGCGCCGAACAGCAGGGTCAGCAGGAGGGAAGGCCGGCGACGATCGTGGCGGAATTCCCGCCAGAACGCGATCGTTACGGCGACCGCGGCCGAAAGGATCAGAACCAGCACGCCCGTGGCGTACGCTCCGCCCTGCGCCTCTACGTTCGCATGGAACGCGAACGTCACCATCAGATCGGCCACCAGCAGAACGGCCACCATCGGCCGCCGGTAGGCGACCCATCGCGGAGCCATTCCGAAGCGCGGCAAGTACCGCGGCACCAGATTGATCAGTCCGGCCATCGCCGACGCGCCGGCGAACCACAGGATCAGGATGGTCGAAACATCGAAAAGCGTTCCAAACGCATTGCCGAACATCCGCTGGGCCAGATAGGCCACCGCCCTGCCCGCCGCCGGACCGCCCACGCGGTAGGCGGCGGGCGGAATCAGCAAGGTGGTCACGAAGCTCGAAAGCAGCAGGTAGAAACCCATGATCGCCGCGGCCAGCGCCAGCATTTTCCGCGTATTCCGAATCCGCCCCAGGGGAATGGCGTTCTGGCCGTCGTCGGCGCGCGATGCCACCAGCGGCATCACGGAAACACCGGTCTCGAAACCGCTCAGGCCCAGCGCCAGTTTCGGGAACAGGATCGCCGACACGAGAAATACGCCGGCCCAATCGTTGTGTCTGGCCTGCGCGAGCATCGAGAAGCGCCACTGGGAAATCAATTCGGGATGATGCAATATCTCCGATAGTCCGGCGCCCAGGACCACCAGGTTCAGCAGCAGGAACGGCACCACGATTACCACCGCCAGATTGATCGCTTCGCGAAATCCGACGAAGAAGACGCCGGCCAGAATCAATAGCAAGAGCGCGGTCACGCCAAATTGCGCCGTGCCGAGGTAGGGATGCAGGAAGGGATTCGCCACCGCATGGCGCGCGGCGTCGGCGGCCGAAAGCGTCATGGTGATCACGAAATCGGTCGCCGCGAATCCCAGCAGAACCAGGACGAAAATTTTCGACTTCCAGCCGGCGAGCAGGTTCTCGAGCATGGCGATCGAACCCTGCCCCACGAACGATCGCCGCGCCACCGCCGCGTAGACCGGCAGCGCCGCCAGCAGCGTCACGGCCACCAGGACCAGCGTCGCCGTGGGCGCGAGCATGCCCGCCGCGATCAAGGCGATGCCGGGCTGATAGGCGAGCGTCGAGAAATAATCGACGCCGGTCAGACACACCACCTTGTACCAGGGATAGCCTCGTTCGACGTCCGCGGGGTCGTCCAGCCGGCCTCCGCTCGAAAACCATCGGCCCAGCGGCGTCGTGGGCGGAGAGGTTTCGCGCGTGGTCAGTTCGAGAACGCGCGGCGAGGCCTGGGGAGAAGCGGGAGGATTGGCGCCGGGTTCAGGCACGGGGGCTTGCTTTCACCAGATGGCGAATCGCCGGCCTACGCATGGGCATGTTGTATGAAACTTCGCGCCGCATGATCGATAGGAAAATAATACATTCACCCGCCATGGCCATGAAGAAAAAGGAACGGCGAAGCGAGCGCGGGCCCCTCAGACGATCGCGCGAACCGCTCCGATGATGTGCTCGGCCGAGATGCCGAAGGCGGCGAGCAGCTCGGCTTCCTTGCCCGAATGCGGCAGTCCTGTGACCGCCAGTTGCCGCGCGCCTTCGAGAGCCACGCCGGAAACCGCCAATGCTCCCAGCACCGCCTCGCCCAGCCCGCCTTCCGGGTAATGGTCCTCGACCGTCACCACCCGCCGGCCGGCCCCGGCCACTTCCGCTCCCAGCGCGCTTCCGTCGATCGGCTTGACGCAATACAGATCGATGACGCGCACGGCAATTCCCTCCGATTTGAGCGCGTCGGCGGCTTTCAGCGCTTCGTGCAGCGTGATGCCGGCCCCGACGATCGCGGCGCGGTCGGCGTCGCTGCGCCGCACCACTTTGAACCCCGGCACCGGAAACCGTTCGTCATTCGCGTAAATCACCGGCGTTTTCGGCCGCGTCGTGCGGATGTAGCCGATGCCCGGCCGGGCGGCCATTGCTTCGACGAGCCGCTCGGCCGAGACGGCGTCGGAGGGATAGAGGACGGTGGCGCCAGGAACCGCACGCATCGCCGCCAGGTCTTCGAGGGCCATCTGCGAAGGCCCGTCCTCGCCGATCGAGATCCCGCAGTGGGATCCGGCCAGCTTGATGTGGCTGCGGCTGATGGCCGCCATCCGCGTCTGATCGAACGCGCGGCCGAGGAAACAGGCGAACGTCACGGCAAACGGCGTCCAGCCGCGGGCGGAAAATCCGGCCGCCGTCGCCACCATGTTTTGTTCGGCGATAAACCCCTGGAAAAAGCGTTCGGGGAAGGCCTTGTGGAAGGTTTCCGTGTAGGTCGAGTTTTGGACGTCGCCATCGAGAACGACGACGCGCGGCTGGATAGCGCCCAGTTTCGCCAGGGCGTCGCCAAAAGCCACCCGCGTCGCCACCATCTCGCCCGGTTTGTAGTCCGGGGCGGGCAGCGCAGGAAAATCGGTCCGGGGCGGCGTCAGGTCACGGGCGTAGGAACGCGTGTCCACGGCCGGGACGGGCGGCACATCTCCCATCTCGCGAAGCGCCCGCGCCAACTCTTCCTCGTTCAGCGCCTTCCCATGCCATCCTTCCTTATCGGCGAGGAAGCTGACCCCGTGCCCCTTCTCGGTCCGCGCGACGATCGCATAAGGCTTCTTCGCCGCTCCGGCCCGATCGAGCGCGGCCAGCACGGATCGCACGTCATGCCCGTCGATCACTTCGGTTTCCCAGCCCTGGGATTCGAATTTCCGGCGATAGACATCGGCGTCGTGAGAATACATGGTCCGCTGGCTCTGCCCGAGCGAGTTCACATCGGTCAGCGCGACCAAATTGTCCACGTTGTAATACGCCGCCAGCGCCGCCGCTTCCCACAGATTGCCTTCGGCCATCTCCCCGTCACCCATCATCACGTAGACGCGGATCGGCCGCTTTTCCAGGCGCGCGGCCAGCGCCAGGCCCAGCCCCACCGAGAGTCCCTGCCCGAGCGAGCCGGTGGCGGCGTCGACCCCGTGAATCCGCGGCGTCGGATGCCCTTCGAGTTCGCTCGAGAATTGGCGCAGCGTGAGCAGCCGCCCTACGGGGAAGACGCCGGCCTCAGCCAGGGCCGCGTAGAGGATCGGCGCCGCGTGCCCCTTCGACATCACAAAGCGGTCGTTGGAGGGCGCATCGGGATTCTGCGGGTCCATCTTCATCGCGTGAAAAAACAGGCCGGCCACCAGTTCGGCGCAGGACATACAGGAGGTCGGATGGCCGGAACCGGCGGCCGTCGTCATCCGCATGGAATGAATGCGAAGCAGGCGGGCCTTCTCGCTGATCTTCTGAACTAATTCCGGTACAACAGCGGCTTTCGCGCTGTCTGCCATGAACGCCTCCCGCGGAGAGTTGCCGAAAATTCGATTGTATCCAATGGCGGCGGCGCTGTTAACCGCCATCCACCTTAACGAACGACACGCCACGAGCCTCGGGTCCGGCGGCGATCACGATCGCTGCGCCCACGAGCACGGCCAGCGCCAACAGAGCCAGCGCCCCGCCGTAGCCCAGATGCTCGGCCATGGTCGCTTCGATGTACTCGACGCTCGAAGCGAACAGCACGCCCACCTGATAGGCGAAGCCCGGAAAGAACCCGCGCAATGCGCCGGGCGATAATTCGTTCAGATGCGCCGGGATCACTCCCCAGGCGCCCTGCACCATGAACTGCATCAGGAACGCGCCCAGCATCAGCACACCGAGCGAATGCCCGTAGACCCAGAGGGGAATGACGACGACGGCGGCGATTACGGCGATAATCATCGACCTTCGCCGGCCGCTGCGGTCGCTGAAGAAACCGAATGCAAGTCCCCCGAGAATGGCTCCGATCATAGAGATAACGGTGATGGTGGCGACGGTTCCCGGACTGAAGCCGCGCTGCAGGTGCAGGAATGTCGGATAGAGATCCTGCGTGCCGTGCGAGAGCAGATTCATCATCGTCATGAGCAGCACGATGTAGGCGAACCGCTTCCAATTCTTTCGAATCACTCCCCAGTAGCTCTTCCAATCGGCCGCGCGCGACGTCTTAAACGCCTCGGGCTCCTTCACCTTCACTCGCACGAATAGCACGAGCAGCGCCGGTATGCCGGCGATGAAAAACAACGGCCGCCAGCCCCAATGCGGAAACACCGCCGCATAGACCACCGCGGCGACCAGATACCCGCACGCGTAGCCCTCTTGCAGCATCCCGGAAAGCAGTCCGCGCCATCGCTCCGGCGCCGATTCCATCGCCAGCGATGCGCCGACGCCCCATTCGCCGCCCATCCCGATTCCGTAGATGGCGCGCAGGATGAGGAACACGGTGTAATTCGGCGCCAGGCCGGAAGCCACCTCCACCACCGAATAAAAAATAATGTCCAGCATCAGCGGCACGCGCCTGCCCCAGCGGTCCGCCATGAAACCGAAGAGCGCGGCCCCCACCGGCCGGAATGCCAGCGACGCGGTCAGCGTCAAGGCGATGTCCTTCACGGGCCGGTGGAACTCGTGCGCTACGGGCACCAGCACGAATACCAGAATGAAAAAATCGAAGGCATCGAGCGTCCAGCCGAGAAAGCCGGCCAGCACCGCGTTGCGCTGATTGGCACGCTCTTCTTTCGAGCCGGAGCGGGCGGCGGGAACCTTATTCATAGCGTGCCGTTTTTACCACCGTCCCCTTCCCTTGGCTAGCGGCTTTTCGCATGTCCCGTTCTTTTCCCGGGGAACCGGGCGCCGGCCCGTTTCTCCGGTCCCTTTCGTTTCCGGCCGGGATGCCGTTTTGGCCACTAGCCGTGCTGTTGTAGCAAGGTAAAAATGTCACCCCTAACAGCCGAGTGAAAATGTCACCCCCTCGTTATTTTTTTAGAGGGCCTCGATCTGCAATTTTGTGTCGCCGTGGTAGACGGCGACGCGCCCGGCCAAGTCCTGGA
>DATLSU010000006.1:0-7114 GCA_035533975.1 Patescibacteria group bacterium
ATGAAGAATCGCCTCGAACCGACCTGAGCAGAGGGCGCCGACGCATGGACCCCAAGATATGGCCTTGGAGCAGCTATCACTTCTATCAGTTTCGCGAAGCAGGCCTGTGCGACCCGGACCCGAAAATTACGTGAACGGACCGGCGAACACAACCAAAGCCGCACCCTTTGCGAACGACGCAAAGAGTGCGGCACCCGAAAAATCAGGCGGTGGAACCGCCGCAAGGATGCGCCACCCGCCCCTCTAAAAAAATAACGAGGGGATGACATTTTCACTCGGCTGTTAGGGATGACATTTTTACCTTGCTACAACACGCGCAGGGCAAACGATCGTCCTGCACCGGCCGGGTTAGAGTAAAATTAGGCGCGGTAGCGCCCGGGGCTTCTGGGGAACCCACCGGCCAGATCAAAAAATGGTTCGTCGCATCCTCATTACGTTGGTTTTGGTGCTAGTGGCTTCCGGCGCGGCCATCGCGTGGGTGTGGTGGCACGCGCAGCCCAAGCCGATCGGGGAAGCCTACGTCGGGATGGCCGACCTCGCCCTCTGGGACGGAAACGGACCCGTACGGCGACGAATCGAGGCGTTGCCCTACGGCGAGAAGCTGGTCGTTCTCGACCGGTACGGTGATTCGGTCGAGGTGCGAACGCCCAAGGGCAACAGCGGCTGGGTCGACCAGGGCGACCTGATCGAAGCTGCCACCTGGCAACGCCTGGGAGAGCTCGCCGCGCAGGTTCGAGCGATGACGGTGCAAGCCCGGGGACATACGAGCGTTTTGTCGAATCTTCACATCGCGCCCGGACGCACATCGGCTCGCGTGGGGCAGTTGCGCCGAAACACTCCGGTGGAGATCCTCGCCCGAGGCGTCGCTGTACGAGGCGGGGGAGGGAATGCGGCCCGCGGCCCCGGCGCGCGGCCGCGTAAGGAAGACTGGCTGCTCGTCCGCGCGCGAACCGAGCAGATGGGAGAAATCGCTGGGTGGGTCCTGGCCGATTTTATCGACGACGACGTTCCTGGCCAGCTAGGCGCCTATATTTCCTCTACCGGCATGCGCCCGGTCGCCTGGTTCGAGTTGACAAAAATTAACGATCCCACGCTTGGACCCAAGCCCTATTATTTGGTGGCCGGAACGGCCGGGCCCGAGGGCCAGTCATGCGATTTCACCATGCTGCGGGTCTATACGTGGAGCATCGCGCACCGGCAGTATGAAACCGCCTTTGTCCAAAATGGCCTCTGCGGCCGCCTGCCGATTCAAGTGATGCTCGAATCGAATGCCCAACGGGGAGTTCTGTTCCACTTCCAAGACCTCGGTCCCGCCGGCGCTTCGACGCTCACCTATCGCATGCAGAGTACCCTCGTGCGCCTGCTTCGGCCTGCTGGCCCGAAGGGGCGGGGCCGTGGTAGAAATCGAGCGCGGAGCTTGCGGCGCTAAGCTGTCGCTTTTCCTCACTCCGCGCCCGGATATGCCGATCCGGCCTTGCAGCCGTCCGGACTCGGGCGTCTGGGCGGCTGGCCGCCCGCGGCGCGAAACGCGGCACCCGCGACATTCCGGCGAAGGAGAGAAAAATGCCCCTGCTACTGACCGAGGATGATGTCCGTCAACTGCTGACCATGCCGATGGCAATCGAGGCGGTCGAGCAGGCGTTTTTCGGCATGAACCAAGGCACCTTCCTCGTTCACAGCCGGCGCCGTTTCCGCACGCCAAACAAGGGGGTTCTGCATTACATGGCCGCAGCGGATCTGGCTGGCGGCTACGAGGGCTTGAAAATCTATTCCGTCGCCAAGGGGATGGTTCGGTTCCTGATTTTGCTCTACCGGTGGGAAACGGGCGAACTGGTTGCCATGATCGAGGCCGGCTTGCTGGGCCAGATCCGCACGGGCGCGGCCAGCGGTGTGGGCACGAAATACATGGCCCGGCCGGGCGCCCGGAACGTGGGAGTTGTCGGCACCGGCTCTCAGGCCCCCGCCCAGATCGAGGCCGTTTGCGCGGTGCGGCCGGTCGAGCGGGTCCGCGTCTTCGGACGCAACCAGGAGCGAAGGAACGAGTTCGCCAGAGCGATGAGCGAGCGCCTGCGCGTCCCGGTCGAGCCGGCGGGTTCGGCCGAGGAAGCGGTTCGCGAGGCCGACATCGTGATCACGATCACCACCGCCGCGCATCCCGTCGTCGAGTCCGCCTGGCTCGCGCCCGGCGCTCACGTCAACGCCGCCGGCAGCAACCAGGCGCTCAAAGCCGAAATCGACGTCGAGACGGTGCGCCGCGCCGGAGTCATCGCTACCGATTCGATCGAGCAAGCCAAAATGGAAGCGGGCGATTTGATTCAGGCATTCGGCGGCGATGCGGGGGCCTGGTCGCGCGTCCTGGATCTTTCGCATATCGTCGGAGGCAGCATGCCGGGCCGGCACGATCAATCGGAGATCACACTGTTCAAATCAAACGGTATAGCGATCGAGGATGTCGCCGTGGCGGCCCGCGTCTACGAATTGGCGCGTGGGAAGGGCATGGGCCGCCAGGTGCCCATGTTCGAAAAGGTGGAAGCGCACTGAGCGTCGTGCAGGATCTGGCGGCAGGATATTGGCGGCGGAATCCGGGATAGATAGTAAGGCGGAGAGGGTATGGGCAGTGGCGCCGGCCGCGCTCGGCGAGGCGGTGACAGCCGCGGCATGCGGCCCGCATGGACGGCGCGAGCGGCAAGCCTGATCAGGAGTTGGAGCCGCGCAGCCGCTGCTCGAGCGCCTTGTGCAGCCGGTCCCGCACGCCTTGCGGCAACGGTACCGGTTCGGCATTGCAGAAAATCTCGATCGTCTTCCGCGTGGTGTCCACCAGAATCCGGCAGTCCTCGCAGCGGTCCAGATGCAGCTTGATCTCCTGAACGGTTTCGCTGTCCAAGCCGCCGTCCAGAAAATCGCAGAGTTCGGTCAGCAACGTCCTGCAATTAACTTCCTTGCAACTCACTTCTTGCGCTCCCGCGGAAAAGTTGATCGAGGGTGTGGCGCAATTTGAGTCGAGCGCGCAACAGCCTCGATTTCACGGCCGGAACGGAAAGGCCGAGCAAACGAGCCGTCTCTTCCGTTGATAATTCTTCGATGTCCCGGAGTTGGAATACGATTCGGTACGGCGGCTCGAGCGTGGCGATCGCACGGGCCAGGATGTTCTGCAATTCGCCCTGCTCGAAGCGCTGATCCGGCTTTGGCCCCCAATCCTCGATTTCGCGCGGAATCATGTCCTCGTCGGTCTGGATCGATTCGTCGAGCGAAAGCTCGTTCGGCCGCCGGCGGCGCAGTTTCATGAGCGCCTCGTTCACGGCGATCCGCACCAGCCAGGTGTAGAAACGCGAATCGCCCTGGAACCCGGAAAGATGCTGATAGGACTTGAGAAAGGCGTCTTGCGTCGCGTCCTCGGCATCCTCGCGGTTCTGCGTGATGTTGTAGGTGAGGCGGTAAATCCTTCCCTCGTAGCGGTGCACGAGCGATTCGAACGCGCCGATGTCGCCGCCCTTGGCCGCGGCGACCAGGGCCGTTTCGTCATCGACCGGTCTGCCCGGGCGGGAAGCGGCAGGGGAAGGGGTGCGATCTGTGGGAGCCATGGGCGTCGATTCCGTTTAGCTTGCTGCCACCAGCCTAGCACACCGGTCTCCTTCGCCGAAGCGCCTTGCGACTGGCCGGGCGCGGGTGGATGGCCGGGCCCGCTTGCCGGGAAGGTGGCCGCTCGAACAGGGGCGATCCTTGCGAACCGGCATTGCCTTGACCCATTTTCCAGTCGAACGTTATCCTTAGCTAGAAAGCGATTCTTTCGTTCGCTTTTCGAAGAGCAGCTCCCATGCAACGCAGCTATTTCGACCATAACGCGACCACGCCAGTCGACCCCGAGGTTTTGGGAGCGATGGTGCCGTGGTTCTCGGAAAAGTTCGGCAATGCCAGCTCGATTCACTCGTTCGGCCAGCAGGCACGGGCCGCCGTCGAGCAAGCGCGCGAGCAAGTGGCGCGTTTGCTGGGGGCGCGCCCGGCGGAAATTGTATTCACCAGCGGCGGCACCGAATCGGATAATCTGGCGATTTTGGGGCTGGTCCGCGCTTCGCGCGCCGAGCGCAAACACATCATCACGACCGCTATCGAGCACAGCGCGGTTCTGAATCCGTGCCAGGCGCTCGAGCGTTCTGGCGTCGAGGTCACCTATCTGCCGGTTGGCCCGGAAGGCGTCGTTGATCCCGGTGACGTCCGGAGGTCGCTGCGGCCCGACACCCTTCTGATCAGCGTGATGATGGCCAACAACGAGCTCGGGACCATCCAGCCGATTGAAGAAATCGGCCGCATCGCGGCCGAAGCCGACGTGTGGTTTCACACCGACGCCGTTCAGGCCGCCGGCAAGCTGCCGATCGATGTCGGCCGGCTCGGCGTCGATCTGCTCTCGCTTTCCGGGCACAAGATCTACGCACCCAAGGGCGTTGGCGTCCTCTACGTTCGCTCCGGCGCGCGGATTGAGCCGCTGGTCTGGGGCGGGCATCACGAGCGCGATCGCCGCCCGGGAACTGAAAACGCTCCGGGGATCATCGGCCTGGGCAAGGCGGCCGAACTCGCGCAGGCGAAACTGCCGGCCGAATCGGCCCGCCTGGCCGCCCTGCGGGACCGCTTTGAGCGGAGTGTGCTGGAACGGGTGCCGGCGGCGCGCATCAACGGCGCCGGGGCCGCTCGCGTCGCCAATACGGCCAACATCGCTTTTTCCTACGTCGAAGGCGAAGCGCTGGTGATTGCGCTGGACCTCAAAGGCGTGGCCTGCTCGACCGGGGCGGCCTGCTCGTCGGGCGCAATCGAGCCGTCGCACGTGTTGACGGCCATCGGACTCGAATCCGCCGAGGCGCGAAGCAGCCTTCGCTTCAGCTTCGGCCGGGGCAATACGGTGGAAGAAGTGGACCGGGCGCTCGGAATTCTGCCGGGCGTGGTCGATCATCTGCGGGAACTCTCGCCGTTGTACAAGAAACCGATCGCGATCTCCTGATGGAAAGCGAAACCATTGCCGTTGCCATGAGCGGCGGCGTCGACAGCTCGGCTGTCGCCGCTCTGCTGCATGGCCAAGGCCGGCGCGTCGTCGGGCTCACGATGCAGCTCTGGAACCAGCGCCGGCTGCCCGGGCTGGCCGGAGACGCGCCTCGCGTGCACCGCTGCTGTTCGCTCGACGACGTGTATGACGCCCGCCGCGTCGCCGAACATCTCGGTTTTCCCTTTTATGTGGTCAATTTCGAGCGGCAATTCGAAGACGCGGTGGTGCGGCCCTTCGTCGAGGACTACCTGGCCGGTCGGACGCCGATTCCCTGCGCCCGCTGCAACAGCTTCGTCAAGTTCGACGATTTGCTCCGCCTGGCCCGCCAGTTGGGCGCCGAGCGTCTGGCCACAGGACATTACGCCCGCATTGGCCGCCACCCGGTCACCGGCCGCTACCGGCTCCTGCGCGCTCGCGATCCCGCCAAGGATCAATCCTACTTTCTCTTCGGTCTCAGCCAGGAACAGTTGGCGCGTACCGCATTCCCGCTGGGGGAGATGACCAAGGCCGAAGTGCGCGCCGCGGCCCGCGCCGCGTCCTTGCCGGTCGCGGAAAAGCCCGAAAGCCAGGAAATCTGTTTCGTTTCCGCCGCCAACTACACGCAGTTTATCGAAGCCTATCTCGAAGAGCAGGGAACGGAACTCCCGGCCGAGCCCGGAGAGATCGCGACGGCCGAAGGCACGGTGATCGGCCGCCACGAGGGGCTTCACCACTACACGGTTGGCCAGCGGCGCGGCCTGGGCTTGTCGGCCGGCCATCCGCTATACGTGCTCGAAATCGATACCGCGCGCAATCGGCTGGTTGTCGGCGATAACGCCGCGCTCGATTGCGAAAGGTGCCAGGTGCGCGACGTCAACTGGATTGCCTGGGAAAGGCGAGATGAGCCGGTCGAGGCGGAGGTCAAAATCCGCTACCGGCATGCCTTGGCTCGTGCGCGCGTTGAGCCGGACGCTTCCGGCGGCGCCCGCGTGTTTTTTGAAACGCCTCAGCGCGCGATCACGCCGGGGCAGGCGGCGGTTTTCTACCGCGAAGACGAAGTTCTGGGAGGGGGCTGGATCGCTTGAGAAGAAATTCAGACGAAAAGGCCTTCGTCCTCGGCCTCGCGCCGGCGCTCGGGTATGCGGGAGCGGCCACGGAGAAATTCGACACCCGCTCTCACCCCGCGGACGAACGCGGTTGCCGTGCGCACCGGCTCGACGAGGGATTTTCGCAATTCGCTCGCGGTGTCCTCGACGGCGTCGAGCGTTTCCGTCAGCAGGCGGTCGGCGTGAACGATTTGGATTCGCAGCCGGTCGGCGGTTTCTTCGAGCAAGCGGTCGACCCGGCGGCTATTGACTCGCACGGTGCGGGCGACCTCGGCGGTTTCGTGAACGATATCGTGCAGGTCGTCGTGAGATTCTTCGATCTGGAGCCGAATCCGGTGCAACAAAGGCGATAGCCGCGACTCCACACTCGTTGAAAGCTTAATGAGGCTCGCGCTCATTCTCCAGAAAAGGAGGTAAACCGCGAACAATACGACGGTCTGCAGCGTGACCGCTATTGCGGCGATCACCACGAATACCGCCACCCAGGTTTGCATGCGTTACCGCGCCCTTTGCGTCTAGCTGTGCGCTTTCGTTTTTTCCCGCTGGTAGGCTTCCTTGCCCGCGTCGTAGGCCGCGCTCAGCGATTCGCGTTGACGGTCGACAATATCCTTGCTGCGGTCGACGATATCCTCGGCGTGCTCGCGCAATTCCCGCGCTTTCCGCTGCGCGTACTGCCGGCCTTCTTCGGCTCTGCCGGAGAGATACTTGCGGGTATCCTCACCGGTTTGTGGGGCGAAAAGGATTCCCATCAGCGCGCCAATTCCCAGACCTGCGATGAAATATGTGAACTTCGATTCGCCGCTCTCGCTCATGGTAGGCCTCCATAAACAACCTATCATAGCCCTTCCGGAGCTGCAAGATACGGTTGGACACCTGTTCCCAGGGGCTCGTCCCTGGAACCGGACTTGGGACGGGGCGTTGCTGTTGTAGCAAGGTAAAAATGTCACCCCTAACAGCCGAGTGAAAATGTCACCCCCTCGTTATTTTTTTAGAGGGC
>DATLSU010000007.1:0-23561 GCA_035533975.1 Patescibacteria group bacterium
AAGAGTGCTTGCACTTAGATGATGTGCTTGCTCTTCTGCCTGCTCGGACGGACATTTTGGCAGACACGCACCCTGACATTTTAAAACAAATCGAACTTGTACCCGACAAGTCAAAGACGGGAAGTTAAGTATATAGTTCCCCGAGCAAAGTATTGACAAGTCAAACGTAAGCGAATAGAACTATCCCCTTAACGGTCAACTTCCGGAAGCTGGCCCGATGTCGTTCCAGGCTACAAAGAGCGCGTTGATTTCAGAAGTTCCGTGAGGAGGTTCACCTTGCCCGCCCCTGTTCGCCGTGTGGTGACTGGAAAGGATTCGACAGGTAAGGCCGTCTTCATCAGCGATGGGCCTGCTAAGAATGTGCACGAACGTCCGGAGTCCGGGACCACCAATACTGTCCTCTGGGTAACCGATCGGATGCCGGCAAGCCTTTCCGATTCGGGCAACGCGGGAGGGCGAAAAATCGGCGTCGAGCCTCCCCCCAGCGGCACCATTTTCCGGGTCGTCGAGTTCGCTCCGGAAAAAAACGTGAAAACCGATTTCGAGACCCGGCTGAGCCTGATGCGAAATATCAGACTGGGGCCGGAAGGGCCCTCGCGTGACAAGCCCCGCCATCCGGGCATGCACCGGACCGCGACGATCGACTACGCCCTGATTTTGTCCGGCGAAATCGACCTTCTGCTCGATGACAGCGAGGTCCACCTGAAGACCGGCGATACCGTCGTGCAGCGCGGAACCAATCATGCCTGGGTAAACCGCGAAGATGAGCCTTGCCGGATCGCCTTCATCCTGCTCGACGCTAAAGACTGACCGGGACGACTGCCGGTTTCGTATTGCGCCAGCCGGTTTCCCGCTCGAAAGACAGGCCGGCCCCCGGCCGACCTGCCGGGCGGATCCACTTCAGGCCAAATGGGGTTTGAGACGGGGGAGGAACGCGCATGTTCTCGACAAAATGGCAGACGTCTCCACGAAAGTACGGCGTAACCATCGACCGCGACGTCGCCATTCCGGTTCGCGATGGCGTCACGCTCGATTCGGATATTTTCCGGCCCGATTCTCCGGGGAAATTCCCGGCGCTGCTCGCCGTTCACGCCTATCCGAAAGCCACGCAGTCGATGCAGATGATGCCCATCGGATTCTCCTTTGCGCGGGGTTTTATCGAGTCGGGCGACTTCAATTTTTACGTTCGCCGCGGTTACGCCTTTCTGATCATCAACATCACCGGCAGCCACAAATCCGGCGGCATCTTCGGCAATATCGATCCGCAATCCATCGAGGACGTGTGCGAAGCGGTGCAATGGACCGCCCGGCAGCCTTGGTGCGACGGCAACGTCGGGATGACGGGCGTTTCTCATTTTTCGCGCGCCGCCAAGCGCGTCGCCGCCCTGAATCCGCCTCACCTGAAGGCGATCTTTTCCCCCTACGGCTGGACCGACATGTATCGCGATTGCTATTACCACGGGGGAATCCTGAACCACGGATGGATCGGGCACTGGGTCAGGAACAATAGCCCGTACTTCCGGGCCAAGAATACGCTGCGCGAGCAATGGGGCGAGGCGAAATACAAAGAGGCCATCGAAGCGGCCCTGGGCGACCGCGAGATCACGGCGATTCCCTACCTGGCCGATGCCTTGCGCAACCCGGATGCCGGCGCGAATTCGATCGTCGTCGATCTGCTGGTCAACAATCTCCGCAACGATTTCTACAAAGCGCGTTCGGTGAATTTCGAGAACACCAAGTTGCCGGCCTATTTCGGAGGCGATTGGGGCATTTACGGGATGCACCTGCCGGGAGACATCCGCGCGTTCGAGAAATGGAAGGGCCCCAAGAAAATGAGCATGGGCCCGCCGGTATATCTCGATCGCCCCGTTTATCAATACGCCTACGAATCGCTGCGATGGTTCGACCACTGGCTCAAGGGCAACGACACGGGCATTCTGAACGAGCCGCGCGTGCATCTTTTCGTCGTCGGCGCCAATGAGTGGAAAACAGCCGAAGAGTGGCCGCTGCCGGAAACCAAATGGACCCCGTTTTACCTGCACGCGAACGGATTGCTGAGCGAGCACGAGTTCTGGCCGAATGAAAGCCCGACGACCTACGAGGATTCGCCCTTTCACCACGGCGGCGCGCAGTTCATGACACCGCCCATGGTGGAGAACACGGAAATCTGCGGCCCGATCGCCCTGAACCTCTACGGATCGACGACGGACACCGAAGTGCTTTGGTTCGTCTCACTGTGGCACGCGGACGCCGAGGGGCGCGAGACGCTGCTGACGCGGGGATGGCTGCGCGGATCGCAACGCGCTCTCGATCCCGACGCCTCGACGCCGTGGCAACCCGTGCATCGGCACACGAAGCGGGACCCCCTGAAGCCCAATCAGATTTACGAGTTCAATATCGAGGTCCGTCCGTACGCGATTCTGCTCAAGGCGGGAGAGCGGTTGGGAATCAAAATCAAAAGCGCGGACAGCGACGACGAGGTTCGGAATTCACTCGAGGCGGTGGCGACCGGGCATCTTTCCCGCAGGACTGGCTCTCACGTGACGATCCATCACGATGCCGACCACCCCTCTCACCTGTTGCTCCCCATTACCAGAGGCAACCGCATCGGCACCTACATCTCCGGCGGCAAGCTCCCCCCGTTTCAGCGTCCGTAATCTGTCGTGAGTACGACCGCGTGCGCCGTCTCGCCATCGCGAGACGGCGCACTTCTGGTCTGGCGGCCGGGTGCGCTACATCGACGGCGCAAACACCTTAATGCAACCGCAGCCGCCATTAGCGTTGGTTTCGGGCACGAAAACCTTGCCCGTGACGTCGCTGGCCGCGACGGAATGTGCCTGGCCGCTGGTCGGTATTTTCTGGACCAGTTTATTGGTCAGCGCGTCGATCACGAAGACCGCATTGAGACTGGCCGAACCGGTGTAATACTGGCGGTTCTTGCTGCTGTAGGCGACCTCGTCGGCCCCGCCGGCCCCATGGATCGTGGCGACCACCTTGCCCGACCTGGCATTCATGACGAGGAAAACCGGCGCCAAGCCATGACGATGGCCGTTGGCCGTGCAGCCAAGCAGGAAATTCTGGCCGGGCCCAAAAACCAAGCCATTCGGATGGCAGCCCTCGACCGGCAACGTCTTGACAAGTTTGCCCTCGGGGCTGATCACCGCGACGCCACCCTTCTTCGGGTCATGGTCGAACTCGGGAACCGAAAAATAGAACATGCCGTCGGCGGGATTATAGGCCGGCTGTTCGAGGCCGTCGGTCGCATTCGGGAACGGAATCCTGGCGATGACCTTATGCCGCGTGGTCGAAATCAGCGTCGCAAACGGGGGATTGTCATCGCCATTGCCGCCGGCGAGAACGTGGTCTTTGGGATCGTAGGCGATCTCGTCGTAACGGCCCTTGCCGCCGGTCGAGACGACGGCAACGATCTTCATCGTTTTGAGATCGACCTCCTTGGCGGCGCTGTCGCCATCGCCGAGCCAGGCGACGTCGTCGTAGGTGAGGACGCCGGCCGGCCCGGAAATGCCGAAATCGACCTTTCCATTCACCTTCTTGGGCCCTACGAAGCCGGGAACGCTACCGACGAACTTGTCGGTCCGGGCATCGAAGATGTCGAGCTGGCCGTTGTCGCGATCCGAGAGGTAATAGCGCTGCTGTTTTTGATCGACCCAGCTGATATCGAACCCTGTCAGCTGCTTGCCGGGGATGGTCATCGTGGCGACTTGCTTGAGTTTTTGGGCGCCCTGTGCGGGGCCGGCCATTGCGGGCGCCGCCGCGAGCGCGGCCGATAAGAACACGAACAAAATTTTCAGACGCATGGTCACAATCGTTCCTCCTCCAAGAGAATTGCCGCGCAGCAGATCGATTCCAGGATTTCCATTCTGGCGTCCCGAGAGAGGGCAGTATACATCGCCCGGCTCGTTCGCAAACCACAATTTCGCCTCGGGGCCTCTTCCCCAATGCGAGCGCATTGCCCCGGCGCCGGAGATCCCTGTACCATCGGGCAGGAAGGCGCATTTCGACGCTGCGGCCAAACGTGAGTCTACGGCGGGGATCGAATCCGAGAGCTGGAATTTTGGCGCCGATTCGAATCCAGCACGCTTCCGCGCAAGTTCCAGCCGCCGAGAAACGATATGACCACACCATACCGGGCCGACCACGTGGGCAGTTTCCTCCGGCCGGCCGAATTGCTCGAAGCCAGGCGCAACGCCGCCAGCGATCCCGAGCGGCTGCGCGCACTGGAGGACCGTCACATCCTGCGCGTGCTGGCCCGGCAGAAGGATATGGGCTTCGAGATCTTCACCGACGGAGAGTTGCGCCGGCGCAACTTCATGAGCGATTTCACCGATGCCGTCTCCGGTTTCGACCTGGGCGACGCGGTCGAGCGCTCCTGGCAGGCCGGCCAGGCCAAGCAAGCCGGTGTGAGCAGCGTGACCGGCATCGTCACGGCAAAATTGCGGGCGGCGCGGCCGCTGACCGGGCACGAACTGCCATTCCTGCGCGAGCACAGCCCCGGCGCGATCAAGATCACCTTGCCGAGCCCGACGCAGTTCCCCGCGATCGCGTTCAAGGCGGGCATCACCGACCGGGCCTACGCGGACCGCTCCGCGCTGCTCCGGGACATCGTGGAGATCATGAAGGCCGAACTCGCCCGGCTTTCGGCCGAGGGCGCCGCCTACATCCAGATCGACGCGCCTCGCTATAGCTATTTCATGGATCCGAAATGGCGCCGGTGGATCGCGGCGGAGATGAAGAGCGATCCGGATGCTCTGCTCGACGAATCGATTCGCGCCGACAACGCCTGCTTCCAGGCGGCGCGCCGGCCCGGCGTCACGCTAGCCATGCATCTGTGCCGGGGCAACAATCGCAGCCACTGGTACGCGGAGGGCGGCTACGACGCCATCGCCGAGAAGCTTTTGGGGACGATGCAAGTGGATCGCTTCCTGCTCGAGTACGACGACGAGCGGTCGGGCACATTCGAGCCGTTGCGATTCATCCCCCGAGGCAAGATGGTAGTGCTGGGCCTGGTCAGCTCGAAGCGGCCGCAGATGGAAAGTCCCGACGCGCTGGCGCGCCGCGTCGAACAGGCGGCCCGTTACGTTCCCTCTGAAAATCTGGCCCTGAGCCCGCAGTGCGGTTTCGCTTCGACGGCGGAGGGGAACCTGCTGACCGAGGACGAACAATGGGCCAAACTGGCCTTGGTGGTGGAAACGGCCCGGCTCCTCTGGGGTTAGGCGGCTTCCGGGTTACGCCTCGCCGGCGGCGTCGATTTCGGCGAACGTTTCCTTGGCGATTTTGAAGAAGGTGTTGGCGGCCGGCACGCCGCAGTAGACGGTGGCTTGCAGCAAGACTTCTTTGATCTCCTCGCGTGTGGCGCCGTTGCGCAAGGCGCCCCGCGCGTGCAACGGAAACTCGTCGGTGCGGTTCAGGGCGATGAGCATGCCCAGGGTGATCAGGCTGCGCTGCTTGCGATCGAGCCCCGGCCGCGTCCACATCTCTCCCCAGGCGTACCGGGTGATCAGATCCTGAAACTCCCGATTGAAGTCGGTGCGATTGGCAAGCGCCCGGTCGACGTACTGGTCGCCGAGAACCGCCCGCCGCGTCGTGATCCCTTGCTCAAACCGTTCCCGTTCGTCCACTGGCCCTCCTCAGGAAGTCAAAAAACGGATCAGCTCGCCGTTGAACGGCTCGGGCGCTTCCAGATTCGAGAGGTGCGCCGTGTCGAGCTCGGCGTAGCGAGCGCCGGGAATCTGGGCGGCAAGAAAGCGGCCGTCGGCGGCAGGAATGGCCGGATCCCGGGTCCCGGCGATGACGAGCGTGGGCAGCCGGATCGAAGAGACCGACGGGCGGAAATCGGCGTCGCGAAGCGCCTCGCAACAGGCGACGTATCCCTCGATCGGCGTTCTCTCGAACATGCGCCGCACCTCCTGGACCACCCGAGGCGAGCGGGCGCGGAAATCGGCCGACAGCCATCGCTCGGCGATTGCGGCGGAGGCCGCTGGCAAGCCTTCCCGGCGCATCCGATCGATGCGCGTGTTCCACATCTCCACGGTACCGATTCGCGCGCCGGTGTTGGCGAGAACGAGGCGCGCGAAGCGGCCAGCCGCATGCAGCCCCAGCCACATGCCGATCATCCCGCCCTGCGAAAGCCCGCAGAAATAGGCCCGCTCCAGGCCGAGCGAGTCGAGCAGCCCAACCACGTCGCCGCCAAGCTGTTCGATCGAGTACGGCCCGGCGGGAACCGACGTCTGGCCGTGCCCGCGCGTGTCGTAACGCAGAACCCGGAACCGCCCTTCGAGCGCCGCAGCCTGCCCGTCCCACATACTGAAATCGGTACCGAGGGAATTCGAGAAAATCACCACGGGCGCCTCGGCCAGCCCCGTCAGTGAATAATGGACGCGCAAATCGCCCACCTGCAGGAAACTCATCGATTCATCTCCGCTTCGGGCGCCGCCTCCGGCCGAAACGAGGCGTGCGCCGCCAAAACCCGATCGATCAAGGCTTGGGTTGCGCCCAGGTACTGCTGCGGATCGAACAGGCGGTCGAGCTCGCTCGCCGGCAGTTGGCTCGAAAATGCCGGGTCCCCGGCGAGAATATCGCGCAGGTGGCGATTTTCCGTTTGCGCCCGGCGGCAGGCCTCTTCCAGCAGGTCGTGCGCCGCCTGGCGGCCGATGCGGCCCGCCAAAGCCATCTGCACCGCTTCGGAAAAGATCAATCCGTGAGTGACGTCGATATTGCGGCGCATGCGCTCGCTATCGATTTCGAGGCCCGCCACGGTTTCGCGTAAATGGTGCAGGGCGCCGGCAGCCAGGCTGATGATCTCCGGCATTACCTCCCATTCGGCGTTCCATCCGCCCAGGCCTCGCTCCTGTTCCTGCACCATCGCGGTGAGCATCGTGCTCGCCAACGCGGGAAGGCGGATTGCCGCGGCCAGCACCACCGCCGAGGTTACCGGGTTGCGTTTGTGCGGCATCGCCGAAGATCCGCCGCGGCCCTCCCCGGCGGGCTCGAACAGCTCGGCGACCTCGGTCTGCATTTGCAAAGAGATGTCGCGAGCAATCTTGCCCATCGTCCCCGCGCATAGGGCGAGTACGGTGGCAATTTCCGCAACGCGATCCCGGTGCGTGTGCCAGGCCATGGGCGGCACGCCGAGTCCGAGTTCCTCGCCCAGCGCCCGGGCCACTTGGATACCCCGGTCGCCCAGCGCGGCGAGCGTCCCGGCGGCGCCGCCCAGTTGCAGCACCAGCACCCGGTGGCGCGCCTGGTCCAGACGATGCCGGTGCCGATCCACCGCGTCGAGCCACCCGGCCACCCTCAGCCCGAACGTGATAGGCAGGGCCTGTTGCAGCCAAGTGCGGCCCACGCAGGCCGTGGCGCGATGCCGGCGGACCAATTGTTCCAGGGAGGCGGCGAAACGTCCCAGTTCTCCGCCGATTCGATCGAGCGCCCCGCGCATCTGCAGAACGAATCCGGTGTCGATGGCGTCCTGGCTCGTCGCACCCCAGTGGACGAAACCGGCGGCTTCCGGATTGGCCTTCGCCACCAGACGGGTGAGCTGTTTGACCAGGGGAATGGCGATGTTGCCGGCCGGAGCGGCGGCCTGGGCCAACGCGGAAAGGTCGAACAATTCGGCCCGGCACTGGGCCGCAATGGCCGGGACGGCCGCGGCGGGGATCACACCTTCCCGAGCCTCGGCGCGGGCCAGGGCAGCCTCGAAGTCCAGCATTGCCTGAACGCGAGCCCGGTCGGTCCAGAGATTATCGACGGCTTCCCAGCCGAACAATGGGCCGAGCAGACTCACCCTGCCATTGTCGCCGATTCTCAGCAATCGAAGAAGACCGTTTCCCCCGCACCTTGCAGAATGACGTTCCACTCCAGCCGGCCGTCCTGCCCCTGTTTTTTCTTCGCAATCAACGTCTCGCGGCGCGCAGGCTCGACCATCTTCAGAAGGAAATCCTCCGCATTGGCCGGCTCATCCGGGAAATAGATTCGCGTGACCAGCCGCTTCAGCAGACCGCGGGCAAAGACCGAGACGACGATGTGAGGCGCCTGAAGGGCATCATCGGGACCCGGCACGCGACCCGGCTTGATGGTAGAGAAATGGAATTCCCCCTCGGCGTCGATCGGGATTCTTCCGAACCCTCGAAATCCCTCCTCGACCGGTTTGTCCTGGGTGTCTTCGGGGTGAGCGTATTTGCCGTGGGCGTTGGCCTGCCAGATTTCCAACAGCGCGTCCGGCACCGGCTGGCCATCGCCGTCGAAAACGCGCCCCTGAATCGTTACCGGCTCGCCGGAAACGCCGGGACCGGCGAGCTGATCGCTGTTCATCCAATCGGCTCCGATGGAAAAAAACGGCCCGACAGTTTGCGACGGAGTTGTTCGCAGGCTCATGTCACTTGTTCTCCCACGGCATAGACTGGCGGCCGGCAAGAATCAGATCGAACCGGTAGCCGAGCGCCCATTCCGGAACGGTGGTTTCCCAGTCGAAGATGGAGATCATCCTTTTGCGCGCGTTCTCGTCAGGAGTGCTGTTGTAGACGGGATCGAAATCCAAAAGCGGGTCGCCCGGGAAATACATCTGGGTGACCAGGCGCGTGGCGAATGCCGGTCCGAACACGGAGAAATGAATGTGGGCCGGCCGCCAGGCATTATAGTGGTTTCGCCAGGGATAATTGCCCGGCTGGATCGTCACGAACCGGTAGCGCCCTTCGTCATCGGTGAGCGTCTGTCCGAAACCGGAAAAGTTCGGATCGAGCGGCGCGTCATGCTGGTCGAGTCCGTGCAGATAACGCCCGGCCGCGTTCGCCTGCCAGACCTCGATCAATGTATTGCGCACGGGCCGCGCGTTCTCGTCGAGCACGCGCCCGCTGACGACAATCCGCTCTCCGTGCGGCTGGCCCGGATGCTGACGTGTCAGGTCGCAAGCCGACGCGCCGATCATTCCCGCATCGAACACAGGCCCCGTCACTTCCGAAAGCGTGTGCGGCAAATAGATCAACGGCTTCATCGGCGCCCGCTTGATGGACGAACGGTACGCGGGATGCGAAAAAGGCGGTTGCGTTCCCAGAAACGGACGCCTATAGCCTGGCAAGTGAGCCATTTCCCTTCCCTCCTGACTGCCCGTTCGGCGCAATCGGGCCCCGGCCGGACTACTCATTCTACTCCGATCTCACCGGCTCGCCGCGAGCCTCTTTGGCGCGAGCCTGCCGGCCTCCCGGCGCGGGCCAAGTGGCGGGCGCGCGCCGCAGCCGCCGGTGAACGGCAGCCTGTTTTAGCGCCTCGCGCGAAAATTGCGGATGGACGAGCGGCCGCCGGGCGTCAGCTGGCGGACCACTCGATGGGAAGGCCCACGTAGTTTTCGGCGAGGGACTCCGAGGCGGCGCGCGAACCGGTGACGTAATCGAGTTCGGCAAGCTGGCGGCGGCGGTCGAAGGCGGTATCGCTGGCGAAGCGATGCAGCATGGACGTCATCCACCAGGAAAAGCGCTGCACCTTCCAGGTACGGCGCAAGCAGATGGCCGAATACCTGTCGAACAGGTCGCGCTTGCCGGACTGGTAAAATTCGGCCAGCGCGCGGGCGAGCACTTGCACGTCCGCGACGGCCAGATTCAGGCCCTTGGCGCCGGTGGGCGGGACGATGTGCGCCGCGTCTCCCGCGAGAAACAGCCTGCCGTATTGCATCGGCTCGGCGACGAAACTGCGCATGCCGGTGACGCTCTTCTGCAATACGGGGCCTTCGGTGAGCTTCCATTTGCCGTCCGCGGTGGCGAAACGCGTGTGCAGTTCCTGCCAGATGCGATCGTCGGACCACTGATTGACGTCCTCGTCGGCCGCGCATTGCAGGTAGAGGCGGCTGAGCGTCGGCGAGCGCATGCTGAGCAAGGCGAAGCCGCGCTCGTGATACGCGTAGATCAGTTCGTCATTCGCAGGCGGCGCTTCGGCGAGAATCCCCAGCCAGCCCAGCGGATAGGCGCGTTCATAGAGGGTGAGTACGCCTTCCGGAATCGAGGCGCGGCATACGCCGTGGTACCCGTCGCACCCGGCGATGAAATCGCACGAGATCTCGTGCGCCTCACCCCCGGCGTGGAAACGGATTTTGGGCGGCGAGGCGGGACGGCGGCCGAAGTCGGTGCCGGCGAAATCCTGGATGCGGTCGCCATGGGCCTCGTAGAAGATGCGACCGCCGGCGGCAAGGCGCGCCTCGGCCAAGTCGGCGGTGACGTGATTCTGGCCGTAGATGGTGATCGAGCGGCCGCCGGCCAGTTCCTTGAAATCGAGGTGGTGGCCGCGGCCGCCGAAGCGCAACTCGATGCCGTAGTGCGTGAGGCCTTCCCGCTGGAGGCGCTGGCCGACGCCGGTCTTGACGAGAAGGTCCACGGTGCCCTGTTCGAGAACGCCGGCGCGCACGCGATCCTCGACGTACTGGCGGCTGCGAGCCTCGATGACAACCGAGTCGATACCCTCCAGATGAAGCAGGTGCGAGAGGACGAGTCCGGCCGGACCCGCTCCGACAATTCCGACTTGTGTGCGAAGGTTCGTTTTCCCGTTCTTTCCAAGCAGCAGGGATTTCCGGGGATTCGACGTCCCGCGGGCTGCGATTCTTACGCCGTGGCTTGCCGGCGCAGTTTACCAGATGCGTCCTTGCCGTTTTTTTTCAAAGCCCTGCGCCCGCCACACCATCCTTCAAGCGCACTGCGATTATAATCGCAACTTCCGGTTTTCCTAAAGCCCGAGAGGAGTTCGATGAGAGAAGCTGTCGTAGTTGCCAGTTCGCGAACGGCGCTCGCGAAATCACACCGCGGCTCGTTCAACATGACGCGCCCGGACGAGCTGGCGGCGCACTGTATCCGGGACGTGCTGCGAAAGACGCCGCCAATCGACCCCCGGGAAATCGAGGATGTGATATTGGGATGCGGATACCCGCATGGGACCCAGGGGCATAACGTTGCCCGAATCGCGGCGATGCTGGCCGGCCTGCCCACGTCGGTCGCCGGAACCACAGTCAACCGGTTCTGCTCTTCCGGCCTGCAGGCCATCGCCATGGCGGCCCACCAGATCGTCCAGGAGGGGGTCGATATCGTCATTGCCGGCGGCGTCGAAAGCATCACGGCGCTGGCCCGGGACAACAGCCCGCATCCGGAACTCCAGAAGCGGCTGCCGGGTCTGTACATGGTGATGGGCGAGACGGCCGAGGTGGTCGCCAAGCGATACAAGATAGGCCGGCAGGTGCAAGACGAGTACGCGCTGCTCAGCCAACAACGCACCGCCCGCGCCCAGCACATGGGTTTCTTCCGGGACGAAATCGCTCCTTTGCCAGTCACTATGTCCATCGTCGACAAGAAAACCGGCGAAAGGACCGGTACGCGAGAGGTTCTTTGCGATCGCGATGAATGCAACCGGCCCGATACCACGCTCGAGGGCCTGCGCGCTCTCAAGCCTTACTTCGATCCCAATAGCGAACAGGGAACCGTCACGGCGGGGAACTCCTCGCAACTCTCCGACGGGGCCTCGGCCACGCTTCTCATGTCCGCCGAGCGCGCCCGGCAACTGGGCCTGGCCCCTCTCTTGACGTTTCGCGGCTTCCAGGTTGCCGGCTGCGATCCCGATGAAATGGGCATCGGACCGGTTTTCGCCGTGCCCAAGTTGATGAAGCGCAGCGGCCTGACCGTGCAGGATATCGATTTGTGGGAACTGAACGAAGCGTTCGCGGTGCAGGTGGTCTATTGCCGCGACCGCCTGTGTATCGATCCCGAGAAGCTGAACGTGAATGGCGGTTCCATTTCGCTCGGCCACCCCTTCGGCATGACCGGTTCGCGACTGGTCGGAACCCTGGCCCATGAAATGGCGCGCCGGCATGCGCGTTATGGCGTGGTGACGATGTGCGTCGGCGGAGGGCAAGGGGCGGCCGGGCTGTTCGAAGCATCCGCCTAGCTCTATTTACCCGTCAGCCCGTCTTTATGCCGGGATTCGGAACCGGTCCGGCCCCCAGCCCTGCCACCGGCGAAGGACGAAGGCCTCCGGCACGCACGGGCCAGCCGATGGAAAATCGGGACACCGATTCGCTATGAGCCGGAAGCAGGCCCGTATAGTATATTCACGAACGAAATGAACAGCAGATGGCCTCATCCACGCTTCGTCTTTGCCATCGCGCCGGGGCGCCCGTAGTGCTTCACCGCCCCGCATCTCCACCACGCAACGTAATCGTTCCACAAAATCCGAAGGGGTTGTGCGACCGATGCGCACGAAACTGACGCGGGAACAGACCGTCGGATTTTGGGCTGCCTGGACGGGCTGGACGCTCGACGGGATGAGTTCGGTCATCTACGCGCTGGTCATGGCGCCGGCCCTCACCGAACTGCTGCCCAAATCGGGGATGAAAAGCACGCCCGAGAACATCGGCTTCATCGGATCGATCCTGTTCGCCCTGTTTCTCATCGGCTGGGGGCTCTCCTTTTTGTGGGGGCCGATCGCGGACCGGTTCGGCCGCGCCAAGGTGCTCGCCGGCACGATTCTCATGTACGGGATATTCACGGCGGCCGCCGGATTTTCCCAGACCGTTTGGCAGCTGGCCATCTTTCGCCTGCTGGCCGGCGTGGGGATCGGGGGCGAATGGTCGCTCGCGGGAACCTACGTGGCCGAGGAATGGCCCGAAGACCGGCGCAAGATGGGCGCCGGATACCTGCAAACCGGCTACTATTTCGGCTTCTTTATCGCGGCCGCGCTCAACTACACGATTGGCGCCCGCTTCGGGTGGCGCGCCATGTTCTTTGCCGGCCTCCCGGCGGTGGTCCTCGCGCTGCTCATCGCCGTTCGCGTCCCGGAGCCGGAACGCTGGAAGCGGAGCGCCAAAGAGCCCCGCAAGCCACGCCAAGCCGGTGCGCTCCGGCGCATCTTCCAGGGCGAATATCGGCGCAAAACCCTCGTTATGTCCGGTCTGTTGACTGTGGCGATTGTCGGCCTGTGGGCCGGGGCGGTCTACGAGCCGACGGCCGTCATCATCATGGCGCGACACATGGGAATATCCGCGCGCGGCGCCACGAAGCTGGCATCGGCCGCCACGGCGCTGCTTTCCATCGGCACGATCCTGGGTTGCCTGGCCGCTCCACCCATCGCGGAATGGCTGGGCCGCAAGAAGGCGCTGGGCTTCTATTTTGCCGGGATGGGAATTTTCATCCTCCTCGGTTTTGGCCTGACCTTCTACATGCCGCACGGTCTGAACTGGTTCATCGCGACCCTGTTTTTCCTGGGCTTCTTCGGCGGGAACTTCACCCTGTTCACCCTGTGGCTGCCCGAGCAATACGACACTTCCGTGCGCGCCACCGCCTTCGCCTTCGCCACATCCTCGGGCCGCTTCCTGGGCGCCGGGGCCAATTTCCTGATCGCGGCGATGGTTGCCAGGATGGGGACGATCGGCACGCCGGTCGCCTACACGGCCGTTGCGTTCGGGCTCGGCCTGCTGCTGATTCCGTTTGCCACGGAAACGCGCGGCGAGGTCCTGCCCGATTGAGCCGTGCCCGCCCACGTTACTAGAAAAAGTCCGCCGGTTTGGCTGCCCATTCAATTTCATCGCCGCCGCAAGTTATAATCGCAAATGAAATGCCTGGCTTCTTCGCCAACCTGCTGCGGGTTCTGCAAAACCGGGACATGCTGTTCCTGTGCCGCCATCTGCTCTCCTCGCGCGGCGAAGCCTCGCAGACGGCGCTCGCGCAGCAGATCATCGCCGCCATCGCCGAGATGGATTCGGGCGAACGCTCGAATTTTTTCGAGATTCTGGACCGCGAATTCGCGCCGGACGAAGCCGCCATCGGCCGCGCGGCGGCCGACTATCTAAAGAAGCCCGGCCTGGATACGCTCTCCGCGCTTTCGGCCATCGTCGAAGCGCCGCGCCAGGAACTCTTCCGCCGGATCAACACCGCGCCGCACGGCACCGAAACGCTCGTCGCCATGAGGCGCGAGCTCCTCGCCGAGATGACCTCATCGGGCGCCCGATTCGAGGCGGTCGACGCCGACCTGAAGCACCTGTTCCGTTCCTGGTTCAACCCCGGCTTCTTGCGGCTCGAGCGAATCAGCTGGCAAACCTCCGCTTTCATCCTCGAGAAACTGATTCACTACGAATCCGTGCACGAAATCAACGGCTGGGCCGACCTGCGGCGCCGCTTGCAAACCGACCGCCGCTGCTTCGCCTTCTTCCATCCCGCTCTGGCCGACGAGCCGATCATTTTCGTCGAGGTCGCGCTCGAAAATAAGCTCTCCGCGAATATCGAGCCGCTGCTCGATACGAAGGAGCCGGTGCTCGACCCCAAGCGCGCGGACACGGCCATTTTTTATTCCATCAACAACTGCCAGCAGGGACTCCGCCACATCCCCTTCGGCAATTTCCTGATCAAACAGGTGGTCGCCGAAATCGCTGCGGAGCTGCCGAACATCAAGACGTATGGCACGCTTTCGCCGCTGCCGCGCTTTGCGTGCGCTTTGCGCGACAACGATAACGAACTGGGGTTCACGCCCGGGCGTCTCGGGCGTCTGCTGGCGGATTTCTCGGAAGAATTGACCGTCGGCGGCGGGAACGGCGATCTCGTCAAAGCCTTTTTCCATTTGCTCGAGCGGCCGCTCGAACATCGCGAGGCCTTGGCCGAGCCGCTCGAACGTCTCGCTTTTGCCTATCTCACCCAGGCGCGCCGCCGCGACGGCAGGCTCTACGATCCCGTCGCCGCATTCCACCTCTCCAATGGCGCGCGCCTGGAGCGCGTAAACGCCTTCAGCAACCTGCGTCCCTACGGCATGGAAGCTTCGGTCGGCGTCACCGTGAACTACCGCTACTTGCCCGCGGACTTCGAAGAGAATCATGAGCGCTTCATTCGTGGCGGCCGGATCAGCGTGTCCGGCGGTTTGCTTCGGGAGAGCCGGCTCGTCAGAGCCGCCTGGTGACCGGCCCCGCTATTTGGGAGCCACTCGGAAGGTTCCTTTCCGGCAAAACCCCGTGGGTCCGGCGCGATCGGCAGGCAAAAACTCCCTGAAAATGCCGCAACCAGATAGCGAGACCCGAACCGGGGTCGAAAAAAACCAGAAATCCTACGACGTCATCATCGTCGGAGGCGGCTCGGCGGGCGCGGTTCTGGCGGCGCGACTGAGCGCCGATCCCCGGCGCAAGGTGCTGCTGCTCGAAGCCGGCCCGGATTTCGCCCCCGATGGTTATCCCTCCGTTCTGAAGGACGCCAATGCCATCGTAGGTTTGCCCGCCTTCAATTGGCCGTATCACACCGAGGATGCCCTGCGGCTTGGGCACGACATCGCCGTGCCCCGTGGCCGGGTCATCGGCGGTAGCTCGGCGGTGAATGCGGGTGTGGCCATGCGCGCAAGACCTGCCGATTTTGCGCGTTGGGCCCGGCGCGGGATCGAGGGATGGTCCTGGCCGGAGGTGCTCGCGGCCTACAGGGCCATGGAGAATACGCCGGCCGGCGATGACGCCTGGCATGGCCGCGGCGGTTCCTTCCCGATCCGCCAGCGCGCCCCGGAGGAGAACACTCCATCGGTGCGCGCCTTCGTCGACGCCGCCGAAGCGATTGGCTTGCCGCGCGTATCGGATTTCAACGGGGCGACGCAGTACGGCGTCGGCCCCTATCCGCTCAATGTCGTCGGCGGAGTGCGAATCAATACGGGGATTGCCTATCTCACAGCCGCCGTCCGCGCCCGGACCAACCTCACGATCCAAGGCGATACGGAAGTGGACGCCGTTGTTTTTGAGGCTAAGCGCGCCATCGGCGTGAAGCTAGCCGACGGCAGGGTTCTCCCGGCGGGCGAGGTCATCCTGGCGGCGGGCACATTCGGCAGCCCGGCCATTCTCATGCGATCGGGCATCGGGCCGTCCGAACATTTATCCGCACTGGGCATCCCGCCAATCGCCGATCTGCCGGTGGGCAACCGGTTGCAGGATCATCCCTTTTTCTACAACGTCTACGCGCTCAAGCGCGAGGCAAACACCATGCGGCCGGCGACTGGCGCGATCGTCTGGACGCGCTCGCGGAGGGCGCAAGCCGGCGATCTCGATCTGCAAATCGCGTGCACGCATCTGGCCGACCCGAATGCGAGCCCGACCGGTTGCTCGAAGCCGTCGAGCTTTCGCGGAAGATCGCGCGGACCGCGCCGCTTTCGGCCATGATCGATTTTGAAATGGCACCGAGAAACGCCGTGGAGAACGGGGAGGCGCTGCGGGCGCACATCGTCGCGAACGTCACCGCCTACCAGCATCCGACGTCGACGGCGCCCATGGGAACCGATTCCGACCCGGCTGCCGTCGTCGACGCCTGGGGCCGGGTGCGCGGCGTGGAGGCGCTGCGCGTCGCGGACGCGTCGATCATGCCCGAAATCCCATCGGCCCCGACGAACGTGGCGACCATCATGATCGCCGAGCGCATCGCGGCTAAACTGGCCGCCTGAGCGCGCCTGCGGCGCTATCGCGAAGGCCGATTGGGCACGCGCCTAGGGGAAGCGAGGCCATGAGTTTCCGGGACTCTTCTTCCGTGAACGCGCGCAGGGTTTCGGTTTTGATGGCGCCGTCCGAGGCGAGACCCAGCAGCGCTTTCGTACAGGCCTCGTCGCTCGGAGCCTCGCAGATTACGAAACCGTCGTAGCGGCCGAGCGTCATGTAGAAGGCTTGTATTTTGCCGCCGGCAGCCTTGACTACTTCCTTGGCCTTGTCCAGCCGCTTCGGGCTGTCCTTGAGGTTTTCCATTCCTTTCTGGGTCCACTGAAAAAGCGTGATGTAGGTTGGCATGGCAGCCTCCTCTTTCTCGCGAGTCTACACCGAATCGTCCCGCCTTCCCTACCATCCATGGCGCGGCGCACCCGGTGTCTTCTGCGCAACGGACTTCTAGCTTCGTCGCGCCGCGTCCCCTGCTGCGTGTTAGGCTGCGGGCCGGAGGTGCTCGATGAAAATCCTTCCTGTCGCTGTTTTTTTAGCGGTCAGTATAGCCGCGGCGCAAGCGGGACCACTGCCCATCCCCACCAGTCCAGGCGTATACGTGGTCAAAATGGGTCACGATCAGATAATCCTCGGTCAGCCCGTCACGTTCAAACGCACCGGTAGTTTGCTTGCGAGCCATCTCACATTTGGCTTGAAGGCGGCGCATGGCAACATCCAACTGCCCGGACGCCACGCTCAAACCGTTACCGGTCCCAATCCGGAGTTTTTTTTCATTCCGAGCAGCCGCGAGGCCGCAAACGGGATCACGGCCGGAGATCTGATCCTGGCTCGGCTGAAAATGCAGGGCAATCGCAGGCAGATTGAGGTCGGTGCTGAAGGGGCAATGCGAGGCAGCACCGGTATCTCGATAACCCATCAGTTGGAAGTGGTGCGCACTGAGCCGAAGCCTGCCACGTATGAATTGAAACCAGCGAACACGCTCAAGCCAGGTGAGTATGCCTTCTACCTTCAGCGTGGCGAGGGGTTGCCGCCAATGCTTTTCGACTTCTCGGTACAGAAGTGAGGCCGCTAACGTTGATTGCAGGGAGGCATCCCGAGCACCCCACTTCCATTGGGGGTTTGGTGAGCCGCGCGTGACTCGAACTCGGCAAGGGCAACGAGCTTGGCCCCGTGCAGCACCGCGGCCCAAATCCCGGCGGGGGTCCCGGTCGAGCGGGACGCCTAGGGCAAGTTCGGGCGTTTTGACGTGCCCCGCTGCGCCTTTTGACCAGGACTGACCGCGCATCGTTCCCGCCCGCGGCCCTAACCCGCCTTTCCCCCGGGAGTTAGGCTCTTTATCGATAGCCATGGTATTGGTGCCTGGCGTGCTCCTTTGCGCTGCAAAGAAGCAGCCTGCCCGGATGCGATGGCGACGCGGGGTGGCGCCCCGCGAACAAGATCGACCACTCGGGAGCCGCTCGAAGAGGGGGAACGAAAATGCAAGTTAAAGACGTAATGACGGGAACGCCGGTAAGCTGTCGTTTGGAGACGAATCTGGCCGCGGCGTCGGAAATGCTGTGGAACCAGAACTGCGGAATTTTGCCGGTCGTGAACGACCAGGGCAAGGTAGTCGGTGTGATTACCGATCGCGACATGTGCATCGCCCTGGGAACGCGGAACCGCTTGGCCGGGGAGATTGCCGTCGGCGAGGTCATCTCGGGAAAGGTTTTTTCCTGCGGCCCGGAAGACGACCTTCAGACCGTGCTGACGGCGATCGGGAGGATGCAGGTGCGCCGAATGCCGGTGATCGACGCTAAAAGCAAGCTGGTCGGTTTGCTTTCCATGGACGATCTGGTTCTGCACTCGGAAGCGAAAGCTCCGGGCAAGACGCCCTCGCTTTCCCATGACGACGTAATCAACGCGCTGAAGAAACTCTATCAGCCGCAAGTCCCGAAACTGGCGCACCGGGAGGCGGCCGCTTGAGCGGCGACCCGGCGCCAGCCGGGAACAGAGCGTTTACGCCCGAGCAGTACGACTAAGCGCTCAAAAGCCAAGAGCGCCATGCTGCTGGTCGGCTCTAAATTATTGAATTGCCGACGACTATTGGTGCATTGGCCTGTCGATCCCTCTAGCGGCTTTCGCTGCTTGCGTTCTTTCGCAACTCTCGCACCAACCAGGGAAGCGTGACTTCTTTGAAGATTCGCGGCCGCGGCCAATGGATCGTATCCGGTGCCATATGCCCGCCGAGGGGGTTGATCCAGGCGTATTTGGGGGTTTGGCCTGATCCGAGAAGCAGATTGGTATCGGCGATCGGAACTTGCGAATCCTTCGCCCCGCCTATGATCAGCATGGGGGCGGAGTTTTTTTCAATCAGATGCTCAGCGACCAGCGAATTGGCCGCCCAAGCCGCCTCGAACTGGCTGAAGGTATCGACGTTGCCGGCCATAATGTGCATCAGAGCAGGCGCAAAACCGTAGAGGTACTCGTGATTGCCCACGATATTGTTCTCAACCCATTTTTTCTGAAACAGATCATCGGCACCCGGCGACTGCGCCAGGACGAATCTCAGCCGGTCGCGCTCGGTGAACGCGAGCTTTGTTGCCCAGTATGCGCCCAGACTCGCGCCATAAACCGCGATTCGGCTCTTGTCGATCTCCGGCTGGGTTTGCAGGTAATCCAAAATCCTCGAAAACATCTTGTCTGCCGCCGGGCTGAATTTCACCGGCGCCTGCCCGGTTCCCGGTCCATCCACGGCCAGAATGGCGATTCCATGGGATAGCAGCGGGGCGAACATCAGCGCCTGCCCTTCCTTCCGGCCGTCCAAACCGCTGATCCCTATGACCAGCGGGACCGGACCCCGCCGATCGCTTGGCAGGCGCAAGTCGGCCACGATCTCCGATCCCGCGTAGGGAATGCGGACGATTTGGACCGGGGGATGGAGCGACCGCGCATAATAGCGAAAGGCCGCCAGCGATTTTTCATAGGCACGCCTTCTCCCGGCCGACCACGACACTGGCCAGCGCCCAAAGGAGTAGATTTCCCACGCCTTCAAATAGTCCTTGTCCGCTTCGGCCGGATTCGATTTCGCGAGGCGGTTCGCCTCGGCCATGTAGCGATCGCCCACGGCAATAAATGCCGGACCCCATTGATCCCTGCCCAGCGCATGGATGGAAGCAAAAGCTTCCTGAAGGTCAGCCGGGCTAATACCGGTGACGGGATAAAGATTCAACTTGGCGCGGCGCAATGCTTCCGCCTTGATTTCCGCGAGCGTTCGTTCACCCCTCCAGGCTCTTGGGTAGCCCGGCAGGCGGATCTGCGATTGCGCCTGCGCGCGTCGATCCCTCGTGGCGGCCATCGCTTTTCGTGCAGGTGTACCCGCGAGCATAAACACGAGCAGGAAGAAAGTAGACGGGCGTAAGAATCCAGTATTCGTGTTCATATTCCCCTCCGTCCATTTCCATTTGTGCGTTTTGGGAAAGAAATTCATGGTCCGGCTTCAGGCGAGATCGGGCCGCATTGTAATACGGAAGATCGTAATTTGCACCATCCCAGACTCCAGCAAGCCGCCGCGCGATCCATCCCCATGACGAATCGTGACGGCACCGCCGCAAGCTGATTGCCGCTGCTGCAGAACCGTGAGGCGCGGCCCACAACAAAAGCATTCGCGAAGGCCGGACCCGGCCCCCTGGACTCGTGCACCAGCCGTACGCGAAACGGCTTCGTCAGCCAAGGCTGCCGGAACATTTGCTCAAACCGGCGTTTTTATTGGTGATTTGGTGAGCCGCCGAGGGCCGTCCCGAAGGCTCGGGACGGGAATCGGCTGCGTTCCGTCTCCCACGAAAGTGCCAATTCTTAGGTGGGGCTTGAACCGAACGTAACTCCGGGCCCGCTCCAATCTTGCTGCGCCTTAATGGCGGTGCAAGGATGAACTCATTGTGGTCATCGGCAAACGCATCAGAACCTCCTTGGATGAGGGCGGAATCGAGGCGCGAACTGGGCTACTGATCCTGGTGATGCTTCTTCCGTTTGCAGTGTGCCTGGCAGGTTGCACTCGGCGGCACTCTCGCGGTCCCCAGCCGCTGACAAATCCCGCTGCCCTCAATGCCGTTGTCTGGGCTAAAAAGCTGACCGGAACCTATTACTGCCGTGGAAGTGCCATGTTCGGCCAAGACCGGGGCTCCTATATGAAGCAGGCGAAGGCCCTCGATAGCGGCTACCAGCCGGAGTTTGGCGCTTATTGCACTGGACAAAAGACGCCAAGGCCGATCAATCACGCCGAATCCGAGGGAATCACTTCTTTTCCGCATTGAGAACGCGCCGATTGCGACTCAAGAGCGCCGGAACGCAGGACCTTCTCAATGCCGCATGGCTATTGGGGATTTGGTGAGCCGCCCAGGGCTCGAACCTGGAACCCGCTGATTAAGAGATTGCTGCAGGCACCACAGTGGAGGTTCTTACTTCGGACCCAGTTGTCAGCGACGTGAATCACACGGGGACATTTTGCGTGGCTCGCTTGAGGCCCCAATCATGGTCGGCGGGCAAATTTTGGTTCCGAAGGACGCTAGCATTTTCCTCCGGGCACTTCAAATTCTCTCCCCCCACCGTCGCGGCAATCTCACGGAAATCCGCCTTGTTCTCGACCATCTGCATTGCGGAGGGCGAAGTTATCCGCTCGACAGTGCGAGCTATGACCTTACCAGTCCCTCGGGCAAGCGAATTCGGATTTCGCCAAGCACAAGGATTCAGTTCCAACTGCTCGGCCTCGACGCCGTCGTGGTGACTACGGGACGCCGCATTGCCGCGGCGGATTTCTTCACCGGGCTTTACGAGACGGCCCTCGAGGCGGGCGAGCTGGTCACGGCGGTCGAATTCAATGCTCCACGCTGCGCCGCATACGCGAAGTTTCGGCACCCGGCTTCCGGCTTCGCCATAGTGGGTGCATTTGTCGCCGAGACCGATAAGGGGCCGCGCGTGGCGATCACCGAAGCCGGCGCGACGGCTTTCCGGGTGCCGGCGTACGAGCAGGCCCTGGCCCGGAGCTTCCGTCCCGAGTCGCTGGCCGGGGTTTCGGCCGAGTTCGATTCGCTGAACTCGGATCGGCACGCCCCGGCGGAATATCGGGCCAGCCTCATACCGGAGATGGTCCGCCGCGCGCTGGTGCTCGCGCTTCAAAGCTGATCAAAACCGGGAGCCAATGGTGGGCCCTAGTTGACGATCTTAGAACCGCAACTCTCACGACCAACCTAGGGAAATAAAGAGCTACTAGAGGCGGCTGTCGCCTAATTCGGCTGGTTCTGTAGTTCGTACGCTGTCAGGTGCGTGCCCGATTGAAGAACCAGGAGGTAATTATGCCCGCCCACGGTGGTCACCGCGCGCTGAAATGAATCGTTCGTGGGTTCCTGGATTTCCCCGATGTCGGCTCTTCGTGATGTGGAAAAAATGACGTAGCTGTTGCTTGTTACTACCCACGAGCCCCAGAGGTTGTCATGCCCTTCTGTGCGCAAGGCTACTCCGAATTGACTGTCAGGCGTGAATTCTCCTGGCCAACGGCAAAACTCCGATTGGTTGTTTTCGCATACGTCAGGTCTTGCGGCCGGTCGGCGCTGACCTTCGTTGAGATAATCGGCCAACGACCGCGACCCGATAATTTCGCTACATTCCTTGGTGGTGGTCGCTTGGGGGTGCTCTTTCCCGGGTGAATCAACTATCCAGTCATAGGAGCACTTAGGGCCCGGCTTGAGAGAGGGAACGCTGAGTCGAATGAATGCCCCTTGCCTCACTTTTCCGGTCGAGAGACTCTCGATACGAAGAAAACCGTCATCGTCTAGCGTCACGCCACGAGCACCGAACAGGTCCAGATCGGCAGTATTAGTCGCCGCGACGACTTTTGAACTGGAGAGATCAACGACCGCGATCACTTCATCCGCTGTGGCTTCTCCGACCGCCCTTCCTCCCACCCGTTTTAGCCACATCGCGCTGCCGACGCAGACAGCGAATTGGCCGTCACGAGTGGCAAACACTTGTGCATTCATTGTCTCCATGGACTTACCATCTCTTCGGTAGTCCTGCTTCGAGAAAAACCCTGGCACGGAAACCCCTTCTATGATCGGATTCTGGTTGAGCCAATCACTGGTGAGATACAGTTCCCAATTGCCTGTATCCTTCGCAACAAACGAGAGGACCTCATTCCTCGATGTAACGGCCATGCCGAAAAGAACTCTGCGGTCTCGGTGTGGATCGAGGTCCAATTCTCTGACCTTGGTGACCTGGGCGTGTGACAGGGGCGCAGCAATGAGGAGACCACCGAGTAGAACTATCGTGCGAGTGTAAGCTTTCTTGATTGCGCGCCTCAAGGTAGCCTCTATGCAATCCGCCAGTTTTTCCGACCAGAGCATAACCAAGTCAGGCCGCCTATTAGAGTGTAAGCTGAACGCCAAGTATTTGGTACCGGCGAGGGTGAACACAGGAACACACGCCGTGTTCACCCCGAAATGTAGACGTTCCGTTCACCTAGGCCCCCGCTACAAGCCTCCTAGGCACCAGTAAAAGGAACAAACCGTTTTGAAAACGGTTTTCCTCACGGCTTTCCTTTCGGTTTTCCGTCCCGTAGTTTCTTAACTCCCAACCTAGCAATGCAGTACGAGTATCAGGTCGCTCAGTTCGTACGCGGGCGAGTACGGCAAAAGGGCGGGAGCGACCCCCTCTTTTCGCCCGGCCTGCGGCCCGAAAAGCGACAGGGGGTCGCTCCCGCCCTTTTTCATTTTGTAATGCCCTTTGTAGTCGCCCGCGTTGGATAGACGCCAGTTCCAGCAAATACAACCTGCGTTCAACGACACAGCTCGTCAATCCCCGAGAATTATTCTTCCGGAAAGGCGGGTATTTTTTCTTTGCGGACTTTTACCGACTTCTTGCCCATTAGTGTAAGTAGAGGGGTACTCCGCAGAATCACCCCCTCGCCATTCCCCGCGATTCCTCAGGGAAGCCTTCCTTTCGAGAGCCCGCCATGCCCTCCCCTATCGAGATAGTTGAGCAGTCCGATACCACAACCCGTCAGGAGACCACAGCGAGAAAGGTTCTCGATCCCGATGCTTTGCTCGCTTTGCGCCTGATGATTCTCCTCCTCGATCAGTGGGACAGAGAAGCCCAGCGTGTGACACCT
>DATLSU010000008.1:0-3965 GCA_035533975.1 Patescibacteria group bacterium
GAATTGCCCGGGAAGCTGCCACCATCCGCTGATGACGGCGCGGTGCCGCTGGTCCAGCAGGCTGTTGCCGCGCTCGGAACTCCCCAGTTGATTGGAATCGTTGGGATAGACGTTGGGCACGTCCATCTCCGCATCGTCAATCGTGTGGGACCAGGTGTAACTGGCCAGCAGCGAAAAGTGGTGGCTGAAATGTTTGTTCAGGTTGACCTGCAGGCCGTCGTAGTGGGCCGTCCCTTCGTTCACATTCGCAAAAATGTTTCTGAAACCGCCGGGCGCGGGCAGGATGGGCCGGGTCAGATCGGCGGCTGCCGCGGAGCGCACTTGTCCGGGCTGGTTTCGCACAAAAATGGAAGGGGTATTCAGATTGACCGGCCGCAGAATTTTCAGCGTCAGTTGGTGAAGGTAGTCCATATCAAGAAACCAGCCACTACCCAGGCCGCGCTCAATGCCGAAAGTGCTGAGCTGAGTGTAGGGATTCAGCAGCCGGTCCGGATAACCCTTGAGCAGGCCGGCATTGAAGAACTGGCTGAGAAAGCTGCTGTCACCCGGGCGCACGGAGATGTCGCGCGGCGGAAGCGTGGCGTCCGGAGGAAACGCCGGCAGCGGCGCCAGGCTGGTGGGAAATCCCGGCTGCCCCGGCGCCACCGTAAAATTGAAATAGCCGGCCGGCCCGTTCAGCAGCCAGTCAGCCGCGGAATTTGCCGGGACTTCGGAATAGTAGATGCCATAGCTCCCGCGCAGGACCGTCTTCGCGTCGCCGTGAAGGTTGTAAGCAAATCCGATGCGCGGCGAAACGTTCGCGGTGGCATCGGTAAAGGTCTGGCGGGAATAACGCAGCCCCAGGTTCAGCGTGAAATCGGAGCGCAGCCTGATATCGTCCTGCGCGAACGCCGCCCAGAGCCACTCCCGTGTGTTGTAGGAAGCGTTGCCAAAACCCTGCGTGTACTGCTGGATGTCGTTGATTGTCAACTGCGCGACGGGAATCGTAATGCCCGGCGCCACCACAAACTGGCCCAGCGCAAACGGCCCCCCGAACTCCTTGCTGTTGCCTCCGGAAGAAGAGTGAATGGCGTCAACGCCGAACTGAAGGCTGTGGCGGCCGCGCGTGGCAGAAACTGTGTCCCGAACTTCAATCTGATGATCGGTGAGCAGAGCGCCGCGCGATTCGCCGATCGTCGCCACACCCGGATAAACGAATTGCGTTGAAGGATCGGCGGGCTGGAACCGTGTGATCGGCGAGCCCACCTGCAACTGCGCGTGAAACGAGTTCAGCCACGACGGGCTGAGCACGGCGGTCTCTGCCAAGACGGCGTCGTAGGTCCGCCGGCTGAATGTCCGGGCCGCGCTGGGAAGCGCCAGCCCACCCACCGCGTCGGCGGGGTTGGTGTCATGCATGCGGTCAAAATTGATGCGCGCGGTCAGCCGGTTATTGCGGTTGATCTGGTGGTCCAGCCGGGCCAGAAACAATCCCTGCCGGTAGCGCCCGGTGAAGACCCCTGGACCGAGCGGCGACGTAATGGACGAGTCCCGATCCTGATGGCTATATTCTCCGGAAACAAGAAAGAACGTGCGGTCGCGAACAATGGGACCGGAGAGGGTTCCGCTGAATTGCTCCAGGCTGTCCGCCGTGGGGCTGGTGGAGACGGGGTTGCGCGCCTCAATTCCGGAAGGGCGGCCAAGAACGATGCCTTCGCCGTGATATTCATTGGTTCCCGTCCGGGTCACGATGTTCACCGCCGGGCCGGTGGTGCGTCCGTACTCCGCATTAAAGCTGTTGGGCAAAACCTCAAATTCCTGGATGGCGGAAAACGGAATGTTCGTGAAAAGGGTCTGGCGGCCCCAGGTGTCGTCGGCCGAGCTGCCGTCAATCTGATAGGTGGTCTGGCGGCGGCCGCTGCCGTTGATAACAAAGAGAACATTGTTCAGGAACATGTCGCCGGTTCCGCGCGCCGGACGCACGGCGGAATCGAGCAGCGGCAGCGCAGTCACCTTGCGCCCCAGAACAGGCGTCGCGTCAATTTTCTGAAGATCGAGCCGGTTCCCAATCTGCGGAGAATCGGAGCGCACGCCTTCGGTGGTTCCCAACACCGTCACCTGGCTGCGTTCGATTTCAGGATTGAGGGTCACGTTGACCGAAGCGGTGACGCCGGCGCGCAGTCTGAATGCGGAAGCCTTGCGCGCGGCAAAGCCGGGGCTCGAAACCGTCAGGACGTACTGCCCGGTAACCGGCAAGTCCGGAACCGCGTAATAGCCGCCCTGGTCCGTCACCGCCTGGCGCTCGAGGCCCGTGGCAAGGTTCGTCACGCTGATGCGCGCATGGCCCACAGCGCCCCCGCCCGGATCAAAAACGCGGCCCTGGATTCCCGCGCTTCCCGGCCCCGCAATTGCGGGTGCGCGGCAAACGAGAATCAGCAGGAGCAAGGCGGCCAGAAGGCGCATCCGTCGCCTGGCGCGCCATAGGAGTGTGGAAGGACTACCTGTCATCAACACAGTTGGGACCAGTCAATTAAATATCGCTGGGGGCAACCCGTTATTGTACACGAAGGGCAGGCCGATGGGTTGGGCCTCGGTATCCTTGCAGTGACAGTAGAGACACCGGCGGCGCTACAGCCGCGTGACGGCGCACAAACTGTGCTACGCTAAGCTGAAAATGCGGCGGTGGATGCGCAAAGTCTGCTCTCTCCCGCCATAGACCAGGAGCGATGATGTCAGAAAAAGTTGCAATTCTTGTTCGAGTGGAATCGGGGCTGGGAGTTCTCCACCAGCTGACGGGCGTGATCGCTGAGCAGCGGGGCGATATCTCGTCCGTGGCCATCGTGGACAACAGCACGCCCGAAGCGAGGGTCTATTTTGAAGTCGAATTGCCCGGGCCACCCCAGGAGTTGCTGGCAGGGCTGCGGGCACTTCCCGTGGTGAAGGAGGCGGAAGTTGTCGATACGCTGGACAAGATTTACGGCAAGCGCATCATCGTGATGGGCGGCGGAGCGCAGGTAGGCCAGGTAGCCATCGGGGCCATTTCAGAAGCCGACCGGCACAACATCCGCGGCGAACACATCTCCGTGGATACTATTCCGCTGGTGGGAGAGCAGCCGCTGGCCGAGGCCGTCCGCGCCGTGGGCCGCCTGCCGCGCGCGCGTGTTCTGGTGCTGGCCGGATCGCTGATGGGCGGCGAGATCGAACGCGCCGTCCGTGAGGTGCGCGCCCAGGGACTGTTGGTGATCAGCCTGAACATGGCCGGCAGTGTTCCCGACGTGGCCGACCTGGTGGTCACCGATCCTGTGCAGGCCGGCGTGATGGCCGTGATGGCCATCGCCGATACCGCCAAGTTCACCGTGGACCGGCTGAAGAAAAGGGTGTTCTAAGGATCTACTCCGAGCCCGAGTGCCGGAGCCCCCGCCTGAAAGACAGCAACCGAGGCCCTTGCCGTACCCGCGGTTGACTTATCAAGAGTGGGGATGTATTGTCGGTGTCAACGGGGCAACTCTGTTTGATCAGGGAGGATGCTCATGCCTCGGCACGAATCACCCGTCCGGAACGAGAACGAGAATTCCCCAGAGCCGGCAAGCAGCCGGCGGGATTTTCTGAAAGGCGCCACGACTGTGGCGGCCGGGCTGATGATCCCGGGGACGCTGGGCGCGCAGCCCTCAGACCTGTTACCAACTGTCAACCTGGGACCCCACCGCGTATCTCGGCTGATCGTGGGCAGCAATCCCATCTACGGATACTCGCACTTCAACACCATCCTGGACCGGCTGATGAAGGAATACTTCACCGACGAGCGCATCGTCAAACTTCTGCTGGATTGCGAGAAGCACGGTATCAACACCTGGCAGGCCAGTTTCAACTACAACATGAAGCGGCAATTCCCCAAGATCCGCGCGGCGGGTTGCAACATCCAATTCATCTGTCTGGCTGCGTCCTGGCATTACGACGAGAAGATGGGCCGCACGCCGGAAGAGGTTCTG
>DATLSU010000009.1:0-63484 GCA_035533975.1 Patescibacteria group bacterium
GCCCTGCTCGACCTGCGCGCGGAAGCGCGCTTCCTGTTCGCCGGGATCGTTCAGCTCGGAGAAGCCGTTTGCCAATTCCATCCCGTCGATGAACAACTCGAATCGCTCGGCGATCGTGGGGTCATCGGCCCGGCATTTGGACAGAGGCGAGATTTCAGCGGGAAAGTCGCAGATGAATGTTGGCTGGACCAGATGCGGCTCGGCGACGGCCTCGAAAATCTCCGCCACTATTTTGCCTGGCGGATCGTGCCGTTCCGCCAGGCCGCGGTGAATGAGGCTGAATGTTCCGATCGAAACCCCGAGCCGCTGGCGATCCTCGCTTCCGAGCGGCGCCCGGTCGTGGCGGTCACGCAACACGGCAAGGGCACCCTCGAGGAAACTGCCCAGATCGCCCCCGGGGCGCAGATCCTCTTCACGGGGGGGTTCTCCGGCATCCGCCTTGGGCCAGAACCTGCGAACGGCTTGCCGCATCGTGAGGCGCTCGAAAGGCTTGCCGAAATCGATCTCCTTGCCGCCATAGACGATCTTCGTCGACCCGTAAGCCCGCTCGGCCACCTGACGGAACATCTGCTCGGTCAGGTCCATCAATTCATTGTAGTCGCTATAGGCCTGGTAGAACTCGAGCATCGTAAATTCGGGCTGATGAGTCGTATCGACGCCTTCGTTGCGGAAATTCCGGTTGATTTCGTAGACGCGGTCCAGGCCCCCGACGACGAGCCGCTTCAGGTAGAGCTCCGGGGCGATGCGCAGATACAGGTCCAGGTCGAACGTGTTGTGATGCGTGACGAAGGGTCGCGCGGTCGCACCGCCGGCCAGCGTCTGCATCATCGGCGTTTCGACTTCCAGGTAGCCGCGCTCGTCGAAAAATCCGCGCAACTCCCGCACGATCGCCGCGCGGCGCTCGAAGATTTTGCGGACGTCGGGATTGGCCAGCAGGTCCAGATAGCGCCGGCGGTAGCGCATCTCGACGTCGGCCAGACCGTGCCATTTCTCGGGCAGGGGCAGCAGGGATTTGGTCAGCAGCGTCAGGCCCTCCACCCAAACGGTCAGCTCGCCGGTCTTGGTGCGGAACAGGTGACCGCCGACGCCCACAATGTCGCCCAAATCCAGCAGGCGGAATAACTCGAAGGCCCGCTCGCCCACCGCGTCGAGCTTCACGTAGATTTGCAATCGTTCGCCCTGCCCGCCCAGGTGGGCGAATCCCGCCTTGCCGTGCAACCGAATCGAGAGGATGCGCCCGGCCAGGCGCACGGCCACCGGTTCGGCTTCCAGTTGCGCGGCGCCCGAAGCGCCGAATTTCTCGCCGATTTGGGCGATCGTGTGAGTCCGCTCGAAGCGATGCGGGTAGGGGTCTTCGCCGAGCGCCCTGATCTCGTCCAGTTTCCTTTGTCTTTGGAGATACTGATCGAGCGGTTCAAACGGCAAGCGAGTTTCCTTCGGTGACAACGAGAAGTTTGGCAGTATAGCGATGCCGTTCCGGGCGAGTCAAGGAACCGCGGTCCTACAACCTGGTATAATTCGGGCATCTCTCGGAGGCTTCTTGAGTCCGCGTCCCACCAGTCCGAGCTCACCCGCCGAACGCTCCGTCCGCGAAGAATGGCTTTCCGGTCTTCCCGAGGACAAACAACGGGCGTTTCAGGGTGTCGTCACGCAGATCGAAGCCAGCTACGCGATGTTCAGCATCGCAGTGAACGAATCCTTCACGTTGCGCCGTTCGGGGTTACTGATCCGCGCCCGCGAACAGGTGGGCACGACGGCCAGCGTCATGCATCGCTTCACCGATCAGCTCTCCCATCTGATCGAGACCCTGGTGGAGCAGGCCCGCCAGTCGAGCCACTGGCCGCGCGTCGCCCCGTTAAACCCGGCCTTTTTCCGCTGGCCGATCGTGCGGCGTCTGGCGTCGTGGGAGGGTGCGTTGGACCTGGTAGTCCCGACGCGCAGCCTCCGCTTCCGCAGGAAATTGAGCGTCTTGCTCCGGTCGGTGAATCATTTGGCCGGAGAGTTTCACCACGCGGCGCGAGAAATCTCCGAAGGCTCCTCGGTACACCCGGAAAGCCATTGGGAAGCCCTCGATGCCCTTCATTATGATTTGAACACCTGTCTGCGGGAAACGATCGTCGTGCTCAAATCGTTCCTGATGGGATTGTCCCCGGCCGAGCTGGATGCTTTCTGCAGCCAGCTCGAGAGCAATTCGGTTGAAAAACCGGGCAGCGGAGACAGCCTCTCGCATCGTTCGGCATAGGCCATCGGGCCGGGCTGGCCGCGGAGTCGTAATGGGACATGCGCAGGGCGGGTACTATGACTTTCCGGAAGAACAGCCAATCAGGCTGGGCCGAGCGGGTCACAACTGCCGGTAGTGGAAGGACAACTTCAAGAGGAGAGGGCGCATCCCACCAAGCATGGCGGTGCAGCCCGAGCGGGTAGAGTGGCCCGAGTCAGGCGAACCGATACCGGGGAGCTAGCCGAGGCGGATGCTATCCGTCTGGCGCAAAGGGGCGACGCCGGGGCGTTTGAACGCCTTTACCGTCTGCATAGTCGGCGCGTGTATTCGCTGTGTCTGCGGATGGTCGGCAACCCGGCCGCGGCGGAAGATCTGGCACAGGAGGCTTTTTTACAGCTTTTCCGCAAGATCCAGACTTTCCGGGGCGAGTCGGCTTTTTCGACTTGGCTGCACCGGCTGACCGTGAACGTCGTGTTGATGCGGCTCCGGCGTAGGAATGTGATGGAAACCTCTCTCAACGAACTGGCCGAGCAGGACGAGGAGTCCGGAGCGGCGCCGCGCGAGATCGGAGCGGCAGACCCGAAGCTTTCCGGCTCGGTCGACCGGGTAAACCTCGACCGGGCGGTGAGCCAGCTTCCGCCCGGCTACCGAGCGGTCTTTCTCCTTCACGACGTCGAAGGCTACGAACACAACGAAATTGCCGACATGATGGGCTGTTCCATCGGCAACTCGAAATCCCAACTGCACAAAGCCCGGACTCGTTTGCGCGAACTTCTGCAGGAAGCCGGGCGCAACCAAGCCCGGCAGGAGCGACAGGAAGCCAAGCGTGAGGTCGATGCGGCAACCGAAACCGGAACGCGATCGGCCCGGCAGGACTCCTGAGGAACCACGATGAACTGCGAGGAATTTGTACGCCAGAGCGAAGAATGGATGGAGGGCCGGCGCAGCGCCCCGGCCCGGGCGCACGCGATGGAATGCGAGCGGTGCCGGGCCTACGTCGAGGATCTCGACGCGATCCGCTTGCTCGCGCCGCAACTGGCGTCCCTCGAAACCGCGCCGCCCGAGCGCCTCTGGCGGTCCATCCACGCCCGGATGGTCAAGGAAGGCCTGGTCCGTCGTGCCGGCTGGCTGAGCCGTCCCTCTGCCTGGGCTCCGACGCTGGTGCGTCCGCTCGTCGCGGCCGCCGCCGCACTGGCTCTTGCGGCACTCACCTTCACGATCACTTCCCGCCCGGCTCGCCAGCCGATGCCGGCCGGCCGCGGGTGGCTTTCCGCCGACGAAACCGAGCTGGCCAGCGTCGATACCCAGCTCGATCACGTCGAGCGCGGCACTGTCGAGTCGGTTCACGCCAGCGATCCGCAGGTCCAATACGTGCTCCAGCAAAATCTGATGATCGTCAACCGCCAGATCGCCCGTTGCGAGAAGACGCTCGAAGAGGCGCCGTCGGATGAGAATACGCGCGATTATCTGTACGACGCCTACCAGCAGAAGGCGGATTTGCTGAACCTGATGGCCGAGCAAAACGCCGGCGTAACCGAATAAGGGGAACCGGACCGGGAAACAGCGATGAGAACCGGAAAAAGAGTTGCGGGACCGTTCGTGGCGATCGCCATCGCACTGGTTGGCGTTCCGGCGTTTGCGCATCGTATCCGGAAGCAATTCAAGGTCATGTCGCATCCGGTGGTGACCCTGCGCAATTCCAGCGGCAAGGTGACCATCCGCGCCTGGCAAAAGCCCGAGGTGCAGATCGTCGTTAACCAAAAGAGCTCGAAGTTGGCCGTGGACGCCCAGCAACAGGGGAACATGATCGTGGTTTCCACCCGCATTCTCACCGACAACGTCACCCCGGCCGATATGGAAACCGATTACGATATCGCCGTCCCGCAGGAAACGGAGCTTTCCATTCACAACGATTCCGGCCAGGTCGACGTCCAGGGAGTTCTCGGTGATATGACCTACGAGACGGTCGGCGCCGACGTCGATCTCAATCAGGTCACGGGCTATATCACCGTCCACACCGTCGGCGGTTCGTTCACCTGCAACGAGTGTTCGGGCGGGATCGAGGCCAATTCCATCAGCGGCGCCATCAACGTGATTGGCTCGGAGTCGAACAACGTGCAAGCGCGCACCTCGACGGGCAACATCCTGCTCGACAGCAACCTGCTGCCCAACGGCCTCTACCAGCTTCGGGATTACAGCGGCGAAGTGGATGTATTCTTTTCTCCCTCGGACTCCTTCGACGTCACCGCCATTTCGCTGCACGGCAAAGTGGTCAATCAGGCCGCTCTCAAGCAGCGGGCTCAGCCGCAGCACAACTTGCCGCCCTTCGCGCGTTCCCTGTTCGGCGCCTACAACGAGGGAAGCGCCCGACTGGTGATCAATTCGTTCAGTGGTACAATTCAAATTCGCCGGCGCCAGTAATCACTCTCCGGCGGCCTGATGCCTGTTCCCATTTCCTGCAAAGTCATCGCGCTCGTCGGCTTCATGGGCTGCGGCAAGACCACCGTTGGCCGTCTGCTCGCCGAGCGGCTAGGATGGCGATTCGTGGATCTCGATACGCGCATCGTCGAGCGTAGCGGTTCTTCGATCGTCGATATCTTCCGCCGGCATGGCGAGCCCGTCTTCCGCGAAATCGAACAGGAAGTTCTCGATCGCAGCCTGGGCGAAATCGCCGAACGCGGCCGCTGCGCAGTTTTCGCTCTGGGCGGCGGCACGCTGACACGCCCGGAAAATCTGGGCCGGCTGCGCCAGGCCGGAGCCACGCTCGTCTGGCTCGACTGTCCAGTCGAGGACCTGCTGATACGCTGCGCGGGTGTCAGCGATCGCCCCCTATTCCGCGACGAATCGAGCTTCCGGCGCCTGTTTCAGGAGCGGGTCCCTGTTTACAGCCAAGCCGATTACCGCGTGGACGCCACGGCGGAGCCGGCTCTGGTGGTCGAGCGAATCCTGCCCCTGGTTCGCCTGACGGGGGTTGGGGGATGAAGGCCTGCCGGACATCGCTCCTCCTGCTGGCCGCCGCGCTGCTGGCTGCGCCGGCTCTGGCATCGCCGGCTCCGGCAATCGGTCCCGACCACGGCCAATTCCGCATCCTGCTCCGGGGCCGCAGCGTGGGCACGGAGGATTTCACGATTGCGCGTGAAGGGGAGGGATGGTCGGCGCGCAGCAGCATCCGGCTACATTTGCCCGGCCGGAAAGAGGAACAAGACACGGCCGCGCTTTCGCTCGGGGCCCACGGCTCTCCGATTCGTTACCGCTGGACCGGGCATTCGGCCCGGGTCCGCTCGATCCAGGTTGCATTCAGCGGCCATGCGGCCCGGGTAACGCTGCGCCAGCCCGGTTCGGCGCCCGCCGTCGAGGCGTTTTCTTTTCCGCCCGGTCCCGTCGTTGTGCTCGACAATAACGTCTACGCGCAGTACGCCATCCTGGCCCGGCTCTACAACTGGAAGGCCGGCGGCCCGCAAAAATTTTCTGTTCTGATTCCGCAGGACCAGGTCCCGGGGACCGTCACGGTGGAGTCGCGCGGGAAGCGAAGGGTGGCCGGGACGACGCTCGATCTGCTCGCCGTGAAGAGCCCCGATCTCGAAGTCGATCTCTACGTCGATGCCGCCCGCCGCCCGATGATTCTTCGCGTGCCGGGCTCGGGCGCGGAAATCGTCCGCCAATAACCGCCCGCGACAAGCAATTGCTCGAAACGCTCGAGCCGGCCCAGGCCGCCGGTTGTTGTAGACTTGGCCTGTCTTCGATGACCCTTTCGCTTTGGACGGAGGTGAAGTACCTGAAGGGGGTCGGGCCGCACCGTGCCGACACCCTGGCGCGCCGCGCCATCTTCACCGTGGAAGACCTGCTCTACCACCTGCCCTTCCGCTACGAAGACCGCACCCAATTCACTCCGATCGCGGCCGTCCGGCCAGGCAACGTGTACACGGTGCAGGCCGAGGTGGCCGATGGAACCCTGCTCCGCTTCCGCGGCCGCTCCGACGCTGTTTATCATCTGCTGGCGCGCGACGCGAGCGGCGCGCTGGCCGTGAAGTTCTTTCACGGCGCCTACCTGGCCGGCCGCTTCCACGCCGGCCAGCGCATCGTTCTGCATGGCAAGGTGGAAATCGACCGGCTGCGCCCGGCCCGGATCGAGATGGTGAACCCTCAATGCGAGATGCTCGGGGCGGCGGGCGCCGATTCCACCGAAATTGGCCGCATCGTGCCGGTCTACGAATCGATCGGCTCGCTAACGCCGCGCGTTTTGCGCCGGCTGATTCACTCCGCCCTCGAGCAGTTGGGCGAGGATCTCCCCGACCCGCTGCCCGCCGATCTGGTCGGGCGGCTCGATCTGCCGCGGCGAGGACCGGCGCTTCGCGCCGCGCATTTCCCCCCTCCCGGCGAAAACATCGACCTGCTGAACCAGTTCCAAAGCGTCGCCCAGCGGCGATTGATTTTCGAGGAGTTCTTTTTCTTCCAACTGGGCCTCGCACTGCGCCGCCACCGCCAGCAGGCCGAGCCGGGAATCGCCTTCCGCGTTCGCGAGGACCGCGTCCGGGAAGCGCTGAAGCGGGTATTGCCGTTCAAGCCGACCGCCGCGCAGAAACGCGTTTTAGCGGAAATCGCCGCCGACCTCGAGCGGGCGGCGCCGATGAACCGGCTGCTGCAAGGAGACGTGGGCAGCGGCAAAACGATCGTCGCCTTGCAGGCGGCCGTGATCGTCATCGAAAACGGCTACCAGGTGGCGCTGATGGCGCCCACCGAAATCCTGGCCGTACAGCACTTCCTGGCGGCGCGCCGCATTCTCGGGCGGGCGGGCTACGCGGTGGAGATCCTGGTGAGCGGCATGAAACCGGCGGCGCGGCGCGCGGCGATCGAGCGAGTGGGGAGCGGTGAGGCGCAACTGGTCGTGGGCACGCACGCCCTGCTCGAAGACCCCGTCGTATTCCGGAAACTGGGCCTGGCCGTCATCGACGAACAGCACCGCTTCGGCGTGCTGCAGCGCAAACAGCTGCGCGAGAAGGCCGCTTCGCCCGACGTTCTCGTCATGACGGCGACGCCGATTCCCCGCACCCTCGCGCTCACCTTGTACGGCGACCTGGATCTTTCGGTCATCGATGAAATGCCGCCCGGCCGCGGCCGCGTGAAGACCGTTTGGCGCGCGGAAGAGGATCTGGCCGGGGTATGGGAGTTCGTCCGCGCCCAGATTCGCGCCGGCCGGCAGGCCTACGTCGTCTATCCGGTGGTGGAAGAATCGAAACGGGAACTCAAGGCCGCGATCGCCCAATACGAGCTGCTTTCGAAAAAAGTGTTTCCGCGAGAACGAGTCGGCCTGCTTCACGGCCGCCTGCCGAGCGAGGAAAAAGACCTGGTGATGAACGAGTTTCGCGCCGGCCGGATTCAAATGCTGGTGGCGACCACCGTGATCGAAGTGGGCGTGGACGTTGCGAACGCGACCGTCATGGTGATCGAGCATGCCGAACGTTTTGGCCTGGCGCAGCTGCACCAGCTCCGCGGGCGAATCGGCCGGGGCCGTGAGGAATCCTATTGCGTCCTGGTCGCCCCGAAGAATCTTTCCGGCGAAGGCCGCGAACGTCTGCAAACCCTGGTGCGCACCGCCGACGGCGCGCTGATCGCGGAAGCCGATTTGAAGCTTCGCGGGCCGGGAGAATTTTTCGGAACGGCGCAGCACGGCGCGCCCGCGCTGCGCGTGGCGAGCTTGCTTCGCGATCATGACCTGCTCGATCTGGCGCGGCGGGAGGCGTTCGCCATGGCCGCCGACGCTTCCCGCGCGCCGGAACTGGCGCGCCTGCTCGGCTCGCTCGACGCCCACTGGCAACGCCGCTACGAACTGGCGAAGGTTGGCTGAGGCGATGCGAATCGTGGCAGGGAAATACGGCAGCCGTCATCTGAAGAGTCCCGGCAAGCTTCGCCTGCGGCCCACGAGCGACCGGTTGCGCGAAGCGCTGTTCGATATTCTCGGCGGGAAAGTCGCAGGCTGCCGGTTCATCGATGCGTACGCAGGCACCGGCGCCGTGGGCATCGAAGCGCTGAGCCGCGGTGCGCAAAGGGCGATTTTCCTCGAGATCGCCCGCGGCGCCGCGGCCCTGATCCGGCAGAATCTGGAAATGCTGGGCGCCCAAGGGAACGCGGAAATTCTGCACGGCGAGGCGCTGCGGGGCCTGGCCCGGCTTCACGCGCGCGGCGAGCGAGCCGATTTCATCTTTCTCGATCCGCCGTACGAAGACGAGGCCGAATACCGGCGCGTGCTGGAATTTCTCGGCCACTCGGCTCCGCTCGCCCCGCAGGGCGCGATCGTCGTCGAACACACATCGACGCTTGCGCTGCCCGAATTCACCGGGAAGATCGAATGCGAGCGCCGCGTGCGGCAGGGCGACGCCACGCTCAGCTTTTACCGTTTCATGCCCGGCGCGTGAAATACCGTCCGTCGGCGTGAAGAAGGGGCCCTCGGGCAAGCCCTTGTTCGCGCGGGCAATTCCGCTTTTCCGCTCCCGCCTGCAGGACGGGCTGGCGTTATAATTTAGTTTTTCCCCATGACCCCTCCTTTCAGCCACACTCCCGGCTCATTTGGATCTCCGCGCCTCGACGTGCGCTGGCAGACTCGGCGCGCCAATTTCTTCGAGAGCTGCCGCGCGGCGCTGCTGGGCCCGCGCGCCTCGGGCGATTTCGATCCGGTATTTTCCTTCTTCCGCCTCCGCCTGTCGCCGCGGAAAGTACCAGGGCGGGGGATCGCAGGCTCGATGGTCTGGCACATCGTTCTGTTGGGCCTTCTCGTTCCACTCGGCCGGTTGGCCGAGCCGCCGCCAAAGTTCTCTCTGCCGCAGATCCAGATCACCTGGTACGGTCCAACGACCGACGTGGCGCCCGCCGCGGCTAGCAAGCCGAACCAGCCAAAGCCCTCCCTGCGCCCCGTCCCCAGGCCGAAGCGGCCTCCGATCGCTCGCGCCTACAATCCCAAGACAACTGTCATTTTCCAGCCGCCCCGGCCGACCAATTCCCGGCAGGTGCTGATCGAGCCGGATGCGCCGCCCACGCCGCCGAAATTCCTCCCGTCATTGCCGAACACCATTACCTGGGCGGCCACTCGTCCGATTCAGCCGCAAATCGCGGTGAATCCCGGCGCGCTGGTTGCTCGCCAGCCGAAGAATGGCTCGGTCACCGAGGCGATGGCGCCGCGGATATCGAGCGTTGTACCGCCCGCCGCCCCGCTCGATATCGCTTCGGCTTCGAGCGCGATACCCGAGCCGCCGCTTCCGCTCGCGCCTGGTCTGGTTCGCGCCGCACGCTCCAAGCGGCAGACCGAAAGCGCCGCCGCGCCGATCGTGGCTTTCGCGCCCCGTCGCCTCGTCGCGCTTTCCCTCGCGCCCGGCCACGCGCCGCCGCCGCCCGGCAACGCTTCCGCGCCGATCAGTATCGGTCCGCGCGTAGGCAAAACGGCTTCGAGCGGCGCGCCCAGCGCCGCACTCAATGCGGGAGCGGGCATCTCGGCAATGCCCGCAGTCAGCGCAGCGATGCCGGGTCCGGCGGGCTTGCTGATCTCCCACGAGGGCGCAGGGCCGGCGCCGCCGCCCGCGCCATCTCCATTACCCAAAATTTCGGCGCCTTCCCCGCTCCCGCCGCGGCCGCCGCTTCTGCCGCGTTCGGATCGCAACGGCGGGGCCGGGGGCGGCATCAGACCTCACGATCTGGCTCACGAAGTCCTCGGCATGCGCCCCATCCACACACTGCTGATGAATATGCCCAACCTGACCAGCGCGACCGGAAGCTGGCTGCTCGATTTCACCGAGTTGCCGGGCGAGAGAATTCCGCTCGGCGGCGACACCGTCGCGCCGCTGCCGGTGCGGAAAGTCGATCCCGAATATCCGCCCGAACTGATTCAAGAGGGCGTCGAGGGAGAGGTGGTGCTATACGCCGTGATCGGCCGCGACGGCCAGGTCAGCCACATTCGCGTCGTGCAAAGCCTCGACCCGGTCCTCGACCGCAACGCGGAGGCCGCCTTCGCCAAGTGGAAATTTCAACCCGCATTGGCGGACAACTATCCGATCGCCCTCGAAGTCCTCGTTCACATTCCGTTCTTCAGCTACGAATCGCCGCGCTGAGAGCCGCCCCGCCGTCAAATCGTCAGGGCTGCCGCTAAGCGGTCGATATCGCCGGCGCTGGTGTACAGGTGGGGAGAGATGCGGATGGCGTTTTCCCGCAGGCTCACGATCATTTCGGCCTGGCGGAGATTCCGGTAAAGAGCGCGCGTCTTTTCGGGCGACCGCCCCGCAATGCAAACGAAGGGGCCACGGAAATGGGGATCGGCGGGGCTCGCCAGCACGCAGCGGTCGACCGGAAGCTGCCCGAGGATCTGCCCGATCAGCCGGCGATTGTGTTGCCAGACCGATTCCACGCTGGCGCGCAGCAGGAATTCGAGCGATGCTTCCATCGCCACCAGATTCAAGCTCGCCGTTTCGGGCGCGTCCCAGCGGCGCGGGCCCGGCTCGGGGCGGTAGGGAGCCGGCGCGTCGAGCGATTCGAACGCGCGGGCGTGCGGCAGGGCGGTCCAATAAAATGGCGCGGGGCGCATTTGCCCGATCAGGTCTTCGCGCAACCAGAAGAATCCCGTGGCGTTGGGGCTGAGCAGCCATTTGTAGCCGGCCGAAACGACAAAATCAGCTCCGAGCTGGGCGACGTCGACCGGCATCGCCCCGGCGCACTGGCTGACATCGAGAGCCAGCCACGCTCGGGCCGCGTGGCAGGCGTCGGCGAGCGGGCGGGCGTCGATCCGCGCGGCGTCTTGAAAGCGGACCAGGCTCGTCGCCACCAGACGGGTGCGCGGCCCAATGGATTTCACAAAATCTTCCGCGCGCAGAAATGGCTCGCGTGCCCGCACCGTGCGCACGCGCAACTGGCCGCGCTCGGCGAGCGGGGCGAAGGCGGCGAAAGTCGCGGGGAATTCGCGCTCGGCGATGAGGACCTCGTCATCGGCCTTCCAGTCGATTCCGCAAGCGATCGCCGCCAGGCCCGTCGTTGCGCCCGTGGTAATGGCTACTTCGGACGCCTTTGCGCCGATTATCCGCGCCACCAGCGCCCGGACGCGGTCGGGGAGATCGAAATGAACCCCCTCCGGCATTTTCTGCGGCTGCTCTTTCCATTCCACCGCTCGCCGCATCGCTTGCGCGGCCGAGCGCGGCATCGGGCCCTGGCCCGCCACGTCCAGATAGGTCACATTGCCGAAATCGGAAAATTCGTTCTTGTAATCCATCGAAGAAAACTCCTTCCCAGAGCCTTGTTGTTTTGCCGGGACGAATCGGGCAGCGCGGCCGCGGCCATCGGATCAGAAATGCTCGCGCAATTCGCGGAAACTGATCAGCAGCAGCATCCGGCCCGTTCCGCAGAGCAGTTCGGCGTGCTCGAGGTCCCAGGTGAGGCGGTGAGGAATGAACACCACGTTCAAGCCGGCCTCGAGCGCGGGATTCACGTCGCTTTTCGGGCTGTTGCCGACCATCCAGGCATTGCGCTTGACGATTTTGTGCCGGTGCACCACCTTTTCGTAGCTCGCCGTGTCCTTTTCCGGCGCGATTTCCACCGCTTCGAAGTACGAGCTCAGGCCCGAACGCTCGATCTTGGCGCCCTGTTCGGCCGGCTCGCCCTTGGTGAAAAGAATCAGGCGATGGCGCCGGGCCAGGAATGCCAGCGTTTCGGGCACGCCTTCCATGATTCGCGGCGGCGTATGCTCGATTTCCCGGGCGCGATCGCGAATCCAGGCCCATTCCTCGCTGTGGGCCAGTTCGCCCGCCAAACGGCGGTAGGTCTCCTCGATCGAGCGGCGGAAGCTGCCGACGCCGTAGCCGTGTTGGCGAATGTTGCGTTTCTCGATCTCATTCAGGATGCGGCGAACGTAGGCGGAGCTGTAGCCGAGCCGCTCGGTCCTGGCAATGAACTCGCTGATCGCCTGTTCGAAGAAGAGGTTGTTTTCCCAGAGGGTATCGTCGGCGTCGACGAGAAGGGTCTGCCGCTTCATGGTTTCAAGAGGCTCTGGCTCGGCCGGTCATGGATGCCTTTATTGTACCTTGCGCGTTGTCGCGCTGGGAGCTCTGTTGCGGCAGTGCGGAGCGGCTGATAAAATCAGCATTCCGCGGTCGGGGTCCGCAGGGAAGCGATCGCGCCCAGTCTGGTTTGTTTGCCTCACCATTTTGAATCACCCTCGAACGGAGGAAGCGTTGGCCAAATACGACCTGGCAATCGTGGGCAGCGGCCCGGGCGGCTACGTGGCTGCCATCCGCGCCGCACAGTGGGGGCTGAAGACCGTCGTAATCGAAAAAGATCCCTTTCTGGGAGGCACTTGCCTGCACGTCGGCTGCATCCCGACCAAAGTACTGCTGCACCACGCCGAGCTTTACGAAAACTTCTTGAACGCGAAGGAATTCGGCATCGAAGTCAAGGACGTGAAGGTGAACTGGCCCGCGATGCTCGAGCGGAAAACCAAGATCGTGAACAAGCACGCCAAGGGCATCGAATTCCTCTTCCGCAAGAACAAGGTGGAAAGCGTCGAGGGCTGGGGGACGCTCGCCGGACCCGGCAAGGTGGTCGTCGAAAGGGACGGCAAGAAGCAGACGATCGAAGCGCGCTTCGTCATGATCGCGACCGGCTCGGAGGCGCGGACGCTGCCGGGCGTGGAATTCGACGGCAAGCGCATCGTCTCCAATCGCGAAATCCTCGAGCTTCCCGCCATCCCGAAGTCGCTGGTGGTTGTGGGCGCCGGGGCGGTGGGCGTGGAATTCGCCTCGATTTACCGCTCGTTCGGCGCCGAGGTCACCATCCTCGAAGCCCTGCCCCGCGCGGTGCCGCTCGAAGACGAGGAAATCTCCGCCGAATTGCAGAAGAGCTTTCGCAAGCGCGGAATCCAAATTCAGACGCAGGCAACGGTGGAATCGGTGAAGAAAGACGCCAAGGCCGTCTCGGTCGCTTTCCGCGACAAGGCCGGGAAAGCCCAGACGGTTTCCGCCGAGTGCGTTCTCGTCGCCGTCGGCCGCCGGCCCAGGACCGAAGGCATCGGCCTGGAAAAGACACGCGCCCGCATCGAGCGCGGCTTCGTTCACGCCGGCCCCTACATGGAAACCGAGGAACCGGGCCTCTACGCCATCGGCGACATCGTCGCCGGACTGCCGCAACTCGCGCATGCCGCCTCGATGGAGGGAATCATCGCGGTCGGGAAGATGGCCGGCAAGCCGGTGCCGAAGTTCGACCGCCGGCGCGTGCCGAACTGCACCTATTGCGAGCCGCAGATCGGCTCGATCGGCATGACCGAGCAGCAGGCCAAGGACGCCGGCTACGCGGTCAAGACCGGCAAGTTCCCGTTTTCGGCCAACAGCAAGGCGTCGATCCTGGGCCATCACGAAGGGTTCATCAAGGTCGTCTCGGAGGAAAAGTACGGCGAAGTGCTCGGCGTGCACGCCATCGGTCCGCTCGCGACCGAGATCATCGCCGAGCCGGTCGCGGCCACCGGACTCGAGGCCACCATCGACGACATGATGTTCACGATTCACGCCCATCCGACGGTTTGGGAGGCCATGGGCGACGCGTTCAATTCGGTCCGCGGCCTGGCCATCAATTTTTGAGGGGATTGGCGATACCGATGAAGCCGTGTCTGGTGGTCGATCTGGGCGTCATCGCTTACGGCCGGGCGCTCGAGCTGCAGCAGCGGGTCTCTGAAGCGCGCAAAGCCGGCGCGGCGCCCGACGTGCTGCTGCTGTGCGAACACCCCCACGTGATCACGCTCGGGCGCAACGGCCGGCGCGAGCACCTGCGCGTTTCCGAGCGCCTGCTTTCGCAAATGGGCGTCGAATTTCACCCCGCCAACCGCGGCGGCGACATCACCTATCACGGCCCGGGACAACTGGTCGGCTACCCGATCGTTCACGTCGGCGAAATCCGCCGCGACGTGGTTTGGTACATCCGGCAGCTGGAAAACGTCCTCATCCGGACCAGCGCCGATTTCGGCGTCGCGGCCCGGCCCGTGGCGGGCCTGACGGGCGTCTGGGTCGACGCCGCCGGCCACGGGCCGGAGAAGCTCGCGGCGATTGGCGTGCATTTCAGCCGCTGGGTGAGCACGCACGGCTTCGCCTATAACCTTTCCACCGATTTGCGGTATTTCGACCTGATCGTGCCGTGTGGAATCGCCGACCGGGGCGTTACTTCCCTCGAACGGATATTGGGGCGGCCGGTTGACCCGGCCGAATTCCGGGCCGGGCTCACGCGAAGTTTCGCCGAAGTGTTCGGATTCGAGATCGAGCCGGCAACGCTCGAAGAACTCGAGGAGCGGCTGGAATGCTCCGCGAGCTTTGCCGGTGCGCCACCCGCGCGAGGCTGACCGGAGGAGGCCGGGAACCACCCATGGAATCGCCGGAGATGAAATACCCGCTTGGCCGCGAACAGCTTCTCGATTTGTACTATTTCATGAAGCTGACCCGCCAGCTCGACGAACAGCTCGCCCGCCTTTTCCGGCAGAACAAGGTGGTTGGCGGGCTCTATTCGAGCACCGGCCAGGAAGCGACGGCCGTCGGCACCGCCTATGCCCTCGAGCCGCAGGACTGGATCGCGCCGATGATTCGCAACGCCGGCAGCCTGCTGGTCCGCGGATACCGGCCGCGCGACATTTTCATGCAGTTCATGGCGCGCTCGGGCTCGCCGACCGCCGGCAAGGACGGCACCTATCATTTTGGAGATACGCAGGGCCGCCACGTCGTTTCGCCCATCTCGATGCTCGGCGACCTGATTCCGGTGATGACCGGGGTCGCGATGGGCGGCCACTACCTGGGCCAGAAGCTGGTCACGATGACCTGGATCGGCGACGGCGGAACGTCGACGGGCGCCTTCCACGAAGGCATGAATCTCGCCGCGGTGCAGCATGCCCCGTTCGTCTGCGTCGTCGAGAATAACCAGTGGGCCTATTCGACTCCCGTGGCGCGCCAGGTCCCGATCCGCGATCTCGCCGACCGGGCCCGCGCCTATGGCATCGCCAGTTACATCGTCGACGGCAACGACGTAGCCGCCGTTTATCAAACGACGAAAGAGGCGGTCGAACGCGCGCGCCGGGGCGAGGGCCCCGTTCTGATCGAAGCGAAGACGATGCGAATGAAGGGCCACGCCCAGCACGATCCGGCCGAGTACGTACCGCCCGAAATGTTCAAATACTGGAAGGCGCGCGATCCCATTGCGCGCTACGAGGCCTGGCTCAAGCAGAACAAGGTCTGGGACGCCAAGCAGAAGGCCGAAATCGATTCGCGGATCGAGCGGGAGTTGAAGGAAGATCTCGAATTCGCCGAAAAGTCGCCGCTTCCCAGCCCGGATCAGGCCGAACGCGGCGTCTATTGCGAAGGCTGCCACACGATCGAAGCCCGTTGGGAGCGCCCTGCCGAGCAGGTGCAGCCACCGCGAGCGGGCGCAAAAGCCGCGTGGACCGTCACCGATTTCGGCGGCTTGGACCCGGCCGCGCCAGCTTCCACGAAAGGCCCGGGCGAAGCGCGGCCCGAGCCGGCCAAGGCTTCGGTCGGCGATGAGGCCGTGGCGCCGGATCGAACGCGGCGCGCCCCGCCATCGCCGGCGGCAAGCAAGCGCTCGCCCAAGCGCCGCGGGCGCGGTCCGTCGCGGCCGAAAGGGAGGAAATGACCATGGCGCTGGTAACCATGCTCGAAGCGATTCGCGAGGCCCTGGACGAAGAGATGGCGCGCGACCCCGCCGTAGTCCTGATCGGCGAGGATATCAGCGTCTACGGCGGCGCGTTCAAGGTCACCGAAGGCCTGCTCGGGAAATACGGCTGGGAGCGCGTCATCGACACGCCGATCAGCGAGACGGCCATCATCGGCGCCGCCGTCGGGATGAGCTATCAGGGGCTGCGCCCGGTCGCCGAGATGCAGTTCATGGACTTCATCGCTTGCTGCTTCAATCAGATGGTGAACTTCGTCGCGAAATCGCATTACCGCTGGGGCGCGCCCGTGCCGATCGTCGTGCGCGGGCCGTGCGGCGGGGGCGTGCACGGCGGAGCGTTCCATTCGCAGAACCCGGAAATGTGGTTCGTGCACACGCCCGGCCTGAAGGTCGTCTACCCATCCGGCGCCGCCGATGCCAAGGGACTCTTGAAGAGCGCGATCCGCGACAACAATCCCGTCCTCTTCCTCGAACACAAGTTTCTCTACCGCCGGGTCAAGGAAGAACTGCCCGCCGGCGATTACACCGTGCCGCTCGGCAAGTTGGCGGTCCGCCGGAGCGGGCGCGACCTGACGATCGCCACCTACGGGGCGACGGCGTTGCACGCGCTCGAAGCGGCCGCCGAACTGGCCAAGGAGGGCATCGAGGCCGAGGTTCTCGATCTGCGGACGCTCATGCCGCTCGACCGCCAGGGAATCGTCGATTCGGTTCGGAAAACGAACAAGCTCCTGGTCGTCCACGAGGACGTGCGATCGGGCGGCATCGCGGGCGAAATCGCCGCCACGGTCAACGAGCAGGCTTTCGAATATCTCGATGGCCCCGTTATGCGCGTTACGGCGCTGGACACGCCGGTTCCGTTCTCGCCCCCGCTCGAGGAACGCTTTTTGCCCCAGGTAGCCGACATTACACGAAGCGCGCGCGAGTTGGCCCGCTACTAGCGCGGCTTCGCGGTAGACTGGAATAGACAGTTCGGAGGAAATCATGGCAGTCGATGTAGTCATGCCCCAGATGGGGGAAAGCATTTTCGAAGGCACCATCACCAAGTGGCTCAAGAAGGCCGGCGAGAAGGTCGACCGCGACGAACCGCTGTTTGAAATCTCAACCGACAAGGTTGACGCCGAAATTCCTTCGCCCGTCTCGGGCACACTCCAGGAGATCAAGGTCAACGAAGGCCAGACCGTACCGATCAAGACCGTCGTCGCCTTGATCGATGCCGATGGGGCCGGCGCAGCAGCAGCAGCAACGCCCGCCGCTGGCGCAGCAAAACCCGCTCCCGCCGCCGCGCCGCCGCCCGTTGCACCGCCGCCAGCAGCCGTTGCGCCCCCACCCCCGGCCGCCGAGCCCGCCGAAGAGGAGCAGGGCCGCATTCGCAGTTCCCCGCTGGTGCGCAAGATGGCTGGCGAGCAAAATATCGATCTGTCGCAGGTGAAGGGTACCGGCGCCGGCGGGCGCATCAGCAAGCAGGACATCGAAGCCTATCTAGCTTCGGGCCGCCCGGCGCAGGCCGCCGCCGCTGGCACCCTTGCTCCGCCGCCACCACCGCCGCCGGCCCCGGGCGCTGCCGCCCCTGCCGTTACGCTCGAGGTCGGAGTCCCGCGCGAACGCCTCTATTTCGGCCGCTACGAGGTTGAGCCGCTATCGGTGATGCGGCAGCGGATCGCCGAGCACATGGTCATGTCGAAGCGGGTTTCCGCGCACGTCTATTCGGTCGACGAAGCCGACATCACGAAAATCGCCGATACGCGCAAGCGTTTGAAGGGGCAATTCGAAGCGGAGACGGGGACCAAGCTCACCTTCATGCCGTTCTTCATCCGCGCCGCGGTCGAAGCCCTGCGCGCCTTCCCGACCGTCAATGCCTCGCTCGACGGAACCAACCTCGTTCTCCATCACGATATCAACATCGGCATCGCCGTCGCTCTGGACTGGGGCCTGATCGTGCCGGTGGTGAAGGGGGCGGACGAAAAGAATTTTCTCGGTCTGCAACGCGCCATCAACGACCTGGCCGAACGCGCACGCGCCAAGCGCCTGAAACCCGAGGAGGTCCAGGAAGGCACGTTTTCGATCACCAATCCCGGCGTTTTCGGCGGGTTGTTTGGGCTGCCGGTGATCAATCAGCCGAACGTCGGCATTCTCGGGCTCGGTGCGGTCCAGAAGCGGGCGGTGGTCATCAACGACGCCATCGCGATTCGCTCGATGGTCTACTTGACGCTCAGCTACGATCACCGCGTCGTCGACGGCGTCACGGCGCACCAGTTCCTCCAAAAAATCAAATCCTCGCTGGAGAACTGGACCGAGCCGGTTCTCTGATTCATCTGGTTTCGCAAAAGCGGACCGCGCCCCGCCGCGCTCAGACCCGGTGGGCGGCGATCATGGCCTGGCCCAGGCTCAGTCCGCCGTCGCCGGCCGGCACTTCGCTGTGCGTGAACACCTCGAAGCGGTCCGCTTCGAGCACGCTCCGCAATCCTTCGAGCAAATAGATGTTCTGGAAGGTCCCGCCGCTCAGGCACACCTGATTCAAGCCGCTCTGATCGCGCAGCAGGCGGGCGAGCCGCGAGAGCGTCTGCACCATCCCGTTGTGAAAGCGGCGGCTGATGTCCCCGGCGGGAAGCCGGCGTTCGAGGTCCCTCAAAATCGCCTCGAACAACGGGCGCGTCTCGATGATCCATCCGGCGCCCTCGCGCGCGAGTCCCATCGGATAGGCCTCCGGGTCCCGCGAACCGAGCGCGGCCATCTCGAGTTCGATCGCCGCCTGCGCTTCGTAATTCACCTGGTGGCGAATTCCGGCCAGCGCCGCAACGGCGTCGAACAGGCGGCCGCAACTCGAGGTGAGCGGGGAGTTGAGGCGCTGCTCGATCATGCGCAAGACGAGTTCGATGGCCGCGCCGTCGATCTCGCGCAGCAGCGGAATGCGATAGTCCAGAAATTTCCGGCCGAAGTGCTGCGCCAGATACGCCACCGCCATCCGCCAGGGCTCCCGAATCGCCGCCGCGCCGCCGGGCAGCAGCACGTAGGCGAGATGCGCGGCCCGCTCGAAGCCGGAAAAATCCGCCAGAAGCACTTCTCCGCCCCAGATGCTCCCGTCGGTTCCATACCCTGTCCCATCGAGCGAAAACCCGATGACTTTGCTCGAGAGGTGATTTTCGGCCATGCAGGCGGCGACGTGCGCGTGATGGTGCTGAACGCCGATCCGGCGCACTCCGGTCTGCTGGAGAGCCCATTTCGTCGAGAAATAATCGGGATGAAGATCGCATGCGATCACTTCCGGCGAGATTTCCAGAATCCGCTTGAGCCGCTCGATCGCCTCGCCGAAAAAGCCGTAGCTTTCCATATTTTCCAGATCGCCGACATGCTGGCTGAGGAAGGCCTGGTTGCCTCGCGCCAGGCAAACCGTGTTTTTCAGTTCCCCGCCCACGGCCAGGACCGGCGGCACTTCCTGGTCGAGGAACACCGGCGCGGGAACGTAGCCACGCGAGCGCCGTACCTGTCTCATTCGCCCCGCGACCGGCCGGACGACGGAATCGTCGCATCGGAGCAAGATATCGCGGTTGTGGACCAGGAAATAATCGGCCAGATCCTCGAGCCGCCGGATCGCTTCCTCGTTGTCGATGGCGATCGGCTCCTCGCTGATGTTTCCGCTGGTCATGACGAGCGCGGAGAAGCTGCCGCCATCCAGCAGAAGGTGATGGAGCGGCGTATACGGCAACATCACGCCCAGAAAGCGGTTGAATGGCGCGACGGCCTCGGCAATGGGCGTCGGACACTTCGCGGGCAGCAGAACGATGGGCCGCTGGCGGCTGGTCAGGATCCGGCGCGCCACATCGTCGATTTCGCAAAACCGCTCGGCCGCCGCCAGGCTAGCCGCCATCACCGCGAACGGCTTTTCCACACGGTGCTTGCGCTCCCGCAGACGGGCGACCGCCTCGGGATTGGTGGCATCCACCGCCAGGTGGAAGCCGCCCAGCCCCTTCACGGCCACTACCTTTCCTTCCCGAATCCATTCCGCGGCCCGGACCACCGGGTCGTCCGTTTCCACGACGTTTCCCGAACCGTCCCGGAGTTCCAGCCGCGGTCCGCAGTCCCAGCAGGCGTTCGGCTGCGCATGAAAGCGCCGGTTGGAGGGGTCTTCGTATTCGGCCCGGCACGCCGGGCACATGGGAAAGACGGCCATCGAGGTGCGCGGGCGGTCGTAGGGAATGTCGCGAACGATGGTGAACCGGGGCCCGCAATTGGTGCAATTGATGAAGGGATACCGGTAGCGGCGGTCGGAGAAATCGAACAGCTCACGCCGGCAATCGTCGCAGAGAGCCACGTCCGGCGAGATCAGCGTATGCATCGCCTCGCCCGCGCGGCTCGGCAGGATTTCGAAATCGCGCTCCGGCCCTAAAGCCAGATCCCGGACGCCGATTTCGGTGATGCGGGCAAGCTCGGGAGCCGAGATGGGCAGACGATCGATGAACCGGTCAACGGCCGGGGCGGGTCCCTGGATTTCGATCGTCACGCCGGCGGCCGTGTTGCGGATGTTGCCGGTTAGATGATGTTCGGCGGCAAGGCGATAGACGTAGGGCCGGAATCCAACACCCTGCACGATTCCCGAGACGCGAATCTGCTTCCTGATTTCCATGCGCGGCCCGGGAACTCAGACCGCCGAAACCGGCGCGCGGGGTATCCGCTGGCGCCGCGCGCGCAGCCAAACCAGCCAGTCGGCGAGGCCCTCCCCGGTCGAGCAGGAAACGCGGAGGATATCCATCGCGGGATGGACGCTGCGCGCGTTGCGCTGGGCCGAGGCGAGATCGAAGGGAACGTAGGGGAGCAGATCGGTCTTGTTGACGATCATCAATTCGGATTTGAAAAAAATCGAAGGGTATTTGAGCGGCTTGTCATCGCCCTCGGCAACGCTCAGAATCACCACTTTCGCCGCTTCGCCCAAATCGTAGCTCGAGGGACAAACCAGGTTTCCCACGTTTTCGATGAACAGCAGATCCAGCGCCTCCAGGCGCCAACCGGCGAGTCCGCGCTCGATCATCCGGGCGTCGAGATGGCACGTGCCGCCCGTCGTGATCTGGCGAACGGGGAACCCGTAGCGCTTCAGGCGCGCGGCGTCGTTATCGGTCTGGATGTCGCCGGTGAGCACGGCCACGCGCGCACCGGGCTCCAGGCGCTCGAGCGTGCGCTCGAGCAGGCTCGTCTTACCCGCTCCCGGTGAACTGATCAGGTTCAGGCACAGGATGTCGTTCTCGGCCATCCGGGCCCGCAACTCGCCGGCCAGCCGGTCATTCTCGCTCAGAACCTTACGTTCCAGCCCCACACGGTTCATTTTCCTCGACCTCCAGATAGGCCAGTTCCAGTTCGTCGCCCCCGGCGAATACGGTTTGGCCGTCGCCGCAATCCGGGCAGCGGATGTCGTATTCGGTGACGACGAAGGTTTTCCCGCAACGCTCGCACAGGTGCCGCCGCGGGCTCGATTCGATCTCAAAAATCACGGGCCCCCACTCGGTCCCTCGCACGGCCGCTTCCAGACAGAAGCCGAGCGAGCCCGAATCCACTCCCGCCAGCTCGCCGACACGCAGGCCGACTTTCGCGATCCTTCCGTTCGGGAAGCGCCGGGCTTCCTTTTCGAGCGAATCCAGAACCGAAAGCGCGATGGCCATTTCGTGCATCGCCCGCTCTCAGCAGATGCGCGGCAACTGGTCGCCGGCGAGCATGTCGACGATGCGGGTGGTGCCGAGCGGAGTTCGCATCGTCACCAGGCCCGGATGCTCGCCCGTCACCGCGCCGATGATCTGCGCGCCGGCGCCGAGCGGATGCCGCCGCATGGCTTCGAGCACCGCCGGGGCCGAGTCCGGATCGACGATGGCGACCAGTTTCCCCTCGTTCGCCACGTAGAGCGGATCGAGGCCCAGCATCTCGCACGCGCTGCGCACCTCCTCGCGCAAGGGGATGGCTCGCTCCTCGAGTTCGATTCCCACGCCCGATTGCGCCGCGATTTCGTTGAGAGAGCTGGAAAGTCCGCCGCGGGTCGGATCGCGGAAGCAGCGGAACCCGCCGCCGGCGGCCAGCATCGCGGCAACCAGCGAATAGAGCGGGGCGCTGTCGCTTCGGATCGCGCTCTCGAATTCCAGTCCCTCGCGCTGCGCCAGGATCGTGATGCCGTGCTCGCCGATCGTTCCGCTCAGCAGCACCTGGTCGCCCGGCCGGGCGCGGCTTGCGGAAAGCTCCAGCCCCTGCGAAACCAGCCCGATCCCCGACGTATTGACGAAGATTCCGTCGCCGCTTCCCTTCTCGACCACCTTCGTATCGCCGGTGACGATCTCGACGGGCACGCGGCGAGCCGCGTCGCGCAGCGAAGCGACCACCCGCCCGAGGGTCTGCATCGGCAGGCCCTCTTCGATGATGAAGGCCACGCTCAGAAACAGCGGCCGCGCGCCGCCCATGGCGAGGTCGTTGACCGTTCCGTTCACGGCGAGCGATCCGATGTCGCCGCCGGGAAAGAACAAGGGCTGCACGACGAAGGAATCGGTGGTGAACGCCAGCCGCGCCCCGTTCACCGATACCACCGCCTGATCGTCCATGCGTCCCAGAATCGGATTGTCGAAAGCGGGCAGAATCAGGTCGCGAAGCAGATCGGCGCTCAGCCTTCCGCCGCTGCCGTGGCCGAGCAGAACGGTGTCTTTCGAGGCCAGGGGAATCGGGCAGGAAAAACCGCCCGGGAATCCGTTGGTATCGGCCATCAGCGCCCCCCCGAAACGGATGCCGCGTGGCGGCGGTACTGATAATAGGCGGCGCAGGCGCCTTCGGCGGAAACCATGGGCGCGCCCAGGGGCGTCAGCGGCGTGCAACGCGTGCCGAACGCCGGGCAATCGAACGGCTTCTTCAATCCCTGCAGGACCTCGGCGCTGATGCATTCGGCGGGCTCTTCGGCCGTCATCTGTTCGAGTCCGAAAATGCGGTCGGCGTCGAAATCGGCGAATTCGGGACGCAGCCGGTAGCCGCTGGCGGCGATCGAGCCCACGCCCCGCCATTTCCGGTCGCAAACGTCGAAGACTTCCGCCATGATTCGCTGCGCGGGCAGATTCCCCTGGTAGCTCACCGAGCGGACGTACTGGTTTTCGACCTCGGCCCGGCCCTCTTCGAGCTGGCTGACGAGCATCGAAATCGCTTCCAGCAGATCGATGGGCTCAAACCCGCCGACGACCATCGGCACGCGGAAATCGCGGACGAGATCCTCGTATTCCCGGTAGCCGACCACCGTGCAGACGTGGCCGGGAGCGATGAATCCCTGCACGCGGTTGCGCGGCGAGGAAAGCAGCGTGCGGATGGCCGGCGGAACGAGCACGTGCGAGACGAGCATCGAGAAATTCCCGAGCCCTTCGCGCTTGGCCTGCCAGACGGCCATGGCGTTTGCCGGGGCCGTGGTTTCAAAGCCCACGGCGAAAAAGACCACTTGCCGGCCGGGATTTTCCCGCGCGATTTTCACCGATTCCATCGGCGAGTAGGCCACGCGGATATCGCCGCCGCCGGCTTTGACGCGGAAGAGATCGGTGCGGGAGCCGGGCACGCGCAGCATATCGCCGTAGGAAACCAGCGTCGTTCCCGGCCGCGAAGCGATTTCGATCGCCTTGTCGATCGTTTCGAGCGGCGTGACGCAGACCGGACAGCCCGGCCCGTGGACCATTTCGATTTTGCCGGGCAGCAGTTCGTCGATGCCGTAGCGCATCAGCGTGTGCGTTTGCCCCCCGCAGATTTCCATCAATACCCAGTGCCGTGTCGTCTTCCGGGTAATCTCGGCCGCCAGGGCTTTGGCGATGCGTTCGTCGCGATATTCGTCCAGGTACTTCATCTTCCCGCTCCGCCCGGGGTTTCCCCGTCGCCGGGCGCCAGTTCCGTCTCCAGCACCCCCATCGATTCCAGGATCTGATAGGTGCGCTCAGCCTCGGCGCTATCGACCTGGCTGATGGCGAACCCGACGTGAACCATCACGTAGTCGCCGACCTTCGCTTCGGGCACGAAATCGAGGCAAGCCTCGCGGGTAATCGCTCCGAACCGCACTTTTCCGCTCCGGATTCCGTTGCGGGCCTCACTGCTGATGATTTTCCCGGGAATGGCTAAGCACATGCGGTCCCCCTCCCTCACGCGCCGGCGGCGCCGCCGACCGGCTGCCGGCACTCGAATCGTTCAGTTCCGCCAGCCGGCTACCGCGATTGCCGGAGCCACCGCTGGTTCTTCCGACCAGCGGACCAGTTGCTCGACTGCGGCATCGACCAGTTCCGGCAGCGCAACCTGCACCGGAGCTGTCAACTCGGTTCCCCAATCGGTCGAAAGCGGCACGGCGCCCAGCAAAACAATCTCTCTCTGCACGGGCGAAACCAGCGGCAACGTTGCCAGCAAATCGGCCAAGCCGACCTGGTGGACGCTTGCGGCGCGCGGCAGGCCGCGCAACTCTTCGTTCGCCATTCGAACCAGCGTTCCCGGCTTCTCGCCGACGTCGATCCCGTCGAGCAGGAGCAGGTGCGTCGAGTCGGAAATGTAATTCAGCAGCTCGAGGCCGTACGTGCCGCCGTCGATGCAGGTGACTTCGCGGGGAAGGCGGGGGTCGCGCTCGAGCCACCGCAAAGCATGCACGCCCAGCCCGTCATCGGTGCGGATCAGGTTCCCGATCCCCACCACCACCACTCGGCCTTGCGTACTCCGGTCCACTTTTCCTCTCTTTCTCTAGCCCTCGGATTTGGGCTGCGTTAGTGATTGCGCGGGTCCGGTTGCGGGCTGTTTCCCGCTCGGACTACCCCCTCCCGGCGTCTCTTCCATGGCGCGGACAAGCACCGCATCCGGGACTCTCCCCTCTCCGGGACGGCGCGTCGGATCCGTGGCAATGCAGCGGGCCGGGAAAAACTTGTACCCGGAGAAGATCGCATCCATCAGGCCGGTGCCTTCCTCCATGCTGACCAGCACGGCGCTGTAAACGTGGTGTATGACGAACGCGAGGAACGCGAACATGATCAGGAAATGCACCTCGCGCACGTAGGTGACGCTTAGGATCGAGAAAACCCAGCCGAAGCAAACGGCCAAGGCCCCGTGCCCGAGCCCCCCCACGAAATCGAGCAGCGCCATGCCGGTGACGATCTCCACCACAAAGAGAGCCCATATGAACATGTAGGTGACCGAGGCCAGGGGATTATGGCCAAGCGTGGTGCTCGGCCTATTGCGAAGGAAAAAGTAGTACTTGAGTTGGCGCCAAAGTCCCCGCCGCCACCAGCCCTTTGCCGACACAAAGCCCGTCCAGTGCGCCCAGCCGCTTCCGGTGAACCACCAGTAGGACCTAACCAAAACCGCGCCGATGAAAACAAAAGCGGTCACTTCGTGCACGAAGTGCATCTTCGCCATTAGGAATACGCTGTTGCCGCGGGAAATGACGAACGGGTTGTACATGTAATAGCCGGTGAAGGCGAGCACGAAGATCGAAAAGAAAATCACCCAATGGGCGATCCGCACCGGCTTCTCCCAAACGTAGACGCGGATGAGATCTCTCCCGCGGGCCAGGGGATTCACCGGCTCGGTTGCAGGATGAGCTGTGGCGTTCATGGCCGCCCGGCTCCCTTCAGATCTCCCGCCGGGCGTAGGTGCGTCCGCGCGCGTCGACGACGTGCACGGCGCAGGCCAGGCAGGGATCGAACGAGTGAATCGTTCGCAGAATCTCGAGTGGCCGCGCGGGATCGGCAATCGGCGTTTTCAGCAACGCGGTCTCATACGGACCGCGCTGGCCCTTGCCGTCACGCGGTCCGGCGTTCCAGGTCGACGGCACGACGCACTGGTAGTTCTGGATCAGCGTGTCTTGGATTTCCACCCAGTGCCCCAGCGAGCCGCGCGGCGCCTCGAAGAGCCCGTAACCCTGCGCCGAGCGCGGCCACGTGCTCGGGTCCCATTTGTCACCGTTGTGGATGCGCAGATCGCCGCTCATCATGCTTTGCCGCAGCTCCTCGATCCAGCCCACCAGGTGATTCGCCAGAAGCTGCGTTTCGAGGGCTCTCGCGGCGATGCGCCCGAGCGTCGAAAACAGCGCGGTCGGCGGCGCTTTCAGTTTCGTCAAAACTCCGTCGACCATGGTTTTCACTTCCGGCTGGCCGGAGGCGTAGGCCACCAGCATCCGCGCCAGCGGGCCGACTTCCATCACGTGGTCCTCGTACCGCGGAGCCTTCAGCCACGAGTATTTCTCCTCGACGTTCAGGAACTCGTAGGGCGGCTTCGGCCCGGTGTATTTCGGATTCGTTTCGCCCCGGGCGGGAGGCAGGGAGACGTTGTTTCCTTCCTTGTATTCGTACCAGGAATGGGTGACGTACTCGGCCACCTTGCTCGGATCGACCGGATGCACCTTCGACAAATCGCTATTCAGGATGATGCCGCGAGGCACGAAATAGCGGGAGGTATCGTTGATGCTGCCCTGGGGAAATGCACCGTAGCTCAGGTAGTTTCCCGGCCCTTCGCCCAGGCCGAACCAGTCGCGGTAGAAGCCGGCGACGGCCAGGACGTCGGGAATCAGCACCTGATCGACGAAGGTTTTCCCCGTCTGCGCCACCTGGATGAGGAAGTCGAGCCGTTCCGGATTGAGCGGCGCCTGCGGCTCGTTCGGATCGAGCGAAGTGGTCATCCCGCCGACCAGATAGCTCTGCAGGTGCGGGTTCTTGCCGCCCAGTACCGCGTGGATGCGGATGAATTGCCGCTGAAACTCGAGCGCTTCGAGGTAGTGGGCCACAGCCAGCAGATCGGCCTCGGGCGGCAGGTGGTAGGCCGGATGCCCCCAATAGCCGCTCGAAAACAGGCTGAGCTGCTTGCTGGCCACCAGCGCGCCGACGCGGTCCTGCACGCCCTTGAAATAGGCGGCACTCGACATCGGCCATTCGGAAATCGATTGGGCGAGCCGGGAGGTCTTGGCCGGATCGGCTTTCAAGGCGCCGGTGATGTCGACCCAGTCGAGCGCGTGGAGATGGTAGAAGTGAATGATGTGGTCGTGAATGTACTGGGTGGCCGAGATGATGTTGCGGACCAGGCGCGCGTTGTTCGGGACTTCGATATTCAGCGCGTTTTCGACCGCCCGCACCGAAGCCAGGGCGTGCACCATCGTGCAAACGGCGCAGATTCGCTGCGTCCACAGCCACGCCTCGCGCGGATCGCGTCCGCGGACGATCAGCTCGATTCCGCGGAACATCGTTCCCGAGCTCCACGCATCGCTGATCTTGCCGCCATTCACCTCGGCTTCCACACGAAGGTGCCCTTCGATCCGGGTGATTGGATCCACGACGACGCGGGCCATCAAAACCTCCTATGATTTGGGAGAACCGGATTCGGGTTCTTCCGGGGAACCCTCTCCCTTGTTCTTGTGCGAACGAATGGTGGCGCCAACCGCATGAGCGGCGGTGAGCGCGGCCACGCCGCCGACGATTCCCCAACCGATATTTTCGGCGGTGACATCGACGCCGAAACCGGGGACTTGCGGCAGGCGCTTGTAAAACGGCGAGGACCAATCCCAGAACCGGTAGGCGGCGCAGGCGATACAGCCGTGGCCCGACTTCACCGGCCAGCTCGTCGCGTCGTTCCAGCGGACCGTCGGGCAGTTATAGGTGGCATCGGGGCCCTTGCAACCCATTTTGTACAGGCACCAGCCCTTGCGGCTGCCTTCGTCACCCCATTCCTCGACGTAACGCCCGGCGTCGTAGTGCGCTCGCCGTTCGCACTGATCGTGGATGGTGTGCCCGTAGGCAAAGAGGGGGCGATTGTATTGATCGAGCGCCGGCATCTCATGGAAGGTCAGATAATGGACGATGACGGCGGCCGTGTTGGCGACGTTGTGCGGGCAGCCGCCCAGATTCACCACGGCCGCGCCCGGCACGGCCTCTTGCAAGCCCACCGCCCCGGTCGGATTGGGGTTGGCGCGAACGATCCCGCCGTCCCAGGCGCAGGCGCCGACCGCAATATTCGCCGCCGAGTTCGTGCAAACTTCGCGCGCGATGTCGAGCGCCGTTCTTCCGCCGATCGTGCAGTAAACGCCGCCCTCGGCCGTCGGGATCGCGCCCTCGACCACGGCGATGTATTTCCCCTTCTCCTGCTTCACGACGTTTTCGAGCGCGGCCTCGGCCTGCTTGCCCGCGCCGGCCATGATCGTCTCGTGGTATTGCCAGTCCAGCAGATCCAAGACGAATTCGGCCACGGGCGGATGGCTCGACCGGAGCATCGACTCGGTGTTGCCGGCGCAGTCCTGAAACTCGAGCCAGACCAGGACCGGACGCCGGGTCCCGGTGAGCGCGGCCACGACTTTGTCGACATAGCGCGTCGGCAGCGCCAGCGTGGCCACCATCAAACTGCAAAATTCCACAAAATCCCGCCGCGAAACGCCTCGGCTTTCCAAGGCGCTGGGCAGGTCACGATCGAGCGGCGGCATGGGTCACCTCCCGGCAGGCGCTGAATGTAAAGACGGGATGGCAGGCGATGGGGAAACCGGCCCTGGAGCTTCGCGGCGCCGGCTGCAATCGATGGTTGGTTGGGAGAGCTTGAAGTGTGCAGCCGGCTTGAGCGCTAAATCCATGGCTTGTGCCGAAAGCTTCCGCTTTCTATTTACCTAAAGGATGGCGTAGTTATTGCCTGCATCCGATTTCGGAAAGCAAGCACGTGCCGTTCCATGCGCGGATATTTCCAAGATTCCCAAGTAGAAGGCAGGAGCAAACTTACGGGATAGTTCGGCTTTGAGGATGGTTCCAGCGCGCGCAAGTCGGGGCATATCACCGCTTTCTGCGTTAATTGACGCTCATGGCTACCCCGCTCTGCGCCCTCTCACCCACAATTCATTCCTTTTCCGCACTTCGGGAATTCGCCTCCCTTGCCCTTGTGCGACCGTTGCGGTCTCAATTGGAAGCCGCCTAACTCCCCGGAACCAGCAGCAGCCCCTTGTCGCTTTTTGTGGGCTGGGGCTTGCGTCCCAACGAAAACGCCGGGGCGAATGTTATCGGTGGACTCGGCACGGATCGGTATCGCGCCGAGCGCCTGACGGCGATCGAAGTGCAGTCTTAGGCTTTGGCAGGTTCCCATCGCCTGCCCGCTAAAACCCGGGCGCTGCGCGGCCATCGCAACAGGTCGCCGCGCCAGACGCAAACTCCAATGATCGGCTCGAAACGGTCGCTGATTCTGGCAGTCGTGATGGCCGGACTTACTCCCGTCTTCCTGCCGGGCTGTTCGCGTTCCGTCAACCGGGCAAACGCCCGGGAAATCGCGCGCGGCCGAATTCTCTTCGAGGTGCACTGCCTCGGCTGCCACGGCGGCAGGATACACACGCTGGCGAGACGGCCTCCGCGGCTCAACGGAATTTTCCAGCGCAAGTATCTGCCCAGTGGAGAACCCGCCACGGACAGTCAAGTACGAGCCACGATCCAGGACGGACGCGCCGGCATCATGCCGCCGTTCCAAAACATCCTCAGCAAGCAGGACATTCGGGATATCACCGCGTACCTGCACACGCTGAAGCCCTTGAAAGCCTCCCCATCCGGCAACTCCGCGGACGGAACGCAGGGGCAGCCGCCAGGCCAGCCGAATTGACGCGGAAACCGGCCGCGCGGTTCGAATTTTTCCGGGATGGAAAATGCGCGCGCGTTTGGCCAATTTGGCCGCGGGCGCGCCCTGCTCGTCATGGATGAATATGGATGAATGAATGACCGGAGATCGCCGTTTACGCGCCAGCCAAAGGCAGCGGGATCACCTCGGCTTCGCCCTGCTCCGAAATCACGCGGCTGCCGGGAGCGTGAAATTCACGGCGGAGATAACCGAGCCCAATGACCCGGCCGGCGAGCGGCGAGAAGGCGGCGCTGGTCACGGCGCCGACCGTTTCTTCGCCGGCCAGCAGAGGCGAGCCGGGCTTGGGGACTGCGGCGCCGGTGAAACCGAGTCCTACCAGACGCCGGTTCACCTGGCCCCGCGAGCGTACGCGCTCGACGATCTCCTGGCCGGTATAACAACCCTTTGTGTAACTGATGTGCGAGAGTTCGACGCCGGCTTCGTGCGGGATCGTGCGATTGTCGAAATCGGCGCCGAACCACGCCTGGCCGGCTTCGAGGCGCAAGGCATCGATCGCACGATATCCGGCCGGGCCGCCGCCATGGCGCCCCGCGCAATCGACCAGTAGGTTCCAAAGGCCGGCAATCCGTGTCCGCTCGACCACCCATTCGACGCCGGGCAAACCCAGAGAACAGGCCCGGAGGATGCGGCAAGGGATATTCTCTCCGGCGAGGGCTTCGGCGTGTGCGCCTTCGGCAAGAGCGTCCATCTCGATCCCGGTAAGCTCCTCGGCCGCCGCCAGCGCCCCCGGCCCCACCAGGGCCAGCGTGCCCCATTCGCCGGAACGGTCGGCCAGCGTCACATCGTCCATGATGATGAATTTGTCGAGCGTCGAGAGCGTTCGTTCGGCGACCATCGCGGCAGAAAGGATGGTCAGCCGGTCCGCCAGGGCCAGCGTGCGCAATTCGGCGAGGATGTGCGCCTGCGAATTCAGGAGGAGCCCGATCGCGCTGCGCCCCGATTCGAGATCCTGGATGTTGGCGGTGGTAACCGCATTCAGATAACGGACCCGGTCCGGGCCGGTCAGTTCCGCGATCAACTGGAAGTTCGTGTCGGCCACGGCGACGGTTTCCCGGGCGTGCCGGTATTCGGCGGCGGAATCGCCGTAGCCGGCCGGCAATTGCGTCCCGAACCAGACGCCCATGGCGGCGCCCGCCCGCTCATGCTTTTCGCGCAATGGCGATTCGATCGGCATCACTCGGTGGATCCCCAGGGCCGCTCAAAGCCCGCGGCGGAGGCTCGTCTTGCCTCCTTCCGGATTACGGCCGCGGACCCTTCCATGGCTTATGGTAACAAAGTGGGCCGGCCGGTTCCGGGTGCTATACTCCCAAAAATGCCGAGCACCCTGATCCATGAAATCCTGCCCGTCGGTATCTTGCAGTGCAACTGTTCGATCATCGGCACCTCGGAAACGCGCGAAGCGCTCGTGATCGATCCTGGCGACGAAGTCGACCGGATCCTGGCTGTGCTGAAGAAACATGATCTGAAGGTCCAGGCCATTGTTTCGACGCACGCGCACATCGATCACGTGGGCGGACTCGCCAAACTGCACCGCGCCACCGGCGCGCCCGTCCTGATGCACCGCGACGATCTGGAACTCTACCTGGCCCTGCCGCAGCAAGCGGCGTGGCTTCGCGTGCAGACGCCGGAGATGATGGAGGTGGAAGGTTTTTTGAAAGAAGGAGACAAGCTGCAATGGGGCGGGCTCAGCGCGCAGGTGATTCATACCCCCGGCCACTCGCGGGGAAGCATGAGCCTGTATCTGCCCGCCGACGGCCCGGATTCCCCGCAAGACGAATCGATCGCCACGCCGCGCCTCTTTGCCGGTGACACCCTCTTTGCCGGCAGCATCGGGCGAACCGATCTTTGGGGCGGTTCGCTGCGCGACATCCTGCTCTCGATCCACCAGAAACTTCTCCCCTTGCCCGAGCGCACGCTCGTCTACCCCGGCCACGGCCCAGCCACAACAATTGAGAAAGAGAAAGAATCGAATCCGTTTCTGCGCCTGCCATGAAGTGAGCACGCCCGCCTGACATCCGGGAACGTCTTGCAGGAGGTAACGCGAGAGTACTACGAGCGGGCGCTTATTTACTGGCTAGCTATTATTTGAAACAAGGCCCAAGACTGTACGAGGTGTGCCGCTTTCGCCGGTTCCATGCATAATCCCGGCGTAGTGGTAGCCCACTGGCAAGTGCCCAGTGCGGCTTCCTGGCCCTCGACGGATGCATGAGAGTGTTTTGCGGGGCGGTCAGCCGGTAAGTTGACGGTCGTTATCTCATTCCTGACCCACTTGAGGAGCGGGACAGAAAAGGGACGTCAAGAACCAGCGGCCGCGCGGCACGCCATACCGTAACGGTGGGTGGTGCTTGCCCGCCTCGCAATGGACTTCCGATGCCGGTCTGCGCCCGGATCCCGCCTGGAGCGTTACATCGAAGAAGACGAAGAGGGGTGAATCTCGTGTCTGCAACTGCAGCAACACCGCGTGAGGCACTTATGCGACGGTCGGATTTGCTGGCGTATGCTCGCCGCAGGGCCCAGGCCGGGCAAACGACCAAAATCCCGCGTACTTCTCAGATCATCTTTGGGGAACGGCAGCACCTTCTCCGCGTTCTCGATTCGATCGAAAGAACCCAAACTTCAGCCGAGCAACGGGAGCATGAGCAATACTCGCTCGAGCGGCTGATCCATACCCGCACGCAGGAACTGAACCGAATCAATCCGGACTGGGACAGCCGGATCAGCACCGTTCTGCGGCCCGACGTCACGCCGGAAGAGCTCGACTGGCTTGCGCGGGAGGCGCCGGAAGAGGATTACTTTTTGCTCCGGCTGATCAGCGAGCATCCCCGAACGAGCGCGGAAACGCTAGCGCGTCTCTCGCGCCACAGCTACGCCGCGATCCGCGAGAACGTCGCCCGGCACCCGAACGCGAGCCCCAAAACTCTCACCGAGCTCAGCCGCGATCGCTCACAACCGCTCTGGTACCTGGTGGCGTTCAATCCCAACACGCCGCTACCGTTGCGGCGGCGGCTGGAACGGCAAATCAAGCGAGGCAGCAGCAAGCGGAAGTAGCGCGAAGGTTCTATCGCGCGCCGTCCCCGCTCGAAGCCGCCGCCAGTTTTGGTGCTCCGCCCGCCCGCGTTGCCTGAGCATTCCGCTTCAGGCAGGATACCCCCGGACAGGGCGGGTGGCAGAGCCTCCTTTTCCGCCATCTTATAGATATAAAGGTGTTCCGCGCTCTTGCCGCGCTTGCCGGCTGGTTCCCCCCGCTCGGGGAACTTACGGGGGAGCAGTGCCAGTGCTCGCGGCGGGCGCGGGCCGCGCCAGGCAACAGCGCCGGCGCGGTGACGCTGGTATGATGGAGTTAGTGGTGCAGTGCAATCGTACGATCTCCACGGGAGGAGCCAGTGATTACTGAGGAGTTGAATTTTTCCTCCGACCCGAATTGGCGGGTCAAGGTGGGTTTGGCGGAGATGCTGAAGGGCGGCGTCATTATGGACGTCACCAGCGTCGAACAGGCCCAGATCGCCGAACGCGCCGGGGCGTGCGCGGTGATGGCGCTCGAACGGGTTCCGGCCGATATCCGCAAGGAGGGCGGCGTTGCCAGGATGGCATCGCCGAAAATCATTCGCGAAATCATGAAAGCCGTCACGATCCCCGTGATGGCCAAGGTCCGCATCGGACATTTTGCCGAAGCGCAGGTGCTCGAAGCGCTGGAAGTCGATTACATCGACGAAAGCGAAGTCCTCACCCCCGCCGACGAGGAAAACCACGTCTGGAAGCAGGCTTTTCGCGTGCCTTTCGTCTGCGGCGCGCGCAACCTGGGCGAAGCGCTGCGCCGGATTGCCGAAGGCGCCGCCATGATTCGCACGAAGGGAGAAGCCGGCTCGGGAAATATCGTCGAAGCGGTGCGGCACATGCGCGCGATCGTCGGCGAAATGCGGCTCCTGACCACGCTCGGCGATGCGGAACTGGTCGGAGCGGCTAAGCAAATAGGCGCGCCGCTCGAACTGGTGCGCTGGGTGGCGCAACACGCGAAGCTGCCCGTGCCCAATTTTTCCGCCGGCGGCATCGCCACGCCCGCCGACGCGGCATTGGTGATGCAGCTCGGCGCGGAAGCGGTTTTCGTCGGCTCGGGCATTTTCAAATCGAGCGATCCCGAACGTCGCGCCCGGGCCATCGTCAAGGCCACCACGTACGCGAAGGACCCGAAAGCGGTGCTGGAAGCCTCCGAGGATCTCGGCGAAGCGATGAAGGGGCTCGACATTCGTCAGATGGACGAAAAAGAGCTGCTGCAAACACGGGGCTGGTAGAGCCGCCGTGGCCCCGGAAGCCAATAAGGAACTGATCCGGCGATATTACGAGGAATTGTGGAACGCCTGGCGGTTCGATCTGGCCGACGAGCTGATCGACCCGGAAGTGCGCTTGCGCGGCTCGCTCGGGCGGATGGTCGCCGGGCGCGGCGGCTTGGTCAGCTATATGAAGCACGTGCAGGGAATATTCCCCGATTTCTACAACACCATCGAGGCGCTGGTCGCCGAAGACGACCGCGTCGCCGCCCAGATCACCTATAGCGGCACTCATCGCGGCGAAATCTTCGGCATCGCTCCGACCGGGCGGAGGATCCGGTATTCGGGCGCGGGAATTTTCCAGATTTCCTCGGGCAGGATCGTCGAAGGCTGGGTGCTTGGCGATCTGGCCAATCTCCTGCTCCAATTGCGGCCGCAAGAAGGATGAAAGTCGGCGTTCTAGCGATTCAGGGGGATTTCCAGGCGCATCGGGAGGCGCTTGAGCGCATAGGCGCGGAAGCGCTGCTCGTGAAAACGGCGGCCGAGCTTGCCGGGCTCGACGCCCTGGTTTTGCCGGGAGGCGAGAGCACGACGCAAATGAAGCTGCTCGCCGAGCAGGGGATGCTCGGCGTGCTGGCCGAGAGCGCCCGCCAGGGCTTGGCTGTCTTCGGTACGTGCGCCGGAGCGATTCTGCTGGCCACGGAAGTGGAAAATCCTCCGCAGGCCTCGCTCTGGCTGGTCGACATGACGGTGGTGAGAAACGCCTACGGGCGTCAACTGGAAAGCTGCGTCATCGAAGCCGTGACCGATCTTTCCGGCAAACCGCTGGAAATGGTCTTCATCCGCGCCCCGATGATCGAGCGCGTGGGGCCGCAAGTCGAGGTGCTGGCCTCGCGCGAGGGCAAGCCCGTGCTCGTGCGCCAGGGCCGCCTTCTGGCCGCCACGTTTCATCCGGAACTGACGGGCGATTCGACGATCCATTCGTATTTTCTGAAGATGGTGGGCGATGGAAAATGAAGCGCCGGCCGGCCGGGTTCGCTGCCGGGTCCTCTTTATCTGCGTCGGCAATTCCTGCCGCAGCCAGTTTGCCGAAGCCCTCTCGCGCCATCTGGCCGCCGACGTCATCGAACCGGCAAGTGCCGGCCTTTCCCCGCTGGGCCGCATCGCCGAGCCGACGCGCACCGTCGCCGCGGAACTGGGCTTGCCGCTCGACGGCCAAGCGTCGAAAGGTTTTAGCGCCGCCGATCTCGACCGGGCCGATCTGATCGTGAATCTGACCGGAATGCCAGGCCGCGCCGTCTTCGAAACGGAAACGCCGGTCGTCGATTGGAACGTTGACGACCCCTATGGGGAGGAACCGGCGGTGTACCGGCGAATCGCCGCGGAAATCGAAGCCAGGGTTCTTCATCTCGCGGCGGAGTTGCGCCCCAAGCGCATCCCTTCCGCCGCCGGCTGAGCGCTTGCATGCCTAGGGAAAAAAGTTCGGCTTCGCGCGAAGACTACTTGAAGGCGATCTGGGAGACCTTCCAGGAGGGCCAGGCGCCCATCAGCGCGCGCTTGGCGAAGGATCTGGCGGTGACGCCTCCGGCGGTCACGGCCGCGCTCAAGCGAATGGCGCGGGACGGATATCTGCGCATGGCCAGGGACGGCCGAATCGGCTTGACGGCCAAGGGCCGACAGGCGGCCGAGCATCTCGTCTTGCGGCACCGGCTGGCGGAGAAGCTGCTGACCGAGGTCCTGGGACTCGACTGGACGGCGGCTCATGAGGAGGCCGAGCGTCTCGAGCACGCCATTTCGCCCCAGGTGGAAGCCCTTCTGCTCGAGCGCTTCGGGCGCGATAGCGCCTGCCCGCACGGCGTTCCCCTGTTCGGGGGCTTGCACGAGCTGCGGCGTCATGGCGCGGTCACGCTGGCCGAAGCCGGCGTCGGCGACGAACTCGAAATCATGCACGTATGGGAAAAGGACAAGAAGTTTCTCGAATTCGTCGATGGGCTCCGCCTGCGGCCCGGCGCGCGCCTGGCGGTGCGCGCGCGCGAATACGATCAGACGATGACGCTGGTTGTCTCTGGCCGTCCTCGCCGCCCGATTCATTTGGGTTTGCCGGCCACCAGCCGCATCTGGGTTCGCCGGATTTCCCGCTGAATCCGGTTCCAGCCGGCTGAATCCAAATTGGACGGGAGGTGGTTCATGCCCCTGCAAACGTCCCTGGCCCGGCAACTGGGCCTGCGTTATCCAGTTGTTCAAGCGCCGATGGCCGGCGGCGCAACGACCCCCGAGCTCGTGGCCGCGGTTTGCGAAGCCGGCGCGCTCGGTTTCCTCGCCGCGGCATATCTGCAACCCGTCCGGATTCGAGAGCTCGCATCCCAAGTACGCGCACGAACCTCTCGGCCTTTCGGCATCAACCTTTTCGCGCCACTCCCCGCGCCGGACCCTCCCGCCGATGCTCGGGCCGCACTCAGGCGAATCAGCGGCTTCCACGCCGAACTCGGGCTGGCACAGCCCGTGCTCCCGGAAGCGGCTGCGGAGCCGTTCGAAGAACAGCTGGCGGCGGCACTCGATAGCGGCGCCTCGGTTTTCAGCTTCACCTTCGGCCTTCTGCCGCACGATGCGCTCGATGCGGTAAAGTCCCGCGGCATGTTCGTCATGGGGACGGCGACCACGGTCGACGAGGCGATCCTGCTGGAGAAGGCCGGCGTTGACGCCGTTATCGCGCAGGGCAGTGAAGCGGGCGCTCATCGGGGCACATTTGCCACGGATTTTGCATCATCGATGATCGGCTCGATGGCGTTGATACCGCAGGTGGCCGACGTGGTTCGAGTTCCTGTCGTTGCTTCCGGGGGGATCATGGACGGGCGCGGCATCGTTGCGGCATTGGCGCTCGGGGCGAGCGCGGTGCAGATGGGCACGGCATTCCTGGTCTGCCATGAGTCCGGCGTGCCCGAGGCGCACAAAGCCGCAATCCTAGGAGCCCACGAAGATCAGACGCGCATCACGCGAGCCTTCTCCGGCCGCCCGGCGCGGGGAATCGTGAATCAGGCCATGGCTGAGATCGAGGCCGCCGGAGATCCCGCCGCCATCCTCCCGTACCCGCTGCAGAACGCGCTCACGCGGCCGATGCGGTCGGCGGCGGCGAAACAGGGCCGTGCCGAATACCTCTCGCTCTGGGCGGGCCAGGGCGTGCGCCTAGCTCGCCGGCAATCAGCCTCGGAACTCATTGCGCACCTCTCCCATGAAGCAGAAGCCGCCGTCGGCCAAGTTTCCTTGCTCCCGTGAGCGGCAGGGACCCTTTCCGTTCTTTGACCGCACGTTCCGCCGCAACGCTGGGACGGCGGACAGATGCCTGAATTTGAGAATTTTCTCCCGCGTGAGCCTGCCGCAGGCAGAATAGAGGGTCCGCTTTGGCGGTAAGGCCGCTCGCATGACACCTCAATACGCCGATCCCGTTGCGCCGATCCTGATCGCGCTCATGCTCATCGGCCTGAGCGCGGAGGTCGGCGGCTGGCTGGTGCAGAAGTTGGGCCAGCCCGCCGTGCTCGGCGAGTTGCTCGTGGGCATTCTGATCGGCAATATCGCCTACTGGTTCCGCGAGCCGATCATCACGGTCGTCCGCGAGGGCGACCTCGTGCGGGAAATCGCCAACCAGGCCCTGCTTCATGGAGTCAGTCTGGTGGGCGCGGCGAAGACGATACTTCCGCCGGGTCCTTCGACGGCGCGGGTGCTCGAGGCGCTCGGCGGGGCGGCGGGACCGCAAGCCGTTTCGATCTATTGGTTCGTCGACGAGCTATCGCGGCTGGCGGTGATCTTCCTGCTGTTTCTGGTGGGCCTGGAAAGCAGCGTCGCGGAAATGCGGCGGGTCGGACACCGGGCCTTCTCCGTGGCGGTCGTGGGAGTCATTTGTCCGATGTTGCTGGGACTGGGCGCAATGGAGTTGTTTATGCCGGCGGCCACGTTCGAGCATGACCTTTTCATCGGCGGCATTTTGACGGCGACCAGCATCGGCATCACCGCCCGCATCTTTCACGATCTGGGGCGGATGCGGAGCCTGGAGGCGCGCGTCGTTCTGGGCGCGGCCGTGATCGACGACATCCTGGGATTGCTCGTGCTCGCCGTCGCCACCGCCCTGGTCGTCCACGGCACGGTGAGCGTGTGGGGGATTTCGGCGATTACGCTCAAGGCCGTCGCGTTCTTGTTCGGGTCGATTGTCGCGGGCATATGGCTGACCCCGCGACTGGTGCCCCGGATTCGGCGCATGGGATTTCGCAACGTTCGCCTGCTGTTCGGGCTGGGCCTGGCGTTCGTGCTCTCGTGGGTGGCCAGCCGGATTGGTCTCGCGACGATCGTCGGCGCCTTCGCGGCGGGGCTGATTCTGGAACGCTTCTTCACGCAGGAACTCGAAGACGAGCATTCCCTGCGCGACCTGCTCTCGCCGCTCGAGTCTCTGGTGGTTCCCGTGTTCTTCGTCCTAATGGGCCTGCAGGTCAAGCTTGAAACGCTGCTCGACTGGCACACGCTCGAACTGGCGGGCGTGCTCACGGCGGTGGCTATCGCCGGCAAACTGATCGCCGGGCCGGCGGCGGGGCGCGGGGTGAGCTGGTTTTCGGTGGGCATCGGCATGATGCCGCGAGGCGAAGTGGGCCTGATATTCGCCAGCATCGGCCGGGAGCTTGGCGTCGTCAACGATTCCGTATTTTCCGCCGTGATCCTGATGGTGCTCGTGACCACGCTGCTGACGCCGCCTCTGCTCGGCGTGGCCATGGCTCGGCGTCAGGCGTAATCAGCCGGAGCAGTCCCGGTAGAATGAACGGGGGACGGTCGTGCATTCCACAGCCTCCCACGGCTCACGCGTCTCAGGATTTCGGCGCGCGCGTGGAATGGAAATGCCAGGGTTCGACCCAAGGACGGGCGCATAGCCCAAGGACAATCGTGATGGCCGAGCTAAAACCGGCAGGATGGCGCGTTACCGCAAGCCCCCTCTCCCGTCTTCGCCGGCTGGGCCAGCGCGCCCATAAAGGTATTCGGGCTAAGTATTGGTTTCCGCATATCCCCCTCTCTCTGGCGGTTGCCCTGGCGGGATTGTTTCTTCTCGCGACCAAGTTTGGGGCTGAGTGGCACATTCTGCTAGCGCGTTTTCCCCGCGACATGTTCGGTTTTCCTCCCTCGAGCATGCCGTTCCTGCTGATCGGGCTGGCCTTGCTGCTCATGCCGATCGGGCTGCTGTTTCGCTCGCGATTCGCATGGATCGTTGCGGTAGTGTTGACCGTTGCGGCGATTTTGATTCTGCTGCTTTTCCCCCGCGGCGTTCAGCCCCTGCTTGTCTACTACATCGGGATTCTGCTGTTCCTTCTGCTGTTGTCGCACAGGGCTTTCGGCCGCAGCAGCCTGGCCGCCGGGACGCTGTTTGCCATCACCAGCAGCCTGATGCTCTTGATCTACGCGGTATTTGGGAGTCTGTACCTGGGCCAGGAGTTCTCACCGCCGATCAAAGATCTGGCCAGCGCCTTTTATTACTCGATTGTGACCATGTCGACTGTGGGGTACGGGGACATCGTTCCCAAGAGCATGCACGCGAGATTCTTTACCGTCTCGATCATCCTCTTGGGAATTGGCGTCTTCGCCACTTCGATTAGCGCGATCATTGGGCCGGTCGTGACCCGGAGCATCGACGAAATCGTGCGTGGGAGGGAGAAAAGAATGAAGCGCGCCAATCATTTCATTATCGTCGGTGCTACGCCGCTAGCTTTCAACACCTACCGTGAACTCAAGAAAAGGAACCAGGCGGTCACGCTCATTCTGGCGCAGCCGCCCACCGAGAGCGGGTTCGAGGACGCCGACATCGTTGTCGGCGACGCGAACGATCTGGAGGTCCTGGGCAAAGCAGGGGCGCAACAGGCTCAAGCCGTGCTCGCCATGCGCGCCGACGACTCGGAAAACGCGTTCATCGCACTCGCGGTGAAGGAACTCAAAGGAAAGGCCAAAACCATCGTCGCCGTGAACGACAGCAAGCATTTCGAGCGGGTGCGGCTGGCACAGCCGGATTTCATCATCGCCCCGCAAGTCCTGGGCGGAGAAATGCTCGCGATGGTGCTGAGCGGGGAAACGATCACTAGCGAATTCGTGACCGACCGCTTCCTGCATGCGAATCCGCAGACTTCCTCGAAACCTTCTTCCTCCTGAGCGCCGCCTGTTCCATGCGTGAACCGGACCCTGCCGGGACGCGGGTCCGTTGCCCGTTCCGAACGTCGCCGCACAGGGCCGCGCCTCTGGCCCGCAGCGGGCTCACGCCTGCTTGTCGCCAGCGACCTTGACGGCCATCCCCATCTCGGGGTCGGCTTTCTCGACGAAGAAATGCACATCGCGCTGCGGAAAGGGAATCTGGATGCCTTCGCGGCGGAAGCGGACGAGGATCCTCTTGCGCAGCTCGTGCTGCACCAAATATTGATCGACGTAGTTGCTGACGCGGCAGATCAGCGTGAAATTCAGCGAGGAATCGCCGAAGCCCGGCATGAAGCGCACCAGCGGCGCCGGTTCGAGCAGCAGCCCTTGGATTTCGGCCGCGGTCTGGCGGGTTTCCTCGAGCAGCACCCTTTCCACCTGGTCGGGATCGGAGGAATACCCCACGCCGATCGGAATCAGCAGCGACATGCCGGGCTCGGGCAACGAATAGTTGGTAATGACGGCCGAGGCCAGTTTCGAGTTCGGCACGATCACCGTGTTGTTCCAGAGCGTGCGAATGCGCGTCGAGCGCCAGCTCACCTTGTGGACGAACCCCTCCTGGCCGCTGTCGAGCTTCACGTAATCATCGACGCGGATCGGCCGGTCGAGCTGCAGGTAGAAGCCGGCGAAGAAATTCGCGAGCGTCTCCTGCAGGGCCAGGGCCACCGCCACGCTGCCGACGCCCAGCGTGGTCCAGACCGCGGTTAATCGGATGCCGAGATTTTCGAGAACGATGACCAGCGCCAGGATCCCGAACACGGCCTTGCTGATGAAGCGAATGGGGTCGCGTAACGAGTGAAGGGCGTCGGAACGAGCCAGCCAGCGCTCGAGGGCCAACTGCAGGAGTTGCACCAGGTAGTAGAGGGCCACGGCGAGGGCGGCCAGATATAAGATCTGGTTCGCCACCTTGAGGAACCCCGCCGGAAGCGGCAGCACGTTCAGTCCGCCGGCGATCACCGCTACCACCAGCAGCGGGCGAAGCGCCCGGTCGAGGATATCGACGAGGACGTCGTCGAATGTAGTCTCGGTAAGCGCGGTGATCTTGCGGAGCCACCGGATCACGTAGCGGTGCACGAACCAGGCCGCCAGGGCCAGCAGCAGGATCTCGGCCGGGTGCTTCCACCAATATCCGGATAACAGGTGATGCTCCCATCGCTCGAGCATGGTTCTTCTCCTGTCGCGGAGAGTGCGCGCGGGGCCGGCGGCCCCCCGCCGGAAACTGCCTCCCACACCCTACCACAGAATTTTCGGCCAAATGACGGGGCGCCCCGGCCCGGCAAAACCCCCGTCTTGAAATTCGACCACGGGGGAGTTAACGTGATTCGCCAGCCAGCGCTCCCGGAACGTCAGCGCCTACCTTGCGGAGGGGCTATGGGTGTCGAGATTCAACTTCGAGTGAACGGCAAGACCTGTCAAAGCCAGGTCGAGCCGCGGCTTCTGCTGGTCCACTATCTGCGCGAGGTGCTCGGCCTGACCGGAACTCACATCGGCTGCGAAACCTCGCTGTGCGGCGCTTGCACGGTCCTGGTCGACGGGCGCGCGGTGAAATCCTGTACGATGCTGGCCGTTCAGGCCGACGGCGCGGAGATCACGACGATCGAAGGGCTCTCGGCGGCGCCCGAAGCCAATGGCGGCCTGCATCCGGTCCAGCAAGCTTTCTGGGAGAAGCACGGCTTGCAGTGCGGCTTTTGCACTCCGGGAATGATCCTATCCGTGGTGGAGCTTCTGCGCGATACGCCCAGCCCCGGCGACGCCGATATCCGCCGCGCCCTGGCCGGCAATCTTTGCCGCTGCACCGGCTATCAGCACATCGTCGAATCGGTCAAGTATGCGGCCCGCAAGCTCCGCTCCCGCAAGCGTTGAAGAAGAAGTCCCGGGAGCTTTGGGAGAGCCAACATGCCCAGCGTCACGAAATACGTCGGCAAGCCGCTCAAGCGGAAGGAAGATCCCCGCTTGATACAAGGCATTGCCCACTACGTGGACGACCGCGTGCTGCCCGGAATGCTTCAACTGGGCATTGTCCGCAGTCCCTACGCTCATGCCCGCGTCCGCGCCATCGACGCCGGCAAGGCGCGAACCGCCGCCGGCGTGGTAGCCGTGCTGACGGCCAGCGACCTGGGCGATGCCATCGGGCCCGTCCCCTGCGCGGCGCAGCTTCCCGACTTGAAACCGGCGCCACGGTCTGTACTCGCCTCGGATGAAGTGCGGTTCGTCGGCGAGGGGGTGGCCGTGGTCGTGGCCGCCGACCGCTACACGCTGCGCGACGCCCTCGAAATGGTCGAGGTGGACTACGAACCTCTGCCCGCGGTGGTGGATCCGGAAAAAGCCATGCGGAAGGATTCGCCGCGCGTGCACGATTCGCTCTCCGACAATATCGCCTACCGGTGGGAGATCGAGGGCGGCGATTTGCGGAAGGCGTTCCGCGAGGCCGATCGCGTTCTGAAGCTTCGCATGACGAACCAGCGGGTGATTCCGACGGCCATGGAATGCCGCGCCGCGCTGGCCCAGTACGACCGGGGCGACGAACGCCTGACGCTGTGGTCCTCCTCGCAGATCCCGCATCTCCTGCGCACCCAGATCGCGGCCATGCTGAAGGTTCCCGAGCCCGACGTCACCGTCATCGTGCCCGAGGTGGGCGGCGGATTTGGCAGCAAGCTGAACGTCTATCCGGAAGAGGCTCTGGTCTGCTACCTCGCGATGCGGCTCGGGCAACCCGTAAAATGGACCGAGACGCGCCGGGAAAATTTCCTGGTTACGACCCACGGACGCGACCAAATCTGCGAAATGGAACTGGCCGTACAGCGCGACGGCACGTTGCTTGGCCTTCGCGCCCGGATCATCGCCGATCTCGGAGCGTACTACCAGTTGCTGACGCCTCTGATTCCCACGCTCACCGGCCTGATGCTGGGCGGGTGCTACCGGCTGCCGAGCCTGCGCGCCGAAATCACCGGGGTCCTGACCAACAAAATGGCCACCGACGCCTATCGCGGGGCCGGCCGGCCCGAGGCGTCCTACTTCATCGAGCGGGCGATCGACTTCGTCGCCGCTGAATTGAAAAAGGACCCCGCCGAATTGCGCCGGAAGAATTTCCCGAAGCCCCGCGAGTTTCCCTACGCCACCGTTACCGGCCTGATCTACGACACGGCCAACTACCAGGCGGCGATGGACCTGGCCCTTAAAAAGGCCGGGTACAAGAAACTGCGCCAGGAGCAGGCGGCCGCGCGGAAAAAAGGGCGCTACATCGGCATCGGCCTTTCGAGCTACGTCGAAATTTGCGCCATGGGCCCCTCGAGCGCCATGCCGGCCGGCGGGTGGGAGAGCGCGACGGTCCGCATCGAACCCTCCGCCCGCGTTCGCGTCCTCACCGGTTCGTCCCCGCACGGCCAGGGCGAGGAAACCACCTTCGCGCAGATCGCCGCCGATGCCCTGGGCATCGGCATCGAGGATGTGAACGTCGTTCACGGCGATACCTCGGCCGTTCCCTACGGCATCGGCACTTTCGGCAGCCGAAGCACCGCCGTGGGCGGCACGGCCGTCTACCGCTGCCTGGAAAAGCTTCGCGACAAACTGCTCAAAATCGCCGGCCACCTCATGCACGAGGACCCGGCCAGGCTCGTGCTGCGCGGCAAGCAGGTGGTCTCCCGCCGCGACGCGAAAAAATCGATGCCCTTCGCCGACGTAGTTGCCGCGGCCTACACGGCCAAAACCCTGCCGGAGGGCGTCGAGCCGGGTCTGGACGAAACCGACTTCTTCGAACCGTCGAATTTCACCTTCCCGTTCGGGACCCACGTTGCCGTGGTCGAAGTGGATCCGGAAACTGGAAGCGTCCGGTTGCTGAAATACGTCGCCGCCGACGATTGCGGCAATTTGATCAACCCGCTGCTGGTCGACGGCCAGGTGCACGGCGGCATCGTTCAGTCGATCGGGCAGGCGTTCTTGGAAGAGGCGGTATACGACGAGCAGGGTCAGCTGCTGACCGGCGAGCTGACGGACTACGCGTTGCCGCGCGCCGCCGACGTGCCGTGGCTGGAAACCTGCCATACGGTCACGCCCACCCCGGTGAATCCGCTCGGCGTCAAGGGCGTCGGCGAGGCCGGAACGATCGGGGCGGCGCCGGCGCTGGTAAACGCCGTGGTGGACGCGCTGGCGCGGCTCGGCGTGCGCCATATCGACATGCCCTTGAAACGGGAACGGGTCTGGAACGCCATTCGCCACGCGCCGGCAGCCCCGGCCGGCCGGGCCCGCAAGACCAGGTGACCGGAGGCCGACGATGATTCCAGAGGCGTTCGATTATTTTGCTCCCAAGACCTTGGACGAAGCCCTGCGCCTGGTCGAACGCCACGGCGACGAAGCCAAACTACTCGCCGGAGGGCACAGCCTGCTGCCGCTGATGAAGTTGCGGCTCTCGGCCCCCCGCTACGTGATCGACATCGGCCGCGTAAAATCCCTGCGCGCGATCCGTGAAGAAGAGGGCACTCTGGTGATCGGCGCATTGACGACGCATCACGAGCTGGAGACGTCGGAACTGGTGCGGAGCCGTTGGCCGCTGCTGGCCGAGGCGGCCGCTGAAATCGGCGACGCGCAGGTGCGCAACCGGGGCACCGTCGGCGGCAGCCTGGCCCATGGCGATCCGGCGGCCGATTATCCGGCGGCCATCGTCGCCCTGGAGGCGGAAGTCGTGGTGGCGAGCAGTTCCGGTACGCGGAAGATTCCCGCGGAGGATTTTTTCGTGGATCTGCTAACCACCCAACTCCGGCCCGGCGAGATCCTGACCGAAGTACGAGTTCCCGCCGCGCGGGAGCATTCCGGATCGGCCTATCGTAAACTCCATCAGCCCGCTTCGGGTTTCGCGCTGGTGGGCGCCGCGGCCCGGGTGAGGCTCGATCCGGGCGGAAAAATCGAATCCGTGGCGATCGGGATGACCGGCGTAGCCGTTCGCGCCTATCGCGCCCGAGCCGCCGAAGGGGTTCTGACCGGCAACAAGCCGAGCCGGGCACTGCTGGCCAAGGCGGCGGAAAAAGTGACCGACGGAATCGAGCCGCTGGCCGATCTGCACGCTTCGGCGGCCTACCGCCGCGCCGTCGCTTCGGTCTACGCGCGGCGCGCGCTCGAGACGGCAATCCTCCGCGCCAATGATGTGCGTGGCAATGAAAGGAAAGCATGAAAATCGAAGGCCAATATACACTGCCCGGCCCACCGGCGGCCGTATGGGAGCGGTTGAACGATCCGGCAATCCTGGCCAAGAGCCTGCCCGGCGTCGAGAAGCTGGAAGCCGACGGCCCGGACCGGTACCGGGCGAAAATTCAGTACAAAATGGGATCGGTTTCCGGGAGCTTCACCGGCGCCGTGGAACTTTCCGAAAAAAATCCTCCCCATTCTATGCGACTCAAAACCAGCGCTCGCGGTGGTCCGGGTTTCGTGACCGCCAATGGCCAGCTTGAGCTGGTCGCCAAGGGGGAAGAGACGGAAGTACGCTATTCGGGCGACTTGCAACTGGGCGGCTTGCTGGCCGCTGTGGGTTCGCGAATGATGGAAGGGGCGGCGAAAAAGTCGATCGACGAATTTTTCCAGGCCATCGCCGCCTCGCTGGGCAACCAGCCAACCTAAAAAATCCCCCTCGATTCGCCATCATCGAGAGCGCAGTCCCGCCGGCGCGCCAGCGAGACTGCGATGGAGACTGCCGCGCAAAGTAGCCGGAGAGCTGAATTTCCCCTCCTGGCCGGGGTAGGGGGGCTCGCCAATCGTGCGGCACCCGAGCGAACCTGCGGGCGGGGGGGTTACCAAATGAGTGCGAGCGTTTAGCTGGGACATCCTGAAGAAACAAAATCGCGTCCCACGGGTATAAGAATGGTGGAGGGGAGAATAATGAGCAGAACATACCTGGCAAGCGAGAAAACGCATGCGCGAAGCGAGGCGCCGGGAAGGCCGGCCACGGAAGAAAGGGCGATCCGGCGGCCAACCGGCAAGATAGCGGCAGCGGTGATTTCGTCCCTTCTTCTCTGCATGGTGTTCCTGTTTCTGCCGCCCCGCGCGCTGGCCCGCGGCAGCGCGGCCGCGCAGGTTTCCGTTGGCATATCGGTGCGGTTCGGACCACCCCCACTGCCCGTCTACCGGCAGCCTTACTGCCCCGGGCCGGGTTACATCTGGACGCCCGGCTATTGGGCTTGGGACTCCTACACCGGTTATTACTGGGTTCCGGGCACGTGGGTGCTCGCACCCTTTGAGGGCGCGCTCTGGACGCCCGGCTATTGGGGCTGGAACTCAATAGGCGCCGTGTTTATCTGGCATTCCGGCTATTGGGGACCGCGCGTTGGGTTCTACGGCGGAATCGATTACGGGTTCGGATACGGTGGAGTTGGCTATGACGGCGGCTACTGGCGCGGCAGGGATTTTTATTACAACCGCGCCGTCAATCGCATCAATATCTACAACAATATCCACGTCTACGACCGAGCCGGCTTTCACCACTTCAACCACTATGACCACGTCAGCTATAACGGCGGCCGGGGCGGAATTATGGCCCGGCCCACTCGGAACGATTTCGCCGCCGAACGGGAACGGCGGATGGGTCCAATCGGTGGCCAGATGAACCAGGAGAGAATGGCGCGACGGACGCCGGGAATGCGCTGGTCGCAAAATCATGGCCGGCCGGACATTGCGGCAACGCCAAGGCCGGAAGCATTCCGGGGTGGCAATGTGTCGAGAGCTACGCGAGCTGGAGGCTCCTACACGCCAGGGCGGCCGGGAAGATCAGCCCCTTCCCGTTCGAACCAGCCGCGCTCCTTTGGACGGCAGCCAGCCAGATCAGCTCCCTCCCGTTACAACCAGCCGCGCTCCTTCGGAAGGCAGCCAGCCAGCCAACCTTCTTACCGCCGGCAGCCGGAGCGTCGCAACCAGCCAAGCCCGAACCGGAACGCGCGTCCAATGAGTAGAAATCAGAGACAGCCCCAGTATCGCGGCCAACAGGGCCGGCAGCGGCAACCGCAAGGCCGGCGCGGTGGCGCCAACCAGAATCGGCAGCGCGGACCCAATAAGGGAGAGAAGGGCAGGGGCGGCCCACCGCCGCGCAACTAGCTGTTTCGAGTGGTCAACGCAGGGCCCGGGACTGGGCGGCGCGCCGCTCCTGGGCCCAGCGGAGAAAGCGGCGCATTCTGCTTCGCTCGCGCCAGAGCAAAGTGAAGAAGGCCCAGCCGGTTGCGTTTTCCGCCGCCGGCCCGAAAAACGTCTCTAGCCGCCAGCGGATGTAGGGGCTCTGCCACGGCCGCAGGCGGTAGCCTTTCGAAATCATCCAGTAATAGCGGAGCGCGTCCAGCACGGCTCGGTTTTCCCTCTTTTTCCCCGCGGCAAAAAATACACGATCGGCCAGTTCACTTCCACCGGTAATATCCGGGCCCGACCCGCAAGTTATGAATCCACGGGGCGGGAAACGCCCAGACGAGCATCGAGCCGACCAGCGCCTGGCCCAAGGCCAAGGTCAAAATATTGCGGTTGCGCCGGAACAGCCATGCCATGGCCAGGCCGCCAACTAGCGTCACGGGAACCAGCACAGGGTTGGGCCAATGCGCGGAGGCGAAAATCAGTCCGGCCGCGAGCGAAGAGAGCCACGGGCTTGAAATCAAGGAAATCAGGCGGTTGTTGACAAAGGAATTGAGCGCCACCTGTTGCATCAGGCAGAAAGCAAAATAGGTCCACAAATGCTCGCCCACGGCCCTCCAGACCAGATGCTTCGGCATGCCGCGCGCGAAGGCGATGACGAGCACGATCGCGATAGCCGCCCCGAAAAAGATTCCCGCTTCCAGCCCCGCCCGCTTCCAGTTGTCCGCTCGCCAGCCGAGCGTCTTGGGCGTGTCACGATGGATGAGGAAACTCGCCACGATCCAAATGGGAAAAACGATCCAGATCCCCGGACGCGTGAACTGCCAGTGCCAGATGAACAGGATGATCACCGCGGGCAGGCCGACGACATCGGCGATGGCGAGCCGGCGCAATACCCGCGATCCGGTCACCGGGCGAGGTTTCCGGCCGGCGTCATCGCGCTCTCCCCTCGAGCGCGTCGAGCCGGCGGCCCAGTTCGGCGGCCGGCGACGGCAGCGGTTCGAACAGCACGTCCAGATCGAAGTCGGGAAAGCCGGCGCGAGTCATCTGCCCGGCGAGGGAGATCGGGCTGATAGGAACGTTGAACCGGGCGAGCGCGGCGCAGGATTCGAAAATGACGCGCTGCTCGCCCTCCGTCCACCGGTGGCTTTTCAAAACATCGCAAGCGTGGCGGCGAATCCCGGCGTCATCCGTCTGGCAGAGCGCCCGCAAAAGTTGTTGATCGTCGTTTCCCGTCTGCATGGTTGTTGCGGCCGGCCCGGTCACCAGACAGCGCCGTCCCTGGGCCGCCCGATCCCATCTTACCGGAGTTGGCCATCGCAAGCCGCGGGCGGCTGTGGTAGAGTGCTGGCAAGCAGCCGATCCCGCGGTTTGCGGCCCCCATAGACGAGGAAACGTGCCGATCGTAAAGCAGCTGGTTGTGACCTTGGACAACCGTCCGGGCGCCTTGGCGACGCTTTGCAGCGAACTGGCCAAGGTAGCCGTCAACATCGAAGCGGTGCAGGCAGGCGAGGCCGGCCCGATTAGCCCGGTGCGCTTGATCGTCAGCCACGTCGATGTCGCGCGGAAAGTTTGCGACAACCTCGGCTTGAAGTCGGTCGTCGAGCCCGCGCTCGCCGTGGGACTCGGTCATCGCCCCGGATCGCTCGGGCGGCTGATGCGGAAAATGGCCGCCAAGGGCATCAACGTCGATTACGTCTACGGCACCATCGAGAAGGGAACCAGACGGGCACTGCTGATCCTGGGCGTCTCCGATCTGGCCGCCGCCGCCAAAGTCGCCCACTGAGCCGCCCGCAGCCGGCAACCTTTCCCATGTTATAAGTAGAACTGCGTGGACGCATAAGCGCTGGCAGGTATCTCATGGACTTTTCCCTGACCGACGAACAGCGGCAATTGCGCCAGAGCGTCCGCGCCTTCGCCGAGGCCGAGATCGCGCCCCACGTGATGGAATGGGACGAGGCGTCCCGCTTCCCTTCCGAAACGGTGGCCCAGCTCGCCGGACTCGGCCTGCTCGGCGTGATTTTCCCCGAAAAATACGGCGGCGCGGGCCTGGGCTACGCCGAATACGTCATCGCGATCGAGGAGCTGGCGCGGATCGACGGGTCGCTCGCCCTGATCGTCGCCGCCCACACCTCGCTCTGCGCCAATCACATCTACAAATTCGGCACCCCGGCGCAACGGGAAAAATATTTACCCCGGCTGGCGAGCGGCGAATGGCTCGGATGCTGGTCGCTGACCGAGCCGGGCGCCGGTTCCGACGCCGGCGGAACGACAACGGTGGGGGAAAAATGCGAGGGCGGCTGGCGCATCAACGGCGCCAAGACGTTCACCACCAACGGCCACTACGCGAGCCTGTGCGTGGCGATGGCCGTCACCGATCGCGCCGCCGGCCATCACGGCATTTCCGCCTTCATCGTGGAAAAGGGCACGCCCGGCTTCACGCCCGGCAAGAAGGAAAACAAGCTTGGCCTGAGGGCCAGCGACACGAGTGAAGTGGTTTTCACCGATTGCCTGGTTCCCGCCGGCAATCTGCTGGGCCGGGAGGGCCACGGCTTCATCGACAGCCTCGCCATCCTCGACGGGGGAAGAATTTCGATCGCCGCCTTCGCGCTCGGCATGGCGCAGGGCGCTTTCGAGACCGCGGCCCGGCATGCCAAGCAACGCCGCCAATTCGGGAAACCGATTGCTGAATTTCAAGCCATTCAATTCAAGCTTGCCGATATGGCCACGCAAATCGACGCCGCCCGCTTGCTCACCTACCGGGCCGCTTGGCTGGCCGACCAGGCTCGCGCCGCGGGCGATCCGCCGCAGCACCACACCGCCGAATCGGCCATGGCCAAACTGTTCGCCGCGGAAACGGCCGTGCGAGTGGCCGGCGAAGCGGTGCAGGTGCTGGGCGGCTACGGCTTCATCAAGGACTATCCGGCGGAAAAATTCTATCGCGACGTGAAACTCACCACCATCGGCGAGGGTACGAGCGAAATCCAGCGCCTCGTGATCGCGCGCCAACTGCTCCGCAGAGGATAAAGCGGCCACCGGCGAAAAGGAACAGCCCGGCGGTAAAGGCGGGCTAACCGCGCCTCCAGCCGAACCTTTAGCCGCCGGCATGGCCGGCGAGCCGGCCCCAGCCGGTTTGTGGTTGACATATTTATGGGGCCGGGTAAATCATGGACAATGCGTTTTTGTGCGGCTCGGCCTGGACGGGACGAGTTCGAAGGAGGGCTTTATGGCGATTCGATTTATGGTGAACGGCAAGCCTCATACAGTCGACGTGAATCCTAATATGCCGCTCCTGTGGGTGATTCGCGATACGCTGAATATGACGGGCACGAAATTCGGTTGCGGCGAGTCGCTCTGTGGCGCCTGCACCGTCCATATCGACGGCGAAGCGAAGCGCTCCTGCGTCACGCCGGTTTCGAGCGTCGAAGGCAAGAACATCACCACGATTGAGGGGATATCTCCCAATCACAGCCATCCGTTGCAGCAAGCCTGGGTGGAGCTCGACGTTCCCCAGTGCGGGTACTGTCAGTCGGGCCAGATCATGTCCGCTGCCTCCCTGCTGGCCAAGAATTCAAATCCCACCGATGCCGAAATCGACGAAGCCATGACCGGCAACATCTGCCGCTGCGGCACCTACCAACAGATCAAAGCGGCCATCCACCTTGCCGCCGCAATCGCCCGTGGGACCGCCAAGCCCACCAACTCCGAATTCGACAGCGTTGCCCCAGGGGTCATCGTAGGAGGTGCGAAGTGAGCGTGATTACGACCGGAATCGATCGCCGCAAGTTCCTCAAGACCAGCTTGGCCGGAGCCACCGGTCTGATCGTCGGCTTCTACCTTCCGGGCCGCCACGAAGTTCTCGCGGCTAGTGTCGCGCCCGCCGATCTCAATGCCTTTGTCCACATTAGCCCGGATAACGTCATCACCGTCTTGGTGGGTAAGTCCGAAATGGGGCAGGGGGTTGCCACGTCGCTGCCGATGCTCGTTGCTGAAGAACTCGAGTGCGATTGGAGTAAGGTTCGCTTCGAGTTCGCTCCTGCGGCGCGAGCTTACTTCAATCCGATCATGCACTCGCAACTGACCGGCGGCAGCACGAGCATTCATACCTCTTGGGAGCCCATGCGCGAGGCGGGCGCCGCCGCTCGCGAAATGCTCATCGCCGCGGCAGCCCAAAAATGGGGAGTCGCCGCCTCCGAGTGCCACGCCGAAGACGGCGAGGTGGTCCACACCGCGACGAAGCGGAGGGCCGGCTACGGCAGCCTGGCGGAAGCCGCGGCGAAAATTCCCGCGCCAGCCAACGTCAAGCTGAAGAACTACACCGAGTTCAAAATTATCGGCAAGCCGTTCAAGCGGCTCGACGTGCACCCTAAAGTGGACGGCCGGGCCGGATTCGGTATCGACGCCCGCCGTCCGGGCATGTACCACGCCGTCGTCCTGCGCTGTCCGGTATTCGGCGGCAAAGTCGCCAGCTTCGACGCCACCAAAGCCAAGGCCGTTGGCGGAGTGAAAGACGTCTTCCCGATTTCGAGCGGCATCGCCGTCGTGGCCGACAACACGTGGGATGCCATGGAGGGCCGCCGCGCTCTCGTAGTGAATTGGGACGAAGGCCCGAACGCGAACGTCACGACCGAAAGCATCTTCGCTGGTTTCTCCAAGGCGCTCGAAAAGCCTGGAGTACCGGCTAAAAAGGTGGGGGACGCGGCTTCGGCTCTTTCCGGCGCCGTGACCAAACTGGAAGCTGAATACCGCGCTCCTTACGAATCACACGCCACCATGGAACCGATGAACTGCCTCGCAGACATTCGCGAGGACGGCGCCGAGCTTTGGGTGCCCACGCAGGCGCAGACTTCGTCCCAGGCGACGGCCGCCAGGATCGCCGGCGTCCACCCCGACCGGGTCAAAGTCCACACCACGTTCCTCGGCGGCGGGTTCGGGCGCCGCGGCCGGGCCGACTTCGTGGCGGATGCCTGCGAGGTTTCCAAAGCGATGAAGGCGCCGGTGCAGGTCACCTGGTCGCGCGAGGACGATATGCATCACGATTTCTATCGCCCCGCGGCCCTCATCCGGCTCTCCGGCGGTCTCGACTCCTCCGGCAAGCTCGTTTCTCTCAGCGCCCACATCGCCTGCGATTCCGTCCTGAATTGGGCCTTCCCGGGCTCGGTGAAGAACGGATTGGACAGAACCAGCGTAGACGACTTTTACAACATTCCTTACGACATCCCCAACATCCTCGTCGACTACCAGCTTGTTCCCGGCCCGATTCCGCTGGGCTTCTGGCGTTCGGTGGGATCCTCGATGAACGGCTTCTTCCGCGAGAGCTTCATGGACGAACTCGCCGCAGCGGCCAAGAAGGACCCGTATGAATTCCGCCGCGATTTGCTCCAAAAATCGCCGCGCAACCTCGGCGTCCTGAATCTGGTTGCGGAAAAGGCCGGCTGGGGCAAGCCCTTGCCGGCAGGTCGCTATCGCGGTATCGCTGTCGTCGAGGCGTTCAATACCTATGTCGCCGAAGTCGCGGAAATATCCCTGGGCCAGTACAAAAACGTGAAGGTTCATCGCGTCGTCGCCGCCGTCGATTTGGGCCAGCCCGTCAATCCCTCGATCATCGAGCAGCAGGTCCGCGGTGGAATCGTTTTCGGCCTCTCGCAAGCGCTCAAGGGCGAAATCACCATCGAAAAGGGTCGTGTCGTGCAATCCAACTTCAATAATTTCGAAGTTTTGCGCATGAACGAAATGCCCGAGATCGAAGTACATATCACGAACAGCCACTTGGCTCCGAGCGGCATGGGCGAGCCAGGTGTGCCGCCCATCGCCCCGGCCGTGTTCAACGCCATCTACGCGGCTACCGGCAAGCGACTCCGCAAGATTCCGTACCGGCCCGACGATCTCGCTTAGTCCGGCGCGCCGAGCGGACCGGCTTTCACTTCCCGCCATTTCGTTTCCGGAATGGCGGGAATTTCTTTGGGATTCGTTCCGCGCGGCGTCATCCTTTGAGTTTTCCCCGGCGCTCTTAGTATCATGCTTGCCACCGTGAACTCCTGGGCCGAACAGATCCGCGCCGGCGATATTCGCGCTATTTCGAAGGCCATCACCGCGATCGAAGACGAACGGCCCGAGGCCGAGCGCCTGGTGCGCGAGCTTTTCCCTCACACCGGCGGCGGCGTTATCATCGGCGTTACGGGCGCCCCGGGAACCGGCAAGAGTACGCTCGTCGATCGTCTGGCGGCGCGCTACCGCCGCTCCGGGCAGACGGTGGGGATCATCGCCGTCGATCCGACCAGCCCTTTCTCGGGCGGCGCGGTCCTTGGCGACCGGGTCCGCATGCAGGGGCACGCCTCCGACGCGGACATTTTTATCCGCTCGATGGCCACCCGCGGCTCTCTGGGCGGTTTGGCCGAGGCGACCGCCGATGCGGCGCTGGTCCTCGACGCCGCCGGCAAACAGGTGATTCTGATCGAGACGGTCGGCGTCGGCCAGGCCGAGGTCGATATCGTCCGCCTGGCCGACTGCACGCTGGTGGTTCTGGTGCCGGGCATGGGCGACGACGTGCAAAATCTGAAGGCGGGCGTCATGGAAATCGCCGACATCTTCGTCCTCAACAAGGCCGATCACCCCGCGGCCGACCGCTTCGAGCGGCAGTTGCTCGCCATGCTCGAAATCGTTCCCGAACGCGACGGGTGGCGTCCGCCGCTCGTGCGCACGATCGCCACCGAGGACAAGGGCACGGGCGAGCTGGCCGGGATGATCGAGCGTTTCGGTTCCAACGCGGAGCTGGCCGGCGGCCGGCGTTCGCGGCGCCGCATCGAGCACTGGGAATACCGCTTGCTCGGCCTTCTCCGGAAGCGCTTGATGTCGCGCGTCAGCCGGCATCTGGAGCCGGGCCAGATCGAGGCGATGGCCGTGGCCGTCGCTGGCCGCGAAAAGGATCCGTTTACGGCAATCGACGAACTACTGGAAAAGGCGGAGTTGAAATGAAATTGGGCGATTGGGAAATCGATCTAGTGACCGACGGCCTTCTGGGCCTGGACGGCGGCGCGATGTTCGGAGTGGTTCCGCGGCCGCTTTGGGAAAAAAAATCGCCGCCCGACGAGCGCAATCGCATCCGGATGGCGATGAACTCCTGCCTGTTGCGCGGGCTGGGCCGCACCATCCTGATCGAAACGGGCGCCGGCGATAAGTTGGACGCGAAGCAGATCGACATCTACAAACTCGAAAAGGAAAATCGCCTGCTCGACCGCCTGGCCGCCCGCGGCGTGCGGCCCGAGGACGTCGACACGGTCGTCAACACCCACCTCCATTTCGATCATTGCGGCTGGAATACCCGCCGCCAGGGAGACCGGGTCGTTCCGACCTTCCCGAACGCGTCCTACGTCGTCCAGTGCGGCGAACTCGAACATGCGCGCCACCCGAACGAACGCGACCGCGCCACCTATCTGCCGGAAAATTTCGAGCCGATCGAACAGGCCGGGCAGTGGCGGCCGGTGGAAGGCGATGCGGAGCTGGCTCCGGGCATCGATCTGGTCGTCGTGCCCGGCCACACCCGCGATATGCAGTGCGTCAAGATTTCCGGCGCCGGCCAGACGGTCCTCTGGCTCGCCGACCTGGTCCCTTCCCGCGCGCACCTGCCTTACGCCTGGATCATGAGCTACGATCTGTATCCGATGACCACGCTCGAAAACAAGAAAAAGTGGCTGCCGCGACTGGCCCGCGAAGGCTGGATTTGCATCTTCGCGCACGATCCCGACGTTCCGGCCGCCTATCTGCGCGAACGCGACGGAAAATTCGAGACCGAGCCGGCCACGATCGGCTGACGCCGGGCCCGGTTCCTGCTATCTTTTCTTCTTTGTCCCAACCACAACATCTGCGAGGCGAAATGGCAAAGCAAACTCGATCGAAGGGCGCAACGAAGGCGAAAAAGCAGCCGGCCCGGCTGGGTATTATCGGCGGCAGCGGTCTCTACGCAATGCCCGGTCTGGAGAAGGCCCGGGAAGTGAAGGTGCGCACGCCGTTCGGCAGCCCTTCCGACGCTTTCGTTGTCGGCAGGCTTGCCGGGCGCGAGGTGGCGTTTCTGGCGCGGCACGGCCGCGGCCATCGTTTCCTGCCGGGCGAAATCAACTACCGCGCCAATATTTACGCGATGAAGCTGCTCGGGGTCGAGCGCATCATTTCGGTGAGCGCGGTCGGTTCGCTGCGCGAAGAGCTCGTCCCGCTCGAGTTCGTGATTCCCGACCAGTTCTTCGACCGCACGCGCGGCCGCATTTCCACGTTTTTCGGCCAGGGACTGGTGGCTCACGGTCCCTTCGACAAACCGACCTGCGCCGATCTGGGCGCAACGCTGGCCGATGCCTGCGAGGAGGTCGGCGTCACCGTGCATCGCGGCGGCACCTACGTTTGCATGGAGGGCCCGCTCTATTCGACGCTGTCGGAATCGCTCTTCTATCGCAGCCAGAATTTCGACATCATCGGGATGACGAACCTGACCGAAGCCAAGCTGGCGCGCGAAGCCGAGATTTGCTACGCCAGCGTCTCCATGGTCACCGATTACGATTGCTGGCGTCCCGGCCACGAGAGCGTCACCTCCGATCAGGTGGTCGCCAACGTGAATCGCAACTCGGAAAACGTCCAGAAGGTCGTGCGCGCCGCCGTGGCCCGCGTTGCCGGGGAACGCACCTGCCGCTGCGGCTCCTCCCTGGCCACAGCCTTCGTGACCGACCGCTCGAAGATTCCCGCGGCCACCAAGCGCCGCCTGGCGGCCATCATCGGCAAATACAAAATCTGACATGGCGCCAGAGGCTCGACCTCCGGCGCCCGGCAAACGCCCGGAACGGGGCAGCGATGACTGATATTCCATTCGCGAAGGCGCACGGCTTGGGCAACGATTTCCTGTTGGTCGAGGAAGCGGCGCTTGGCCCCCGCTCGGCCGGGGAACTGGCTGCCGGGATCTGCGACCGGCACACGGGCGTTGGCGCCGACGGCTTGGTGCCTCTGGCTCCGGCCGGGGCCGGACGCTGGAAGTTCCGCATCTTCAACGCCGATGGCGGCGAGGCCGGCCTTTCCGGCAACGCCATGCGCTGCGCCGCCGCCTGGCTGGTCTCCCGCATGCCATCGGCCGAGCCGGGACTCGTCTTGACTCTCGAAACACGCGTCGGAGCCAAGCGCCACACTTTCCTCGGCCGCCGGGGAAATGAGTGGATTTTCCAGGGCGAAATTGTTCGGCCCGATTTCACGGCCCAAAAAATTCCCTTTCACCCACCCAAACCGGCCGAAGCCCCCGCGCTGGATTTCCCACTGCCCGTCGGCGACGAAACCCTTCCCGTGACCCCGCTCTGGATGGGCAATCCGCAGTGCATCGTTTTCGTCGACAACTTCGAGGAGATCGATTGGCGCGGTTTGGGGCCGGAAATCGAGCACCATCCCTATTTCCCCGAGCGGGCGAATGCGGGCTTCGTCCGCGTTCTCGGACCGGAGGCGATCGAAGCGCGTTTCTGGGAACGCGGCGCCGGCCATACGCTCGCCTCGGGCACGGGCTCCTGCGCCTGCGCCGTGGCCGCGGCGCTGCACGGCAAAACCGGCCGGCGAGTTGCCGTGACGACCGAGATCGGCCAGATGCAGGTTCACTGGCGCGAAGATGACGACGTGGTCGAACTGACCGGTCCCGCCGAACTGGTTTTCGACGGCGTTTTCCACCAGCCGGATTGAAACGAGATGAAAATCGAGAAAGCGATCAAACCGCCGGCACTGGTTCCCGGATCGCACCTGCGCATCGTTGCCACGGCGGGTCCGGTCGAAGAAGAACGCCTGCGGCGGGGCGCCGCCGAGATCGAGCGGCTCGGCTACCGGCCCGCGTGGAACCCGCAGGCGCTGGCGCGGGAGGGCTATTTCGCCGGCCCGCAAGCGATGCGTGCGGAGCAGTTGTCGCTCGCGCTCGCCGATCCGCAGGCTGCCGGCATCGTCCCTGCGCGCGGAGGCTACGGCACCGCCTATCTTCTCGACGCTCTCCATTCCCTCGAAACCCCTGCTCCCAAGGCCCTCATCGCTTTCAGCGATCTGACGCTGCTGCTGAATTTCGCCTGGCGCCGCTGGAACTGGGTGACGTTTTACGGTCCGATGGTCGCGGCCGGTTTCCACCGGGGAGCAGGTTCGGACGACGGTTATGATGAGCCGTCGTTTCGCCTGGCGGTAACCGAAACCCGCGGCGGGTGGGAGTTGCCCCTGCAAGGCGAAACCCTCCGCGAGGGTGAAACCGAAGGCCGAGTTCTCGGCGGCTGTCTCACGCTGCTGCGCGGGTTGATCGGCACGCCCTGGGAACCGGATACCTCCGGCGCGATTTTGCTGATCGAGGATCTGAACATGAAACCCTATCAGGTCGATCGCGCCTTGATGCATCTGAAACTGGCGGGAAAACTCGACGGCGTGCGCGGATTTCTGCTCGGCGATTTTCCCGGCTGCGAGCCTCCGGCCGACGACGGCCCGGCGGTTTGTCAGGTGGTCGAGCGGCTACTTGTGCCGCTCGGCGTTCCCGTCGTTTGGGGCGCGCCGCTGGGCCACACGCATCGGCCCATGCTGACGGTGCCGCTCGGCGTCCGCGCGCGCCTGGTGGCCCGCGGCTCCGGCCGGCTCGATATTCTCGAACCCGCGGTGGTTTCCCGGTGAGCCGCGCCGAACACGTTCATCTTTCGGGAATCGGCGGCATTGCGATGGCCTCGCTGGCGGGGATGCTCGCCGCGCAGGGCTGCCAAGTAACCGGATCCGATACGGATGTCTATCCGCCCGCCTCCGATCTGCTCCGCGCGGCGAAGATCGAATGGAAAAAAGGATTCCGCGAGGAAAATTTCGATCCCCGGCCCGACTGGGTGGTGATCGGCAACGCGCTCTCGCGCGGCAATCCGGAAGTCGAATGCATTCTGGACCGCAAGATTCCCTACCGGTCCCTGCCGCAGGTGATCGAGGACCGCTTCCTGCCCGATCGCCACGTAATCGTCGTTTCCGGCACCCACGGCAAAACGACCACCACTTCGCTCGTCGCCTGGATTCTCCACAGCGCCGGCCGCCGGCCGGATTTTCTGGTTGGGGGATTGGTCGAAGATTTCGGTTCGAGTTACGGCCTGGGCGGCGGCGAAGAATTCGTCATCGAAGGAGACGAATACGACTCCGCGTTTTTCGACAAGGCCCCGAAATTCCTCCATTACCACCCCGACGATCTCGTCATCACCTCGCTCGAATTCGATCACGCCGACATCTATCCGGATCTGGCGGCCATCGAATTGCAGTTCGAGCGGCTGGTGGATTTGATGCCGCGCCGCGGGCGAATCGTCATCTGGGGAGAAAGCGACGCGGTGCGCGAGGCCGCGGCCGGAGCCTGCTGCCCGGTCGAATCCTACGGCCTGGGCGCCGGATGCGACTGGAAGGCGACGGATCTGGAATTTGGCGAGCGGCAGACGCGCTTCCGCGCCTCCTATCGAGGCAAGGAAGTGGGCTCATTCGAAATGCGCCTCGCCGGCCGCCACAACGTCTCGAATGCTCTGGCCGCCATCGCCATAGCGACGGGGCGCGGCGTTTCCCCGGCCGAGATTCGCGAAGCACTCGGTGAATTCCGCGGCGTGCGGCGCCGCCTGGAGTCACGCGGCGAGCCGCGCGGCGTTCTCGTCGTCGACGATTTTGCCCATCACCCCACCGCCATCCGCGAAACGATCGCCGCGGCGCGTTCGCGCTGGCCCGGCCGTCGAATCTGGGCCGCCTTCGAGCCGCGCTCGAATACCATGCGCCGCAACCTTCTCGAAAACGAATTGGCCGATGCCCTGGCAACCGCCGATGCCGCTATCATCGGCCCGGTGAATCGTCCGCATCTGCTCGGCGCTGAGGAACGGCTGAATCCCGCCCGCGTCGCCGCCCGCATCGAGCACGCCGGCCGTCAGGCCTGGGCCTTCGATTCCGCCGCTCGCATCGCCGAATTCATAGGTGCCGAAGCGCGATCGGGCGACCTGGTTCTCGTCCTATCGAACGGCAGCTTCGATGGCCTGTGCGAAAAGCTTCTCGATTCGCTTGGAGAGCACGCTTCCCGCTAACCCCTGGTCCTCGAAATTTCGAGTTCGTCGTTCGGAAAAGGCCAGCGGCTCTCCCATTTGACGTCGCCGCGCCGCTCGAGTAGGTTCTGCAAATGCCCGCGCCCACTCTCCAGGAGCAATTCGGCCAGATCGACATCTATCTTTTCGACCAACTTCTCAAAGGCCGCATCGCACCCGGAATGCGAATAGTGGACGCCGGATGCGGTTCCGGGAGAAACCTCGTCTACTTTCTGCGGGAGGGGTACGAAGTTTTCGCCGCGGACGCGGACGCGCAGGCTGTCGAAAGCGTCCGCTCCCTCGCCCGGAGGCTCGCGCCCGCGCTTCCGGAGTCGAATTTCCGCATCGAACCCGTCGAACAGATGTCTTTCGACGACGCCTTGGCCGATGTGGTCATCAGCAACACCGTCCTCCATCTCGCTCGCGACGACGCGCAGTTCGAATCCATGCTGCAGGGATCCTGGCGCGTTCTCAAGCCTGGCGGGCTCTTTTTTTGCCGCTTGGCGTCCCTGATCGGCATGGAGAGCCAGTTCCAGCGCATTCAAGGACGCCGCTTCCGGTCGCCGGACGGCGCCGAGCGCTATCTGGTGGACGCGCCGATGCTCGCCTCGCTCACCGAGCGGCTGGGCGGGGAGATGGTCGAAACGCTCAAGACCACCGTCGTCCAAAATCAGCGCTCGATGACCACATGGGTTTTGCGGAAGAAATTGGCCTAAGAAACCGATCTATCTCACGGCCCGTTCCCAGTTAATCCAACAAGTGGGCGAGGTCAAACCCAGCCAAGCGCCGCAGGAACGCGGGGGGAAGGCTGAATCGGCTTCCCGTTCAAGCCTCCGGCGGCTGCCACGAACTCGGCCACGAGCGGAAGCCGGAACAGTCGACTGCCCAACATGGCCTTGCGTCGGTCTATCCGAGGGCCTTGATTTCCCTTGATCCGCGTACTGCGTAGCCATAGGATCAGCGCAAGCATGTTTGCGTCGCCATTGTGCGGGGAGGTGCGCATCATCGATTGTACGGAGCTCAGGGCACGCGGGTGGACATGCGTAGCGGGGATTACGGACCGATCGAGCTTGCTGGAACTGGCACGAGCGGTCGGTAGACCGGTGCCCGGTCCAACCGGGGTCCTCGTCAGGGAGTTAACTCCGACGCCAAGACCGAGGGCCCGCAAAGGGACGCTCAGCGACGGATACGGTCTGGGCTCATTTCCCCTCCACACGGATACTGCCTTCTGGCCACTTCCCTCGCGGTATGTTGTTCTCCGTGTATGTGGCGATACCCGACGCCCGACCACTATTTTGGCGTTTGCAGAACTCTTCCGCGGACGGGCCTCCCATCTGGTCACCCTTGCCAATCGCTCCGTCTGGCGAATTCGAACACCATCCACGAGCTTCTACTGTTCAATGAGGTTCCGGCTTGGAGAGGCGACGGGATGGCGATATGACATCCAGTGCATGCGCCCAGCAAACGGAGCCGCCGCCAAACTCCGGGAACGTCTAGGGCCTTTGTTGTCGAGCACCCCAGTGGACGAGGTCGCCTAGACCGGAAACCTGGCGGTTGTGCTCTGCAACTGGAGAGTTCTCCATGGTCGTGGGCCTTCGCCAACCGACGAAACGAGCCGGATTCTGGAGAGAGTTTACGTGGAGTGATGCCATGACTTGGGAGCGTGACCCACTGTGGGCGAAAGCCAGACTCTATTGCGAGCACGCTTTTGAGCAGCCCCGTGAAGGCCCTCAGTTCGGGTTATGGTGCTCTCTCGCGCTTGAGCTTCTGGGCCGCGCAGCCTTGGCATCGATAAGTCCGACTCTGCTGGCGGAGGCCGATAAGGATCACAGGTACCTATTGCACGCTTTGAATCGTGGGTCAGAGACAGTGCCGCGTCGGTCAATCGGAACCGTTCGCGTCTTTGCCTTGTGTAGGGCTCTCTTCGATGAGTTCACGGAGGAAGAATACGCAGCGGCCGTCGCTTTAGCCAATCGGAGGAACGACGAATTGCACAGCGGTACTGCCGCCTTCGACGAATACGCGCCGAGAAACTGGCTGACGGGCTTCTATAGGGTTTGTAACGTGCTCACCAAGGCAATGGGTGAATCCCTGCAAGACCTGTTTGGTCCGGACGAGGCAAAAGTCGCGGAGCAAATTCTATGCGAAGTTCAGAGCCACGTAAGGCAGCGGGTAGAGGGGGAAATCGCCTCCCATCGCGCAGCGTTCGAGGAAAAACCGGAGGCGGACCGGCAGTCTGCCGCCGAGAGCGCCGAACGGGAAGGGCTGCGCCTAGCCCACGAGCGACACCACCGGGTGACGTGCCCTGCATGCGGTAGCGTCGCCACTGTGCAAGGAGAACCATTTGGTCCGGAACGCGTGAGTCATAAAGAGGATTCTATCGAGGTCCGACGAGCGATCTTGCCCCGTAATTTTGTCTGCTCGGCGTGCGGACTCCATCTACAGGGCTACGCAGAACTTGAGGCAGCGCACCTCGGGGGCTCGTATACACGCACCACACAGTTCTCCCCAGAAGATTATTACGGGCTCGTCGATCCCGAAAGTGTCGACCGGGAGGCAATTATCCAAGGGTACCTTGAAGACCTTGCCGCAGATGCGGCTTGGGACAACGAATAGGTGGGAGTGGGTCCTTTGTCCCTCCCTGGCTGCTCCGATAGGCCTAAAGCCCACCTCCATTGCCGCGTGCCATTTGCCTTGCCCCGACTGCACCATAGAAGCCATCTGGCGACCAGCATCCTCGCCGGCTGACACCAGGCGCATTTCCGTTCCCCTGCCGGAAGCCACCGCAGCCGTCTAAGTGCTGAGGACGCTTGGTGCCGGAGGAGGGGGTCGAACCCACACGGTGCTAAGCACCACGAGATTTTGAGTCTCGCGCGTCTGCCAGTTCCGCCACTCCGGCCTAATTGACAGGAAAGAAGCCTAGGCTCGTCTGTACCGCTTCACTTCCCCCCGCGCCAGAGGCGAGGTCCGCGCAGCCACTCTCTTCGCCCTGCCGCTGAGCAATTCTAGCAGCGATCGAATGCCGGTGCCAGACATCACCAGCCGGCTGGCGAACGTATGCCGTAAATCGCGCCAACGGAGATCGGCGACCCCGGCTTCGTTTTGTTGGCCTGCTCGGCGATGCAGCGGTGCTCACCTCAAAGTGTACGGCTAGGCAATCAAGCCGAGTTTCTGCTGTTGTGGGCCTCTGACGTAGCTCGTGACCTTGGTGATCTCGTAGGACGGTTTCATGACCTGCGTGCCGACCACTCGCTGCCTTTGCAATAGTTCGACAGTCAACAGATCGGTGTGATTCAGGCGGTATTCCCCGGCCATGCATTTTCGGAGAAACTCCTTGTCCCTTATTGTTGCGGCGATAATTTCGTCCCCGCGCCGGAACAACCAATCCTCGGCTTCGCCGTCAAATGAGCCACGGGTGGGATTCAGGTAAACATCTCTGTAAATGGATTCCTTGACGGTCTCGCTTGCTTCGCCGATTGCGGGGGAAAGCCCGACAAACTCCCTGATTGAGGAAGCATCCTCGCCTGTGACGCTTGTCTCGCTGCTCTCCTCCCCCTCGACGTACGTGCGCGGATAAGTAACCGAAGTCTGCCGTTCAAGGGCTCTCCCATAAACCTTGGTGATCAAGGGCTTGGCGTTCACCGACCGTGTCCCGGTCATCGAGCGCCGCACCCACGCAAGTATCGGCATGACCGAGAATCCCCATGCCAACCCCTTCACGCAGGCCGACCATACCAAGGATCCTGACTTCCTGATTCGGTTCATGGATGAGACAGTGAAGCTGCCGGCGATCCAGTCGAGCAAGCGCCTCATGCCGGAACGGAGCGATCCGGAGCCGGCAAACACCGTTCTCGATATCGGCTGTGGTCCAGGGATCGACAGGCTCGACGTGGTGGAACAGATCGGTTCGGAGAGCCAGTCGAACAAGCGCCTCATGCCAGAACGGATCGGTCCGGAGCCGGGAAACGCCGCTCTCGATATTGGCTGCGGTCCCGGGATCGATACGCTCGACATGGTGGAACAGGTCGGTTCAGCTGGCCGTCTTGTTGGGCTCGGCGCGAGCGAGGTCATGCTTACAGAGGCCGAAAAGCCGCCGTTCGCTATCCATTCCTTTATTCCGGCCAGAGCATCTTCGGACAGCTCAAGAAACTGGGCGCCCGCTTTTTTGCCCGACTCGCCGACCCAGACGAGCTTGGCGCAAGCCTCGATGCATTGCTCCGAACAAGGAAGCTGGAAGCGGAGCCGGGACAGCGCTCTATCGCTGATTTTCAGCGCGGATTGCAACAAGAATCCGGTCTCGCTGATATCCAGGACAAGCCCCCCGTTCG
>DATLSU010000010.1:0-115927 GCA_035533975.1 Patescibacteria group bacterium
AGAATCAGGCGCCGAACCGCGTGAGGGCGCGTCAGAAAGAGCACGTGCGCGGAATGTTTGCCGAAGACCTTTTCCATGGACTGCATGATTGAACCTGGCTAGCGCCCCGAGGCCGGCCGGCGAACCTGAAAGGCGATTGGCGAGCCTCCGAGCAGCGTAGGAGCGTTGTTCGCTTGCGCAAGGCGATTGTAACCGGCCACGCCGGTTTGGAGGAACTGATTGAAGACGGCCAGCCGGCCGTCGAGCTTCCGGCGAAGCCCTCTCATGCGCTGGTGCGCCTGCGGGCTGGGCGGCTGGCCGTAGCCGATCCAGCCTTTCCCCATCAGGTCCTCGATCTGGCCGCGGAGATCGGTCAGGTAATGGATGTCGTCTTCGGTAACGCCGCGTTGGATTTTGGTGTTGTAGACGCGCTCTTCAATCGTTTCCAGTTGCCGGCTGAGACTCCTCGCTTGCGTGAGCAATTTCCCGGAGTCCGGCTCCGCCACCAGCTCGGTGGACGCGCGGGCGGCGCCGAGGAAGGTGGCGATCTGGGACTTGAGACCGTCGATGCGGTTGATCATTTCATCGACGGCGCTGAGCATGTCGCGCGCTTGCAGGCCAAAAGCGACCTCTTGGTGAAATGCGCCGGCCACGGCCGGGATGCGGGGATCGGGCAGTACGGTGACGGCTTGGGTTTGCGTTTGGGCGCCGGCGGCGACGCTCACGCGGTAAGTGCCCGGAGCTACCCGGGGGCCGCTCGGGTTCCCGAAGAAGCCGCCATGGCGCCGTCGAGCCTTGCCGCGGATGGGGGTGGCGGGATCGTAGCGCAAGTTCCAGACGAAACGGTTCACGCCCGCTCGTGCCGGGCCGTAACCCGTGGCGACAAGATGGCCGGCGGAGTCGCGGATGGTGATTTTCACGGGCCCCCTGCGGGCGGGCCGCCGATCCGGGCCTGGTCCCGGGCCGCCGATCGCCGTTTTCAGGTAATAGTCGATGCGGGCGCCTTGGCGCGCCGGAGGCGGGAAATAGGTGGCGCTACGCTGCCCTTGCATGCCGAAGTAGAACCGGCTCAGGAGAAACGCGTCGTTGATGGCGAACAGATGAAATGGAGACGAAGCGATCGGTACCGTCATCTCCTCGATCGGCCGGATGTCGTGCAATTGAAAAAGCCCGCGGCCGTGCGTCGCGACGGCCAGATCGTGCTCCGGCTTGGCGAAGCGAAGGTCCCAGACGGGAGCGGTGGGAAACTCGACCGGAAACCTCTGCCAGTGGCCGCCGTCGTCGGTCGAAAAGTAGAGGCCGGTATCGTTGCCGAGAACGAGCAGGCCGCGCCGGTTGGGATCCTCGCGGACCACGTAAACCGGCTCGTCCGGCAAGCCGCCGACGATCTCTTGCCAGGTTTTGCCGAAGTCGCTCGTGCGATAGACGTAGGGCCGGTCGTCGTCGAGCATGTGCGCGTCGAAGCTGACGTAGGCGGTCGCGGGATCGAACGGCGAAACGCCGATTTGATAGACGCGCGCCCACATGGGCGCGCCGGGAATCTCGGCCGTTACGTTCGACCAGTCCCGGCCCCCGTCCCGCGTCACGTGCACCAGTCCGTCGTCGCTGCCCACCCAGATCACCTTCGCATCGCCCGGCGCGATGGCGATCGATGTGATCGTGTCGTAGGTTTCCGCTCCGCTGACGTCGGAATCGACCGGCCCGCCGGAGACGATCTGTTTCGCCTTGTCGTCGCGGGTCAGGTCGGGACTGATGACCGTCCAGTTCCTGCCGCCGTCGGTGGATTCGAACAGCACGTTGGCTCCGAGGTAGACCTGGTTCGCGTCCGATGGGGAGACGGCGATCGGAGCGGTCCAGTTGAACCGGTATTTCAGGCGGGAAGGCGCCTCATCTTCAGCGTCGGCGAGGTAGGGCCGAATCGACCAGCGCACGCGATGGCGAAGATCGAGGCGGAGGATCGAGCCGCTCTGGGAATCGGCATAGATGATGCTCGCATCGCTCGGGGCGGGCACGGTGTATTCGCCGTCGCCGCCGCTCACCCGGTACCAGCCGTCGCGGCCGTTTCCGCACCAGGAGTTGTTGTCCTGTAGCCCGGCGCATAGCGTATAGGGAACCCGCGCGCTGATGCCGACCATATAATCCTGTTCGATCGGCATTCCGTCGAGGAAACGCCAGTGCTTGGCCCCGTCGAGACTCAGCCAGGCGCCGCCGTCGTTGCCCTGAATCACCCGGGAGGGATTTTTCGGATCGATCCAGAGCGCGTGGTGATCGGCATGGACGGCGGGGTCGGCGTCGTGGGCGCTCCGGCCGCCGTTGCCCGATTCCATCAGATGGAGCGAGCAGAAATAGATCCTGTTTTCATCGTTGGGAGCGACGAAAAGGCGGGAAAAATAGAACGGGCGGACGTCGAGCGCGTGATTGTCGCTCACCTGTCTCCAGGAATCGCCCATGTCGCGCGATTCCCAAAGGACTCCGTGCCGCGCCTCGACGAGCGCGTAGATGCGATCGGGATTGGTGGGGGCGATGGCCAGAGCGATGCGGCCCAGCGGCCCTTTCGGCAGTCCGCGGGTCAGTTTCGTCCACTTCCCGCCGCCGTCGGTCGAGCGGTAGATGCCGCTCGCCGCGCCGCCGTCCTCGAGCGCCCACGGATACCGCCGCACCTGCCACATGGCGGCCAGGAGCACTTCCGGATTGTTCGGCGCCATCACCAGGTCGGAAACCCCGGTCGTGTCGTTCACGTAGAGCACTTTCTTCCACGTTTTGCCGCCATCGGTGGTTTTGAAAACACCGCGTTCGATGTTGGGAGCCCAGGCGTGGCCGAGGACGCCGACGAAAACCGTGTCCGAGTCATGCGGATCGATCAGGATGCTCGAAATCTGGCCCGCGTCCTCGAACCCCATCTGTTTCCAAGTCTGGCCGCCGTCAGGCGAAAAATAAAGCCCCGCTCCGTCAATGGTGTCGTTGCGGATGCTCGACTCGCCCGTGCCCACCCAAACCAGATTGGGGCTCGACGGCGCCAGCGCGATGGCTCCAATCGAAGCGCTGGCCTCATGCTCGAAAATCGGATTCCAGCTCTGGCCGCCGTCGGTTGTTTTCCAGACGCCGCCCCCGGCCGCGCCGATGTAGTAGACCTTCGGGTTGCCGGGAATTCCCACGACTGCCGTGACGCGGCCACCGGCAATGGCCGGGCCGAGGTCCCGGAACCGCAGTTGGCGGAAGAGGCCGGATGGTTCCGCGCCCCGTTCCTGCGCCCGTCCCGAGACTGCCAGCGCTAGCGCGCAAGCTGCCACTATCGGCCAGGCGATGCGCCATCGGTTCATCCGAGCGAACGGGGATCGGGAGGACAAGAGGTGCTCTCAGTAGAAATCGCGGCCATCGACTGGTTTCGAGCTGAGCCCAAGTTGCAGGACTTCAATCGCACGGTGACGGTCGAAAATCAGGCCGGGCAGAAAATGCTTGATGCCGACCCGGATCATACCCAGCGCGATTCCCACAACCAGAGCGATACCGAGGATGGCAAATGTGCCGAAGATGGTTCCGACGACGTAATCAGCCATCGTCAGCTCATGCAGCTTGAACCCGGGCTCATTCCAGGTAACGATGGTTTGATACCGGATCTGCCCGAGCAGGCTCTGGGCTGCCGCCTCGCCCGGTGCCCCGGACACCAGGCCGAGCATCGAGCCGATGCGCTTCGCATACAGGACCGGCTTTCCTCCGGCGGCTTTCGTTTCGGGATTCACGGCAAACCGTTTCGCCAAATCCTTCAGGTGACCCGCGGCCAGTTCGGGAGTTGGATAGGAGAGCAGAATAAGCGTTGCCGGTTGCCTATGGATGTTGTAGCGGGCGACTTCGGCCTCGGCGTCATCCTGCTGGAATCCGATCCGCCCGGCCGCGGCCCAATCGCCCGTCCCATCCTCGCCGAGAGCTCGCTGAAACGTCTGGTCGTCGAGCGCGTAACGATCCGAATGAGGTATCAGATGCTCAGTAGGGAGGTATTGCCATAGTGTTGGGTAGGGCGCGGTGCTCGCCTGGAGGCCGAGCAAAGCGGCCAGAGCGCTGAAATCCTGGGCGTTTGCCGCCAGGTTCTGGCCGGAGATGCTCACCAGCAGGTTCCCGACCAGCATCATGGCCTGGCCGGCTCCAATGGCCGAATGGGGCGTGGGGCGAAAGTCGGTTACCGGCGCGGGACGCAGAACGGAAAAGGCGCTGTAAGCGTAGGAGGGATCACCCAATCGGCGCAAGATAACCGTGATCGTTAAGCCGTCGCGGCTGTAAGTCTGCTGTTCGACTGCCTGCTGATGGCAAGCGCGGAAAAGCGCCGCATCGGCGGGCGAGGGTTCGGGCACGGGCGCCGCGCTCGCCGGAGCCGCTTGCCAGCCGCCAAAACGGGCGGGTAACAGGCTCTGGGCCGCTACCGGCCGCGCTGCCAGAACAAGCACCGCGAAGCACAACCACCCGCGCATTGCTTGTATTCTAACTCGCCGCGCCGGGCCGTTCCACACGCGCCCGCCGGAGGCGGCAGGGCCCTCCATCTCCTTCACGTTCGTCGATGTTCCTCAGCGCTGGGTGGCCGGGGAGGACTTGGCCTCGTTGAAGGTCAGGCTATTCAGGCTGGAAAGATAGCGCTTGATGCCATCGAAGAGGCCCAAGGCGATCCGCTGCCGGTAACGGGACTCTTCGAGCAGATGTTCGTCGGTCGGATTGCTGAGGAAAGACACCTCGACGAGGATCGAGGGCATGTGAGCGCCAATCAGCACGACGAACGGAGCCTTTTTCACCCCGCGGTTCTCCGTGTGGGCATGCGCCAGGCGGAGTTCCTGAACCAGTGAATGGTCCACATCGAAGGCGAACTCCCGTGATTCCTCGATTTTGTCGTTGAGCGAAATCTCCTTGAGCAGATCCCGGAGGCGGTGCACGGGTACCTGGGCCAGCGCATTTTCCCGGGCGGCGACGGCAATGGCTTCGGGAGATGTCGTGAAGTTCAAGTAATAAACCTCGACGCCGCGCGCCGCGGGATCGGTGCTGGAGTTGGCGTGAATTGAGATGAACAGGTCGGCCTTCTTTTCGTTGGCAATGGCGGTGCGCTCTTCGAGCGGGACGAAGCGGTCGCTGTCGCGCGTATAGATCACCTGCGTTCCGGGCAGCCGCCGGCGAATCAGCCGGCCCAGCCGCCGCGCGATTTCCAGACAGACTGTTTTTTCCTCGACTCCCTTTGGCCCGATCGAGCCGGTGTCGAAACCGCCGTGCCCAGGGTCGATGACGATGCGGTCGATTTTCAACCCCAGCGCCCGCGTCAGCGAGGTCGCTCCCGAGTGGGTTGGCCGGGCGGGAGTGAGATTGCCCTTGGTCAGCAGCTCCTCATCCATATCCGGGGAGCCGGCGCGGCTCTTCGCCGTTCGATCGGCTGCGGCGGCGGAGGCGGCCGACCCCGCGCCGGAATCGATGGCCGCGCTGCTTCCCCTCGCCAGCCGGCCCACGTCTATCGCCAGACGGTAGGGGTGTTTGAGCAGCGAAGCCGTGTAGCCGTCACCCCGGTGGATGTCGAGGACGACGCGGACAACGTGCGGCTGGTTTTGAGCCATGTCCACCGTATTCACGAAGCCCGTTTGAACGCTCAGCCGCATGCCGTGTGGATGAACCAGATAAGCACGGGAGAGATCGAAATAGACGCGGTCGGGATGATGGATCCGAGCCGAGCGGAACTTCACAGGCCCATTCAAGTAGACCAGGATGCGCGTTGCGTCCGGGATCTGCTCGGTCGCCACGGTTCGAACCAGCGTCAGGCGCCGGCTTTGCTCTCCGCCCTCGACCGGCTTCATGCTCAACCGCGAACCGGTCACCCGGTCGTTTCCATGGCTGGCAATCGCCGTTTGGCTGGCGACGGGATGCCCGGAAGCGTCTCCGGCCGCGTGCCTGGCGTCGGTCATCGTCAGGCGGGCGCTATCGGCCTGGTCGGAGGAGGGATAAAGAGTGACGAGTGACTCGAGCGATTTCCTCGCCAGACGCGGATCTTCGAGCGGGCCGCTCTGGAGCTGGGCGATCGAATAGAGAGCCTCGGGCGCCTCGCGCGCATGGGGATACACGCGGAGAAGATATTGATAGGTGTCTAAGGACTTCCGGAAATAGTGGGTGTCGAACAGGTGCCCCATCTCATCGTATAGCCGCCCGATCGCGGCGAGCGACGGCGCGGCCAGCAGAGGCGTTGCCGAGAGCTGCGCGACCTTCCGGTAAGCTCCGATCACTTTCAGGTAGCCGGCTTCGGTTCGCGTCCCGCCGGGCTGAACTTCGAGGGCCGCTTCGAGCTGCTGGGCGTGCTGATACCGGTCCTGGACCGTTTGCTGCCGGCCAGCTTGGCGCCCGCCCGGCGATCCGAAGGCCGTTGCCGCGGCCAGCGCGGCGATCAGCGCAGGCACGTAGAATCGCGAAGCTCGCCCCGTTTTCATTGGTTTTTGAACACCTGCCGCCCTTGCCTGTCCACCGTCTCGTATATCGAGTCCGAGCCCGTCGCGACCGATTGGCGGATTGGGCCGGTCTGGAAATAGAAGTTCAATACCTGACGGATGTACCGGGCGATGACGGGCGAATCGGGCACACCGCCAGCGCGTTCGACTGCCCCCTGGCCGGCGTTATAGGCTGCCAGCGCTTCCCTTACATCCCCGCCGAACCGCTCGACCAGATGCTCCAGATAAGTCGTTCCGGCGCGAACGTTTTCGGTGGGATCGAGCGCGTTTCGGGCGCCCAACCGCCTCGCCGTCGCCGGTGTCAGTTGCATGAGGCCCTCGGCCCCTTTGGGCGAAATCGCCATGGGGTTCCAGTCCGATTCCACCCGAATTACCGCCTCGACCAGGCGAGGGTCTAAATGGTGCCGCTTGGCCATCCGGCGCACGAGCGGTTCGAAGCGGCTAACCTTTACAGGATGAACGCGTGAGGGTTGATGGCCACGGGCATCCGCCACTGGCCCGTTCGGGGCATCGTCGTTGGTATAGACGATAATCCCCCGGCTGCTCGGACGAGCTGTGATATGCGCGCCGGCCGGAACAGCGAACGCCAACAGGGCGCTCGCCACCGCAATCTGTACCCAGGTAGAGCTTCTTCCCATTCGCGTCGGCAGGGAAGGCAGACCGGCTCACTTCCAGGTAGGGGAGGCCCATTGGGCAGGGAAGTGTAGCCGAATCCCGCGGCAAGTTTCTGGCGGAAGAAATTATAGCATCTGCCCGACCAGCCGGTGCACCTGCTGGAGGGCGTTTTCGAGCGCGGATGTGTCTTTCCCGCCAGCTTCGGCCAGATCGGGTTTCCCGCCTCCGCTGCCGTCCACTTGCCGGGCAATCTCCTGTATCAGCTTGCCGGCATGAACTTTAAGGGTTAGGTCCTTGGTGACGGCGGCGACCAGGGCCACCTTGCCCTCGGCGGCCGTTCCCAGGACTACGACGCAGCTTCCGAGCTTCTTCCGGAGTGAATCGGCCATCTCCCGCATCGTCGCCCGATCCACATCGGGCACGCGCGCCGCTAGCACCCGTGCGCTGCCGATCGTCCGCGCCTGTTCGACCAGATCATCCAGCTTCGAACGAGCGCTCTTCTTCTTGAGCGTCTCGAGTTGCCCTTCGAGCTGCTTCACGCTGTGTTCCAGCCTCTCGATGGCTCCGACCAGGTCGTTCTGGCTCACACCCAGCCGGCCCGAGGCCGCCTCGAGCGTGGTCTTCGTGCGGCGATAGTCCGCCACGGCGGCTTCTGCCGTAATCGCCTCGATCCGCCGGATTCCGGCGGCCACGGACTGCTCGAACAGGATTTTGAAGATGCCGATGTCGCCGGTCCGGTGGACGTGCGTGCCGCCGCACAGCTCCTTGCTGAAGAACCCGCCTGCGGCGGCCGAGTCGGGAATGGTGACAACCCGCACGTTCTGCTCGGGGTATTTCTCGCCGAAGAACGCCAGCGCGCCCGAAGCGACCGCCTCCTCGAGAGAGGTCACTTCGGTATTGAGCTTCACGTTCCTCAGGATTTCCCGGTTCACCTGCCTCTCGATCTCCTCGATCTCTTCGGCGTCGAGCGGGGCGAAATGAGAGAAATCGAACCGCAGGCGGTCGGGAGCGACCAGCGATCCCGCCTGCTTGACGTGCATTCCCAGCACGTCGCGCAGAGCGGCGTGCATGAGGTGCGTGGCGGTGTGGTTGCGGCGAGCGCGGTCCCGGCGGGCGCCATCGGCTGCGGTCGTCACGCACTCGCCAACGCTGAGCGCCTCGAGCGCGAGCACCCGATGGGCGACGAGGCCGGTGACCGGATAATACGCGCCACGCACTTCCGCCAGCTTCCGTTCGTGCGAGTCGTCGTAAAACCCGCCGATGTCGGCCACCTGCCCGCCCGCCTCGGCATAAATCGACGTCCGGTCCAGCACCACTTCATATTCCGAGCCCGGCTCGGCGCGCTCCACTAAGTTTTGCCCGCTGGTGATGGCCAGGATCTTGCAGCCTCGCGCCTCGTTGCCGTAGTAAAAATCGGGCTCCGTGCGGAACGCCTCGGCCAGCTTTGCGTAGACGGGATGCACCGCCTCTTTCCCAATACCCTTCCATGACGCCTTGGCCCGGTCCCGTTGTTTTCCGAGTTCCGTCTCGAATTCCCGTTCGGCATCGGCGGCCACGCCCCAGCCGCGCTGATCGGCCAGGTCAAGCACGAAATCGGGCCGCAACCCCAGCGTGTCGTAGGCGAAGAAGAGGTCGGCGCCCCCGATCACCGACCGGCCGCCGGCTTCGGTAGAGTCCTGGAGCCGTTTTTCCAGCGTCCGCAGCGCCGGCACGACCAGCCGCGCGTATTTTTCCTCTTCTTCGCGCACGACCGTCGCGATTTTGGCGATCGAATGCGGCAGCTCGGGATACGGCTGCTTCATGAGTTCGGCCACGTCCCCGGCCAGGCGATAGAGGAACGGCTCGTCCAGGCCCAGGCGGCGGCCGTGATCGATGGCGCGGCGGATGATCTTTCGCAGCACGTAACCGCGCCCTTCGTTCGACGGCAAAACTCCGTCGGAAACCAAAAAAGTCGCCGCCCGGCCGTGGTCGGCGAGGATGCGCAGCGAAACGTCATTTTCCGGATCGTTCCCGTACGGTTTGCCGCAGAGTTCGCTGGCCGCGTCGATGAGCGGACGCAGCAGATCGGTGTCGAAATTGCTGAGTTTACCCTGCAAGACCGCCGCGACCCGTTCGAGTCCGGCTCCCGTATCGACCGAGGGGCGGGGCAGCGGCGTCATTTGGCCGCCGGCGTTCCGATTGAACTGCATAAAAACCAGATTCCAGATTTCGACGTAACGGCCGCAATCGCACGGGAAGCGGCAATCGGCATGTCCCTGTTCGCTCGCCCCGGGCCCCATGTCGTAGAACAGCTCGGAGGATGGCCCGCAGGGACCGGTGTCTCCCATCGCCCAGAAATTGTCCTCGTCGAACCGGGCGATCCGGTCGGGTTCGGCTTGCGCGATCTCCCGCCAGAGCGTGAATGCTTCGTCGTCGTCCAGGTGCACGGTGAAATAGAGCCGGTCGGCGGGCAATTGCCACACGCCCCTTACCAGCTCCCAGGCCAGCGTGATGGCTTCGCGCTTGAAGTAGTCGCCAAAACTGAAATTCCCCAGCATCTCGAAAAATGTGTGATGGCGCCTGGTGCGGCCAACGACTTCCAGATCGTTGTGCTTGCCGCCGGCGCGCACGCACTTCTGGCAGGAGGTTGCCCGCTTGTATTCGCGCTGCTGGAGCCCGAGAAAAACGTCCTTGAACTGATTCATCCCCGCGTTCGAGAAGAGCAGCGTCGGGTCGCCCGCCGGGACGAGCGACGAGCTCGGGACAATGCGGTGCCCGTTGCGGGCGAAAAAGTCTAGAAACGATTGCCGAATTTCGTTGCCGGTCAAGCCTTCTCCTTGTCGTCAGGCGAGCGGTCGCTAATCATGGCGCGGGGTCAATCGTTTCCGATTATGGCGCTTCGGATTATCGCAAACTGGCGAGCACGCGCGCAACGCGCGTCGGCGCTACGAGTGCGCCGACGCGACCCTATATTGAGCCAGGCCCGAAAGAAGGGGGGCTGCTCCTGGTTGACTTCTCCCCGGAAATGGACTCATCGTTGCCGACACGGGGCAGCTGGACATAGAGTCATAGAGTATTGACCATCGTGAGGTCCGCATGATGCGCAGTTTCAAGCCGCAGCCGAGTCCGAGCGGGAAAAACGTCTTTCTCGATCCCGCGCACGACCTGTTCCGCGAAGAGGGCCATCCGCTGGACCCCATTTTCAGGCCCAAGACAGTGGCCGTCGTGGGTGCGAGCGAGCGGCAGGGCAGCGTTGGCCGAGCCGTGCTCTGGAACCTGCTCAGTTCGCCTTTCGGAGGAATGGTTTACCCGGTCAATCCCAATCGGGCCAGCGTGCTGGGAATCCGGGCCTACCGCGATTTGGGCGAAGTGCCGGAAAAGCCAGACCTGATTGTTGTCGCCACTCCAGCGGCCACCGTGCCCGGCATCATTCGCCAAGCGGTCGACCTGGGCGTGTCTTCCGCCATCGTCATTTCCGCCGGTTTCAAGGAGCACGGGGAACCCGGCCGCGAGCTCGAGCGCCAAATCGCGGAAATCATTCGCGGCAAGATGCGTCTGATCGGCCCGAACTGCCTGGGGGTGATGAATCCGAACGGAGGCTTGAATGCCACCTTTGCCAGCGCCATGGCGCGTCCGGGCAAGGTGGCGTTTATCAGCCAGAGCGGTGCGCTCTGCACGGCTGTGCTGGATTGGAGCTTGCGCGAGCTGGTCGGCTTCAGCAGTTTCGTTTCCATCGGCTCGATGCTCGATGTGGACTGGGGCGACTTGATCGATTATTTCGGCCGCGATCCCCGCACCGACAGTATCGTCATCTATATGGAATCGGTGGGGGACGCGCGATCTTTCCTCTCAGCCGCGCGCGAGGTCGCGCTTTCCAAGCCGGTAATTGTGATCAAGGCGGGACGTAGCGCCGCTGCGGCGAAGGCCGCCGCCTCCCACACCGGCTCCCTCACGGGCAGCGACGAGGTGCTCGACGCCGCCTTCCGCCGCGTCGGCGTCCTTCGCGTCGATTCCATCGCCGATATCTTCTATATGACGGAGGTGTTGGCCAAGCAGCCGCTTCCCGCCGGACCGCGCCTGGCCATTGTCACCAACGCCGGCGGGCCGGGCGTTCTGGCCACCGACGCGCTCGCCTTTCGAGGCGGCGAACTGGCGCAACTCTCCCCCGAAACCATGGCCGTATACGACAGCTTCTTGCCGCCGGAATGGAGCCACAACAATCCTATCGATATCCTCGGCGACGCCGATGCCGAGCGCTATGCCAAGGCGGTCGAAATCGCCGCCAAGGATTCGGGCATCGATGGGCTGCTCGTCATCTTGACGCCGCAGAGCATGACTAACCCTACGCAGACCGCCGAGCAGCTTCGGCCTTACGCTTCTTCCACCGGCAAGCCGGTTCTCGCCAGTTGGATGGGAGGCGCTGATGTGGCGGGGGGTGAGGAAATCCTCAATCGCGCTGGCATTCCCACCTTTCCTTTCCCCGATACCGCCGTCAAGGCCTTCAACTACATGTGGCACTATGCCTACAATCTTCGCGGTCTCTATGAAACTCCTCTGCTGCGGCGTGGGGAAGGGGTCGATCGCGAGCGGGCCGAGAGGATCCTGCGGCGAGTTCGCGACGCCGGGCGCTCCCTGCTGACCGAATATGAGTCCAAGCAGCTTCTCTCCGCCTACGGCATCGCTTCGGTCCGCACCGAAATCGCCGGGAATGCGAGTGAGGCTGCCCGCATTGCCGGCGAAATCGGCTATCCGGTTGCCGTGAAGCTCCATTCGGAAACCATTACCCACAAATCCGACGTCGGCGGCGTCCAACTCAATCTGAAAAGCGCCGAAGAAGTGAACCGGGCCTTTGACGAGATTCGCCGTCTGGTCGAGGAAAAGAAGGGCCATGGCCATTTCCTTGGCGTCACCGTGCAGCCCATGGCCAAGCTCGACGGCTACGAGTTGATTGTCGGCAGCTCGATAGACGCCCAGTTCGGCCCCGTACTCTTGTTCGGCGCCGGCGGCCAGCTTGTCGAGGTCTCTCGAGACAACGCGCTCGCGCTTCCCCCGCTCAATTCCACCCTCGCGCGCCGCATGATCGAGCAGACTCGAATCTACATTGCTCTCCAGGGCGTTCGTGGCCGTCCTCCCGTCGACTTGGCCGCCTTAGATGAGCTACTGGTTCAGTTCAGCGAACTGGTTGTCGAACAGCCCCGAATCAAGGAGATTGATATCAACCCCCTGCTTGCCTCGCCCGGCCGGTTGGTGGCGCTCGATGCCCGCGTTGCCCTTCAGGACGCTGAAATCCCCGATGATCGCTTGCCTCGCCCGGCCATCCGCCCCTATCCCTCCTCTTATGTGAGCCAATGGACATTGAAGGACGCTACCCCGGTCACCATTCGTCCTATCCGCCCGGAGGACGAGCCGCTGATTGTCAAGTTCCACGAGAGGCTTTCCGAGCGCAGCGTCTATCTCCGCTATTTCCAGCCGCTGAAGCTGAGCACCCGCACCGCCCACGAGCGACTTACGCGTATCTGCTTCGTCGATTACGACCGCGAAATCGCTCTGGTTGCCGAGTTTCAGGACCCTGCGAGCGCGGAAAGCCGGATACTCGGCGTCGCTCGCCTGACCAAGATCCACGGCACGGATTCGGCCGAGATCGCCGTACTGATTCTCGATGACTTCCAGCACCGCGGCCTGGGCACTGAACTGCTTCGCAGAAGTCTGGAAATCGCCCGTGCCGAGAAATTAAAGAAAGTCATTGCCAACATCCTCCCTGAAAACATCGAGATGCGCGCCCTTTGCCGTCGCCTAGGCTTCTCGCTCCAGGACGCCATTGAGGAGGGCATCGTCCGCGGCGTGGTGGATCTCTAGCGCCGCGGGGGAGGATGCGCGGGTGGCCCACGTTTGGCACCAGCCAAACGCGGCACCTTTCGTCTCGGGTGCCCACGTGTCCCACCCTTGCTCAACAAGTGATGGGGCACCAGCCCACCCGCCCGTGCATAGCAGGATTGAAAAGATAGCTTGCAATGTGCAAGTCACATCGCTAGCCTGTTTCTGCGTGGCATGGAAACCGAAATCGAAGCACCGTTCCGGCTGCCCGGTGAGCATATCGCTCGAAATGTTCGGCGACCGCTGGTCGCTGCTCATCATCCGCGATCTGATGGTTCGCGGTTACCGGACGTTCAAGCAGTTCGAAAATTCGGGCGAGGGGATTGCGACGAATATCCTGGCCGACCGCTTGCGGCGGCTCGCGGCGGCGGGGATCGTCACGGCCGAAACGGAAAAGACGGATCGAAGAAAAGTGAGTTACCGGCTCACGGAGAAGGGAATCGATCTGGCGCCGGTGCTCCTGGAACTGCTCGTCTGGGGCGCGCGGCACGAAAGGACGGGAGCGCCTTGCGAGGTGATCGAGGAGATGGCGAAGAATCGTGAGGCCGTGCTGGCCGAAGTGCGCAGGCGATGGCGCGAGCGCGATCCCGAGCCCTTGCTGCCTCCGTTCGATCGGTCCTGATCTAAACGTTCCATGGATGATCGATTGCGAAAAGTATGACTGAACGAAAGGCAGGCCAATCAAGCCAATGATGCGATTCATGGTGTTGGTGAAGGCAAACAAATATAGCGAGGCTGGCGCGATTCCCAATCGGGAGATTTTCGCCGCCATGAGCCGTTACAACGAGCAGCTTGTCGATGCCGGCGTCATGCTCGCGGCGGATGGATTGCAGCCGAGCTCGAAAGGAGCGCGAGTCAAATTTTCGGGCGATGAGCGCAGCGTGATTCCCGGGCCGTTTCCCGAGACCGATCAGCTGATTGCCGGCTTTTGGCTCTGGCGGGCGGAGTCGCTCGAAAAAGCGATTGAATGGCTCAAGCGCGCTCCCTTCGGCGGCGGAGTGGAAATCGAGATTCGCCCGGTGTCGGAACTGGAAGATTTCGGCGAACTGCTTACGCCCGAGATGAGGAAAAAGGAAAAGGAGCTGCGAGCGAAAGCCGGAAAATTATCGAAGACGGAGACCGCCTGAAAAGGGCGATGCCGCGAAGGAGACAAGGGGATGAGCAGAGTACGAGTGCTGGTGGGCACGAAAAAGGGCGCGTTCATCCTGTCGTCGGACGGGAAGCGCAAAGAGTGGCAGATCAGCGGCCCCCTCTTCGCGGGCTGGGAAATCTACCACGTGAAGGGATCGCCCGCCGATCCGAACCGGCTTTATGCCTCGCAGTCGAGCGCCTGGTTTGGCCAGGTGATCCAGCGCTCGTCCGACGGAGGAAAGACGTGGGAAACGCCAGACGGCGGTCCTGTCATTGAGCCGGGACGCATGTCTCAGGGCGAAAGCAATAAATTCGTTTACGACGTTTCCCCCGAGTCCGGCAAACCGCTGACCACGCACCAGTGGTACGACGGCACGCAGCACCCGTGGGAATTCAAGCGCGTCTGGCATCTGGAGCCCTCGCTCGCCGACCCCGATATCGTCTACGCCGGAGTCGAAGACGCCGCTTTGTTCCGCTCGGCCGATGGCGGCCTTAGCTGGCAGGAACTACCGGGCCTGCGCGGCCACGAGACGGGAGCGAAATGGGCCCCCGGCGCCGGCGGAATGTGCCTGCACACGATCCTTCTCGATCCCTCGAATCCGCAGCGGATGTTCGTGGCCATCTCGTCCGCAGGCGCCTTTCGCACCGACGATGGAGGCAAGTCGTGGCTGCCGATCAATCGCGGCCTGCGGTCGCAATATATCCCCGACCCGGCCGCCGAGGTCGGCCATTGCGTACACCGCATTGCCATGCATCCCTCGCGTCCCGGCGTGCTTTTCATGCAAAAGCACTGGGACGTGATGCGCAGCGACGACGCCGGCGATTCCTGGCGCGAAGTCAGCGGCAATCTGCCAACCGATTTTGGATTCGCGATCGACGTGCACGCGCACGAGCCGGAGACTATTTACGTCGTTCCGATCAAAAGCGATTCCGAGCATTTCCCGGTCGATGGGAAATTGCGCGTCTACCGCAGCCGCAGCGGAGGGACCGAGTGGGAAGAGCTGAGCAAGGGACTTCCCGCGAAGGACAGCTACGTCAACGTCCTGCGCGACGCGATGGCCGTCGATCGCCTGGATTCGTGCGGGATCTATTTCGGCACGACGGGCGGACAGATCTACGCTTCAGCCAATTCGGGAGATCACTGGGCTCCGATCGCCGAGCATCTTCCGGCCGTGCTCTCCGTGGAGGTTCAGACGCTACCGTGATTCGCGTCGTGCTGCCCGCGCATCTGCGGAGTTTGGCGAAGGTCCAGGGCGAAGTGGAGCTGGAAGTCGAGGACCCGGTCACCCAGCGCTCCGTGCTCGACGCGCTCGAAGCCCGCTATCCGATGCTGGCCGGAACGATCCGGGCGCACGTCACCCGCGAGCGCAGGCCGCTCTTGCGTTTTTTCGCCTGCGGAGAGGATTTATCGCTCGAAGCGCCCGACGCGCTGCTGCCCGCCGCGGTCGCATCGGGCGCCGAGCCGCTTCTCATCGTGGGCGCGATCGCCGGCGGCTAAAAGCGCGCTAGTCTCCCAAGCGAGCCAGCGCACGCGCGCCTTATTGGGCCGCGCGCTTGTTGCTGCCGTTGGCTAGGTACCAATAGAGGACCACCCCATTGGCCGGCGATGACGTCCAGATCCGTCCATGGGTGTCCACCCAGAATTTCCGCGTCGTGATTTCCGAGTAGGGAAACGGATATTCGACGATCTTTCCCGTCTTTGGGTCGAGCCGCTGAAGCGTATCCAGATTCGTCATCGACCACCAAATCTTTCCGGTGTCGTCGACGACGATGGCGTAGTCGGACTTGTTCGGGCCGAGCGGAACGTACTCTTTGAAGGCTCTCGTCTTCGGATCGAACCGGCAGATTCTGTCGGCCCGGCAGCTGACCCACACGATCCCCTGCGGAGTGATTGTGATCCGGTGGGACTGGAAGTTGGTCGGGTCGGTGGCGGGAGCGAAGCTGATGAGGGTCTTGAGCGTTTTGGGATCGACTTCGCGCAGCGGCTCTGTGCCAATGCTGGTGAGCCACAAGTTCCCGTTCACCTTATCCTCGTATACATCGTAGGTGTCCGGATTCCCCGGGATGGCGGTGAATTTGCCGGTTGCGGGATCGAGGCGGGTGGCCGGGTCGCCGCTCGAGAAAACGTAGAGTTTGCCGTCGACCATCATCGCATGCGCGTCGTGCGTGTATCCACCGCTCATGCCCCACTGTTTGCCGGGCAGGTAAGGGGCTTGGTACTGCGTTACTTTCCCTGTTTTCGGGTCGACTTTTCCCACCCGGTTGCATCCCATCTCCGCAAACCAGGCATTGCCCCGCGGCCCAACCTCGATCGCGTGGATCCCGGCCGCGGACGGGCAGGGGACGTTGTACACCTGCGAGGCGCCCGTCGCGGGATTGATGCGATCGACCGCATTCGCATTCCCAAAATTGCCGACCCAGATGCTGCCATTCGAAGGAAAATCCCTTGCGGTTGGCGGATAGATCTGAAATGGCAGCCAGGTCGGATTGGGGGCCGGGTATGTCACGTAGACGATATTCATCGCCTGACTGCTGAATTTGCGTACCGTGGACTCGTATCCGGCCAAGTCGGCGGGCGAGGTGGGAACGACGGAATCCGGGCCAAACACTTGCGTGAGATAATCTGCCACCGCGTTGGACATCTGATTGGTGAATGGAACCGCGCCACTCGCACTGAAGAAGTAGGGCGCGACGTCATTCTGCATGTAAGAGACCATGCCCAGCCAGCCCTGGTGATTCAGCCGGCGAGTCGCCATGCGGGTTTGAAAGTCGTGGCAGGTAAAGCAGACTCCCGGCTCCTTTCCCGCTTGCCCGAAAAGGAAATTTCTGCCGGCGCCTTGCGGCAGGAGCACTTGCGCTTGCCATACCGAAAGGTCGCTCCAGCTCACGGCGCCCTTTTGCAAGGCGAAATTGGCCCGGGCATGCTGGTCGGCCGTCTGGAGGGTTTCGCTCTGCGGCGCGGCTTTGTAGCCAACCGCCCGGATGGTCAGCCGATACGTGCCGGCCGGAAGATTCGGTGCCGTGTAGCTGCCGTCTTCTTGCGAGAGCACATCGGTCGAGATGTTTGTCGTCGTATTCTGGGCCTCGACGAACGCCCCCTCGAAGGGTTTGGCGTCGGGACCTTTCACCGTGCCGCTGATCGTGGCTCCCATCGCCAGAGGAACAGAGGAAAACAGCAAAACCATCAGCCAAGGCAATTTCTTCGAGAGTGACCGCATGACGCCTCCCATCCTTTTCGGATACCGCTCCCGGGCGGCGGCCGAGTCGCCGCTCGTCCGGGGATATGGATGCCGAGCCGTGTGCTGAAGAATTGGCTTCGCCGCCGCGCATCCCTGCGCGGGAACTCACATGACGGTTCGTTATTTAGACGCTTGCGCCTTGCCCTTCGCCAGGTACCAATATACGACCACGCCGTTGGCCGGCGATGTGGTCCACATGCGCCCCTGCGTATCGAGCCAGAATTTCCTCATCGTGATTTCCGGGTAGGGGAAGGGATACTCGACGATGTGCCCGGTCTTCGGGTCGAGCCGCTGAAGCGTATCCAGATTCGACATCGACCACCAAACCTTCCCGGCGTTGTCGATGCCGATGGCGTAATCGTCCGTTTCCGGACCCAGGGGAGTGTACTGTTTGAAGGCTTTCGTCTTCGGATCGTAGCTGCAGATTCTGTCTTCCCGGCAGGTGACCCAGACGACGCCCTCGGGACTAATCGCGATGCGGTGTGACTGGAAGGTTGTGGGATCGACGGGCGGAACGACGCTGACGAGGGTTTTTAGCGTTTTGGGATCGACCTCGCGCAGCGGATCTTTTTCGATATTGGTGAGCCAGATTTTCCCGTTCGCCAGATCCTCGTAGACATCGTAAGTGTCGTTGGTTCCGGGAACGGGAGTGAATTTGCCCGTGGCGGGGTCGAGGCGCGTGGCCGGATAGCCGCTCGAGAATACGTAGAGTTTCCCGTCGACCACCATGGGATGCGCGTCGTGCGTGCTTCCGCCCATCAGGCCCCACTCTTTTCCAGGAACGTAGGAGTTCTGGTACTGTTTTACTTCCCCAGTTTTCACATCGATCCTTCCCACCCGGTTGCAACCCTGCTCCGCAAACCACACGTAGCCGTCCGGACCAACCTCGACGGAATGGATCCCGGCCGCGGACGGGCACGGCACGCGGTACATCCGAGCTTTGCCGGTCGTAGGATCAATCTGGTCCACCTCATTCGCATTGCCGTAATTGGCGACCCAGATGCTCCCATCGGAAGGGAATCCCTTGACGGTCGGCGGATAGGCTTGAAAAGGCAGCCAGGTCTGGTCCGGAGTTGGATAGGTGACGTACACGATATTCATTGCCCGGTTGCTGAATCGGCGCACGGTCGCCTGGTAGCCCGGCAGGTCGGCGGGGGATGCGGGAAGGGTGGAATTCAAACCAAAGATCTGGGTGAGATAGTCCGCCGCTTGATTCGCCATCGGATTGCTAAACGGAAACACGCCATTGGTACCGATGAAATAGGGTACTGCGTCAAAACGCATAAAATTGACCAGGCCCAGCCAACCCTGATGGTTTAAGCGGCGGGTCGCCATGCGGCTTTGAAAGTCGTGGCAGGTAAAACAAGTTCCTTCGACTCCCAACTGGCCTGCGCTGTCGCCAAAGGGCTGTTTCCGGGGGCCCAAAAAGAATTCTCTCCCCGGGCCATTGGGCAACAGCAGTTGCGCCTGCCAAACGGAAAGATCGCTCCAGCTCACGGTTCCTTTTTCCAAGGCAAAATCGGCTTGGGCGTTCTGATCCGCGGTCTCGAGGGTTTCGCTTTGCGGAGCGGCCTTGTAGCCGACCGCCCGGATCGTCAGCCGATAAGTGCCGGCGGGAAGATTCGGTACCGTGTAGCTGCCGTTTACCTGCGAGAGCACATCCGTCGAGATGTTGGTGGCCGTGTTCTGGGCCTCGACAAAGGCGCCCTCGAAAGGCGCGCCGTCCGGGCCCTTCACCGTGCCGCCGATCGTGGCTCCCATCGCCAGAGGAATAGCGGAAACTATCAAAACGATCAGCCCAAGCGCCTGCTTCGAAAATGATCGCATTAGACCCTTCTCTCCTTCTTTGGTGCTTACCCTGCGAGCCGCCGTATCCGCACCCGGCCGCGAGTATGGATTTCGAGGCGAGTGCCGAGGAATTTGCTTCGTTTCAAACGTAATGTTCAGCACTAGAAATATTCGCCGCCCCGCCCCGCTTGCTGCGAAGAGCGGCATATGAGGGGGTGGCGAACTGCCATTTGGCGGCGCGCCTGCCACCGCCAGCCAGGTAAATATACCACTACGCCTGCCAACCTCGGCGGGCCGGGCGCCCGGTGAAAGCCGTCCCCCTATTCCACTGCCAGCGGGAATGTCGGTTTGGATCTCATTGCCAAGGGCGAGGCTAGACGCAAAGCGTCTCCAGGAAAAGCAAATCCTGCCGGCCCGCAAACGATTTTCCGGCCGGCGCCCGAGCGCGGCGAGGAGCCGCGGATGTGGCAACGAGTGGGATCGTCAGGAAGGCGGTTAAAAGCGGCGATGGAGGCCGGCGCGGTGAAAACGTCCATCCCGCGCCGTGCCTCCATCGACTTGCATTTCAGTACCGATGTTATGGCCGCCGAAGCGGCCGGTTTATCCGGGCGTTAGAACTTCATCGTTAGCGAGAACTGAATTTCCCGCTGGTTCCCGTCTATTGTGCTTACGATTTGGCTGCTTGGCGAGCTAGGCGTTTCCGAGAACGGCCCCATGTCCGACTGGTTGCCGCCGAATATGCCGCCGAAGTTCGGAGACAGCCGGAAGTTTGGATGGTTGAAGATGTTGAAGAAGTCGGCGCGGAAGTCGATCGATCCGGCTTCTCCGAGGAACCCGACTTTCGTATCTTTTGCGATCGAAAAGTCGAAGTTCCGCAACGGCGGCCCGAGCAGGAAGTCGCGCGGAGCGGTGCCCAACTGCCCGACGCAAGCACCTTTGCCGTTGGCGCAAGTGTTGCCGCCGCTGTTCGTCGGGCTCTCGAACGTGGGCGCCATGGAGAACATATTCGGGTTGTACCACTGGTTGACGGTACCCGTGATCACCGTGCTCTTGTTGTAAAGAACCGGCGTATACGGGCATCCGCTTGCCACACCACCCACGCAGGAGGAGGGATAGTACTTCGACAGCACCGCTGCCGTGTTGATGTTGGCCATGTCAGGCTGCCCTTGCAAAACGCCTGAACCCGACCGGTTCGAGGCCAGGTTGAGCGAAAACGGATAGCCAGCCTGCACGCTGAGAATGCCGCTCATCCTCCAGCCATTGGTCGCCTTCGAGACGAAACCGGAGGAGCCGAGCCCCGGCAGATGGTAAACCACGTTGACCTGCCAGTCGTAAGGACTGTTGAAGCAGGCCGGGCCTTTGTCGACAGCCATGTTCAAAGGATACTGGTTCGAGAGGCCGCCGGACGCGAAGCAGTCGGCAACGTTCGCCTGCCCCTGCGTATCGTCCAATAGCTTGCCCCACGTGAACGAGCTGCCGAACGAGAGCCCGTGACCGGTCCGCTTGTCGAGAGCGATTTCCAGAGCGTTGTAAGTGGAATCGGCCACCGTGGCGATTTCGATCGTGCTGGGCATATTGGGGTTTACGTTCGCATAGTTCGCTGAGCCCGAATCCCACATGGGAACCCCGGTCGGTATCGTAAGAGGTGAACCGAGGCCCTGAACGGTCCGGCCAGGCACGCAAAGGCTCGCCGGGTCGCCGCAGGATCCAAACGAAGTGGGAAATACGGGATTGGAATCCCAGTAGTCCCACAGGTGAACGCCCCGGTCGCCGACGTAAGCCACCGTCAAACCCACCTGGAATGGCAACTCTTGCTGGATGCTCAGGTTCCAGTCGACCATGTACGGGCTCTTGGCGTTGTATTGCACGAACTGAGGCGTTGCCGTAGACGAGCCCGATGTGTAGAGGTTTGCAGGAAGAGGAAGCGGGATGTTGGTGGTCGGTCCGCCAAGCCCGGTAGTCTGCTCGGGGTTGAGGATGTCCGTCAACCCGGAAAACGGCGGCGTGCCGATCGTGCCTTGCTGCAAGGCGGTTCCGATGTTTCCGACGGAATAGTAGATGCCGAATCCGGAGCGCACGGCCGTCTTCCCGTTTCCGAAAACGTCCCACGCCAGCCCGATCCGGGGGCTGAAATCATGCAGGGTGTTGTTGGCCATCAGCGGCCCCAGCCGGAAGGGATCGGTCAAGGGATTCACAAGCCCCGAGTTCCGCCCGTTCATTTCGACCGGAACCTTCATGAACTCGTAGCGCAAGCCCAAGTTGACGGTCAGCCGCGATGTCGCCCGCCATTGATCCTGGCCGTAGAACCCGAAGGTCCAATAGCGCCAGAAGCGGTTCCCGGACGAGCCCGGCGTTGCGTATTCGATTAGTCGCGGTGTGCTTTGGAAGAACTTCGCCAGATCCGTGTAGGTCAAAAACCCGGTGATCGACGGGGTGTTCCCGATTCCCGAGTTCCACCGGTTGATCAGCGTGCCGAACATGAAGGAGTGGTTCCCGTGAGTCCAGGAAACGTCGTCGCTCAGCGTGTAGACGTTTTGGAGGTAGAACACGGCCGGATACGCCTCAGCCGGTCCCAACTGGCTGTAGCCTCCGAAAGCGATGGTCATATCCCCAATGGCCGGGTTTGGAACGAAGGTGCTGGCCGGGACGATCGGAAACCCTAGGTTGTTGTTGGGAAGGCCTACGTAAGAGTCGGCCGCGTGAGTATGGGTCCGGCTGAAGGACAACCGGAAGGTGTTGAGCAGGTTGGGAGTGAAGATGTGGTTTTCCGCCAGCGTGAGGTACTGATTGCGGGTGAGCCCCACGACGCGGTACTGCTGGAAGCTGCCTCCTCCGATATCCGACAAACCGGTGCTCGCATCCGCGTTGTCATAGCTGCTGTTATCGATCGTGTAGCGCCCGAAGAGCGAATCCGAGGAGGAAATGTTCTGGTCGATGCGGAGCTGCCCGAAGTTCTCGGTGACTGGCGTGAGTCCGGCGTAGTTGTAGCTGCAGGGGCCGCAGGGGCCGGTCACGTTGGGCAACGGGAACAGCGAAAGAAACGGTGCGGTGTACTGGCTCAGGGTTACGTAGTTCTGGCTGAGGTTGAGGGCCTGCAGGTCCGGACAAGGCCCGACGCTTCCGCTTGGCTGCGTGCCGGTGCCATCCCAGATCTCCGCTCCGGCGCCGTAATTGTTCACCGCGTTGGCACCCGGCGGGTGGCATCCCGCGGCCGGCACGACGGTGTCTTGAACCACACCAAGCTTCTCTCTCACACCCTCGTAGACCGCATCAAAAAATGTTTTGTTCTTCTTGATCGGCCCGCCGATCGAACCCCCAAACTGGTTTCTGTTGAACGCCCCATTTCGATGGCCGAAAAGCGCGGCCGGGGGAGGCGCGAAGTAGTTTCGCGCGTCGAGGACGTTATTCCGGAAATAGTCATAAGCATCGCCATGGAACTTGTTCGTTCCGCTCTTGCTGACCATGACGATCTGGCTGCCCATGGACAGGCCGTACTGGGCCGCGAAGTTGGAAGTGAGAATCCGGAATTCCTGAATGCCGTCCATGCCCAGCGTGGTGCCCGTCAACCCGGAGGGGTTCACGCCGGAAAGGTTCTGCAATACGGCGCCGTCCAGCATGAAGTTGTTCGCGCGGGTAGGAGCGCCGTTTACGCTGAACTGGGTTCCATTTTGAATTCCGCCTGCGGAAACGACGTTCCTCTGCTGAACGACTCCAGGCTGCAGCAAGGTGAGGTTGATGTAGTTCCGGCCGTTCAGGGGAAGCTGTTCGAGGGTCTGGTTGTTGACCAGGCCGCCCAGCGTCGCGCTCTGCGTGTTGACCAGCGGTACGGCCCCGGTCACGGTGACCGTCTGCTGGGTCGCGCCGATCTCCAGCTTGAAGTTGATGAGCGCCTGCTGAGTTACCGATAGAGTGATTCCGCCGCGGCTGGCCGACTTGAAGCCGGTGTGCGACACCTTCAATGTGTAATTGCCGACCGGAAGCTCAACGAGGTTGTAGTTCCCCTGGGAGTCCGTAGCGACCGTGCGCGTGGCGCCCGTGTCGGTGTTCGTCGCTGTTACCGTAGCTCCGGGAATGGCCGCGCCGGACGGATCCTTCACGCTCCCCAGGATCGAGGCTGTGGGAAGCTGGGCCAAAGCCGAAATTCCGGCAATGCAGAATGCTAAAGAAACAAGAAGTCCTGAAATCCCCATAAACCACGTACCGTGTCTTGGCCCCTGCGATTTCATCTACTCCTCCTCGCGAACGCAAAAATTCACGGCTACGGTGAACGATTCACCGCGAGCCAGCCCCATTAAGATGCCTGCAACTAGAGTTTCCCCACTACCCACTTATCTCGCGCATTAGTACGCCCAAACGAAACCTAAGTCAAGATAAATCGTGGGGATTGTTTCGCTTTTAATTCTCTGTGATGGGCCGTGAAAGAATTCACAATTAACCAATTACGGATCAGTCCCGGACTTCCGTTTGTATCCCTCTTTCCCGTTTCCGGGGTTGCAGACCGAACGGAGGTTCGCTAGACTCCTGCGGTCACGAAGCGGGTTTCGGAAGCGCTCCGGCTTCCGGCATTTCATTTTCTTGGTTGCTGGCGATCGCGCGGGAATAAAATAAAAAAGTGCTTCGCCGCCGCGCGAGGTTGCGCCGCGATTGCCAGCCGGCCGGTCTTTGTACATCATTTATCGTGATTGTTACCAGGGGAATTGCGTTTCAGGGCCGGCGGCAGCGTTACGCCAACCGATTCGTCAGCCGGGCCGGCGGCGATGGACTGCGGACCTGCCTTGCGTCTGGGGCCTGGCGCTCCTATGCTGAGATGCCCATGCCACGCGGTCCTCGCCAACTCGCTACGGAGACCGAACTCTACACGGCCGCGGTCGGGGCGCTTGCGCGGCGCGCGCATTCGGCTTTCGAAATGCGGAAATATTTGGAGCGCCGTGCTGTCGACCGCGAACTCGTGCCCGGCGTCCTGGCGCGGCTCAGAGCGGAGGGTTTGATCGACGATGCGCGTTACGCTGCCCTGTTCGCCCGCGCCCGCTCGGCCAATCGCCGCCAAGGTCCCCTCCGCATTGCCCGCGAGCTTCGTGCGCGGGGCGTTGGCGACCGGCATATCGATGCGGCGGTCGAAGCAGCCTCTTCGACGGAGAACGGCCGGGCGGCGCTGCGCCGCCGCATCGAAGTCTGGCTCAGGCGGCATGGTGCGGACCGGGCCGGTGCTCTCGACCGGAAGGGGTTTGCGTCGCTCTACCGCAGCCTGCTTGCGGCCGGCTTTCCAGGCGACCGGATACGGGCCGAAATCGGCCGCGCCGGTGGCTATCGGCAATCGCTACCGGAAATCGATGCCGGTCCGGGATGATCGAAACGCGCGGGCTCGATTCCGTATACAATTGGTGGGTTGTACCTCAGGATTGCGAGTGCGGTTGAGGCGGACTGGACCCAACCAAGCCGGAATGTATATTCTGCGGATGGAAGGCAAGGTTCGGTGCGGGTTGTCGCGGCCGGGCTGGTAATTGGGCAGCGTTTTTGAGCGTGATTCCATTATTAAGGGGTTGGGCTGTTCCTATGCGTCCTTGGCCGTTAGGCAGTTGGAGTTGCCGGAGGCAAGTGAAAAAAGGGGAATCGTCTGGGCGGTTCGCCTGCCTCCTCCGGGCGTTCGCGTTGGGTTCCCTGTTCCTGGTTCTCGGTTTCAGCATGGGATGCGGTGGCGGGACGAGCAGCACGAGCGCCGTCGCCGTTTCGGTTTCGCCATCGACCGTTTCGCTGGCTCTGAACGCGGTGCAACAGTTTACCGCGACGGTAACCAACGATTCGACCAACCGCGGAGTGACCTGGACGCTGACGCGGGGCGGAGTGGCGTGCGCACCGATCTGCGGCACGGTTTTCCCCACGGTTACCCCCAGCGGTACGCCGACCACCTATACTGCGCCGGCGGCTGTGCTTGGCTCGGGCGGGTCCGCCGTGACGCTTACCGCGAAAGCGGTGGTGAATGCGAGCGCAGCCGCCGCGGCGGACATTGTGGTCGGAGGCACGATTACGATAAACGTTTCGCCGCCCACACTGACGCTCGCTCTGAGCGGCACGTGGACCTTCGGAGCTGAGGCTTTAAACGATACGACTACGACCGGGCTGACGTGGGGCCTGTCGCAGAACGGGACGGCCTGCTCGCCCGGCTGCGGGACGATTGTGGCGGATCCTTCGACGATCGCGTGCGGCACAGTCACGCCCCCGTCGGGAGGCTTTTGCACGGCCAACCCCGGCGCGGCCACCTACACGGCGCCATCGAGCGCTCCGAGTTCGGACACGGTGCTACTTACGGTGACGGATATGGCGAATCCGGGCATCACTGCCTGGGCAACCATCACGATCCAGAGCTCCGTCTCGGTCTCCATATCGCCCACCTACGCCAATGTGCCCGTCAACGGACCGCAACCATTCACGGCGACTCTGGCCAACGATACGGCCGATAAGGGTGTGACGTGGACCCTGACGCAGGCCGATGGAACGGCCTGTAACGGATCGGCTTGCGGAACGGTTTCGCCGACCAGCACAACCAGCGGGACCGCGACCACCTACACCGCGCCGGCGACTCCGATGACTGTTTTGTTAAAAGCCACCTCGGTGGCCGACTCGACGCAAACCGCTTATGCGACGATCGTCGTTCAGCCGGTTTCGGTCACGGTTTTACCGATGACCCAAATTCTCTATGCCAACGGCACGGCGCAATTCACCGCGACCGTGTCGAACGACGTGGCCGAGAAGGGGGTGACGTGGACCCTGAAACAGAACGGCTCGACTTGTAGCGGGTCGGCGTGCGGCACGATTTCGCCCACGAGCACACTCGGCGGAGTGGCGACCACCTACACGGCGCCCAGCAGCATTACCAGCGCCACGACCGTGACGGTCACGGCGACCTCGGTGACCGATACGACCAAGTCCGCCACGGCTACGGTCTCTCTTTATCCGCCAGCCACCGTTACCGTCTCTCCGACCACCGCCACGGTTGTTCTCGGCTCCAGGGGATCGTTCACGGCGACCGTTGTCAACGATCCCACCAATGCGGGCGTGACCTGGAGTCTGACGCAGGGCGGAAAGTTTTGCTCGCCGGCGTGCGGCACGGTTTCGCCCATTATCACGGCCAGCGGCGTGGCCACCGTCTACATTGCCCCGACGTCGATGCCGAGTTCCTCGACGCTCACCTTGACGGCAACTTCCAATGCGGAGCTGAGCCAGTTGGACTCGGCCACCATTACTCTGAGCGCTTCGGTTCCCGTCGCCCGGCTGTCGGGCAGCTACGCTTTTCTTTTCAGCGGCTCCAATTCGGCCGGCACGGTCACAATGGCAGGCAGTTTCACGGCCGACGGCACGGGCAACGTGACGGGGGGGCTCGTCGATATCAATCGGGCATCGGGAGTGACTTCCGCTCAGCCATTGGCCGGCACCTATACGGTGGGGCCTGACAATACGGGGAGCTTGACGCTGACCGGTCCCTCCGGAACTGCCGCTCTGGGCACGTTCGGCTTCGCCCTGAACGCTACCGGAGACCAGGCGCGTTTCATTGAGACTGATAGCTCCGGAACGCGCGGCTGGGGCACCATCAATAGGCAAAAAGCGGCATTTTCCGCCCCGATGCCTTCACGGATGCGGGGCGGTCCGTATCGTCAGGATCGGACCGCCGCCACGCTCAAGGGAGACTATGCCTTCCGTACCACCGGGTCCGATCCTGAAGGCGGCCGTTTCGTCCTCGCGGGAAGATTTCATGCCGATGGGGCCGGCCGAATCAGCGGCGGGGTGCTCGATTCGAACGACGGGGGCAGCATCGGCACCGAGCTTCCTTTTACAGGCAGCTATTCGGTTTCTTCCACGGGGAGGGGAACGCTGACGGCCGACACGCCCGACGGCGCCGTCCATTGGGCGTTCTATCTAGTTTCGCCGGGCAAGCTGCTCCTGGTCAGCACCGATCCGCGCTACGGCTCGCCGGTGAATGGCGGCGAGGCGCGGGCGCAGACCCCGGGGCAGCCTTCCGGTTTCACCGCCGCATCGCTTCGGGGAACCAGCGTCATCAGCCTTGCCGGCACGGCGAGTGGCTCGGCGGGATCGAAAGTCGCAGCGGGTTTGGTGACGTTCGATGGTGCCGGCGGGTTCCGCTACAGCATCGATCGGAACAACGGCGGCCAGATCGGCGCGTTGACCGGCAGCGGGACCTACAGCGTGGAGCCGGATGGCCGCGTGACCTTGTGGCTGCCGTCGCTTTCGACGCCCTTGGTTTCCTATCTGGTGTCTCCCAATCAGGGAGTCATCGTGGGAACCGGGGCCGGCGCTTCGGCCGGCTTGCTCGATGCGCAGGCTCCCGGTCCTTTCGGCAACGCCTCGCTTTCCGGCGGCTACGTCATCGGTACCTGGGCCGCCCCGTCGAGTGCCGCGCCGCTGGAATCGGGCGTGGTGACGAGCGCGGGACTCGGCGCGTTTAGCGAAACAGCCGACCGTACGGCTACGGGCAATTCCTCCCTGCCCCCCAAAAGCTTCGAGGCCCCCTATTCGGTCGCTGCCAGTGGCCGGGCAGCGGTGGGAACCGGTTCGGTTCTTTACGTCATTTCCCCGTCCCGGGCCGTCGTCGTGAATTTGACTCCCGGCGATGCGGCCGGGACCATCAGCCGCATCGGAAAATAGATCAGGCCGCATAAGCGGCCTGTGCGGACGTGCGGCCGCTGACGGTTGCTTGCCGATCAGGCACAATCGGGCGCGACGGGCAGCTTTGCCGCTCGCGGCATGGTAAAATGAAAACCGGTTGGCCGCTCGTCTCCGGCAATTCGATCAATGGCATCTTCGACGGGGCTGCGAGGTCGCGCTTGCAGCCTCTTTTCTTTGGGATAGCGAACCGCTATGACGCAATCGATCCGTAATATCGCCATCGTGGCGCACGTCGATCACGGCAAAACGACCCTGGTCGATACCATGCTCCGGCAGAGCGGCGCATTTCGCGCCAATCAGGAGGTCGTCGAGCGCGTGATGGACTCGAACGATCTCGAGCGCGAGCGCGGCATCACGATTCTGGCGAAGAATACCGCTGTGTTCTACGGGGACTGCAAAATCAACATCGTCGATACGCCGGGGCACAGCGACTTCGGCGGCGAGGTGGAGCGGGCGCTGCGCATGGTCGACGGTGTGCTCCTGCTCGTCGATGCGAGCGAAGGGCCGCTGCCGCAAACCCGCTACGTTTTGCAGAAGGCGCTGCAAGCGCGCCTGGTGCCCATCATCGTGCTCAACAAGATCGACCGCGCCGACGCCAGGCCGAAAGAGGTTTTGGACGAAATCTACGACCTGTTCATCGATCTCGACGCCACCGAGGATCAACTGGATTTTCCCGTCCTGTACACGAACGCGCGGGCGGGCGTCGCGCACCGGGCCCTGGACGACGGCTCCGGCACCCTCGAGCCTCTTTTCCAGACGATCGTTGCCGCGATTCCAGCGCCGGGGGGAGACGAATCGGGCGTTCTGCAAATCCAGGTCACCAATCTCGACTACAGCGATTACCTAGGGCGCATCGCCATCGGCCGCGTCTTTAGCGGCGCGCTCGACCGCGGCGCCCAGGTCGGCATCGCCAAGCTTTCAGGGGCCATCGTGCCGACGACGATTACCAAGCTGTACACCTTTCGCGGCCTGGGGCGCGACGAAACCGAGCGGGCGGTTTGCGGCGACCTGGTTGCCATCGCCGGGGTCGAGGGGATCGAAATCGGTGAAACGATCACCAGCCTGGAAACGCCGGCGCCCTGCCAGCCGCTCGGCATTGACGAGCCCACACTGGCGATGATTTTCACCGTGAACACGTCGCCCATGGCCGGGCGCGAAGGCAGCCTGGTGACCTCGCGCGATATCCGCGACCGGCTGCAGAAAGAGCTTCTGACCAACGTCTCGATCCGCGTCGAAGAGACCGACTCGCCCGATACGTTCCGCGTGCTCGGACGCGGCGAGTTGCAACTGGCGATTCTGCTCGAAACGATGCGACGCGAAGGGTACGAAGTGATGGTCGGCAAGCCCGAAATCGTCGTGCGCACGGAAAACGGCCGGCGCCTGGAGCCCGTCGAGCGTCTGATGGTCGATTCCCCGGAGACGTTCGTCGGCGTCGTGATGGAAATGCTGGGCAGCCGTCGATCCGAGCTTGTGAAAATGGTGAATCACGGTTCGGGCCGCGCGCGAATGGAGTTCCGCATCCCCTCGCGGGGCTTGATCGGCTTGCGCAGCCAGTTGCTCACCGATACGCGCGGCACCGCGCTCGTGCATTCCCTCTTCGAGGGCTGGGCCGACTACGCCGGCGATCTCCCTTCGCGGCCCACCGGGTCGCTCGTCGCCGACCGCACCGGAAAATCCACCGCATTCGCCCTATGGAACCTCCAGGAGAGGGGCGACCTGTTCATCGGGCCGGCGAGGGATGTCTATGGGGGCATGATCGTCGGCGAAAATTCGCGCGACGCCGATATCGATGTGAACGTCACCAAGGAAAAAAAGCAGACCAACATGCGCGCCTCAAGTGCCGACGAGGCCATTCGCCTGATCCCGCACCGCGTTCTGACGATCGAAACCGCCATCGAATTCATCGCCGAAGACGAATACGTCGAAATCACCCCGCAATCGATTCGCATGCGAAAGAAAGTCCTCGACCCGAAAAAGCGCCCGCGCCGCTGGCAGCACGCCCGCGTCGACTCCCTGGCCTGAGCGTCCGCCGGTACAACCGGGTCTACTATTCCGGCTATCTCGACCTGTTTTCGCCGCCGGGCCCGGCTTGACTTTGGCGTGAGCGGCGGCTAACAGTGTGCGAGGCGCCCGCGCAATACGGAATGGGCTCTAGCGTTCAAACGGGGAAGCGGAAACTACATGGCGGGAAAAACCATCGTTGTGGGGATCACCGGAGCGAGCGGCGCGGCTTACGCCCGGAAACTGCTCGAGCTCCTCGAAAACGATTCGCGCGTCGGCCGCGTGCATCTGGTCGTCAGCGAAGCGGGCCAGAGGCTGGTGGCGATGGAATTGGGACTGGTCGCGCAAGAACTGAGGCGGCTGCCCGAACTTCTGGTTGGCGCGACGAAGAAGATCGATCTGCTGCCCAACAAGGACATCGGGGCTTCGATCGCTTCGGGCTCCTATCCGGTAGACGGCATGGTCGTTATTCCATGCACGACGGGGGCGCTCGGCTCGATTGCCGCGGGCACGAGCGACGATCTGATTTCGCGCGCCGCCGACGTTTGCATGAAGGAAAACCGGCGCCTGGTTCTCTGCGTTCGCGAAACGCCGCTGGGCCGCATCCAGCTGGAAAACATGCTGCGCGCGCAAGCTGCCGGGGCGGTGATCATGCCGGCGGTGCCCGCCTTTTATTTCGCGCCGAAAACGATCGACGATCTGGTGACGCAGTTCGCCTGCCGCGTTCTCGAACAGTTCGGGCTGCCGCAAAAAGAGCAGTATCGCTGGATGGGCGCGAAGAAGAAAGAGGGCGGCTAGCGCCGAAAGCCGTGCCCGGATGAGCCGGGCCGCGCCGGGAAAAGATAGAGATATGTTTCGCCGCATGCGCACCGTGCTCGAAATGATCAAATTCGAGCACTCCGTCTTCGCCCTGCCTTATGCGCTGGTCGCCGCCCTGCTCGCGGCGCGCGGCGAGGGTTCTGGCGGCGGCTGGCCCGCGGCCGGCCATCTCGCGTGGCAACTGGGATGGATCGTGGTGGCGATGGTGGGCGCGCGGTCGGCGGCGATGACGATGAACCGGATCGCCGATCTTCGCTACGACCGGCTGAATCCCCGCACGAGTACGCGGGCGCTGGTCACCGGGGAGTTGTCGCCGGGTTTTGCCTGGTTATTTGTAATCGTGAGCTCGGCCGTGCTCGTGCTGGCAGCCTGGGAACTGAATCCGCTGGCCTTCCGGTTATCGCCGGTCGCGCTAGTCATCCTCTTTCTCTATTCGTACACGAAACGGTTCACCGCGTGGTCGCATCTGGTGCTGGGTTTCTGCCTTGGCATGTCGCCGGCGGCGGCGTGGATTGCGATTCGCGGCGAGCTGGACCTGCGCATGCTGATCTTGTGCGCCGCGGTGACGCTGTGGGTCGCCGGCTTCGACGTGCTGTACGCCTGCCAGGACATCGAATTCGATCGGGAAGCCGGGCTGTTCTCGATACCGCGGCGAATCGGCGTGGGACGGGCGCTGGTGGTGGCGCGCGCCATGCACGTTGGGATGATCCTGCTGCTGGTGTGGCTGGCGGCGAGTTTCGCTCTCTCGTGGCCGGCGTGGGCGGGCATCGCGGTGGTCGCCGCGCTTCTGGCCTACGAGCACCGGCTGGTGCGGCCGAACGACTTGAGTAAAATCAATGCTGCATTCTTTACGGTGAACGGCTATATTAGCCTGTTGTTCCTGATATTTTGGGGCGCGGCAGTCTGTCTGGGCCGTCCTTGATGCCGCAGGCCCTGGATGCCGCAAACGAAGTCGCCGCAAACGAAGATGCCGCAAACGACGATGACCGAACCCACGATTCGCGATTCCCGCCTCGAACCCGTCGCCCGCAAGGTCCTGGCGGGTGAGCGGCTGAGGCCCGACGACGGCCTCGCTCTGTTCCGCACGAAAGATCTGCTTGCGCTCGGCTGGCTCGCGAATTTCGTCCGCGAGAAGCGCTACGGCGATATCTGTTATTTCAACGTCAACCGTCACATCAATCCGACCAACGTCTGCGTCGCCCACTGCCGCCTGTGCGCTTTCGGCCGCTCGCCCGACGCGCCCGGCGCCTACACCTACGCGCTCGATGACGTTTACCAGCGGGCCGCGCAAGGGGTCTCCGAGGGCGCCACGGAATTCCACATCGTCGGCGGGCTGCATCCGTCGCTCACCTTCGAGCATTATCTCGAAATGATTCGAGGACTGAAGCAGCGCTTCCCGCAGGTCCATCTGAAAGTTTTTACCATGGTCGAGATCGGCTATTTCGCCCGTCTCACCAAGCTTTCCCCGCGCGACGTGCTGCTCCGCCTGAAGGAAGCCGGCGTCGATTCGATGCCCGGTGGCGGCGCCGAAATCTTCAATCCGCGCGTGCGCAAAGTCATCTGCGACCACAAAACCAGCGGCCGGCTGTGGCTCGACATCGCGCGAACGGCCCACCAGATTGGCCTGCGCTCGAACGCGACGATGCTCTACGGCCACATCGAAACCTACGAGGAGCGCGTCGAGCACCTGACGCTGCTGCGCGAGTTGCAGGACGAAACCGGCGGCTTCGTCACCTACATTCCGCTCGCCTTCCATCCGGAAAACACGGCTCTTTCGCATCTGCCCAAACCGACCGGCTGGGACGATCTGAAATCGATCGCCGTGGCGCGGCTGATGCTCGACAATTTCGATCACATCAAGGCCTATTGGATCATGCTGACGCCGCCGGTCGCTCAGATCGCGCTGCGTTTCGGCGCCGACGACATCGACGGCACGGTGATCGAGGAAAAGATCTATCACGACGCCGGCGCTACCACCCCGCAGCACATGACGCGCGCCGAGCTCGAGCGCTTGATTCGCGCCGCGGGCCGCGTCCCGTTCGAGCGCGACACGCTCTACCGCCCCGTCGATCGCTCGAAACTCCCGCCGGCCGGCCCGCGTCCCGACGTAACACTCACCCTCAACGTCTGAGGACGGCGGAATCGCTCGCCAGCATCCCGATCGATCATCCCGGCCGATCGGGCGCCTGCCTCGCGCCATGGCCGTTGCCGTTTCGCCGAAGGTTTTCGGCTGGGTTCCAGTTCGCCGCTGGAAAAAGTTGTGTGGGTGTATCGATTGCCTCTCGAAGGGGATCTGCGCGGCATGCCACGGAGAAAGTCGATGGGACGTTTTCTGCCGGGATTTCAGTCGCCGGTCACGAATCCGATCTTTCGCAATTTTCCACCTCCCGATGCCGCCGCCGAAGCTCCCGATTCGCCCTGGGCGCAAGGGAAAAGTTTTGCCGGGGCCACCAACAAGGGCGCCGTCCTTATTCTGGTCTCGGTCGCAACCACGATCTGGGTCTGGCTGAGGGCCAGGGCGTTTCTCGATGCGGGGGCCAGCACGAGCGAGCTCGTTTTCCTCGCCTTCCTGTTGCTCAGCACTGTAGCCGTGGGACTGGTCGTCTTCACGGTTCACAGAAAGCGGTGGGCGCCTTTGACGGCCCTGCTCTACGCGCTGGTGCAGGGGTTGCTGCTGGGCGTGATCGCCGCGGGATCGGGGATGCGGTTTCCGGGCGTTGGCATCCTGGCCGTGCTGGAGGTTGGCGCCATGCCGCTAGGCCTGCTGCTCGCCTACCGCTTCGGCCTTGTTCATGCGAGCGATTCCTTCAATCGGAAAATCGGCGCAGCGTTTGGAGGACCGGTTCTCTTCTTCGCCGCGAATTTTGTTCTCGGCCGCCTGGGCAAGCCGGCCTTTTCGCTGTGGGCCGGGGGAGTGTGCGGCATCGTGCTATGGGTGGTGATCGCTTGCCTGGCGGGAATCTGCATGACGGCGGATTTCGACGCGGCGGCGCGCGGTGCCAGCGCCCATCTTTCGCAGTCGGTAGAGTGGTACCTGGCGCTCGGACTCGTCTTGACGCAATTTTGGTTCGTTTTGGACACGATCGACGTCTTCGGCTTTTGGGAAATTTCGCCGCAGGGCCCTCCCGGGGGTACGCCGGGCGACCCTCTCTAAAGCGGATCGCGGCGGGAGCTGGCCCATTGGTTCTCCAGCCCTCGATATTTTTGGCGTGCGCGGTGCCGCACCATTTTGTTTTAAGGGTGCGAGTCTTCCCGGGTGCGCACCTGCGCTAAACCTCCTATACGCAAGCAATCGTTCTTGATCGCGGCCGAAGTCCGTGCTGCGATTTCCCGGGTTTATACTGCCTGGGTGATCGAGCAATCCGAATTACTCGCGCCGCTGCGCCGCTACTGGGGGTTCGACTCCTTCCGCCCCCTTCAGGAAGACATCGTTCGGAGTTTGCTCGGCGGCCACGACACCTGCGTCATCATGCCCACCGGTGGCGGCAAATCACTTTGTTACCAGTTGCCCGCCGCGATGCTCGCAGGGAAAACCGCCGTGGTCATCTCACCGCTGATTGCTCTTATGCAGGATCAAGTGGCGCAGCTCGTGCAGGCAGGCATCCCGGCGGCCCTGCTGAACAGTTCGCTCGTGGCCAGCCAGCAGGCGCAAGTGATGCGGGCGACCGCCGAGGGACGATTCCGTTTGCTGTATCTCTCGCCCGAGCGCCTCGCCCGCGCTGAAACCGTCGGCTGGCTGCAAGCAATGCCCGTGTCGTTTTTCGTGATCGACGAGGCGCACTGCATCTCCGAATGGGGTCACGAGTTCCGTCCGGAATACCGCCAATTGAACCGCCTTCGCGACCATTTTCCCCACCACCCCATCGCCGCCTTCACGGCGAGCGCCACGCGCCCTGTCCGTCACGACGTGATCGATCAGCTCCGTCTGCGCGACCCGCACAAATACATCGCCAGCTTCCACCGCGCCAACTTGCGTTATTCCGTTCGCGAGTGCGACTCGCGCGAGCAGGGAAGACTCCTCGTAAAGGCGCTACGCCGCCAGCGCGATGGAAGCGTCATCGTGTACGCCCCCACGATCAAGCGTGTCGAGGCCACAGTCGATTTCCTCGAAGAGCACGGCATCGCCGCCATCGCTTATCACGGCCAGATGGACAACGAGACGCGCAGGCGCAATCAGGAGCGCTGGATGTCGGACGAGGTGCGCGTACTGGTGGGAACCGTCGCCTTCGGACTGGGCATCAACAAGGCCACGGTCCGCGCCGTCATTCACCTCTCGCTGCCCAAATCGCTCGAGCAGTATTACCAGGAAGCCGGCCGGGCCGGCCGTGACGGCGATCCTGCCGATTGTGTGCTGCTGTGGCGCAAGGCGGACGCAGGCCTTCTCTCGCACTTCATTCGCCAGCTCGACGATCCGGCCGAACGCGACCGCGCCTGGCAGCGATACCACGATATCCGTAGCTATGCCGAATCGGGCCGGTGCCGCCATCGGCAGATCTGCCTGCATTTCGGAGAGAATCCGAAGTGGGTGTCCTGTCAGGCCTGCGATGTGTGCACCGGCCCCGCGGAGTGGCTCTTGGAATCCCCCGCTCAGGATCAGCCCGAGCGGCGGGAGCGCCGCCCGGGCCGTGCGCCGCGGGCCGTGACGCGGTTCCCGTCGAGCCGGAAGCCTCGGGAAGATGCCACGCCGGACGCCAACGGAGAGGAGCTTCGCGAGTATCTGCGCGAGTGGCGGCGAACGACGGCGAAAAGCCGCGGCACTCCCGCCTACGTCGTCATGCACGACGCATCTCTCGAGAGCCTCTGTCGCATACGGCCGGCCTCTCCGGATGAGCTTCTGGACGTTCCCGGTTTTGGCGAACGTAAAGTCGAGTTGTACGGCGATGAGATTCTGGAGGCCCTGCGCTCGTTTCGAGATGGATCGAGAGCTACCCCGGCAAAAGAGGAAAGGCCAAAACCCCTCGAGGAAACGATGCGGATGCTCGCCGAAGGCCGCAGCTTCGCCGGGATTGCTCAGGCGCGCGGCCGACAACTGGGAACGGTCGTTGCAATGGTCGCCGACCTCGTCCAACAGGGCAAATTGGAATTTCAGGCGGCCTGGGTCGAGGAGAAGAAGCGGGTGAGCATTGAGGCCGCGGCCGACCGTCTCGGTCTGGATCGTCTCCGAACTCTCAAAGATGCCCTGCCGCCGGAGATCACGTTCGACGAGCTTCGCCTCGTCGTTGCTGTCCTGCGCCGGCAGCGGAAAGGGTAGACATGCCCCACCACCCCGCGAGATTTTTGGCGTGCGCCCTGCGTTCCGATGCCCCACTCACCCTCCATGTCTGACGCCTTCCCCTCGCTTGGCCCTGGGGCGGGTTCGTGCGATGCTCGTCACCGGGCCGCACAATGAATTTTCGCGAAGCGTTGAAGCAGGGCATTGGCCGGTTGCGCGCGGCGGGGGTCGCTTCGCCCGTGCTCGCGGCGGAGCTGCTTTTGATGCACGTAGCGGGCGCGAGCCGCGCCTGGCTCTACGTCCACATCGACGATCCTCTCGATCCGGCAGCCGCCGAACGCTACTTTGATCTCGTCGGCCAGCGCGCCGCGGGAGCGCCCACGCAATATCTCACCGGACATCAGGAATTCTGGGGGCTGGATTTCGAAGTTACGCCGGACGTCCTGATTCCGCGCCCGGAAACCGAACACATCGTCGAAGTCGCGCTCGAGCGGATCGGGCAGCAGCGGTCGCGAGAGGCGCTGCTCGTCGCCGACGTTGGCACCGGTTCCGGCTGCCTCGCCGTAGCGCTCGCGCGCGAATTGCCGCAGGCGCGCGTTTTCGCCACGGATATTTCGCTTGCCGCGCTGGCAGTGGCGCGGCGCAACGCCGAACGGCACGGCGTCGCCGGCCGCCTGCTGTTCGTCGCATCGGATATTCTTTCTTCTTTCCGGCCGCGTTCGTTCGATCTCGTTGTCAGCAACCCTCCCTACGTCGGCCGGCGCGAAGCCACCTCGCTGGCGCGCGAAATCCGCGAGCATGAGCCGGGCAAAGCCCTTTTTGCCGGGGAGGAGGGTATCGAAGTCTATCCGTTGCTCGTTGCCCAGGCTATGGATTGCCTGTGCCCGGCTGGCGTGCTGGTCGTCGAGCTGGGATATGGGGTGAGCGAGCGCGTCATGACGCTGCTGGATTCAGCCGATTGGCGCGATATTGGCGTTACGAGCGATCTGGCGGGTATCCCGCGCGTTTTGGCCGCGCGTCGCGTGTAGCGTTGCGTGCGGCGAGCAGTTGCAGGAAGTCCCTAAGTGCTTCAGGGGTTGAAACCCCTGATTCACCGGTGGGTGTATGTCGGAGCTGAAGCTCCGACCACCCCCCGGACAAAAGGGGCATATTCGCGGAACGCGAAGCCAGGGCTTTTGCGCGCCACCACCGGTCAAGGTACGCTTCCTCGAGTACCTCGATGAACCCTGAAAAACGATTCCGCCGCGCCCCGAATGTGGTTTGCGCCGTTGCCGTGTTGTGCCTAGTTGCATATTGTTCGGCATCTCCACGGCCGCAGGCGCAGGCAAAGCGGGTGCGGCCCGGACGCGAAGCGGTCTGGCTGGTGAGCCGGCTGGAATCAACCGAGTGGCATAGCGCCTACGCGGCGTGGAAGGCCAAACACGCCTCGATTCCCTGCCGCGTCTTTCACGGCGACGGCAGCGCGCTTTACATCGCGGACCTGTGGACCTATCGCTGTACGAGCGTCGCCGCTTTTGGCCGCGCCAGCGACTTTTTCTACATTCTCAATCCAACCGCTACGCCGGAAAGCGAACTCGATCAGTTCCAGGGAGAAATCCTCCAATCGCGATCCATGCCCATTTCGGTGATGCAGAAAATTCACGACCAGATCGAATCGCTTCTGACCGGGCACTACGGCCAGCCCGACGCGCCCCAGTCCGTTCCCGCCGCCATGGCCGCCTGGGGTTCGGGCGATTGGCGTTTGCTGCGCATATGGCATGGGTCCGATCGAGACATCTGCCTGTATACGCGGGATACGCCCGGCGAGCCTGTCGCCGTCGGCCTGCTGGCGCGTGACCGCGCCCTCATGCTCTCCTCCACCAGCCAGGGGACCGAGTTGCTGCTCGGCCAGCGGCCGGCCGCCGCGTTTGAAGACTCGATCGACAGCCGTCTGGCGGCCGATTTGAAGAAGGAGTTTCCGGCCGTTGCGGCCCTGCTTGGCGACGCCGGGGATCGGGCATCTCCCCGAGCCGTCCTCGACGCTCTAAACGCTACGATCGACCGCGCCATAGACGAGCCGCAGGAAGTGCACGCCGAGCTGCTGTTCGCCGCCGATCGCCTTGTAGCCCGCTTGCGCCTGCCCGACAGCCGCGAATTGCCCGCCGGGCTCAAGAGCCGCCTGGACGGGCTGCGGGCGACGGCGGGGATGCACTTTAGCTGGGACGAGCTGGGAGCTAGCTGGGTCTACCACCACGATCTGTTGTGGGGCGTCTGGCGAGGCGCGCCGCAAACGGAATGGGGCCAGGACGCTTTCTTTTTGTTGCTCGATCAGGGATGGGATACCTCCGGTGTTTGCCAGGCGGGCGCCGACCAGTTTCGCGCCGTGATCGCCCTGGGCGATAAATTCCTGGAAAAATTCCCCGATTCGCCCGCGCTGCGGCCGGTCATGTTTCTCGTCGCGCAGGCCAATGAAACCTGGTGGTCGCTCAGCGAATGGTCTTCGTGCTCGCCGGTTACCTATCAGGGCCTGGCGGCCTGCGCCCCGGCGCCGCAGAGCGCCCGTTACCTGACGGGCGCGGGGGCGGCGCGCGAACGAGCCATTTCGGAATACAAGGCGCTGCTCGAAGCCGATCCGGGAACCTACGGCACGCCCGAGGTTCGCCGGAGCCTGGCCCGCATGGAACTCGGTATCGATACCAACCAGCGCCGGTTTTATTGCCTCTATAATTGATGGGTTGACTGCCGGCGAACCTTTATGCCGAAACTCGCCCGCTTCCGCGCCGTTTCCCCGACGCCGCCCTCGCCCGCATCCATTGCGACGCCCATCCTGCACGTCGATATGGACGCATTCTTCGTTTCCGTCGAACTGCTCGAGAGGCCCGATCTGCGCGGCAAGCCGGTGATCGTCGGCGGAAGGCCCGACCAGCGCGGGGTGGTCTCGGCGGCGAGTTACGAAGCGCGCAAATTCGGCATTCAGTCGGCCATGCCGCTGCGGACGGCGGCGCGGCTCTGTCCCACCGCCGTATTCCTCGATACGCGCCACGAACGCTATGCGGAATACAGCGACCGTGTCGCTTCGATTCTCGAACGCTACTCCCCGGTCGTCGAAATGGCCTCGATCGACGAAGCCTATCTCGATCTTTCGGGAACCGGGCGCCTTCACGGCCCTCCTCTGGCCGCCGCGGCGAAGCTTCACGCTGAGGTGCGCCGCCGGACCGGCCTGCCTTGCTCGCTTGGCCTGGCCTCCTCGCGCCTGGTTGCCAAGGTCGCTTCCGAGCAGGCCAAGCCCCACGGCCTGTTGTGGGTGCCGGGCGGGGCGGAAGAGGCATTTCTGGCTCCGCTTCCGGTGCGGCGAATCCCGGGCATTGGCAAAGTCACCGAAGCGGCGCTCAAGTCGCTGGGCATCGAAACCGTCGGCCAACTCGCCGCGTTTTCCGCCGGGCAGCTCGACCAGGCATTCGGCCAGTGGGGCGCGGCGCTCTACCGCAAGGCGCGCGGCCAGGACGCCTACGAGTTCGTCATCGACGCCGAGCCGAAATCCATCTCTCACAACCGCACCTTCGGCGCCGATACGGCCGATCGCGAGCTTCTGGCCTCGACCCTCAGTTGGCTGTGCGAGAAGGCGGCCAAGCGGCTGCGCGACGCCGGCCTTCGCGCCCGCACCGTTACGTTCACCTTGCGCTATGCCGGATTCCAAACCGTGACGCGCGCCAGAACCCTGCGCGAGCCGTCCAGTCTCGATTCGGTTTTCCTAGCGGCGCTCCGCTCGCTCTTCGCGGCGAATTGGACGGGGGAAAAACTGCGCCTGGTAGGTGTGGCGCTATCCGGATTCACGCAGGGCTCCGGGCAAATGGATCTGCTGGAGAGCGGCCGCGGCGAAAGGCTCGAACGGCTGACGCGAGCCGCCGACCGCCTCCGCGACCGCTACGGCTCGGGCAAGGTCGTGCTCGGCAGCTCGCTCGAAAGCGGTGACGAAGAATGATTCGCCCAGCGTCTCGGCTTCCTGCTGCGTACCACTCTGCCCCGTGTACCCATTCGCGATCCCGCTTCCGCCCACACGCCACTAAGAGTCTGTCCGAGATTCAGCATCCGAGAGCATCGAGGTGGCTCATTTGTGATCCCCGCGCTCTCGGCTTGTTCGGGCGCTCGTGCTTTCAACGCTCGCCGGGCCTCACGAATGCGTTGCATCCGTGCCTCTCGCCGCTGTAACTCTTCTGGCAGTTCATCCCCAGGCCGACCCCGCCCATAACGGGCATCCCCTTCCGCATCGGCTGCTTCGGCTTGGCTCAGTAACTTCCAAACCTCCTCCCGAAGCCGCTTCCCGGTCTCCTGCATCCGTCCATAACTCATGGCCTTGTGCTTGCTCGCGTCGGCCTTCGCCTTGCTGCTGCCCAGCGCCACGCGGCCCAGCTTCATCATCCCCGTCACCAACGTGATTCGGAACACCTGCCGTAATAGCTCGTTGAGCGCCGTCAGATGAAGCTTCCGACAACCATTCCCGTACATTCGGGGGTAAGGGCTCGTTCCGTTCAGGAACGTAGGATCGAAATGTTTTTGCCATGATTCGAAAAACTCGCACATCCTTCAGCTCTTTGTCGACCACGATCAGCAGGACAGAGACGAATATTCGGACAGACTCATGGCGGAAACCGGGGGGCGAGGATGGCTTGCTCGCCGGGACGTGGCAATCTCAAGGCGGCGAAAAGAGAAGAGTTGGACACGTCATCTGCGAAGTCTGAATCGAGCGAATCAGGTAGTGAGCGCGGGGTAACCGTGAATTCTTCTGGGTTGGGCAATGTGGAAAAGGAGTAACGCCGCGACAATGCTATTTGCAACTCTTCCTATTGTGTTTTCTGTTTCTGGAGGACTGGGGCATCGGTTAAAACGCGTCCACACTCGCTGCGTAGCCATCCCTGAAAGTGGCCTTGGCGAATCTCCATTACCTTGCGTTCCATGATTCAATCTGTTCCTTCGTCGCCTTTTCCCGACCTGACTTCGTAAGGACCGGCCTCGCAAACTCCCGCTTGAGTCGTGCGAGCCAAGCGGCGTCCGATTCTTTTTCTGTCTTTTTGGGCACGATTTACACCTGCTTAGTTCTTTTCCCTTGCCAGGACCGCAGCCGCCAAGGGCTTCCGGTCTGAGTGCGGCTCGTTTCGCAGGCCGCCAACAACCAGCACACACCGCCGCCCGGCAGCAACACCAAACGTAGGACATGGCAGGGGGGCCGTTGCGTTCGTGTTAGCTGGTTTACTTTCATTTCTCGTCTTCATTGCTCATGTTTTCTTGACGGACATGGGGCGGTTTTCCAAGAACGCGGTGAGCCGCGCGCTATTTATTTGCAAACCCCCGTTGTAGCTGACCAAGCCCTTTCCCTTAAACTCGTTCATGAATTTACTTACCCTTGGACGGGTGGTACCGACCATCTCTGCCAGGGTTGATTGGCTCACCTTCAGGGGAGAGTCCGACTTCGATTCCTTGATTATATTCCCAAACAGCAACAGAGCCCGCGCCAGTCGCCTTTCGCTGAAATTGAAGAATTGATCTATGAGGTCTTCCTCAATCCGAATAACCCGTGAAAGCAAATATCCAACGAACAGCGTTGCAAACTGCTGGTCTCTCTTGAGCGTGCGAACGATGGCATTCGCTTGCAGTCGAATGATGGTGGATTGCCCAATTGATCTCGCCGTGCAAATCCGCAGAGATTGCCCTGCTAAACAGCCTTCGCCAAAAAAACTACCTCGCTGCAGGATGGCGATTATCGCTTTCTTGCGTACGCTGATCGCCGTGAGCTTAGCCGTCCCGTTCTCGATGTAGAAAACAGAATCTGCTGTATCGCCCTGCGAAAAAACGACCTCCTTGTCTCGATAGGTCCGAAAAGTCATCCCAGTACGGAACTTTTTGCGGAGAAGCGTGTGACCGACACCGGAACTGCGTGTGCTCGCCATTCGGGTCTGTTCCTTCCATCAATTCAGGAAACTGGTCCAGTCGTGCCCAATCGTAAGCTCGTAGGACCAACTCGTCTAGATGACTAAAATTGACCACATGCCAGGTGTGCCAAATTGAACGGTCGAAATTAAGTAAATCTGCTGTCGGAAGACCACCTACGAAACAGTGAGCCAAGGATAGCCGCGAAGGATTGCAGCTGCTTGATGTTCGCGGAATCTTTGCGCCGGTTGTGGACCGGCTTGGCACGGGGTTCTTGCTCGCGCATAATACAGTTGCAAGATGGAGCTCCCTCCGAATTTTGCCAAAACCGAAAGATCCTGCCGCCGTTAAGCTTGGACGGAAGGGTGGGAAGGAAATCGCCAAGCGTGGGGCGGAATGCTTCAGGCAACTACAAGCCAGACGGAAAAAGCGCAGGGGCGGTCGGCCTCCTAGCCTCGAACCGCTCTTAGCGCCCATAATCTCCCTGTGACCTCGCGCGAACTCGCCGAAAAAATCTGCCGCGTGCTCGCCGCCGCCGGCCACCAAGCTTTTCTCGTTGGCGGCTGCGTGCGCGATCTCCTTCTGGGCCGCGAACCGGATGATTTCGACGTTTCGACCGACGCCGTTCCCGAACGCGTCGAATCGCTTTTCCCCGGCAGCCTGACTGTGGGCGCGAAATTCGGCGTTGTGGTCGTCGTCGAAGGGGGGATTCAGGTCGAAGTCGCTACCTTCCGTTCGGACATCGGCTACAGCGACGGGCGCCATCCCGACCGGGTCGTCTTTTCCCGCTCGTCCGCCGACGACGTTCGCCGCCGCGATTTCACGATCAACGGGCTGCTGATGGACCCACAAACCGGCGAAGTCGTCGATCTGGTTGGAGGCCGAGCCGATCTCGGCAGCGGACTGATTCGCGCGATCGGAGATCCCGGGCGCCGCTTTGCCGAAGACAAGCTTCGCATGCTTCGCGCCGTGCGCTTTGCCGCCCGCTTCGGGTTTCCGATTGAACCCGCGACGTTCGCCGCGATCGAACGGCTGGCGCCCGAAGTCGGCCAGGTCTCCCCGGAGCGGATTCGCGACGAGCTCACCCGCTTGCTCACCGAAGGCGCCGCGCGCCGCGCTTTCGAGCTGCTCGACGACTCGGGGCTGCTCGCCGTGGTGCTGCCCGAAGTTGCGCGAATGAAGGGCGTTGCCCAGCCACCCCAATTCCATCCCGAAGGCGATGTTTGGATTCACACGCGCATGATGCTCGAACGGCTCCCGGCCGGCGTTTCGCCGACCCTGGCCTGGGGTGTGCTTCTGCACGACGTGGGCAAACCGCCCACTTTCACCCCGCCAGCCGGTCCCGGCGGGCGCATCCGCTTCGACAAGCATGCCGAGGTCGGCGCCGTGATGGCCGAGGCCATCTGCCGCCGCTGGCGCTTTTCCAATGCGGCCGCCGAGCAGATCTGCTCCCTGGTTCGCAATCATCTGCGATTCATCGAAGTGACCAGAATGCGGCCCGCCACCCTCAAACGCTTCGTCCGCCTTCCCCTCTTCGACGAGCATCTCGAACTGCATCGCCTCGATTGCCTGAACAGCCACGGCAAGCTCGATGCCTACAATTTCGTCCGGCGCTTCCTGGCCGAAACCCCTCCCGAAGAGGTGCGCCCGCCACGCCTGGTCACCGGCGAAGACCTCAAGCAACTGGGCCTGCGGCCAGGCCCTCTTTTTGGACAGATTCTGCGCGCCATCGAAGAGGCTCAGCTCGAAGGCAGGGTGAAATCCCGCGAGGCGGCCATGGCCCTTTTGCGTGAAATGGCACAAGAATCGGTGGATCTTTCAGGTTCCTGATTGTTTTTGTATTTATTTAAGTTATTGATATGTAGCGTCTTAGCATGTATTTACGCATGGGAACATGGCTTGCAACACAAACTTTAGCGTCATATACTAAATGTGACTGATATCAATGTTGGCTAGTGATGAACCCTAGAGGTGTCCGATGCATCTAAAGGGTTGTACGCATCCGGTTGTCTCGGACATGGGAGTGCTGAACAATGACAAAAGACTATAAGATTCCCGAGCAATTGCCCGTTCTGCCCGTTCGCGACACCGTGCTGTTCCCGGGCATTATTTTGCCCCTGACCATCGGCCGGGAGTCCTCGCTCGCCCTGGTGAACTCGCTCGAGGGCGAGGAGAAATTGATGGGCGTCGTCGCGCAGCTCGACCCTCGCGTCGAAGATCCGGGTCCTTCGGACATGCACGGCGTTGGCACGCTCGCCAAGGTGCACAAGCTGGTGCGGATGCCGAACGGAAACATGGTGGCATTCCTCGAGGGCTTGACGCGGTTCCGGGTGATGGAGTTGATCGGACTGCGGCCCTTTCTGCGGGCCCGCGTCGAGCAGCTCTCCGATCTGTTTCCGGGCCCGGAAGCCGAACGCGAGGCGCTCCGGCTCGGCCTGCTCGATCTGTTCCGCGATATCGTGTCGCGCTCGCCGCAACTCTCCGACGATCTGGCCAACACCGCCGCGGCGACCACCGACCCGGGCCGCCTGAGCGATTTCATCTCCGGCAACATGCCTTCGCTGGCCACCGAGACGCGCCAGGAATTGCTGGAAACCACCGATGTCGACAAGCGCCTCCAGACGCTATTTCGCGAACTCACGCGCGAGAAGGAAGTGCTCGAGCTGCGCACCAAGATTCAAGAGCAGGTGGAAGAGCAGGTCGGTCAAAGCCAGCGGGAATATCTGCTGCGCGAGCAGCTCAAGGCGATTCACAAGGAACTGGGCGAGACCGACGACACCGTCGCCGAAGTCGAAGAGCTGCGCAAGAAGATCGAAGAAGCGCAGATGCCGGCCGAGGCGCGCAAGGAATGCGACCGCGAGCTGAAGCGGCTGCAGAAAATGACGCCGGCTTCGGCCGAGTACATGGTTTCGCGCACTTACCTCGAATGGATGTCTTCGCTGCCCTGGAGCAAGACTTCCGGCGCCAGCGAGATCGACATTTCCAAGGCGCACGAGATCCTCGAGACCGATCACTACGATCTGGAAAAGGTCAAGGAGCGCATCCTCGATTACCTGGCCGTGCGCAAGCTGAAGCCCGGCGCCAAGGGCCCGATCCTTTGCTTCCTGGGGCCTCCGGGCGTCGGCAAGACGTCGCTCGGCCGCTCGATTGCGCGTTCGCTGGGCCGCAAATTCGCCCGCATTTCGCTCGGCGGAATGCACGACGAGGCGGAAATCCGCGGCCACCGGCGCACCTATATCGGCGCGCTTCCCGGCCAGATCATCCAGGGCATCCGCCGGGCCGAAACCAAGGACCCCGTGCTGATGCTGGACGAGGTCGATAAGCTCGGCCGCGATTTCCGCGGCGATCCCTCGGCCGCGCTCATGGAAGTGCTCGATCCCGAGCAGAACGTCGCCTTCCGCGATCACTATCTCGACGTTCCGTTCGATCTCTCGCACGTGCTCTTCATCTGCACGGCGAACTGGCTCGATCCGATTCCCGAGCCGTTGCGCGACCGCATGGAGATCATCGAGCTGCCCGGCTACACCGAGGACGAGAAGATCCACATCGCCAATCGCCATCTGGTTCCCAAGCAGGCGACCGACCACGGACTGGAGATGGGCGAGCAGATCGAGTTCACCGACGAGGCGCTGCGCGAGATCATCCACAGCTATACGCGCGAGGCCGGCGTCCGCAATCTCGAGCGCGAAATCGCCACCCTCATCCGCAAGCAGGCGCGCCGGATGGCCGAAGGCGCCACCGACAAGCTCACCGTTACGCCCGAGGTGGTTCGCGAAAAGCTCGGCGTCCGCAAATACCGCGTCGAGCGCGAAGTCACCGACCGCGTCGGCAAGCCCGGCGTGGCCGTCGGCTTGGCTTGGACGCCCGCCGGCGGCGACGTCATCTTCATCGAAGCCACCGCCATGCGGGGTGGGCGCCAGTTGACGATGACCGGCCACTTGGGCGAGGTGATGCAGGAATCGATGCGCACCGCGCTCTCCTGGGTTCGCGCCAACGCGGAACGCTACGGGATCGATCCCGATTTTTTCCGCAAGCACGATATCCACATCCACGTTCCGGCAGGCGCCATCCCCAAGGACGGGCCGTCGGCCGGCGTGGCGATGATCACCGCGCTCGTCAGTCTGCTCGCCGATCGCCCGATGCGGCCGGCCGTGGCGATGACCGGTGAAATCACGCTCAGCGGGCTGGTTCTCCCGGTCGGCGGCATCAAGGAAAAGGTGCTCGGAGCTAAGCGCGCCGGCATCCAGGAAGTTCTGTTGCCGACCGAAAACGAGCCGAACGCCAAGGAAGACCTGAAGCCGGAAGTGATGGGCGATCTCAAGCTCCATTTCGTCCACACGATCGACGACGTTCTCGCGCTGGCCTTGGGCAAGTTCGAGCCATTCAAGCGGCCCGGCGCAGCGGCCGTGCCGTCGGGTGGCCGTCCGCAACCTTCCCAACCCTCCCTCCAGTAAGGGGTAGTCGACGCTCAGGGGCGGGCCGGTAGCCGGCCCGCCCTTTCTTTTGCCCCGGGCGCCAGGCCGGCCGTTCACTTCGCCGCCGTACTTTCCGGCGAAAAAACTGGTATAAAGCAAACTGGTGCTTCCTTATGACGAAACCCCGGCGCTGGCGGCTCGCGCGCGGCTGGTCGCGAGAGCGGTGCTCGGTCTTGTGCTTGATGAGCAGCGCCCGGCCCGCTTCGTTTACGAATATTCGGCCAACTATTTCCGGCAGGGAGTTGCCGGGGAGGCCGAACGCAAGGCGGAGCTGCTCGCGGCGATCGAGCGGGAATCGTTGTTGCTGGTTTCCTCCCACATCGAGCGATCCCTGCTTGGCACGATCGTTTCGCGCTTCGCCCGCCTGAACGAATCCGAAGCCGTGGCTGTTTTTCGGCAGTCGTTTCTGACGTTCTTGGCCGGCACGCTCGCCTGGGACAGAGATGAACGGGAGGCCTTCGGACGGGACCTGACCATGTACCTGCGCCTGGCGGCGAGGGAGGGCCGCGTCATGCAGCGGCAGCGGGGCGCGCCGCCGGTTGCCGGCGCATTCGTCGATCGGTGCGCCTTCCTGGTCGATCCGTCGATGCTGGCGCAGGCGCGCGAAGCCGCGGCCCGCTATCAAGTTCAACTGGAATCCTGCGCCGGCGAGGCCTTGCGGGCCGCCTTTCGCGGGCTGCGCGCCAAAGCGGCAGCGCCGGTTTCGCATCCCAGGCCGAGGCCCGGGCCGAAGCCGAAGTCGAAAGCGAAACGGAAAGCGAAACCGAAGCCGAAGCCGAAGCCGAAGCCTAAGCGGCTCCCGCGCCGAAAGCGGAAGCCGCGCGCCGTCCGCCGGAAATCGCCGCCACGCCCGAAGCGGAAGCCGCCGCGGCGCGCCAAGACAGCTTCCCGGCGCGCGCGCCGGCGCCCGAAAAAGTAGCCTCCGCTTTCTCCTACAGCCCGCTCGAAAGAAACGGATAGTGCGCGGCGGCTCCCATGAAAAACAGCATCGGCAGCGACAGCCAGAATCCGACCCGCGATCCCACTTGCGCCCTCCGCTGGAGCTTGGCCGCCTCGGGCGGCATCGGCGTTCCTTCTTCCACGTGCGCCTTCGTCCACCGGATCAGCCGCTTCTGCGCCCGCCAGACCAATCCCCACACGATGAACAGCATCACCAGGCCCAGCCCCCCGCCCACCGCAATCGCCAGCGACTGGCTCGAAACTCCCGGACCGCCATTCCAATCCAGGATGATCCAGGAAGCCGCGGCAACGACCATCGTGATCAGCGGCGCGCGCACCCACGCCCTGTCCATCGGCCCGGAAACCGGCATCATCAGTCCGTGAATCAGCGCGTAGGCCGCCAGCCACACGACGAACCAGTGCCAGAGCCACGTCCAGGCGAGCGAAGGCCGGCCCGAATTGTAGGCGTCCTGCGCCAGCAGGATCGTGTAGTAGCGCAGCCCGGCCAGAACCGTCACCAGCGCCGACCACCGGAACCAGGCGAGCGTGCGCGGCATAAGTCCGACGGCGATTTTCGCCCGCGTCCCGGGATCGAGCCGGCGCAGCGCCGGCGTCGCCGCCAGATTGAAAAAATAGAGCAGCCCGATCCAGGTGATTCCCGCCATAAAGTGAATCCACCGGAGAACGATCTCCTCGGCCGCGTGCCCGCCGGCCGGGAATGAAATATGAATCGGGGTCCAAATCGCTATGAGCAATTTCTGGCCTCCTCTGTTTCCCGCGACTCGTATAGCATAGAAGCGAGGGAGTTGTCGCGCATTGCATGCGTGGCGGGCGCGTGCCCGCGCACTCGGAAGGAATTGGCAAATTCAATTGGAGGTGCGGGGGGCGCGCGTTTACAATCGCATCTCAAAACCAATGATTTCGTCCAGGGCGCCCTACGTTTTTCCTGGCGGAATGAGACGGCCGCCGCAGGCCGTCGAGGAGAAGAGGGACTAATGGTTACCGTCGCGTTGTACGTGAAAATGGAAGCCAAGCCGGGAAAGGAAAAAGAGGTGGCGCAGTTCCTGCAAGGGGGACTCGGGGTCGTGCAGCAGGAGCCGGCCACGACGGCCTGGTTCGCCGCCCAGCTTGGGCCTAGCACCTTTGCCATTTTCGACGCTTTCCCGGACGAAGCGGGCCGGCAAGCGCATCTGACCGGGCAATTGGCCGCCCAGCTCATGGCCCGGGCCGGCGAGTTGCTGGCGAAGCCGCCCGAGATCGGGAAATTGGACGTGCTGGCGGCCAAGCTCCCTGCCTCGAAGTAGCCCTCGAGCCCGCGAAAGCGATTTTCATCCCGGCCGGTCCGCGTATCGCTGACCGGCCGTTCGTTTTACCGGCAAGGGAGGTAGGCATGAAGGCGGTTCGATTTGATGGGTACGGCGGCATCGATGTTTTGCGAGTGGCCGAGGTAGCGGTTCCCGAACCCGCCCGCGGGGAATTGCTCGTACAGGTCAAGGCCGCGTCCATCAACCCTGGCGAGGCGAAGATCCGTGAGGGATTGCTTCACGCGAGATGGCCGGCAACGTTCCCGTCGGGCGAGGGTACCGACTTGGCGGGAGTCGTGACGAAAGCCGGTCCCGGTGCCCAGGGATGGGCGGCCGGTGACGAGGTGCTCGGTTTCACCGACCGGCGCGCCAGCCACGCCGAATACGCGATCGTGGAAGCGCGGAACCTGACGCTCAAACCGGCCAGTGTGCCGTGGGAGGTTGCAGGGTCATTGGCCGTCGCCGGAAGCACGGCCTACGCCTCGGTGCGCGCGGTATCGCTCAAGGCGGGTGACACGGTCGCGGTGTCGGGCGCGGCGGGCGATGTTGGATCGATCACCGTCCAACTGGCCAATCGAGCTGGGGCTGAAGTGATCGGTATCGCCGGAGCCGCCAACCGTGACTGGCTGGCCGCGCACGGGGTCGAGCATATGCCGTATGGCGAAGGCTTGGCCGGGCAGCTGCGCGAGGCCAAGATCGATGCGTTCATCGACACCTATGGCAGCGGTTATGTGAAACTGGCCATCGAGCTAGGCGTAGCGCCGGACCGGATCAACACCATCGCGGATTTCGGCGCGGCGAAAGAGTACGGGGCGAAGGCCGAGGGCAGCGCCATCGCGAAGAACGCCGCGGTTCTCGCCGAGCTCGCCGCCCTGGTGGCCTCCGGCGGCCTGGAAGTGCCGATTGCCGCGAGGTTCCGGCTGGAAGACGTGCGCGCGGCGTTCAAGCTGCTGGAAAAGGGGCACATCCGGGGCAAGATCGTCCTTTTGCCCTAGCGCCAGGGCCACCAGCGGCGGGGTCGGTTGCTTTGCCCGAATACGGCTCCGTACCGGCTCCCGCCAGCGGCTTGGCCGCCGCAGCAGTCCCGATTTCGCCAAGTTAAGATTGCCTTCTAGGATTGTTTTCTAAACCGGTCTCGACTACTATCTGGAACGTTGAATTGGACGAGCCTCCGAAACCGGGTCCACCGTCTATCGGCCTCAGCTGGCCTGCACGATGGAAATTGAAGAAACCAAGGCTTCCCGGACACCGGCGTGCTGTGAGCGCTGGGACGCTTCCCGAGCGCCAGAGATGCACCGCAAAAAGGGAGGGTAATCGTTAGGATGCGCCACGTTGCCGCCGCATTGATTTTCCTTGCCGCTATTTCACTGTTTGCATTTCCTCCGCAACCCGCCAAAGACGTTGTGCGCATTGGCAGCGGGTTGATTTCCGGCCAAACCGATTCGCAGGGTGTCGCTTCCTACCTGGGCATTCCCTTCGCGGCGCCGCCGGTGGGGGAACTTCGCTGGCATGCTCCGCGGCCGGTCTCGCCCTGGAAAGGTGTGCGCCCGGCGGACCGCTTTGGCGCGAGCTGTATGCAGGACGAAGTGGGTGTCCACTTGCCGTGGACCCGGGCATTTATGACGCACGGCCCGATCAGCGAGGATTGCCTGTACGTCAATGTGTGGACCACGGCCCGAGCCGGCAAAGAAAAGCTGCCGGTCATGGTTTTCATCTACGGCGGGGGGTTCGGCGTAGGATCGGGTTCGGCGGCCGCCTATAACGGGGAAAACCTCGCCCGGGATGGCGTAGTCGCCGTCACATTCAATTACCGTCTCGGCGCGCTCGGCTTCCTCGCCTATCCCGGCCTCACGAAAGAATCGGCTCACCATTCCTCTGGAAACTACGGCCTGCTCGACCAGATCGCGGCCCTGAAATGGGTTCACGCGAACATCGGCGCGTTCGGCGGCGATCCCGCGAAGGTTACGATTTTCGGGCAATCCGCCGGCGCCATTTCCGTGGGATATCTCATGGCCTCACCGCTGGCCAAGGGCCTCTTCGTCCGTGCCATTGCGGACAGCGGTTTGGGTCTGTTCCCGGGATCGCTCTCGGGCCACTTGGGTCCTCCGCTCGCCCATGCGGAACAAGTGGGCATAAACTACGCCGAATCCGTTGGCGCTCATTCCCTCGCCGAGTTGCGGGCGATGCCGGCCGCAAAATTCGCCACCAGCTTCCCCGGCGAGGGGCCGGCGCCCGGCGGGCCGGACGTCGACAATTGGGTGGTACCGGAGGTGGCTCCGGCGCATGAAGTTTCCTTGCTTGACGGCACGGTGACCGGCGATACGGTGTTCACATCGGGATTCGGGTGGGTCCCTCCCAGGACCGTCGCGGCCTACCAGCGTACCGTCGAGAAAATCTATGGTCCGATGGCCGCCGAGTTTTCGAAGCTGTATCCGGCGCGCCGGGACGGGGACATTCCGGCCGCGGTCCGCGCCGGCGGGGTCGACCGGGACCGCGTTTCCATGTATCTATGGGCTGCCGGCCAAGCCAAGCGGAGCCCCCGAATCTACACGTATTACTTCCACCATCCGATTCCCTGGCCCCAGCATCCCGAATTTGGAACCTTCCACTCATCCGAGCTTCCATACATTTTTCAAACCCTGCGCGCGATGAATCGTCCCTGGAAACCGGTGGATTTCAGGATTTCGCGCGTCTTGTCGTCCTACTGGACGAACTTTGCCAAGACGGGCAACCCGAACGGGCCGAATTTGCCGCACTGGCCCGAATACAATCCGGCGAGTCGTACGACGATGGGTCTCGGTGCGCATATGGGCCCGATGCCCGTGGCCGGCCCCGTCGGGTTCGATTTCTTCGTGAAATATTTCCATAAGTAGTGCTCGCAGTTAGTGCGGAGAAGCCCGTGAAGGGCTGGATGGGACCAGCGGTGAGAGCCACGGAAATCGACACCGGCCCACGTGCACGCCCGCCACGGTTTCTACGGGAACCTGCAGCATCGTTAAGGCGCCTGGTCGGGCATCGCGATTTTAGCTGCTGTCGGCGCAACGGCAGAAGAGAGAGAGGGGGCGTTATGCGGTCATTCTCGATGAAGCTCATTTGGCTGATGGTTTTCATGGTTTCCGCTGTCCCGCTGGCGATGGGAGCGACGATCACGGGGACGGTGAAAGGGCCAGGCGGCGCGCCGTTCGAGGGCGCGTTCGTCGAGGCCCAGAATACGGCCACGAACATCATGACGGATGTGTTGTCGCAGGCAGATGGCAGCTACGAAGTCCCTAATCTTCCAGCCGGCACTTATCGAGTGACCATCCGGGCGGCCGGCTATAGAGCGGCTCCGCAGAGCGAAACCCTGCAGACCGCGGATCAGCATGCCTCATCCGATTTCGCGCTGGAGAAGGGAATCGTGACCTGGAGCGATATTTCGGATTGGCAGGCCAAACAGTTGTTGCCTAATAGCCCGGGTAAGACGGCGCTTCTTACAAATTGTACCGGATGCCATGATTTTCAAGGCCGCATGTCGAGCCGCCAGTTGAACTTCCAGGGCTGGCTCGGTCTGGTGAATTACATGCGGCTTGATGTGGCTCGCGCCGGCGAAGCTCCAAACGGTAAAGGTTTGCCCCCACGTATGAGCGATCAGAGGGCCGACCTAATAGCGAACTATCTTTCCCAAATATTCGGCTTGAACCCCACCATCCCCGCATCTCCGGCCGACCTGCCTGGCTATCCGGCGACGGTGACCAAATTCAGTAACCAGGCGATGAACATCGTCTGGGTCGTGTATCCCTTGCAGGGCTCGCCTTATCAGGTGCCATTCCAGATGTATCCGCCGACCGTTCAGAAGGGATTTTATTCCGACGGACATATCTGGACGGCGGATTTCGGCAATGGGAATCGGATCATTCGCATCAATCCGGTGACCGGCAAAAATACAACGTACCCGGTACCCACGACCATGAAGGGTTCGACGTACCCGTGCATGGCGGAAGCGATCCACGCAATCGAGGTCGATGCCTACGGCAACGCGTGGTTTGCCGAGTCGGGTTGCAACCGGATTGGGACGGTCAACCTGAAAACAGGGAAGGTCACGCAGTACCAAGCCCCGTATGTCTCTCGCGCGGTGCACATTGCCGGTGGATACCAGCACGACGCGCATCCCATGCTGGTGGGTGGCAAGCTATACGTTTTCACCAGCGGACAACCACCCTACCGGCTCAACCCCCGGACGGGCAAATTCACGCTCATTCCTGGGATGGGGAAGATCAACACCTACGATGTGTACGGCGATCCGGTGAACGGGAACGTATGGTTCACAAACATTTACGACAACATGCCGCTTTACGAAGTGAACCCGAAAACCTTGAAAGTCGTCATGAAATTCCATCCTCCCACGGATCCAGAGGATTTCCGGTCTCACCGAATCGCGGTTAGCCGAAAGGGCATCGTGTGGCTTACCTGCCGGAATCCGAAGTTCAGCCAAAACACGGAAAGAGTCTGCAGCGTCAACCCAAAGACGAAAGCGTTCCATCAGTACACGCCGCTTGGTCCGGACAAGCACGACTACGCGATCGGGGTCGACGGCTCCGGCAACGTGTGGTACTCACTGACGTTTATGGATCAGATCCAGCGACTCGACCCCAAGACGGGAAACATGACGCAGTATCCGTTCCCCTATGGGGGAATCACGATGAGAAAATTCTGGACCGATTCCAAGGGTCGAGTCTGGTGGGCATCCAACAACAACGCCGCGGTAGGTTATTTTTACCTTGCGGGCGGCGACATGCGTGCCGCGAAATGAAAAGGCGCCGTGCCCTGATGTGCCGCTTGGCCTCGTAGAGGCACGGGAAATATGGTGAACGGCGAGAATTTCTAGAGACGGGCAATTCTTTGGCAAACGAGTGGAAACGCATATTCCCGGACGAGCGTTGATTCGGACGCCGTCTGGGACGGTTTCGCAGAAGGAGGAAGGCATAGTGCACTCATTACCGAGGAAGGTGCTTTGGCTCGTGGTTTTCATCGTTTCCGCTGTCCCGCTAGCCATGGGAGCCACGATCACGGGGACGGTGAACGGGACGAACGGCAAGCCTTTTGAGGGCGCGTTCGTCGAGGCTCAGAATACGACGACGAACATCATGACGGATGTGTTGTCGCACGAGGACGGCCGCTACGAGATACCGAATCTGGCCGAGGGCAATTATCGCGTGTCGATCCGTGCGGTTGGCTACAGGGCGGCTGCGCAGAACGAAACGCTGCAAACGGCGGATCAGCATACCACATGCGATTTCGCGCTGGAGAAGGGAGTTGTGAGCTGGAGCGATATTCCGGTTTACCAAGCGGGAGTGCTGCTCCCGAACGATCCGGGTAAACACACGTTTTTTCACGCATGCTTTGGCTGCCACAATTTTCAAAGCCGCATTGCGAATCGCCAGTTGAACTACCAGGGTTGGCTTGGCTTGGTGAACTATATGCGGTTTGACGTCGCCGCGGCCGGGGAAACCCCCACCGGTAAAGGTGCGGCGCCTTTTCTCGATAATCAAAGGGCGGACCTGATAGCGAACTATCTCTCCACAGTATTCGGCACAAATCCCAGCATCCCCGCATCGCCTGCCGACCTGCCCGGCTATCCGGCGACGGTGACGAAATTCAGTAACCAGGCGATGAATATCGTCTGGGTCGTGTATCCCTTGCAGGGTTCGCCTTATCAGATGCCATTCCAAATGTATCCGCCGACCATCGAAAAGGGCTTCCATTCGGATGGAAATATTTGGGCGGCCATGTTCGGTGCTAGCAATCGGGTGACTCGCATCAATCCCGTGACCGGCAAGGAAATAAGGTACCCGGTCCCCGTGAACATAAAGGGTTCGACCTACCCGTGCAAGGCGGAAGCGATCCACGCGATCGAGGTGGGTCCCGACGGCAGCGCATGGTTCGCCGAGTCGGGTTGCGACCGGATTGGGGAAGTGAACCCGAAAACAGGGAAAGTAACACAGTATCAGGCGCCGTATGCTGCAAACTCCATACACATTGCCGGGGGATACCGGCACGACGCGCACCCCATGCTGGTCGACGGCAAACTATATGTTTTCTCCAGCGGAGAGCCGCCGTACCGGCTCGACCCCGCAACGGGCAAATTCGCACCCATCCCGGGGATGAAGCATATCAACACCTATGACGTGTACGGGGATCCGGTGAACGGAAACGTATGGTTCACCGATGTTGACGCCAACATGCCGCTTTACGAAGTGAACCCCAAAACCTTGAAAATTGTCACGAAGTTCCAACCTCCCTCCGATCCAAAAGATTTCCGGTCCCACCGGATCGCGTTCAGCCGAAAGGGTATCGTTTGGCTTACTTGCGTCGGGAAGAGGCTGGGCGAGGCTTTATCCACGAGAATTTGCCGCATCAACCCAAAGACAAAGGCGTTCAAGATATATACACCGCTAGGTCCGATCAAAGACGACTACGCGATCGCCATCGACAAATCCGGCGATGTGTGGTGGTCGATGACCTACTTGGATACGGTCGAGCGTCTCGACCCGAGAACGGGAAAGATCGTTGAGTATCCGTTTGCTTATCCCGAAATCACGATGAGGAAATTCTGGACCGACGCGAAAGGTCGGGTCTGGTGGTCATCGAACGGCAATGCCAACGTGGGATATTTTTATTTGGCGCCCAGCAGCAAGAATGCGGCGAATTAGCGAACGGACAAAGCCTTGTCTGCTCACCGGCGAAGGGATGCGAGTGCTAAGAATTCATTTGCGTAGGTTGAATGGATGCCGAGGCGAGTGCGAAGCAAGGAGGCGAGACGCAATGCGGTCATTCTGGATGAAGATGCTTTGGCTGGTCAGCTTCATGGTTTCCGGTGTTCCGCTGGCGATGGGAGCCACGATCGCGGGGACGGTGAAAGGGCCAGGTGGCGCGCCGTTCGAGGGCGCGTTCGTCGAGGCCCAGAACACAACGACGAACATCATGACGGATGTGTTGTCGCAGGCAGATGGCAGCTACGAAGTTCCTAATCTTCCAGCCGGAGCTTATCGAGTGACCATCCGGGCCACCGGCTATAGGGCCACTCCGCGGAACGAAACGCTCCAAACCGCCGATCAGAATGTGAAATGCGATTTTTCATTGGAAAAGGGAACCGTCCACTGGAGCGATATTTCGGCTTGGCAGGCGGGAAGGTTGCTGCCGGACAGCCCGGGGAAAACGGCGTTTTTTGCGAGTTGCTTTGGCTGTCACAGTTATCAAAACCGCATGGCGAATCGCCAGCTGAACTACCAGGGCTGGCTGGGTATGGTGAATTACATGCGGCTTGACGTGGCTGCCAGCGGCGAAGCTCCCAATGGTAAAGGGTTGCCGCCGCGGATCGGCGATCAGAGGGCCGGGCTAATCGCGACCTATCTCACCCAAATATTTGGCGCAAATCCCACCATCCCCGCATCCCCCGCCGATCTGCCTGGCTATCAGGCAACCGTGACCAAATTCGGCAGCCAGGCGATGAATATCGTTTACGTCGTGTATCCCTTGGAGGGTTCGCCTTATCAGGTGCCATTCCAAATGTATCCGCCGACCATCCAAAAGGGATTTTACGCCGATGGATATGTCTGGACAGCCGATTTCGGCAATGGCAATCGGGTGATTCGCATCAATCCCGTGACCGGCAAGAACACAACGTACACGGTGCCCACGATCATTAAGAATTCGACCTACCCGTGCAAGGCGGAAACAATACACGCGATCGAGGTGGGTCCGTACGGCAACGCGTGGTTTGCCGAGCAGGGTTGCAACCGGATTGGGACGGTCAACCTAAAAACAGGCAAGGTCACGCAGTACCAGGAGCCGTATGACGCGAAAGCGCAATTCATCCCCGGCGGATACAAGCACGACGCGCATCCCATGCTCGTCAATGGGAAGCTATACGTTTTCTCCAGCGGAGACCCGCCGGATCGGCTCGATCCCGCGACGGGCAAATTCACGTTGATCCCGGGGATGGGGAACATCAACACCTACGATGTGTACGGGGATCCGGTGAACGGGAAACTGTGGTTTACCGACCTTTACAACGATGCTCCGCTTTACGAAGTGGACCCCAAGACCTTGAAAGTCGTCCTCGAGTACCATCCCAAGGTCGATCCCCAAGCGTTCCGCTCTCACCGGATCGCGATCAGTAAAAAGGGCATCGTCTGGCTCACCTGCCGGGGCCCGTTTGGCGCGGACACGATAAGAATATGCAGCCTCAACCCGAAGACGAAAGCGTTCCACCAGTACACTCCGCTCGGTCCGGACAAGCGCGACTACGCAATCGCTCTCGACGGCTCCGGCAACGTTTGGTATTCCATGACGTTCGCGGATGAGGTCCAGCGACTGGACCCGAAGACGGGGCAGATGCTTCAGTATCCGTTTCCCGATGCGGGAATCACGATCCGAAAATTCTGGACCGATGCGAAGGGACGAATCTGGTGGGCATCCAACAGCAACGCCGACGTGGGCTATTTCTACCTGGCGGGCGGCAAGATGCGCGCCGCCAAATGAAGGGCCTCGCAATCTGCTGTCCCCCGGGCGCGCGCCGGTTCGCCCGCCCGGGTCGTAAGCACCGCTGGAAGGAGGAGGGCCTATGCGGTCAGTCTCGATGAAGATCTTTTGCCTGATGGTTTTCACGGCATCCGCCGTCCCGCTGGCGATGGGCGCCACGATCAGGGGAACGGTGAAGGGTCCCGGTGGCAAGCCGTTCGAGGGCGCGTTCGTCGAGGCCCAAAACACGACGACAAACATCATGACGGATGTGTTGTCGCAGGAAGATGGCAGCTACCGGATACCGAATCTTGTCGCCGGCGATTATCGTGTGTCGATCCGTGCGGTTGGCTACCGGGCCGCCGCGCAGAACGAAACCCTGCAAACGGCGGATCAACATGCGAAATGCGATTTCGCATTGAAAAGTGGAACCGCGCAATGGAGCGACCTTTCGGTCTGGCAGGCCTGGCTGCTGCTTCCCAACGCGCCGGGGAAGCAGTTGCTCTTCGGGCCCTGCTTCGGCTGCCACAATTTTCAAAGCCGCATGGCCACGCGCCGCTTGAACTACCAGGGCTGGATGGGCATGGTCAATTACATGCGGTATGACGCGGCCGATTTTGTTTTTGGCCCGAAAGGGCTAGCACCGATGAGCAATCAGATGGCCGGGAGCATCGCAGGCTATCTCACCCAAGTATTTGGCTTGAATTCGACCCTCCCGGCATCGCCCAGCGCCCTGCCCGGCTACAAGGCGACCGTGCGCAAGTTCACAAACCAGGCGATGAATATCGTCTACGTGGTGTACCCGTTGACAGACTCAACCTGGTGCCCGTTCCAAGCGTATCCGCCGACCATCCAAAAGGGCTTTTATTCCGACGGATATATCTGGGCGGGCGATTACGTGAATGCGAATCGGGTGATCCGGGTCAATCCCAAGACCGGCCAAAATACGACGTACATGGTGCCGACGACCGGCAAGAATCTGGCGTACCCGTTGACGTGCGTGTCGGAAGCGATCCATGCAATCGAGGTGGGTCCGGAAGGCAACGCCTGGTTTGCCGAACAGGGTTGCAACCGGGTCGGGACCGTGAACCTGAAAACAGGAAACGTAACGCAATATCAAGCGCCGTTCATTCCGAAATCGGAATGGGCCAAGCGCGGCGGATACAAACACGATTCGCATCCCATGCTGGTCGACGGGAAAGTCTACGTTTTCTCCAGCGGCGATCCGGCCACTCGTCTCGATCCCAGAACGGGCAAGTTCACGACGATCCAAGGGATTCCGAACACATATGATGTGTATGGAGATACCGTAAACGGGACCGTATGGTTCACCGACATCGGTGACAATGGCCCGCTCTACGAAGTGAATCCCAGGACCTTGAAAATCATCCTGAGGTACCAACCCAAGGTCGATCCGAAGAATTTCCGGTCCCACCGGATTGCGATCAGCTCGAAGGGCATCGTGTGGGTCACCTGCCGGAACACGCACCTCACCGCAAACACGGAGAGAGTCTGCCGCCTGAATCCGAAAACGTTGGCGTACAAGGAGTACACGCCTCTCGGTCCGGACAAGCACGACTACGCGATTACTCTCGATAAGTCCGGAAACGTCTGGTACTCGATGACGTTTTTGGATGAAATCCAGCGGCTCAATCCGGAGACGGGACACATGGTCCAGTATCCGTTTCCGTACCCGGAAATCACGATCCGGAAGTTCTGGCGCGATGCCAAGGGCCGAATCTGGTGGGCGTCGAACGGAAACGCTGCCGTGGGGTATTTCTACCTGGCGCGTTCAAGCAGGGAGGCAGCAAAATAGAAACCGGTTGGGGGCACTCTTGCCTTCGCTCACGAAGGGAAGGCAAGGCCAGCGGTCAGATTGCGCAATTCAAGCTGCTGTTCGGGTCTATAACAGCGAAGGGGAGGTAAAGAGGCATCATGCAGTCACTGTTGAGAAAAATGCTTTGGCTTGTAGGACTGATAATCGCCGTTGTCCCGCTGGCGATGGGCGCCACGATTACGGGAACGGTGAAAGGACCAGGCGGCGCGCCGTTCGAGGGCGCGTTCGTTGAGGCCCAGAATACGACGACGAGCATCATGACGGATGTGTTGTCGCAGGCCGATGGCAGCTACAGGGTGCCGAATCTTGCGGCGGGCGATTATCGCGTCTCGATCCGGGCGGTTGGCTACCGGGCCCCCGCGCAGAACGAAACCCTGCAAACGGCGGATCAGCATGCCATGTGCGATTTCGCATTGCAAAAAGGCACCGTGCAATGGAGCGACATTTCCCTTTACCAGTTGAATTCCCTGCTGCCCCCGAGTCCGGGGAAACAGGCGCTCTTTAATACCTGCTTTGGCTGCCACAACTTCCAAAGCCGCATGGCCACTCGCCAGCTGAACTTCCAGGGCTGGATGGGCTTGGTGAATTATATGCGGTTCGACGTGATTGAGGCCGGCGAATCGGTGACCAAAACAGGCGCGCCGCCTCGGATCGGCGATCAGAAAGCCACGCTGATCGCCAACTATCTTTCCCAAATATTCGGCCTGAACCCCACCATCCCTGCATCTCCCGCCGACCAGTTCAACTACCCGTCGACCGTCACCAAATTCAGCAACAGGGCGATGAATATCGTCTACGTCGTGTACCCGTTGGCGGATTCGAGCTGGGTGCCATTCCAAATGTATCCGCCGACCATCCAAAAGGGATTTTATTCCGATGGATATATCTGGGCGGCTGATTTCGGTAACGCGAATCGGGTGGTTCGCATCAATCCCAAGACCGGTAAGAACACCACCTACATGGTACCCACGACCATAAAAGGTTCTAACTACCCGTGCAAGGCGGAGGCGATCCACGCCATCGAGGTGGGTCCCTACGGCAATGCGTGGTTTGCCGAAGCGGGTTGCAACCGGGTTGGGACCGTCAACCTGAAGACGGGGAAAGTCACGCAGTACCAAGCGCCGTACCTCGCCAATGCCGTGCACGTCGCCGGCGGATACCAGCACGACGCGCATCCCATGCTGGTCGACGGCAAGCTATATGTGTACGTCAGCGGACAACCGCCGCACCGGCTCGACCCCCGGACGGGCAAGTTTGAGCTGATCCCTGAAATGGGGAAGATCAACACGTACGAAGTGTACGGGGACCCGTTGAATGGGACTGTATGGTGGACCAACATCTACACCAACGGCGCGCTCTACGAAGTGAACCCCAAAACGTTGAAAGTCATCCTCAAGTACCAGCCTACAGTCGATCCCAAGAATTTCCGGTCTCACAGAATGACGGTCAGCCAGAAGGGCATCGTATGGCTCACCTGCCGGAACTTGCATATCACCGCAGACACGGAGAGAGTCTGCAGCCTCAACCCGACGACAAAAGCGTTTCATCAGTACACTCCGCTGGGTCCGGACAAGCACGACTACGGGATCGGAGTCGACGGCGCGGGCAACGTCTGGTATTCGATGACGTTCATGGATCAGCTGCAGCGACTCAATCCGAGGACGGGGGACATGACTCAGTACCCGTTCCCGTATCCGGAAATCACCATCCGGAAAATGTGGCGTGACGCGAAGGGCCGCGTTTGGTGGGCGTCGAACGGCAACGCGGCGGTGGGATACTTCTACTTGGCGCACCAAAACAAGCGCGCGGCAAAATAACGAACCGGCGGCGGGCGCCCGTGTGACGGGCGTCCGCCAGCCTTCCGGCGAAGTAAGGTAAGGACTCCAGGCTGGCCACGGTTTGAGTTGCGCGGGCTCCGTGTTCCGGCCTCGCAAGTCTCGGAAACTCTCTGCCCCGGCCCGTTCGCTCTGCTGGCCGTATATACCCCCATCGGCAGGGGTCATCATCTCTTCACGACAATTTAGAATCTGGTGCAACCGAAAGGTATGCGGTAGGGCCGATCGGCAGATCGCCATTCCCGCACATGCCGGCGGGGTCTGCGGCGGCTCGCCGGGTTTCATTCGGCCTGCGCTCAGGGCCCACCGGACGGCCGATTTCGCTTTGTGAGAGCGACAAAAAATCTTGACTCGCCCAATTATGCGTGATATAGCAAGTGCCCATATCAGCGAAAGATACGGGGGACAAGTGTGGCAGTAAGGGGCTAGGCAACTTCAACCTCTATTCTTGCTCGCAAGCTAAAACTTGATGTCTGCTCTGGGGGGGCAAATGACAGCAAGCAGGGGATTTTCGCGAGTATCCTGGTTGTCGGGGCTTTGGGTTGCTTTTCTTTTCAGCATCGCCGGCATTTCGGCTCTGGCTCAAATCTCGTCGGGCACGATCTTGGGAACGGTGCTCGATCCTTCAAGTGCCGCCATTCCGGGCGCGACGGTCACGATTCTCAATACGCAGACCGGCCTGACGCGCACCGCGACAACCGACGCTCACGGAGCGTACCGGTTTCCGTCGGTGCCGACGGGCGTCTACACGGTCAAGGTGGAAAAAAGCGGCTTTCAAACCCTCACGCTGCCGAATATTACCCTCACCGTTGCGCAGAACCTGGTAGTGAACGGCACGCTGAAGGTGGGCAGTACGCAACAGCAGGTGGTGGTGACGGGCGCGGCGGCCGTCGTGAACACGACGACGAGCACGCTGGGCGGCTTGGTGAACGACACGAGCATCGCTCAATTGCCCCTGAACGGCCGCAACTACACCACACTGGCCGTGCTCCAGCCTGGCGTGAATCAGAACCCCACCGGCCAGGGGCAGGGACAGAACGGCAACGGCCTCTGGTACAGCAGCAATGGCGCGAGCATCCGGTCCAATTACGCGACCCTGGATGGAACGCCGATTATGAACATGCTCGGCGGTTCGGTTTCCTCCGAGATTGGGACGGCCCTGGGGGTCGACGGGATCAAGGAATTCCGCGTGATTACCACCGGCTTCGGCGCCCAATACGGGATGGCCATGGGTAGCCAGATGGTCCTGGTGAGCAAGGGCGGGACGAACCATTTCCACGGCGATGCCTACGACTATCTGCGCAACAGCCACATGGACGCGCGCAACTATTTCGATACGGCCGCCAACAGCGGCGGCCACCGCTTGCCCGAGTTCCAGCGCAACGATTTTGGCGGCTCGATCGGCGGGCCGATCCGGAAGAATAAAACGTTTTTCTACGGGGTCTTTGAGGGTGTTAGTAGCAATACGGGCGTGTCCGTAGACGCCAATACGTTTCCCGAGGCCTGCTTCAACGAAGCGACAGCGGCGAATAGCTACACGATCGACAGCGCCTGCGTTCCCGCGCTCGGGTCGAGCACGATCACGATGCCCAGCGTTATGCGGCCCTTGTTTGCGCTGTATTCCCCACCGAACGGGCCCAGCAACACGTTTGCGTTCGGTACAAGCGCAACGGCTCGCGAGTACTACGGGCAAATGCGCGTGGATCAGAACTTCTCGGCCAAGGACACATTCTTCGCGCGCTACACCATCGACGACGCCACGGGGAACACGCCCAACGGCTTCAACGGCATCGGCGCCGCCACATTTCCCGGCTGGCGGACTCTTACCACCAGCCGGTATCAGTTCCTGACGCTTTCGGAAAACCACATCTACTCGCCGACCGTGCTGGGCGTTACGCACCTGTCTTACGCGCGAACCAATTACAACGTGGGTAACCTGGATGTACCGAACCGCATCGGATCCGACTATTCTTTCGTGCCCGGATTGCCGATGGGAGCGATCAGCGTCCCCGGTGTGACGGGAATCGGCGCCAATCTCACCCTCGGCCCCCCGAATGCCTATGGGATCCAGAACATTTACACGTTTAGCGAAGACGCATACGACACGATTGGAAACCACGCTTTGCAGTTCGGTGCGCTCATCAACCGCATCAACGACGGCATGGCGACGCCTCTCTTTACGGCAGGCTTGGTCGTCTTCCCCAGTATCGAGAATTTCATGAAGGGCATACCGATTGTTTACGAAAGCATGACTCCGGGTGTGCCGGGCAGCGTCCGGAACTTCTGGTACAACACATACGGTTTCTATTTGCAGGACGATTGGCACGCCCTGCCGAGGCTGACCCTGAACCTGGGCTTGCGGTATGAATTTCACAACACGCCAACCGAGACGGGGGGAAATTCTTGGGCGCTTCGCGATCGCTATACGTCGTCAACCACGACCCAGGGCACCCCTTTCGCCAATGCCAGCCTGCGCAATTTCAGCCCGCGGCTGGGTTTTGCCTGGGACGTTACCGGGAAGGGAACGACGGCGGTTCGGGGCGGGTTCGGCCTTTATTTCGATAGCGCCAATCTCGGTAATCCCCTGCAACAGGCGGAGGAGATCCTGCCGCCGGTCACTCCCGATTCGCTGGTCGTGAATCTATCCGGTGCGGTTATCACCCTTCCGCTGACGTATACCGCTGCCAATGGCAGCCACGATCTGTTCACGACCAATTATAAATTGGGGCAGCCGAAAGGCATGCAGTACAGCCTTACCGTGGAACACCAATTGCCCGCGCAAGTCGCTCTGTCGGTGGCCTACGTCGGTTTTCACGGAATGGACCTGTATCAGTCGCAGGAAGCGAACCCCGTTCTGCCGACTTCGGTTACCGGATTCGGCCCCCATGCGGTCGAATATTGGGATCCTTCGATCGTTTCACATTGCGCGAACGTCGTTCCCAGTTGCCGCCCGAATCCGAACTTCACCCAGGTGGAGCTCGTCGAGAACCTCGGCTATTCCTGGTATAACTCGCTCCAGGTAACCGCATCCAAACAGGTTGGCCATGGACTGGAATTCAACACCGCCTATACCTGGAGCAAGTCCCTGGACAATACGCAGTCGGCGCAATACTCTTCCGATTGCTCGGCGGGCGGCACCACGGACGGCGCCGATCCGCTCTTCGGACAAGGGGACTACGGCCCGTCGTGCTTCGATCTGACGCAGGTGTGGAATTTCTCGATGCTGTACCACTTCCCGAACATCCAGGCGCATAATTTCACCGCGAAAGTCCTGCATGGATGGTGGATCGGCAATATCGTGACCGTGCACACCGGCCTGCCGTTTTCCCCGGTGCTGGCCATCAATCGCTCCTGCATGGATGGGTGCGGCTCGGGGTTCCCCGTGGGGATCGCTCGTCCCAGCATTGTCACGACAGCCTTCACCGACGCGAATGGCAATTTCGTGCCGTATAACAAGAGTTCGGTCAACACGGGAAATCCCGCCCAGTGGTTCAATCCCTATATGTTCATGCTCCAGGCACCGGGATACCTCGGCACCGCCAGTCGCGGTATGCTCCGGTCTCCGGGCCTGTCCGAATGGGATTTTTCCGTGGTCAAGGATACGGCGCTGCCGTTTCTCGGCGAGGCGGGCAATCTCGAATTCCGGGCCGAGTTCTTCAACATTCTGAACCATGCGAATTTCGGCTTTCCCAATCCAACCGTTTTCACCGGCACCCTGGCGGACAGTTCGGAGGCGCCGCTCTCGACGGCGGGACAAATCACCAATACGGCAACCACGTCGCGGCAAGTGCAGATGTCGCTGAAGATTCTCTTTTGACCGAAAAAGAGTTTTCAGGCCGCGGGATGAAATCCATTTCCCGGGCGCGCGCGAATTCGCCCGCCCGGGCCGTAGGCACCGGATGAGGAGGGGAGGCGGTATGCGTTCGCTTTCGATGAAGGTGTTTGGGCTGATCGTTCTGGCGGTTTCGGCTGTGCCCCTGGCGATGGGGGCGACGATCAGCGGCACGGTCAAGGGCCCGGGCGGGGCGCCTTTCGATGGCGCCTTTGTCGAGGCCCAGAATACGACGACCAGCATCTCGACCGATGTCTTGTCGCGCCAGGACGGCAGCTACACGGTGCCGAATCTTCCGGCCGGCACGTATCGGCTGACGATCCGGGCGGTGGGCTACAAGGCCGCTCCGCAGAGCCAGACCCTCCAGAGCGCCAACCAGCACGCCAAAGCCGATTTTGCCTTGGAAAAGGGAACCGTGCGCTGGAGCGATCTCTCCGTCTGGCAGGGGCGCGTGCTTTTGCCCAACGGCAAGGGGAAAGATCTGTTCTTTGGCGGCGGGCCGACGAACGAGACCGCCTTTGGAATTCAAGGACCTTGCTTTGCCTGTCACAATTTTCAAAGCCGTATGTCCACGCGCCAGCTCAACTACCAGGGCTGGATGGGCATGGTCAATTACATGCGGCGTGACGCGGCGTCCTTTTTCCTTGTTCCTCCGATATTCACCGACCAGAATGCCAACGAGGCGGCGTCCTATCTCACTCAGGTGTTCGGGGTCGATTCCAACCTCCCGGCTTCCCCGGCTGACCTGCCCGGCTACCAGGCGACCGTGCGTAAGTTCAGCGACGAGGCGATGAATATCGTCTACGTCGTCTATCCCCTGGCGGACCCGACCTGGCTCTCGTTCCAGATGTATCCGCCGACCGCCGCTAACGGACTTCCCTCGAATGGAAGCATCTGGGTCGCCGATTACGGCAATGCGAACCGGGTGGTTGGGATCGACCCCAAGACCGGCAAGAATACGACCTACATGGCGCCGTGCCCGCATCCGGCCGGGATACACGCGATCGAGGTCGGTCCCCATGGCGATGCCTGGTTTGCGGAGCAGGGCTGCAACCGGGTCGGGAGTGTGGACCCGAGGACAGGTAAAGTCACCGAGTTTCAGGACCCCTATCGGCCGGGGAAAGAGTGGAGCATTTTCGGGGGAAGCAAACACGACGCGCATCCCATGCTGGTCGACGGGAAAGTCTACGTTTTCTCAAGCGGATCCCCGGCCAGCCGGCTCGACCCGGCGACGGGCAAGTTCACCCATATCGCCGGAATCCCGTCCGCCTACGACGTCATTCAAGGGAACGATGGCAACGTATGGTTCACCGAGATGCACAAGAATGGCTCGATCGACAAGGTCGATCCGAAAACCCTGAAAGTAACCAAGTACGCTCCCACGGTCGATCCGGTGACCTTCTATCCTCACCGGATCAAGATGGATTCAAACGGCATGGTCTGGGTCACCTGCCGGGCGAGCCGCATCTGCCGGCTCGATCCGAAGACCAAGGCCATCAAGGATTTCACGCCCCTTGGTCCGCGCACGGCCAGGGACGACTACGCCATCGGCGTCGGCCCGGACGGCGGAATCTGGTGGTCGATGTCGAGCCTGGATACGATTCAGCGGCTCGATCCCAATACCGGCCACATTGTCGAGTATCCGTTTCCCTACCCGGAAATCACCATGAGGAAATTCTTCCGCGATGCTCATGGACGAGTCTGGTGGGCTTCGCCCGCCAACGCCACGGTGGGATATTTCTACGTGGAGGGCCACAACAGGCACGCCGCAAAATAACAGACTGACAGGCCCACGGTTCCCCGCTTGCGATCTAAGGAAAGGGCGCAAGTTCGGTTAGGCGAGCGCAAATGAACTGCTGTTCTGATAGATACCAGAGGAAGAGAGGCGTTATGCGGTCACTCTCGAAGAAAGCGGTTTGGCTGATGATTTTCACGGTTTCGGCTGTCTCTCTGGCGATGGGAGCCACGATCACGGGGACGGTGAAAGGCCCCGACGGCGCGCCTTTGATGGGCGCGTTTGTCAGGGCTCGGAATACCGCGACGAACATTTCAACGGATGTGTTGTCGCACGAAGATGGACATTACATGGTGCCCAACCTTCCCGCAGGCGATTATGTGCTGACAATACGGGCGCCTGGATACAAGGCCGCGCCGCAGAGCGAAACGTTGCAGACCGCGGATCAACGTGCCAAAGCCGATTTTGCTTTGGAAAAGGGAACCGTGACGTGGGCCGATATCTCGGGTTGGCAGGGGAAAGTGCTGTTCCCCGCTGGGCCGGGGAGAGAAGAAGCCATAGGCAAATGCTTCATGTGCCACGAATGGCAACACCGCATGGTCCCTAAAATGGGCCTAAACAAGCAAGGCTGGCAGGTTTGGGGACATTTTATGGTGGATGTCGCTAACCCCTTTTTCCTTGGGCCGAATGGCCTTACGCTCTCCGATCAGACGATCGACCAAGCGACGACCTATCTCGCCCAAATATTTGGTCCGCATTCCGACCTGCCCGCATCGCCCGCCGACTTGCCCAACTATCAGGCGACTGTGCGCCCGTTCAGCCCCGAGGCGATGAACATCGTGTATGTGGTGTATCCAGTGGATGGGAAATGGGTGAACGACAGATGGGTCCCGGACCCGCTCATGATGACTGCTCAGACGTATCCGCCGACCACCGGAATGGGATATCCCCCGGGTGGAAGTGTCTGGGCAGCGGACATTGGGAATGCGAACCAGGTGCACCAAATCAACCCCGTGACGGGAAGAGTGACGACCTACAAGGTGCCCGTGCGCATTAAGAATTCGAACTACCCGTGCACGGCGGAGGGAATACACGCGATCGAAGTTGGCCCGCGCGGCGATGCGTGGTTTGCCGAGCAGGGTTGCAACAGGGTCGGCCGAGTAGACCCGAAAACGGGGAAAGTGACTCAATACCAGGACAGCTATCTTCCTGGAAAGGTGGGGGGCATTCGTGGAGGGAGCAAGCACGACGCGCACCCCATGCTGGTCAACGGGAAACTCTACGTATTCTCCAGCGGAAGCCCGGCAACCCGACTCGACCCCGCGACGGGCAAGTTCACGCCGATCGCTGGGGTGCCAAACACGTACGATGTGATTTGGGATAGGGTAACGAAGACCCTGTTTTTCACCCAAATTCGCCCGAATGTCCCGCTCTACGAGGTCGACCCAAGTACGTTGAAAGTAATCGGGAGATTCACACCTACCATCAATTCTAAGGATTTCATGTCCCACCGGACCGCGATCGATGCTGAAGGCAATGTGTGGATGACCTGTTACCACTCGAGTAAGGTGTGCCGGTTCGATGTGAAAACCAAAACGTTCAAAATCTACACTCCGCTTGGTCCCGACACGAGCGATTACGCCATTGGCGTCGGCAAGGGCGGGTACATTTGGTATTCGATGGTCGAGCTGGGTACGATCCAGCGGCTGAACCCGAGGACTGGGCGCATTCTCGAATATCCGGTGCCCTTTACCGAACAGAAAACGCTGAGATACTGGCCTGATTCGCAGGGCCGAATTTGGACAGCCTCTCAGGGCATCAACGCAGTCTTCTACTTTTACCTAGCCAACAGCAATACGCGCGCTGCAAAGTGACAACTACCAAACCGTCCTGCGCTCCCTGTCCCCTGGGCAGGGAGCGCAGGAGGTAGCCGGCACTGAAGGCTCTTTTTGATATCAAAGAATCATTCGTTATGCGTGTCGCAAGCCATCCCGCGGACAAGCGCAGGTACGGTGCTGCGGAGGCAAGCGCCAGGAAGGAGGGAAGCCGCCATGCGGTCACTTTCGAAGAAGGTAATTTGGCTACTAGGGTTGTTGATCTCGGTCGTTCCCCTGGCCATGGGAGCCACGATCACGGGAACGGTGAAGGGTCCTGACGGCAAGCCTTTTATGGGTGCCTTCGTCAGGGCTCGGAATACGACGACGAACATTTCAACGGATGTGTTGTCGCACGAAGACGGAAGCTACAGGGTGCCCAACCTTCCCGCGGGCGATTATGTGCTGACAATACGGGAGCCTGGATACAAGGCCACGCCGCAGAACGAAACCCTACAGACGACCGATCAGAATGCCAAATGCGATTTTTCCCTGCAAAAGGGAACTGTGAAGTGGAGCGATCTCACGGGTTGGCAGGCACAGGAGTTGTTCCCCGCCGGGAAGGGAAGGGACATCGTCTTCGGCACTTGCTTCGCTTGCCACGAATTCCAACACCGCATGGTGATTCACCGTGGCATAAACGAAGAAGGCTGGCTAAGTCTCGTGAATTTTATGCGGAATGACGCGGTCCCGGATTTTCTCCCGCCTTCGAGGTTCACCGACCAGATGGCTGACGAAGCGGCGAGCTATCTCACCGAACTGTTTGGGCCGCATCCCAGCCTGCCCGCATCGCCCGCCGACCTCGCCGGCTATCAGGCGACTGTGCGCAAGTTCGCGAGCGAGGCGATGAATATCGTGTATGTGGTGTATCCGGTGGCGGGGAATTGGGTGAAGGACAGATGGGTCCCGAACCCACTCGTGATGACGGCTCAGATGTATCCGCCGACCGCCGGAATGGGCTATCCTTCAGACGGAAGCATCTGGGTAGCCGACTACGGGAATGCCAACCAGGTGCACCAAATCAATCCCACGACCGGCAAGATCAAAACGTACCCGGTACCCACGGCCGGTGAGAATTTGACGCCCTGCGAGGCGGAATCGATACACGCGATCGAAGTTGGGCCGGACGGTAAAGCGTGGTTTGCCGAGCAGGGTTGCCACAGAGTTGGAAGCGTAGATCCGAAAACGGGCAAGGTCACTCAATATCAGGATGGAGGTAAGCACGATTCCCATCCCATGCTTGTTGACGGGAAGCTGTACGTCTTCTCCAGTGGCGCTACAGATCGGCTCGACCCTGCAACGGGCAAGTTCACGGAAATCTCTGGAATGCCACAGTCGTACGGCGTCATTTATGACAAAAAGTATGGGGTGCTGTTTTTTACCGAACCGGGTTTTGGGCCGAACCCCAACAACACGCTCGGCGAAGTCAACCCCAAGACATTAAAAGTCACGAAGTTTGCTCCCCAAAACGCTCCTCCGGGTTTCAACACCCACCGGACCGCGCTCGATGCAGAGGGCAATCTCTGGTTAACCTGTTACAGCCAGCGTGGATTGTATTTCGCGCTCTCGACCAAGGTCTGCCGGTTCGATCCCAAGACCAAAACGTGGAAGCTGTACACTCCGCTAGGTCCGAGCAAGAGCAATTACGCCATCGCCGTCGGCAAGGGCGGGTACGTTTGGTATTCGATGGTCGAGTTGGGTACGATCCAGCGGCTCGATCCGAGGACGGGAAAAGTTGTCGAATATCCGGAGCCCTTTACCGAACCGAAAACGCTAAGATACTGGCCGGATTCGCAGGGCCGCATTTGGTCGGTCTCTCAGGGCTACGACTCGGTCTTCTATTGGTACCTAGACAACAGCAACACGCGCGCCGCAAAGTGACGACCGCCAAGCTGTCATGCGCCGCTTCCTCGTGAAGGGAGCGGCGCACCGCTTGGCTCTTTTTTGTCAGCCGTCTCGGGGGCGAAACGCGACGGGTGCATTTCTCCGCCCGCGGTTGCCCGCAATTCTGTGCCAATCCGCGGCGTAGCGCGGCCGGCCAGCGTGGTGGTGGGGGCTTAGGGGCTTACAGGTAGTGGGCTGCAAAAAGCAGCAGCGCGAAAATAGCGACGGGGATCAGCACGAGCGAGGCGTAAAAGAGGTATTTTCTGGGCCACGGGGAACGGCGGCGCTTCCAATCCCGGTGTTCGGACCGATCGGCGACTCCGACTTGATCCTGGTGCTCGAGGTCCCAGGCAAATTCGCGCGCTGAGGAGTAGCGTTTTCCGGGCTCGCGTTCCAGGGCGCGATAGATGATTTCCTGTAGCTGAGGGGAAATTTCCGGATTGATTTCGCGAGGCGGAACCGGGTTGGTCGTGAGCCGGTCGTTCATCACGACGAACGCATTGGCCCCGGTGAACGGCACCGAGCCCGTCAGCATTTCGTACAAAATAACGCCCACCGAATATAGGTCGCTGCGCGCATCGCCGCGTTTCGCCCGGACCTGTTCGGGGGAAATATAATCGGGCGTCCCCATTGCCTCGGTGATCTTCGTGAACGTTATGCGGCGGACGCCGGCGAGGCCGGCGATGCCGAAGTCGATGAGCTTGATGTGATCCTCGGCGTCCACCATGATGTTTTCTGGCTTCAAATCGCGATGCACGATCCCCTGGCCGTGTACGTAGTTCAGCGCGTGTAGAATCGCCAGCGTAATCCGCACGGCGCGTTCGGGGGGCAGTCTCTTTTCTTGATCCAGAATTTGGCGCAAGAGTGTTCCATCCATCCACTCCATAACCATGTACACCCGGCTGTGGTGGTCGTCGAGAAGCACTTTCATGACGCCCGGATGATCGAGCTTTTTGCCGATCTCGGCCTCGCGGTGGAAGCGGTCAAAGAAGACGGGGTCGTTTTCGGTTTCGAGGTGAGGGATCTTGATGGCTACCGGCCGGCCCGTGCGCAGGTCCGTGCCGCGGAAGATGGCAGCCATGGCGCTGTTCGAGACCAGGTTTTCAATGCGGTAGTGGTCGAGCTGGTCGCCCGGCTGCGGTGCGGTGATCGGCGGAGCAGTCAAGCGATATCTCCGGTTAACGCAGCCTATACGGAAGCCCGCGGTAGGTTCCCACGCGATCTACGCTGACAACGCGAATCATCTGAACGCTGATATTATCGTTGCCGCCCCGCTGGTTGGCAAGAGCCAGGAGCTGGCGCGCGGCGGCGTGCAAATCCGGGGTTTCGCGGACCGCGGCGGCAATTTCCGCGCCGCTCACCTCTCCGTGCAATCCATCCGAGCAGAGAACCAGCACGTCGCCGGCCAGAACCATGTGCTCACTAATTTCCGCGGCAGGCGGCGACTCGGTTCCCAGGGATCGGCTCAATAGGTGCCGGGTGGGAGCTTGGGCCTCCTCCTGTGCGGAAAGCAATCCCATGCGCGCCTGATCGCTCGCCATCGTGTGATCCCGGGTGAGCGAGACCGCGCGGCCCTTCCGGATGAGGTAGCAGCGGGAATCGCCGACGTGCGCCACGGTGGCGCGGCCCGCTCGCAGTGCGCAGGCCACCAGCGTCGTGGCCATTCCGGCGCCGCTCGGTCCGGCTTCGCGCGCCGCATCCAAAACGAGCCGGTTCGCCTCTTCCACCAGACGCCCCAGCAGGGGCGCCAGCGGTTCGCCTTCGGAGGCTTTCCGGAACCCGGCCAGAACCGCCTCCACGGCCGTGCGCGAGGCCACTTCACCCTGCGCCTGCCCGCCGACTCCGTCCGCCAATGCGAACAGCCAGCCGCGCGTTTTGGCTTGCGACGGTGTTTGGGGAACGGCGTGGCCGATGTAGTCCTCGTTATGTTCCCGAACCTGTCCGCGGTCGGAAAGCTGCGTGAACTCCACGTTCATAGAAGCCTGCGAAGGGCCGTGCCCGCGCCGGACCGCGGGAACGGAGCCGCTCTCGGAAAGTCGCTCGCGAATAACCCTATACATTACAATTCAGCCCGTCTTGTCCAAAGCGGGGACAGGCCTTGGTCCCCCTCCTTCCGGATCAAGCGTTTCCATGCTTGGCCGGCCGGATACGAACCACCTAAGGCTTGAGTTTGAACTCCTAGCGGGCGAAAGTGAAACGAGATTGTTCGATGGAGAGCATCAATAGTCTGAGTGCCGGCCGATAGCCCGCGATCGAAGGGATCTGAAAAATGAATTGGACCCTCGCGCGAAGGGACAGTAGGCTTGCCCCAGCACAGGGGTGTTCCACCGGCGATCCCGTTCCTGCGCGCGGCGGTGACCCGCCGCGATTCGAGGTTCTTGGCATGAAGCCGTTAAGTTTTTTCCTGCTTCTCTCGGGATGGGGAGTCGTCCTGGCAGCCGTGGCCATGCTGGCATCGCCGCCGGCGCGAATTGCCTTCGTGCTGGCCGGCACGGCGGTCGAGCTGCTTGGGCTGGTGCTCCTGTTTCGCTGCCACTTAGTTCCGCGGAGAGATTGACGATGCCCGTGGCCAGTCACGGACTTTCGGAAGCCGCGCAGCTTGCTTGCCTCTTCTTCATCCTGCTGATTCCTCTCGCCATGGCCGGTCTTTCGCTGATCGGCGCCGGCTTGGGCCGCTCGCACGGCGCCGCGCACGCCATGCTGTCTTCGATGTGCGTCATCGGGGTCGCGGTCGTCGTTTATTTCGCTTTCGGATTTTCCTGGCAAGGCTACATGGGCGCTCCGGCGCACATCCTGCTTTGGGGCGGCAAGTCCTGGAATTGGCTGGCGTCGGAGCCGTTCTTCTTTCGCGGCGTGAATTTCGACGGTTCCTCCGCTTCCTTGACGGCCACGCTCGGAATGCTCGGCGTCGCCCTGGCCGCTCTGATTCCGCTCGGCAGCGGGGCCGGGCGTTGGCGTCTGGGCGCCATTTGCATCTCGACGGCCTTGCTGGCGGGCGTGACCTACCCTGTATTTGCCCATTGGGTTTGGGGCGGCGGATGGCTCGAGCAGCTCGGCCAGAATTACGGACTCGGCCACGGTTTCCTGGATGTCGGCGGCTCGGGCGCGATTCAAGCGGTTGGCGGCCTGACGGCGCTCTCGGTGGCATGGATTCTGGGCCCTCGTCGCAGCAAATATTCCCTGGAAGGAATGCCCACCGCCATCCCCGGCCATAACAGCGTCATCGTGCTCTTCGGCTGTTTGCTCGCCTGGCTGGGATGGGTGGGCTTGAATTCCGCCGGCGCGATTTTGTTCGCCGGCATGGATCCCCGGCGAAGCATCCTGGTCGCGGTCAATACGACGCTGGCGGCGGTTTTGGCGGCCTTGGCGGCCGCGGGCACTACGCGCCTGCGTTTTGGAAAGACGGACGCTTCACTCTGCGCCAACGGTTGGGTGGGAGGCCTCGTGGCGAGCAGCGCCAGCTGCGCGTTCGTCGCGCCGCTCGGCGCGGTCGCGATCGGCTTGGCGGCAGGGATCCTAATTCCTTTCGCCGTCGAACTGCTGGAGTTGCATTTGCGGGTGGACGATCCCGGCGGCGCGGTTTCCGCGCATGCCGTCGGCGGCATTTGGGGCCTGCTGGCGCTCGGCCTTTTCGCTCGTTTTCCCGCGCGGACGCCGCTCATGTTCCCCTTTGCCGCGGCGACGGCTGGCGGCGATTCCGGCCAATGGCTGGCGCAGCTCATCGGCGTGGCGACGCTCTTCGGCTTCGTTCTGCCCTTGACGTACGGCCTCAACTGGCTGCTCAACCGGATCTACCCGCAGCGCGTCTCTCCCGATGGCGAACGCCTGGGGATGGATTTGCATGAGCTCGGCGCCGACGCCTATCCCGATTTTGTCTCGAACATCGACGAGTTTATGCAGGGCTAGCATTCCGGTACACTGCCGATTCCATGACCATCCATCGCGACAAAATTCCACTGGAAAACGCCCTGTGAGCGCGCTGACCCTTTTCGGGCTCTTTGCCGTGACGGCCATGGTCGTCTGCTATGCCCTAGAGAATCGGGACAAGCGATTCATCCTGGTGTTTGCCTTGGCATGCGTGCTGGGGTCGATTTACGGCTTTCTGCAAGGCGCGTGGCCGTTCGGACTGGTCGAGGCCGTCTGGTCGATCATTGCCGTGCGGCGCTGGCGCCAGGCGGCGCCGCGAACCGATTAGCCGCAAGGCGTGAACCGCCGGAGCCGGCGGCCGGCGACAGGGGAAGGGAAGTCCTCCGTGCTGAGAACGGTCGCTTCGATACCGGCGATGGCGGCTACGTTGGCCGCCACGAAGGGGTGAGGTTTCAGGGACTGAAGCCCTGATTTGCCGCGGTTCTTTGTCAGGGCTTAATCCCTGACCCACAGTGCCCCAGTTCCTCGCCAATGTGGCCGGAAAAAGAGCGGGCGGGACGCGCTCGGGTGACGGACGGGGAGCGCGGATGGACATTGCATTGGGGGGCGAGCGGGCGTATGTTTGCGGTCCAGCCGGAATCGGAAATTCCGGCCAAGGGTGGTCATGCCTTTACTCCCGCCTGGTTCCAAGAAAATCCGTGAACAATGCAAGCCTGGCGTCCCGGGAGGCCGACGTGGCTGAGATCGTAGCGGCCAGGCAATCTCCGGAGGCGGCTGCCTCCCACAAACTGGGGTTCCGGGAAAAGGCTGCGTATGGCCTAGGCAATTTCGGAAGCCAGATGATTTTCACGCCGGCGATTGAGTTCGTCGTCTTTTTTTATACGGACGTCGCCGGAATCGCTCCCGCCACGGTCGGCACGCTGATTTTTATTTCGCAGTTCCTCGGGCTGTTCAACCCGGTGATGGGAGTGGTGGTGGATCGCACGCACACTCGCTTCGGCAAGGCGCGCCCGTGGCTCTTGTGGATGGCCGTGCCGTTCGGGATTTCCACCGCGCTGCTTTTCCGGTCTCCGGACCTGGGCCCGACGGGCAAGATGATTTATGCGTTCGTCACGTATACGATGGCTTTTACATTCTTTTATACGCCGGTCGATATTCCGTATGCGACCATGCTCTCGTTCATCACCACGGACCAGAACGAACGGACTTCCTTGAATGTCTTCCGGATGTTCTTTGCCTATATCGGCATTCTGCTCACGCTCGGGCTCACCCTGCCCATGGTCAGGTGGTTTGGCGGAGGCGCGCAGGGCTGGGGGCGGACCTTCATGGTTTTTGGGGCGATTGCCACGATTTCGCTGCTGGCCTGTTTTGCGGGCACGAAGGAGCGCTTCCAGGGGCAGTCCGGGAAGGCGAAAAGAGTGGTTTCTCTCAAGCTAAGCGTGCCTGCGATTTTCCGGAACAAATATCTGGTGCTGCTGGCGCTTCTGAACGTGGCCATTTTTTACGGGCTGGGCCTACGGATCGCGAATCTCTACTACTGCCGCTACTTTTTGCACGACGCGGGTCTCTATGGGCCGCTGATGGTCATGACGTTCGCCGCCCAGATGTTCGCGCTCTTGTTTACTCCGGCCCTGGTCCGGCGATTCGGCAAGCGGAATGCCGCGCTGGGCGGGCTTGTCGTGACGATCGCCGGGCAACTGATCCTTTACATCACTCCGCTGACTTTCACCCTGCTCGCGATCGGCTCCGTGATCAAGGGCCTGGGAGCCGGGCCCGTTGTGGGCACCTCGTTTGCCATGATTGCGGACGCGCTGGAATTCGGCGACTGGAAATGGAGCATCCGGAATGACGGACTGGTCTTCGGCGCGATGGCGTTGGTGATGAAGACTTCGGTGGGTTTCAGCAACGCGACGGTGGGCTGGGTTCTCGGTTGGGGAGGATACGTCGCCGGGGCGGCGGTACAATCCGCCTCCGCCCTGCGCTCGATCAATATCCTCTTCCTCCACTTGCCGCTGGCTTTTTACGGAATCAGCGCTTTGCTCCTGCTGGCTTACACTCTGGACCGGCAATATCCGCAAATCGAAGCGGAACTGCAAGGGCGCCGGCTAGCGCCCTCGGCCGGCTGAAGTTCCAAATCGGACGATGGGAATTCCGGTCAAGGATGATCAGGTTCCTTCCCTCGGCTGGTTCCCAGGAAATGAGCGAAGAATGCGAGCATGGCGTCCTGGGAGGCAAACGTGGCTGAGATCGTAGCGGCCAAGCAGTCTGCGGAGTCGGCTGCCTCCCACAAACTGGGGGTCCGGGAAAAGGTTGCGTATGGTCTAGGCAATTTCGGAATCCAAATGATTTTTATTCCGGGGATTGAGTTCGTCGTGTATTTCTACACGGACGTCGTCGGAATCGCTCCCGCCACGGTTGGCACGCTGATATTCGTGTCGCAGTTTCTCTGGCTTTTCAACCCGGTGATGGGAGTCATGGTGGATCGCACGCACACCCGCTTCGGCAAGGCGCGCCCGTGGCTCTTGTGGATGGCCGCGCCGTTCGGAATTTCCGCCGCGCTGCTTTTTCGGTCGCCGGACCTGGGCCCGGCGGGCAAAGTGATTTATGCGTTCGTCACCTTCACGCTGGCATTTACGGTTTGTTATACGCTGGTCGATGTTCCGTATTCGACCCTGTTCTCATTCATGACCACCGACCGGCACGAACGGACCTCCTTGAGTGTCATCCGGATGTTCTTCGCCTATACCGGCATTTTGCTCACGATCGGGCTCACGCTGCCCGCGGTGAAGTTTTTCGGCGGAGGCGCGCAAGGCTGGGGACGGACGTTCATGATTTTCGGAGCGATTGCGACGATTTCGCTGCTCGCCTGCTTTGCGGGCACGAAGGAACGCTTCCAGGGACAGGCGGCGAATGCGAAGACGGTGGTTCCCCTTAAGGCGAGCGTCCCCGCACTTTTCCGCAACAAATATTTGGCGCTACTGGCTTGTGTGATCTTCGCCACATTCGTGGCGCTCGGCTGGCGGATCGCGAATCTCTACTATTGCCGCTACCTCTTGCACGACGCGGGTCTCTACGGGCCGCTGATGGTGATGATGTTCGCCGCGCAGATGTTCACGCTCTTGTTTACCCCGGCGCTGGCCCGGAGGTTCGGCAAGCGGAATGCCGCGCTCGGCGGGCTTTTGGTAACGATCGCCGGGCAGCTGCTCCTTTACATTACCCCGCTGACTTTCACCGTGCTCGCGATCGGCACGGTGATCAAGGGCCTGGGAGCCGGGCCGATTGTAGGGGCCTCGTTTGCCATGATTGCGGACGCGCTGGAATACGGCGACTGGAAATGGAACCTACGGAACGAGGGATTGGCTTTCGGCGCGATGACGCTAGTGATGAAGACCGCGGAGGGCTTCGCCAGCGCGACGGTGGGCTGGGTTCTCGGCTGGGGAGGGTATATTGCCGGGGCTGCGGTGCAGTCCGCCTCCGCCCTGCGGTCGATCAATATCCTCATGCTCCACTTGCCGCTGGCGTTCTTCGTAATCAGCGCTTTGCTCCTGTTGGCTTACAATCTGGACCCGCGCTATCCGCAAATCGAAGCCGAACTGCGCGAGCGGCGGCTCGCGTCCTCGGCCGGCTAAAGTTCTAAATCGACCACGGGCGGATGGAGTGGGTGAATGCCGGCGAGATTCCTCCCCCCTTCGCGCGATGCCGCGGCGGGCCGGCGCCGTGCTCGTAATGACCCGGCGAGATGCCGGCACTACGAAACAGCGGGGCGCGATCGTGATAGGATGCGGAACGCAAGCTTGCTGTGCCGGGCGAGCCTGCGAGCGGTTGTAGTATTTCACGGCGGAGATCGCATTGTTTACGCCGATTCCGGGCGTGGCGCGCAGGGGCCCGATGGGCGCGAGGGCCCATTTCACGAGAAATCGAGGTGCAAGGATGAAAACACACATACTGGCCCGGCTGGCGCTGGTGAGTGCCTGCGGGATCGTCTTGGCATTGGCAACGGCCGCGGCCACCCCGGCGAGCCGCTCGAAGCAAACCAAGCCCCCGCAGTCCGTAGGTTCCTCCCGCGCGGGCGCGTTGGTGGATCGTTACCAGAAAACTTTCATCATCGACAACTACGACGAGGCGGCCAAGAGCGGCCCGGAGCGGGGAGAGAATATTTACGTTTTCAAATGCTGGATGTGCCACAACGAGTACGCAAAGACGGGGCCGCCGCTGAAGAACCTGTTTCAGCAGAGCGAACTGTTTTCCGGAAAACCGGTGAACGACGCGACCGTGGCCGCTCAGATCAAGAATGGCGGACCCGGAATGCCATCGTTCGGAACCGATATGACCGGCGCGGATATCGCGGATCTGGTGAGCTATTTGCGCAGCGGGAAGTGCTGCTACGAGGGCGACAATCCGCTCCGGAATCCCCGCTATGCGGCGAAAGAGACCCCGTGGCCTGTGCCAACCGGCCTGACGGGAGGAGTCAGAGGGTTGGTGAGATCGGCCGGTGAAAGCGCTCTGGAGGGAATCAAAGTCCAGTTGATCGAGCCGAACGGGGTGCGGGTCACCGTGATGACGGACGAAAACGGCAGGTACGAGTTTCCCTTGATGAAGACGGGCTCCTACACGCTGCGGATCGCCACGCCGGCGCCCTACCGGCCCTACGTGCGCGAGGGAGTGCGCATCGACGGCCACGCCATGCTCGATGACATCGTTCTCGAAAGGGACCCAAAAGCGGGAGCGGGGACGCTGCCAAGCGCGCTACCACCGGTCCCGGCGATCGAATCGCAGATGAGCGGCTCGGAGATCCTGTGGAACCTGGCCGGGACGAACGAGCAGAAGTTTACCTTCGCCAGGACTTGTGGCGCGGGCTGCCATTCCTTCCAACAAATCTTTCGAAACCGGTTCGACGAGAGAAGCTGGCGGATCATCGTCGACCGGATGACCGGTTACATGGGGAATTCGCTCATCGTGCCGCGCCGTCCGATGACTGGCAAAGCCGCCATCGCGTTCGCGCAGGAAAAGGACCGGGTGATCCGGTGGCTGAGCGAGGTTCGAGGGCCCGAGTCGAAAGACGCTCCCGTGCATCTGTATCCCCGCTCGAGCGGCTCCTCCACGCGGGTGGTAATCACGGAATATCCACTGCCGCGCACCTCGATGAGTCCCCACGATGTGTTTGGAGACGGCAAGGGCAATATCTGGTTCACGAGCCATAAGACCCGGTACGCCGGGGTTTTAGATCCGCGCACCGGGATCATCAAGGAATACAAGATGCCGTTAGTCCCCGGCGCCTTGCCCGGAACCCACGGCGTCCGGGTGGACAAGCAGGGCAACGTATGGCTTGCGGAAGTTTGGGCGCACGTGCTGGTGCGCCTGAATCCCCGCACCGGGAAAATGAAACAATTCCCCATCAAGGCCACGGTTCCGATCAATGCCGTCGGTATCAGCAATTTCGCGCTGGGGCCGGACGCCTCGATTTGGTACAACGAAGTCCACGGGCAGATCCAGGAAATCAGTCCCAAGACGGGGAAAGTGGTCAGGCGCTTTTTCCTCAAAAAGAACCCCAACCCATACGAAGACGAGGTTTCCGCGGACGGGCGGTTTTGGGCGGGCGGTTCCCCCGTCGGCAACGGCCTGGACTACGGCGAGATTTTGGATATCCGCACGGGCAAGATGTACGAGCTGAATTCGGGCGACAGGGTGCACAGCGCCGCCCGCGGCAGCTTCGATCCGTTCGACAACGCCTGGTTCGGCGGGCGGGACGGCGTCCTGATGGAGATCGTCAACCAAATCGGCCAGGGAAAAGGGGCGCACATCCGCACCTTCGTGCCGCCGACTCCCTATTTCCCCTACACGCAATTCTATAGCGCCGGGCCGGACAGGAACGGATACGTCTGGGCCGGGCAACTGCACGGCCTGGGCTTCGTGCGGCTCGATCCCCGGACGGGGCAATGGTGGGAGTACGATAACCCGGAGCCGAGCGCGTTTGCTCGGAATACCTGGGTCGACGATTCGACGACTCCCGTGACGGTCTGGTATGTGGATTTTTTCACGGGATACATCACGCGAATCCAGCCGCTGGACGCCGAGCGGCCGGCCATGAAATTCAGCGATCTACCGAAGTGATGCGCCGATGCATCACGCGAACCGAGGCGCCGGCGTCGCCGTCGTGTGATGCGCAAGCGTCATACATGTAGGTGAGGAGAAAGAGCGGTGAGGCGGGCTGCCATGGCGTTGGGAGCGGCCGTTTTGCTGACGGCGAATGCCGCCATGGCCGCCCGGTCTCAAGGCGATGATTCGGCTGCAAAGGCTTTGGTTTCCAAGGCCCTGGCCGCGAGCGACATCGAGGCCGAAGCAGCGCCGGCCCTTCGTCTGGAAGCCCGCATTCGATCCCAGTTCGACGACGAGGCGCTCCACAAGGGAAAACTCCTGTGGGTCCGGACTCGGGCCGGCTGGCGGCATGAGGAGCTGACCCTTGCCGCCTACCGGAGCGTTCGCATCTCGGACGGGAACGGGGTTTGGACCAAGAGCACCGAGGATTACCTGCCGTTTTCGGTATTCCTGGCCGAACGAGCGGCGAACTTTTTGCGCTGGCTGCGCGAGGCTGGCGGAGAGCAACTGAGCGGCCCGCAAACGTCTGCTGCGACCGGAGAGACGTGCGTGAAAACGGTGAGCCTCTCCGATCCACTAACGTACTGTTTCGATCCGTTCAGTGGGAACTTGTCCCGGGTGGCCGATACCTGGTGGAACGTGACTTTCCGTTATTCCGAATACGTGCCGTTCGGAGCCAGGAGTTTTCCGCGCCTCATGGAAGTCGTGCGGAGCGACGGGAATGTGCTGGTCGAAATTCACGTCGTTCGGCTCGCCAAGGAGAAAAAGCCGGACTCGCAGCTGTTCTTGCCGGTGAAGGGAGCGAAAAAACAGCCGGCAGAGGCGGCCTGCGGCAAAATCGTAGAAGCGCGATTGCTGAAGATGGTTCAGCCAAACTATCCGGCAGAGGCGGCCAGAGCGGGGATCATCGGGGTGGTGAAGCTGTACGCGGATATCGGCGCCGACGGGGTCCCTCGCGGGATGTGGCTGGTGAATTCAGCGTCTCCGGTTCTGGGGCAGGCGGCGGTCAATGCCGTCCGGCAATGGCGGTATCAGCCGCGGACTTGCGAAACGACCGGGGAGAAATTGCCGCAAGTGCAGAACATTACGGTCGTATTCAGCCCGCGCTGATCGCTCGGCGGGCCGGTCTTGCCGGCGAAATTTTAGCCCGGGCCGGAGACCTCGTCGAGCAACAGAGGCAAGCCCAGTTTATTCTTATAGTTCGGGCGGAAATTCCGGGCATCGTACAGGCGGGCGATGTCCACGTGGCGCGCCGGCGCCTTGGGAAGGCCCACGCAGGCGTAGCGGCCGCCATTGACGGCCATCATCAAGCCGCGCTTTCCGTTGCGAATCTGGTCGACGGCCATGCTGGCATAGGTCAGCGAAACCATCTGGTCGAGCATGTCGGGCTCGCCGCTGCGCAGATCGTAGGTCAGATCGCTCGTCGTCGATTCTTCGCCCGTGCGGGCCTTGATCTCCTGCGAGAGGGCGAAGCCGATGTCCGTCTTTTTGCGATGGCCGTAGGCGTCGGCCTCGCCGAACTCGCTCACCTGGCTGTCCTTCCAAATGGCGCCCTCGGAGGCGATGACGAAACTGTAGTGGCTCGAATTGCGCCGCTTGTCCTCGACCAGCGCGGCGATCAGGTCATCGAGATCGAATTCGACCTCCGGGAGCACGCAGCGGCTGGAGGTGACGTAGGCGGAATAGAGCGCCGTGAAGCCGGCGTCGCGGCCGAAGATGCGAAACACGCCGATGCGCTCGTGGGAGCCCAGCGTCGAGCGCTGGCGGTTGATCAGTTCTCGGGCGCGGGTGATGGCCGTGGAAAAACCGATGCAGTATTCGGTTCCCGGCACGTCGTTGTCCATCGTCTTGGGGACGGCCACGACCGCAACGCCCTTCTCGTCGAGCACGTGGGCGTAGCTGAGCGTATCGTCCCCCCCGATGGTGATCAGATAGTCTAGGCCCAGCGCCTGGATATTGTCGAGTACCACGGGCGTGAGATCGTAGAGATCTTCCCCCGCGGCCATCTGCCCGGCGCGCTTCGCGTCGATGTGCGCGGGCAGGTTCTTTTTGCGGATGCGGCGCGGGTTCGTCCGGGAGGTATGCAGAAAAGTGCCGCCGGTACGGTCGATGCTGCGCGTGTTGGACGAATCCAGGGCCATCAGGAGCTCCGAGCCTGGCTGGTCGCCGGGCCGCATGTGCGTCAAGCCCATCCAGCCGCGGCGGATACCGACGACCTGGTAGCCGAGCGGCTCGGTTTCCGCCACGACGCCTTTGATGACCGCGTTCAGTCCGGGTACGTCGCCGCCGCCGGTCAGGATGCCGATTCTGCGTTTGGTAGCCGTGGGATCAAACCTCCTCAATCCGGGATGGATGCGCATAGTATTGCGGACGGGCTCGCCCCGTCAACAGCCTGACCGGCCGCAGCCGCAAAAAGTTTCCCGCACCCTGCCGGAAGGTGGGGGAATTTCCCCGTAGCAACACCGGGGTCCTTCGGATACAATCGCCGCTGTCCGCCGATGAGAAAATTGCGCCGGCTTGCCCGTCATATTGCCCTCCTCGTTTCGATCCCGGTTTCGGTAGCCTTGTCGGGTTGCGCCAGGAGCGAAGGGCGCGGGGCATTGCCTCCCACGCCCGATTCCATTGCCGGACTCCAGCAGGCCATTCAACCCATCCTGAGCCGCGACCACGTGCCGGGCGCGGCAATCGCGCTGGTGAGCAAGGACAAGATCATCTGGGAGGGTGGCGTGGGCCAGCCGCGCCTCTCCACGGCAACGCCGATGACGGCGGACACGATGTTCCGCGTCGGGCCCATCACGCAAACTTTCGTGGCCCTGGCCCTGCTGAAGCTCGAAGAAGAGAAGAAGATCGATCTGAATGCCAAGCTGGCCGAGATCGCACCGACCTTGCCATTTCAGAACCGGTGGCGGGCGACGAATCCGGTTACGGTGGCCGATGTTCTCGAGAATACCGCCGGATTCGACGCCGCGCCGGTCAGCGAAGCCTACCAGCTTAGCGGGAAAGCAAACATCGTCCCCTATGACGTCTCGGTGCGGTTCCCGCAACCGTTGGTTTCCCGCTGGCTGCCCGGCACGCGAATGTCGTATTCGAGCCCCGGCTACGGCGTCGCGGGGTATCTGATATGGAAAGCGAGCGGGTTGCAGTTCGACGACTACATCGACCAGAACATCCTTCAGCCGCTCGGGATGACCCAGAGCGGGTTCACGCTGACCGACAAAATCTATGCGAAATTGGCGCAGGGATACCATGGCAATCCGCCTCGCGCGGCCCCCTATTTGAACGTTTACCTTCGCCCGGCCGAAGACCTGAAATCTTCGCCCGCCGAGCTGGCCAAACTGGTGCAAATGTTCCTGAACGGCGGCAAGGCGGGCAAGCAGCAGATCGTCAGCCCGGCTTCGATCGCGCGGATGGAGTATCCGCGGACGACACTGGCGGCCAAGGCGGGGCTGCGCGACGGCTACGGCTTGGCCAATGCCTCGATTCTCGACGGCCCCGCCGTTCAGCACGGGCTCGGCGCCGGAATGGGAGGCAATGTCGGCGGCTACCTTTCGAGTTTCGGCTACATGCCGGATCAGGGCGTCGGGTACGTCGCGCTCATCAATAGCGATAGCGGCCGCGGCGCGCTGCGATCGATCGACGAATTGCTGGCCAGATACCTGGTTGCCGGCCAGCAGTTGCCCGAGCCGCCGTCGGCCACCGTTGCGCCGGCGCAGCTCGAGCCGTACACCGGCTACTACGAAAAGGAAAATCCGCGCCGCCAGACGACGGCATTCCTCACCGAGTTGCTCGGAGGCGCCCATGTCTCCCTTTCGAACGGCCAGCTCTATCTGAAGCAAGGATGGTTCGGCCCGGAGCGGGCCTTGATTCCGGCGGGGAACAATCAGTTCCGGTTGAAGGACCAGGCGGCGGCCAGCATGATCTTCTTCCCCGGGCCGTCCGGCGAGCAAATCCTGGCCATGAGCGGGCCGGGCGGCTTTTTCGGCGAACAGCGCGGGGAGCTATGGCCGCTCGCTCGCTTCGTTCTGGTGCATCTGGCGCTTTTGGCGATCCTCAGCTCGTTCGCGTTCGCGCTGTGGTGGATTCCGCGAAAGCTGATGGGAAAGCAGAAGGAAACAGGCAGCATGGCGTTGCCTGTAATGCCGCTGCTGGCCGGGCTGAGCCTGCTGGCAGTTTCTCTAGTCCTGGCCTGGACGCCGGTTTGGGTGCTGGGCACTTACAACATGGCCTCGGTGAGCATCTTCCTGCTGACATGGCTTTTTGCGGCATTTTCGGTGTTGGGACTGCTCCTGGCATGGCCGGTTCAGTCGAGGCCGGCGTCTCGAATGGTGTACTGGCATTCGCTCATTGTCTCGGGAGCCTGTTTTGGGCTGACGATCTACATGGCATATTGGCACCTGCTTGGCATCCGCCTCTGGACGCCGTAGCGGGCCTGTAGCCAGGAAGCGCCGTAGCAACACCCTTGGTGTATAGGGTGTATAGGAAGCTCAGTCCTGGGCGGCGTAGGCCTGGCGGCAGGATTCGTGCTGGCGGCAAGTGGGCGGGCAATTGGTGTAGTCGATGGCGATGTAATCATGGCAAGCGGAGCAGACGACGCCGTACATCGTTTCGACGTAGTCGCTGTGGCCGGTTTTCTCGGTGTGCTGGCGCCGGGATTGCTCGCGCGAATTTGCCATGGAAAGCCTCTCCTGGTTGCCGCCGCCGAATGATGATCCGGCGGCAAGGAAACGAAGCACCAGTATAGCGTGGGCATAGCGCGCTCGTATCCGTGTGTATGCCACGGCTGCTGTCGAGGCATGGAAATCGTCTATGATGGTCGTGCAGGTGCGCGGGCATGACGGGCAAGAGCATTCGCCGGCACTTCGACCGGCAAATTTTCGGCGACTTGATCGTATTTTGGTTCGGGGTGTGGATTGTGTGGTGGTTTCGGCGGTGGCTGGGGCACGGGCCGATCGATACCCCGGTTCCGACGGGCGCGGCCGGGCTCGCCTATTACAGTTTGGCGATGCGCACGTTGCTGCGAAGCCTCATGCAGAGCTTCCTGATCGCCTGCATCGGGCTGGCCGCCTGGCGCATATTCCGCCGCCGCGCTCCCAAGGGCAGCCAGCACTCTTCGTAACGGCGCGTCGGGGAATTTTCCCGGCTGGAAAGACGAAATCGAACTGTCGGTTTGCCGCAAGACCGTAGGCGTGCAAACTCTACCTGGAAGCGGGGCATATGACTGAACACATGACGAGCGGTACGGGTTTCTGGCGGCGGTTGCTCCTGTTGTTCTTTCTCCTGGGCGGAATTGGAACCGTGTGCGCCTGGGGCCAGCAGGGGCAGAAGGATTGGCCCCAGTTCGGCCGGGACGTGGCCAGCTCCAGCTCCTCGCCGATCCCCACCGGCATCACGGCCGCCAATCTGGCCTCCTTGAGCCGGCGCCAGGTGACGCTCGACGGCACCGTCGATGCCTCCGCCATTTACCTGCAAGGAGTCACGGTGAAGGGGTCGCGGCACGATCTGTTTTTCGTGACCACCACCTACGGCAAGACCATCGCCGTCGATGCCAATCGAGGGGTGGTTCTTTGGGAGTACACGCCGCCCGGATACTCCTCCTGGGCCGGTTCGAGGCAGATCACGAATAGCACCCCAGTGGCCGACCCTGACCGCCGGTACATCTATGCCGCGGCGCCCGATGGCACGATCCAGAAGCTTGCGGTTTCCGACGGGCACGTGATCTGGAGGACCCCGATCACGCGGCTGCCAGAGCGGGAGAAGATCGCCTCGCCGCTCAAGCTATTCGGCGGCCATATTATCGCCGTCACCAACGGCTACATTGGCGACCAGCCCCCCTACCAAGGCCACGTCGCCATTCTCGACGCCCAGACGGGCAAGCTGCTGCACGTGTGGAACTCGCTCTGCAGCAACCGGGCCGGCCTGCTCGATCCCAGATCCTGCCCGGATACCCAGTCCGGGATATGGGGCCGCGCGGGGGCGGTGATCGACGCCGCCACGGGCGACATCTTCGTGGCTACCGGCAATGGCCCTTATAACGGCACAACGAATTGGGGAGACGCCGTCATCGAGCTCAGCCCCGACGCCACCCGGATACTCGGCAACTACACGCCCAAGAACAACGCCGAGCTCAATGACAGAGACCTCGACCTGGGCTCGAGCTCGCCCGTGCTGCTGGGTGGAGGCTTTCTGGCGCAAGGCGGCAAGAACGGCCTGATCCACCTGCTCGGCATGAAGGCGATCGCGGGGACCGCTCCGCACGTGGACCACGAGCTGCAGAACGTCTACACGCCTTCGGGCGCGATGCTTTTCACCGCCCCGGCTGTGTGGCGCCGTGGAGGTGAGACGTGGATGTTCGTCTCCAACAACGCCGGCACCGACGCGTGGGCCTTGCAGAAGGGCCAACTCGTCGCGATGTGGAAGAACACCAACGGCGGCACGAGCCCGGTGGTGGCCAGCGGCTTGCTATACGTCTACGACCCTCGGGGCGGGCTCCGCATCTACAATCCGGAAAGTGGAATTGTGATCGCAAACCTGGCCTGCGGCGGCGGCCACTGGAACAGCCCCATCGTGGTGGACGGCAAAATCGCCCTTCCCGAAGGCAACGCGAACAGGCACGCCGAGCGCGGCGTACTCGATATTTGGAGCCTCCCGCCACGCTTCTGAGCCGGATGCTTGTCTTGGCTGGCCGGGCGGGAACTTGTGCGCGGCGCGGGGAACCCGTAGAATTTTCTTAGAGGATTCGATAGATGCCCATCTACGAATACGTTTGCCAGGACTGCCAGACTTCCTTCGAGCACCTGGTGCTCGGCAAGAACGGGGCTATTTCCTGTCCAAAGTGCGGCAGCCGGCAGGCGACCCTGCAGCTTTCCGTTTTCGCCGCGCCGCATGGCGAGGACTCCTCCGCCGACGCCGGCCCTTCCTGCGGCTGTTCGGGCGGGGGTTGCGGCTGCCACAACTGAGCGTCCCTGCAGTTCCCCGCCCCGGCCCTGAACACGGTCACTGCTTCGTGTCTTTCAGTAGAGGTTTCGGGTACGGGGGCCATCCCTGCACCAGTTTGCTGAGAAGAGCGGCGGACCCCACGGCAACAGCCGTGAATGGAAGAACAACGGCCAGCGGGAACCAATTCCCCGGATGCAACAGGATGGGATAAATCGCCAGGGCCACGCCGGGGGGATGGTACGCCCGGGCAAGGCTAATGAAGGCAAACCCCACAACCGCCGCTACGACGGCCAGATCGATCCCCCGCCCAAACAGGCTCGTTATGGTGCCAACTGCGGCGCCCGCAACCGATCCTCCAACCACCGCATAGGGTTGAGCAATCGCGGCATCGGGAAGAAGGAAAAGAATCGTAAGGGTCGCCCCAAACGGAGGCACCAGATACAAGCCGATCTTATTGGCTTCGAGAGCGGCGAGCAGGCCCAGCATGCCAGCAACCCAGAGATAGCCGGCCAGATTGAAACGGGTCGTCGATCCCCAGGACTGGACGATTTTTCTAAACATGTTGCGCACGCCTTCCCCCTCATTTGACGCTTCACCCTCCCAAAGGTCGCACCCCGGCCGGCACCGGCGCATGCCGGCCGCATAAAAACGAAGCGCCCCGGCCGCAGCCGGGGCGCTTCGTTAAGTGGGTGGAAACCGGAATTCCGGGTCAGTTCACGCCGACCGTTTCCTTCTTTTCTTCGGCCGAGTGAGTTTTGCCATTGCCATTGCCGTTTGAGGGGATGGCGGGCTCCGGCGTGGGGAGCGAGCTGCCAATCGAGACGAGCTGTTCCGCGGAGGACTTCTTCAGCACCATCTCTTCGTAAATCTTGCGAACCTTGGCCGCTTCTTCCATTGCCTTGCGGCGGCGGGCGCGGTCCTCGTCGGCGGCAAAGAGCGGGATCTCCTCGGAATATTCCGGGCGAACGCGGGCGGCATCGTCGGGGTCGACCGCAAGCGAGTGCTCGTAATGTTCGAGATCGACGCTTTTGCCCTTGGCGTAGATTTCGTGTTTGCCGTGCGTCTTGTACCACTGGGCGACGGTGGCGTTCTTGTACATGTTTTCGATGATCTTCCGCCAGCCGACGCCGGTGTTATAGGCGCAGAAGGATATCTCGCCAAGCTGCGTGGCGTAGGGAATGATGCACATCTCGGTGCGGCGGAAGTCGTAATTGAAAAGATCCTGGAACCACATGCCGGCGATGAACAGGAAGTTCCACGGGTCCTTCCGGCGGCGCATCGCGTCCTCAACGGTGCGATCGGGACCGATCGAGCCGTAGACCTTCTTGGTTTTTTCCTGGCCCTGGACGCCGAAGGTTTTGTCGAACTTCTTCAAAATGTCCCAGAGCGACAGGCTGGGCGGCGCCTGGAAGGCCTGATAATTCTTGAGCATGGCCAGCGCCATCATGAAGGCGGAGAATTTCTTCCCGCGCGACGCGTCGGTAATCCGCTGCATATCGCGAACCAGATTGGGGATATTGATGAATTTGGGAACCGGCGCCCATTCCTTGGTCTCCTTGTTGACCATGACCGCCGTGCCGACACCGCAGTTCGGGTGGCAGCCGCAGCTCATCTGGCCCCACTGCGCCTCGGGCCCGTGCATCAGGTCGGCGAAGTCGGCAAACGGGCTGATCAGCGAGATGGGGAACCAGTCGCGGGTCGGCTCGATCTGACCCACCTGCTGGCTGACGTCGACGGCCATGTGGGAAAGGGTGTAGCGCTGGTGCATGCGGCGCTCGACCGTGATGTCTTCGTCGCGGCCGGTGAAGCTGACGGGCTGGAAGCTGACGAAGGCGATCTTGCCGGGATTCTCCATGGCGAACTTGACGATGGGGCCGACCTGATCGTTGTTCACGTTGTTGACGATGGTGGTGACCAGGACGATTTCGATGCCGGCCTCGTGCATGTTTTCGATGGCGCGAAGCTTGACGTCGAACAGGTTTCCGACGTGGCGGTGGCTATTGGCGTCGTTACCGATGCCGTCGAACTGAAGGTAGGCGTAGCGCATGCCGGCCTCGAACGCCTTGCGGGAGAAATCCTTGCTCTTGGCGAATTCAATGCCGTTGGTGGCGGCCTGCACGGAGTTGTAACCCACCTTGCGGGCGTAGCGAACCGCGTCGAGGAAGTAGGGATGCATGGTCGGCTCGCCGCCGGAGAATTGGACCGACATCTGGCGACGCGGCTTGACCTGAATCGCGTTGTCGAGAATCTCCTGGATCTCTTCCCAGCTTAGCTCGTGCACGTAGCCGACCTGGTTGGCATCCATGAAGCAGGGGTCGCACATCATGTTGCAGCGGTTGGTCAGGTCGACCGTGAGAACCGAGCCGCGGCCGTAGCGGACGGTGCTCGATCCATGGTGATGCACCTTTTCATCGTTGTGAGCGGGAATGTCGCGTCCGGGGAAATTGGATTCGATCCAACTGAGGAACCGGGAATCCTTGGCCATCAGATCTTCATAGCGGCCATGAATCGGGCACTCCTTGACCATCCATATCTGGCCGTCGCGCTCGATAATCTGAGCCTTGATTTCTCCTACCTTTTCCTGAACCAGGTCCTGCCAGTCCTTTTGCCCGCCCATGATCGAGGCGCGCGCCTCTTTGACGCAATCCGGGCAGAGAGAATCGGTGTTGCGAGGATAGCCCAGCGTGGGCTTGGACTTCTCCCAGGATTTTAGCATCGGCCGGTCGGACCATTTCGGGGTGAAGGAGGGATTGGGATTGAATTTATTGAAGTACTGAATGGCGTCGAAGGTGACGCCGGCCGCTTTGCACACAGCAGCGTCGAAGTACTTCAGCAGTCGCCGATTTGCCGGCATAAAAAACCTCCTCTGAATTGTCCAAGCTGGCGCCTGGGTCATAAATTGGCTGCCCATCTGACGTTATCGCACGCCTTCGTGCGGGTACGCGAACCCAGGCTAGAACGCTAAGTGTTTTACCTTGGTATGAGGGGAAATGTCCAGGCAGTTACGCCCAAGGGGCAAAAAAATGGGTCCAACGGTCGATCTGGGCCGCTCAATGGGGCGGGGGAAATCTCCGTAAATCACAGTTGCGGAAGCATTTGGGAGCACAGGGAGTTTTTCGGGATGTGTGCTCGGCCGGTCTCGTTCCTAGCTAGTCCGAGCCCTCCATCAACTCGGGACGCAGCACGGCTCTGGCGAAATGGCCGAGCGCGTTGGAATCGGATTCTTCAAGGTCGAGCCACCTGGCAACGCAATGCTGCTTGAGGTAACGGCTGGCCTGGGCATCGCTGATTCCCAGATACTTAGCCAATTGTGCGCGGACCGACCCCTGCCGGCTGCGCCGGCCCGAAACCAGCTGGTCCATGGCCGCGCGCATGTTGCCACATGCTTCGAGGAAATACATGGTCGTCAGATCAAGGTCGGAGACGATGTAGACGCCGGGATTGGCGGGCAATTCGCCAAGCTCGGCGATCGAATGGGGCTGCGAGGCAAGTAGTTGCCGGAGCTTGGCTTCGAGGGCTTTGATCTCGGAAGCCAGCGCCGGTTCACCCCGGCGATATATTTGAACCGCCGGGAGCTGCTCGCGGGCGGGACGGCGTTCGGCGGGCGGACGCCGCACGGGTTCCCTTGACCGGCGGGGTGGCACGGGCGAAGCAGGGGCGGGAGTTTCCGGCTCGGCTCCGGCTTTCACAGGGGGCTCGGTTATCACCTCGGCTTCCGTTATCACCTCGGCTTCGGTTTTCACGGCAGCTTCGGTGCCGCGCTTGCCTCGTCCCCGCCCGCGGCCGCCGCGGTGGCGGCGCCGATGGGGCCGGGCGGGCGCTTCGGGAGCGGTTTGGGGCTCGGCGGCGGGGGCCTGACTGGTTTCCTGTTCCAAAACTGGCTCGATTCCTCCCGCAGCCTCGGGCTGAAGGATGAGTTCCTGTTCCAACTCCTGTGCCTGGCTGGGCACAGGTTCGGGCTGGGGCGTGGCGGTCACCTCCGCCGGGGATTCCAGCGGAGCGTCGGGAGACGAGGCGCCCTCGGGGTGTTCGGGCAGCTCCTCGATCGCGGCGGGTATGGGGATGCCGTGCCGGACCAGAGCCTCTTCGGCTTTCTGTTTCCATTCGGCGCGGCGGAAACGCTGCCAGGCGTGTTTGTACCAGTCCGTCGCGCGCTCGATACGACCGGCAAGCTCTTCGAGCTGAGCCAGCTCGAAGGCCACCATGCCATCGCGCGTCTTGTCATAAAGCTGTTCGAGCCGCGTAGTGGCATCCGACCCGGCCTTGGCCCGGCGGATGCGCGCGCGAATTTGTCTCCAGTCAGCCACGTTGCGATTCTAACCTAACCTGGCCTCAGACCAAGCATGTTCGCAGCGAAAAGTCGCCTAGCAGGTACTTTCCGCCCGGAATGGGCCCCGAATGTGCTTCTCTGCCGGCCGGGCTCTGCGGGCATAGAGTAAAATGGCTTCAATGGTCGCGATGAACGAGCGGGAACGAACGCGCTGGATCGGCGAAAAGGCTCGCGAAATCGGGTTCGACCTGTGCGGTGTGGCGCCGGCGGGCCGCTTTCCGGAACTCGAGCGCATGACGGAATGGCTCGACCGCGGGCATGCGGGAGAGATGCACTACCTGCACGATCCGCGCCGGCTTTCGCTCGACCGGGCGATGGAGGGAGCAAAGAGCGTCATCGTCTGCGGCGCCAGCTACCGGACCGAAGAACCCCTTTCCACCGAGGTGCTTGCCAAGCCTGACACGGCGCGGCCGCGCGGCTGGATTTCGCGCTACGGCTGGGGCGACGACTACCACGACGTTTTGCTGCCGCGTCTGCGCGCGCTGCTCCATGCGATGCGCCAGGAGTTTGGCGAGGAGTTCCGGGCGCACGCCTACGTCGATACGGGGCCGGTGGTCGAGCGCGTGGCGGCCAAATACGCTGGCCTCGGCTGGCTGGCCAAGAACACCTGCCTGATCAATCAAGGGCTGGGGTCGTTCCTGTTCGTTGGCGCGATCGTGACGACGATTGCCTTCGAGCCGACACTCGGCGCGGACCAGGCTGCCCCGCCCGACCTGTGCGGCTCGTGCCGCCTCTGCATCGACGCCTGTCCGACCGGGGCATTCGTCGAACCCTACGTGATGGACCCACGGCGCTGCATCGCCTACTTCACCATCGAGCTGCGCGGCTCGATCCCCGAGGAATTTCGACCGGCGATGGGGCAAATGGTTTTCGGCTGCGATATCTGCCAGGACGTTTGCCCGTGGAACCGGAAGGCGGCTCGCGCCGGCGCGGCGACCCTGGGCCACATCCCGGAATTCCGGCCGCGCGTGATTTTCCCTGCCAAAATTACGGATGAAAAGTCCGGGGATGCTGCTCCCGTCGGGGTTTCCTCGCTGCCCGGCACGGCCGATTCCGCCGGCGGCACGCCGCCGGAGCCGCCGCGGTCGCTTTTCGCGCCCGAGCTCGAGTGGATCGCCTCGCTCGACGAAGAGGAGTACCGGCGCGTGTTTCGCCGCAGCCCGGTGAAGCGGGCGAAATATCGCGGCCTGATCCGGAACGCATGCGTCGCGCTGGGCAATTCGGCCGAGGGCTTGGAGAGCGAGGCGCGAGAGCGTATCGTGAATCTGCTCGATCGCCTGGCCGGCTCGCCCGACGAACTGATTGCCGAGCACGCCCGCTGGGCGCTCGATCGTTTGCGTGGACGGGCGGCAACGGAGAATTCACGAGGGTAGAACCCAGGGCGATGGAAGGAGCCGGAATCTCTCATTTTGCAGGAAAAAGCGGAGCCGGGTCCGGGAATGGGTTTCCGGGGCTCGGTAAGAGCCGGTGAAGGTTCCTGCGTCGAAACCGCTGCGCTCCGAGTCGGGTGTGGGGTGGTGGTGGGCGGCTGTTCCCAACGCCGGGCCAGGCGCGGCGGAAGGCCAATGGAACCGAAGTAAGGGGTGAAGGGCCGGAAATCATTGCCAGGAGGGACTCATGCCAGATTCCGATAAGGTCGTTTACAAATCCCAGGTTCGCATCGAGCGCCAGCAAGGACCGATTCGACTAGCCTGGCTGCCGGCGGAAAGCGAGCCGGTGGTTTTCGGCGTTCATTCGGAGGTCGCCCAACACTACAAGGTGCCACCGGAAAAATATCCGCCGCGGGCGACTACGATCGATTACGTCGTCGCGGCAACGGCCGGTTGACTCACCGGCACTTTCGGAGGCGCGCTGGAGGCGCGCCAAATCGATGCGTCCGGTGGCCGGCTGGTTTCCGAAGCGGTGGGAGAAATCGAGATGGATGGGAACGTGCTGGTCATCCGGCGCATTTTCGTCCACTATAAATTGCGCGCTCCGGAATCGTCCCGGGAGACGATCGAGCGCGTCCACGGTGTGCACGCCGACCACTGTCCGGTCGCGCGCTCGATCCGCGCAGCCATCGAGATTCACACATCGTTCGAGCTGGTCGGCGAGTAACGCGCCGTCGCCGCGACCGGGCAGGAGATCGCACCGGCCGGCATTTATTCTTTTTTTGCCTGATCGGCAAATTTGTGGAAAGGGATCTCATTCATGCCGCGCGAATCCGGAACCTACGCTGTAATCGAAACGACCATGGGAACCATCGTCTGCCGCCTCTTCGAGAAGGAGGCGCCCAAGACGGTGCAGAATTTCATCGAACTCGCCGAGGGGAAACGCGACTGGCAGGACCAGGTGAGCGGGAAGAAGGGTCCGGGACCGCTCTACAACGGAACCGTTTTTCACCGCGTCATTCCGAGCTTCATGATTCAAGGCGGCGATCCGAGCGGCACGGGAAGGGGAGGGCCGGGCTACCGTTTCGAGGACGAAACCAAGGGCTCCCCGCACCAGTTCGACAAGGCCGGCAAGCTGGCAATGGCCAATTCGGGCCCGAACACCAACGGCTCGCAATTTTTTATTACCGTCGGGGCGACCGCGTGGCTCACGGGCAATCACACGATCTTCGGCGAAGTAATCGAGGGGCAGGAGATCGCGGGCAAAATCTCCGAAGTGCCCCGGGGCCGCAACGACCGCCCGAGTACCGACGTGGTCGTGAATTCGGTCACGATCGAGCGCGTCTGATCGGGTCCGGCAAGGGGCGGATTCGAATGGCCCCGGAGCGACTATTCCTATTTCTGTGAAGCGCTTTGGGGCTTGGGCGCCATGTAGCCCTGGCGGGCGTAAATCTGGTATTTCACTTTCTTGTTGTGCTGGTTGACGATGATGAGCGGCTTGCCGTTGGGCGCGACCAGCTCGACCTTGATCTTGTGATATTTCCCGTCGTGCGGATGGTCGGAGGGGCTGTAGGCCAAGGTGTACTGGCTGCGCAGGGATGCCGCAACCTGCTCGAAGATGCCCGGCAGCTCGCCCGAGAAGCGGGGAAACCAGGCGCGGCCGCCGGTCATGCGCGCGAATGCACCCAACTGGTTTTCCGCCTGCAAGAAATTCAGCTCTTGAATGGGACCCAGCTGCCCTCGCGCGTCGGCATATTCATAGAGCGGCCGCGCGACGCCGACAGAGAAAATCGTCACTTCGGTTTCCTTCAGGCGGTTGAGCACGTTGTCGAGGTTGTGCGCGCTGAAGGTATTCAAGCCGGAGGCGATCAGAAGGATCGATTTCTTCCCCTTGACTCCCTGGAGGCGGTTCAAGGTGAAGAGAAGAGCGTCGAAGAGGTCCGCTTCGCTGAATCCCGGATAGGACAGGTTTCGCAGGGCGTCCTGCACGTCCGACCGGTTGTGGGTGAAATCGACCAGGATGTGGGGGCGGAGGTCGTAAATCATCAGCGCAACCCAGTCCTGCGGCCGGAGCTGATTCAGGAAGCTGTAGGCCCACTCTTCGCCCGTGTAGGCAAACCAGCCGTAATAGATATTGCTGAATTCCATCAGCATGACGATGGTGATCGGCGCCTTGGTGGGAGAGAAATTGGTGATCGTCTGCGGGACGCCGTCGTCGAAGACCCGGAAGTTCTGCTCCTTGAGGCCGGGAATCGGATCGCCATTGTTGTCGGTGACGATCACGTCGACGTTCACCACTTCCGTTTGCACGGTGACGGTGTACTGCGGCAGATTCCCCGGTTCGGGTTGTTGGCCTGGCCGGGGCGGCGGAGCTTGCTGTGGCGGCGCGCCTGGCTGTGGTTGCGAAGTGGGAGGGGGCTGAATGGGCCCGGTGGTTTGCGGGGCTGCCGCAAGCCCGGTTCCGCTCACCGTGAGAAGCGCCGCAACGAGCGGCGTCAGGATCACCCTGGCAATTCCCGCTTTTCCCATGGGCCCTTTCCGAATCCAATCGCCGCCCCCGCCACTGCGGCTCCAGGCGTTCCCTGCAGAATCCCGAATGGCAATTCTCTCACGGGAGGGTGGAGTTAGCCATCGCTTTGGGCTGCCGGAGAAAGCCCAAGACCGATCCGAAATCAATTGACCCAGTCGTCGGGCCGGGAAGGGGGCTTATCGCGATGACGGCGCACGTACACATCGTAACGGCGGCGATTGCGCCGGACTTTCCAATCGGAATAGCGATTCCTCGCCCGGTACAGCATGGAGCTGCGGCGCAGATAGAGCCAGCCGATGAAAATCGCGGAGAGATGCGTCACGTGGGCGACGCCGTCGCCCGAGGCGCCGATCGTACCGAAAAATTCGATTCCGCCCATGATGATGGCGTAGAACTTCATGGGGATCGAAATCGGGAAGGGAAAGAGCCAGACCTCGCGGTCGGGGAACAGCACGGCGGCGGCCAGGATGACGCCGTACACCGAGCCCGAGGCGCCGATGGTCGGAATCAATGCCGATCCCAGGCCGCGCGGGTCCATCAGCATTTTCACCAGCACCGTTACCAGGCCGGCGCCGATTCCCGTGACGAAGTAGTAGATATAGAAACGGCGCTGACCCCACTGGCGCTCGAGATCGCAACCGAACATCCAGAGGAACAGCATGTTCCAGAACAGGTGCCAAAAACCACCGTGGAGAAACAGATAGGTGAAGGGCTGCCACAGCCGGCCATGAATGAAATCCCAGGGCACCAGCCCGAGCCACGTGTAGACCGCGTACTCGGCGGCGGGGCCGCCGATCTCCCGGATCAGCAGTTCGACCACCAGCACGGCCGTATTGGCAATGAGGAGGGTTCGGATCGCCGGCGTGATCCATTGCCGCCAATTGAAGCGATTGTGCCTGTACCGGTAGGAAGTGACCATGGTTTAGGGAAAGTCTAGAAACCGGCGGCGGGGAAGTCAAAATGGAAGAGAAGCGGCGTCATGGATCGGGCACGATGGCGCTCCCGAGTCGCGGCGGCCCAAAGCGATTGTCTGATAGACGACAATCGGGCGGGCGGTCCCGCAAGGGGCGCGGGCAACCACTGGCGCCAGCGGGCTATCGTATCAGCGAGGCGATTTATACGCGTTCCTCGGGTGGCTTCCGGCGTTCTCTTGTGCCACCATGGCAAATTCGGTTGGAGGGAATCGAAAATGGGACGAGACCAGTTACGCAAGATCGCGACGAACGCTGGCATTTTCTGCTTGCTTGTTGTGACGACCATCGTTTTGGTTCGATGCGCCGGCAATACTAGTTCGGTAGCGGGAATGGGATCGGCCAACGTTACGATCAGCGACCCTCCCAGCTGTACGGCTCAGTTCAGCCACGTCTACGTTACCATCACCGGCGTGATGGCACACACCAGCGCCACCGCCGCACCCAGCGCTGCCGGCTGGCAGAACTTGACGACCCAGCTCAGTTTGAGCAACCCGACGCAACTGGATCTGCTGGGTCTGAACGGCACCGGGATCCAATGCCTGCTGAAGCAGCTGGGCTCGAATCAGAGTCTTCCAGTGGGCAGCTACCAGCAGATTCGCCTCATCCTGGCCGACAACGGCAGCAGCACCAGCAGCAACACGTGCACCACCACGGGCGGCCTACCTAACGGAACGATGAATTGCGTGGAGGATTCCGGGGGCACCTGGTACCCGCTGGAGCTTTCCAGCCAGGATCAGACCGGGCTGAAGATTCCGCCGGGCCAGATCGTGGGCGGGCCCATCAACGTCGCGTCGGGAAAAACCGTGGACATCAACATCAACTTCAACACCTGCTCCTCGCTCGCCTACGATCCAGCCAACACCGCCTACCGGTTGAAGCCGACGCTCACCGCCTCCCAGGTGAGCCCGAATACTTCTGGAATCAGCGGAACGGTTATTGCCGGCACGGTGGTCACCGGCCCGCCGCTCAGCGTGACGGCTGGCAGCGCCATTGGCGACGCGACGGTGAATCTGGAGTTGCCCGGCGGACCTACGGACACCGCGAACGGCGGCTTGAATACGGACACGATCTTCGATACCGCGATCACCGACGCGAACGGGAATTTCGACTTCTGCCCGCTGAACCCCCAGACCGGCGGCATCGATGTGGTGGCCGACGCGCCCGCCCCCACGACGGGAACGCCTGTTTCCACCTCGGGCGCTACCATCATCGAGGGCGTCGCCAACGGAACCAAACTCAACGTGCCGATCGTCTTGCAGGGAGGATTGACCAATACTCCCGGCACGCTGAGCGTGACTCCAACGGCCACCGAGGCCACCGGCACCAGCGCCACCCCGGCGTTCACGGTCAATCTGGACCTCTTCCCCCTTCAACTCACGGCTAGCTCGAGCGGCTACGAGTTCATCGTGCCGGCGCTCAACGGCACAACCGGAACGTCGATGGTAGTGAGCTGCCCCGGCGGGGCCAGTGGGAACTGCACCGTTCAGTCGCCTGTTTCGGGAACGGCTTCCATTCTGGTTCCCGCGAATGCGCCGCTGGTGGGCAGTTTCTCGAACGCCAACGGAACGGTCACCTGGCTCTCCTCTCCCTCCGCCGTTTCCGGGACCACTGCCTCGACAGGCCAATTTGTCGTGGAGGCGAATGGCTCGGTGGGCAACAGCCCAGCTCACACTTGCTCGACTGAGTTCAGCACGCCGCCATCCACGGTCACGGCCAATCAATCGACGGCGGTCAGCATCGCCTTGTCCAATTGCCAGTAGCGGACGGGCCAGCAGAACAGTTGCGTTTGCGGGCGGCGCCGGCGGGATCGCGGCGCCGCCTTTCTTTTTTGGCTTGCCCGGGGGCGGGATTAGTCGGGTTCCTGCGTGACGATGTGGACGTCGACGGCCGGGGCGTCGCGCAAGACCTGATGGATGTTGTTCAAATAGCGTAGCGTTCGCCAGCCATCGGCCGCCGAGCGCCCGAAGATGATCTGGGTGACATGCCTTTCGCGCGCGAAGGCGGCCACCGCTTCGGCGATGCTTTTGCCCTTGAGCCGGACGATGGTCGCACCGAGGCTTTCGGCGAACTGCAGGTTGGCGTCGCGCTTTTCGCGATTCGTTTCGTCGCTGTCCCGCCCCATATCCACGTATACGGCATAGAGTTCGGCATCCATGCGCCGGGCCATGCGCGCCGCCCGCGCGATCAGGTATTGGCCTTTGGGGTTGGAGCTGATGCACACGGCGATCTTTTCGCGGACGGGCCAGGTGGCCTGGATATCCTTCTGCTCGATGTAGGATTCCAGGGTACGGTCCACCTGTTCGGCCACCTGGCGGAGGGCCAGTTCCCGCAAGGCGATCAGGTTCCCGCGACGGAAGAAATTCTTCAGCGCCTGCTCGACTTTCTGGGCGGCATAGATATCGCCGCGTTTCATGCGGTTTTGCAAGGCCTCCGGCGTCAGATCGACCATGACGGACTCATCGGCCGACTGCACCACCCAGTCCGGAACGGTTTCCCGCACCTGGACGCCGGTGATGGTGCGAACGGTCGGGGCGATGCTTTCCAGGTGCTGGACGTTCAGCGTCGAGAGGATGTCGATCCCCGCGGCCAGCAGTTCGAGCACGTCCTCGTATCGCTTGGGGTGCTTGCTGCCGGGAATGTTCGTGTGGGCGAGTTCGTCGACGATGGCCACGCGCGGCTTGCGAGCCAGGATGGCGTCAACGTCCATTTCCTCGAATACCGTTCCCTTGTACTCGATTTTCCTCCGGGGAACGGCGTCGAGCCGGGCGGCGAGTTCGGCGATGGCCTTACGGCCGTGCGTTTCCACCACCCCGGCGACCACATCCTCCCCGTAGCCGCGGCGGCGGATGGCTTCGCTCAGCATCGTGTATGTCTTGCCGACGCCGGGCGCGTAGCCGAGGAATAGTTTCAGACTGCCCCGCACCTTTTTGGGAGGGGAGACGGCCTCCAGCCACTGTTCGGGCGTCTTTTGCATGGCGATCGGCGGCCGGAAGGAGCCGGCCGGGGAACTAAGCTAGAATAAGCGAGTTCGATGCTTGTTTTCCACCCCGGCTCCGCCGTTTGACGTGTACCAGGGCATTGTCGTCCTAGGAGGCAACGCCGCTGTGACCCTCGGCGGCCAGTAGATCGGCAGCGCCTTTACCGAATTCGCCGGCCGGGCGGCAGCCCGGCGTTTTGACAATCGCGCTCGATAGGTCTTATCGTCTCTCGATTCGAACGAGTATGGCTTCCGGTCCTCCCATTTCCGGCTCTCCTCCATCCGGCCCACGGACAGCACCACGAGTTATGGTCGCCACCACGGCCATGCTTTCCTTCATCTCGTTCTGGCGCGCGGCGGCCATCGTGCTCAACGACATGGGCTCTTCGGCCTTTTATGCCGGGGCCATCGCCGAACAGGCTATCGGCAAATCCGCTCCATGGTTCGTTCTGGCCATCATGTGCCTGGCCTACGCGGTGGCCGCGATGTATATCGAGAGCTGCAGCATGTTCGTTCGGGGCGGCGTCTATCGCGTGGTCAAGGAAGCGATGGGCTCGACGCTGGCCAAGTTCTCCGTCTCCGCCTTGATGTTCGACTACGTCCTGACCGGACCGATCAGCGGTGTTTCCGCGGGGCTCTACCTGGTGGGTCTGCTGAACGAACTCCTATATTACTCGCACCGCAGCTTGGTTTTGCCCACCAATCTAAGCGCCGCCATCTTCGCCATCCTGGTAACGCTCTACTTCTGGTGGGAAAATATTAAGGGCATCACGGAGTCGAGCGACAAGGCCCTGCGCATCATGCAGTTCGCCACGGTCATGGTGGTGGCGATGCTGGCCTGGGCCGCCTACACGCTCTACGTTCGCGGCGCTCACCTGCCCCCGCTCCCCTCGCTCGCCAACCTGCGTTACTCGCACGACGCGCTCGGCTGGCTGAGGCATTCGAGCCTGCCCTATACCATCGGCGCGATCGGCATCCTGATCGGCCTGGGCCATTCGGTTCTGGCCATGAGCGGCGAGGAAACGCTAGCCCAGGTCTACCGCGAAATCGAACACCCGAAACTCAAGAACCTGAAAAAGACGGCCTTGATCATCTTCATCTACAGCCTGGTTTTCACGGCGGGCGTGGCGTTTCTGGCCGTGATGATCATTCCCGACAACGTTCGCCCGCACTACTTCGACAACCTGATCAGCGGTCTGGCCATGAACTTCGTCGGGCCCTACCCGTTGCGCCTGGCCTTCCAGGTGCTGGTTGTGGTGGTCGGCGTTTTGATGCTGGCGGGGGCGGTCAATACCGCGATTGTCGGTTCGAACGGAGTGCTTAACCGCGTTTCCGAAGATGGAATCCTCTCGGACTGGTTTCGGCAGCCGCACCCGCGTTTTGGAACCTCCTACCGCATTCTGAATCTGGTCGCGGGCGTTCAGATCCTCACGATTATCCTAAGCCGAGGAAATCTCTTCGTCCTCGGCGAAGCCTACGCTTTCGGCGTGATGTGGAGTTTTGCGATGAAGGGGCTGGCGGTGGTCGTATTGCGGTTTACCAGGCCCGGAGAGCGGGGCTTCCGCGTGCCCTTCAATTTCCACATCGGCAAGCTGGAAATTCCGTTCGGACTAATTCTGGTTACGGCGACCCTGTTTGCTCTCTGCACGATCAATCTGTTTACCAAGCAGGTCGCCACGATTTCCGGAGTCGCTTTCACTGCGTTTCTTTTCATTGCCTTTACATACTCGGAAAAGACGTGCCGGAAACGCGGCGAGGTTCACGCCGATCTCGACCAATTTAATTTGGCCGAGAGAGAGGAACTGACGCTCGAAGCCGTCGGAGCCAGGTCGGGCAACTTCCTGGTGCCGGTGAGCAACTACTACCATTTGCAACAGCTCGGTGAGGTGCTCGACCGCGTGAATCCGGCAACGCGGGACGTTGTGGTGCTGCATGTCCGGCCGTTGCTGCGGGGCGGGTCGGGCGAGCACGACCTGGCTCCCGATCAGTTGTTCACGACCATCGAGCAGCACTTGTTCACCAAGGCGCTGGAGGTTTCCGAGAAAAAGGGGAAGACCATCCATCTGGCGATGGTGGCGGCCAACGATGTCTACGACGCGATGCTGCGCCAAGCCCGGAATCTACAATCCTCGGCAATCGTCCTGGGCAGCTCGGGCCGGGTGCCACTGGCCGAGCAGGGACGGACGCTGGGTGATGCCTGGGAGCGCCTGCCCGATCCCAAGCCGCAGCTGCGGCTGGAAATCTACAAGCCCAACGGGCAGGAAGAGATCATCTACCTGGGTCCGCACGCCCCACGGCTGACGCCGAAAGAGGTGGACCTGTTGCACAAGATATGGCTGCGCCTGAGCGGTGACGTCGCTCCCGCGGAACTGCACCATCACGACATCGTCCATTTCGCCCTGGATGAATTGAACCGCGAATTAGACGCCGAAGGGCCCGAGGGTGTTCTCGGCCGGCTGCGAAAGCACATGGAAGACGTCCGTTCGCAGAGGGACAGATCCCGGGGCGGGGAAGAGCCGAACTAGCCGGGGGCGTCTATCGGGACATGCCCAATCGGCGGCCGGCGGACTGTAGGCTAAAATAAGCGGGTGCGCCGCCTGTTTGCTAGCGCTGTTCCCCGGTACGTCGTTTCGCTGGGCGTTGTCGCTGGGATTTCCTATCTCTACTCCGATCTCTTCCACGTCAACGATACGACGATCGCGCTCACGCTGCTGCTGGCGGTCCTGGCCGTCTCGACCCTCTGGGGCACGGCGGTTTCGATCGCGATGTCGGTGGCTGGGGTTCTCGCTTTCAATTATTTCTTTTTGCCGCCGATCGGCACGCTGACCATCGCCGATCCCCAGAATTGGGTGACTTTGTTTGCATTTCTGGTGACGGCGATCACCGGCGGCCAGTTGTCTTCGCATGCCAAGCGGCAGGCGGAGGAAGCGAACCGGCGGCGCCGCGAAGTCGAGAAGCTTTACGACTTCAGCCGGAAGCTGCTGAGCGCCGGCCATGCGGGCGAACTGCTGAACGCCATTCCACGCCAGATCGTCGATTCGTTCGAGGTCGGCGCAGCGGCGCTTTTCTTGGCGGAAAAACAAAAAGTTTACCGCTCGGGTGCGGATATCCCGCAGCTCGACGCCGAACGGCTGAAGGCAGTCGTAGCCCGCGAAGAGCTGCGAATCGACCCGGCGCAGAGCCTCTGCTTCGTTCCTGTGCGGCTGGGTGTGCGCACGGTCGGGAGCCTGGGAATTTCCGGCCAGACGCTTTCGCGGCAGTCGCTTGAAGCGCTGGGGACGCTGATCGCTATTGCGATCGAGCGGACGCGCGCCATCGAGCAATTGGGCAAGACCGAGGCGGTGCAGGAAGGCGAACGCCTGAAATCGGCGTTGCTCGATTCGATCACGCACGATTTTCGCACGCCGCTCACTTCGGTGAAGGCATCGGTGACCAGCCTGCTCTCCGACCCGGGGCTTGGCGCCGACCAGCAAAGGGAGTTGCTCACGATCATCGACGAGGAGACGAATCGGCTGAATGCGCTGGTGGGCGAAGCGGCGGAGATGGCGCAGCTCGAAGCGGGACAGTTCGAGCTGGACGTGCGGGCGCACCCGATCGGCTCCATTGTGGCCGCGGCGCTCGACCAGACCAGAAGCCTGCTGGGCAAGCGGCCCGTGGATGTGGGCATACCGGAGGATATTCCCCTGGTTCTGGCCGACTTGGGCCGCGCGAAGGAAGCGCTGGCGCAACTGATCGTGAACGCCCATTTGTATTCGCCGCCGGCGCTGCCGATCGCTATCAGGGCGGAGCGGGTGGGGAACTACGTCCTCACCAGCGTCGCCGACCATGGTTCCGGAATCGAAGAGATGGAGATGGGATTGATCTTCGACAAGTTCTACCGGGGCAAGGACCAGCGCTACCGGGTTCAGGGCACGGGAATGGGTTTGCCGATCGCGAAAGCGATCATCGAGGCTCACGGAGGCACGATCGGCGTGGTGAGCCAGTTGGGCCACGGCTCGGTGTTCACCGTCAGCCTGCCCGCCGAGCGGGTTCCGGGTTTTCGTTCATGAGCGACTCCAAAATCCTTGTCGTCGACGACGAACCGCAGATCCGGCGCGTGATGCGGACGACGCTCGCCAGTCGCGGTTACATGATTCTGGAGGCGCGAAGCGGCGAGCAGGCCCTGGAAATCATGCAGGGCGAGCGGCCGGATCTGGTCATCCTCGACGTGAATATGCCGGGCATGGGGGGACTGGAGGCGTGCCGCGAAATCCGCCGGGATTCCAATGTCCCCATCGTCATGCTGACCGTGCGCAATACCGAGAAAGACAAAGTTCGCGCCCTCGACGCCGGGGCCGACGACTACGTGGTCAAGCCTTTCGGCATCGAGGAGTTGCTCGCCCGGATTCGCGCCGCGCTCCGGCGCTCGCCCGCCGCGCAGGCGGTTGGCGCGATCGATACCCCCGATTTGCGAATCGATTTCGAGGCCCGGAAGGTGGTGGTGCGAAACCAGCCCGTTCGGCTCACGCCGAAGGAGTTCGATCTGTTGCGGCAACTGGCGGCGAGTGCCGGCAAGCCCGTGCCACACCGCCGCCTCCTGCAATCGGTCTGGGGCCCCGACTACGGGGAAGAAACCGAATATTTGCGCGTCTTCATCAACCAGCTTCGGAAGAAAATAGAGCCCGACCCGCGGCATCCACGTTACGTCATCACGGAGCCATGGGTTGGCTACCGCTTCGAGCTTCCTCCACCGGGCGCTGCTTCGCAGCCGCGGCGGGAGAAGGAGCATCCCGCCGGCGAAGCGGGTAGAGCCGGTCCAGGGCCAGATTCAACTCGAGCACGTTGACCAGAGGCTCACCCAGAAATCCGAATCGCCGGTACTCGGCGTGCGCTTGAATGAACCGCAGCAGTTGAGTTCTCGGAATCTGGCGCGCCGCGGCGACGCGCGGCGCCTGCGCCTCGGCCGAAGCCAGGCTGATGTCTGGGTCCAGGCCGCTGGCCGATGCCGTGACCAGGTCCGACGGAATGGGCCCGGTATAGTCTGGATTGGCCTTTCGGAACGCTCGAATCGAATTGGCGATGCGGTCCATCAATTCGCGGCTGGTGGGGCCGTAGTTGGAGGCGCCGGAATTGCTGGCGTCGTAGCCGTTGCCGGCGGCGGACGGGCGCGGCTGAAAATCCCCGGGACGCGTGAAATTCTGGCCGATCAGGGAAGATCCCACGATGCGTCCACCGGCGCGGACGAGGCTGCCGCCGGCTTGATGGCGAAAGGAGAGTTGGCACAGGCCGGTGACCAGCGGCGGATACAACAGCCCGGTCAAAACCGTCATGGCCAGCATCATGCGAAAGGCGGGAGCAAGTTGTCGCCGCATCGGGATTCTCCTCACGCGAGATGGAGCAGAGCGAGCAGCCGGTCGATCAGCCAGATGCCGGGAAACGGCGCGATAATGCCGCCGATGCCGTAAATCAATAGATTGCGCCGCAGCAGCCTGGCGGCGCCTTGCGGTTTGCAGCGCACGCCGCGCAGGGCCAGCGGCACCAGGGCGATGATGATGAGCGCGTTGAAAATCACCGCGGAAAGCACCGCGCTCTCGGGCGAGTGCAGGCGCATGATGTTCAGCCGGCCGAGCGCCGGATAGGTGGCGGCGAACATCGCGGGAATGATGGCGAAGTACTTGGCGATATCGTTGGCGATCGAGAAGGTGGTGAGAGCGCCGCGCGTGATCAGGAGTTGTTTGCCGATGGCCACGACCTCGAGGAGTTTGGTCGGATTGCTGTCCAGATCAACCATGTTCCCGGCTTCCTTGGCGGCCGTAGTGCCGGAATTCATGGCTACGCCGACGTCGGCCTGAGCCAGCGCCGGAGCGTCGTTGGTTCCGTCGCCGGTCATGGCCACCAGCCTGCCGAGAGACTGTTCTGTCCGGATGTAGGCCAATTTGTCTTCCGGCGTCGCCTGCGCCAGGAAATCGTCGACGCCGGCTTCCTGAGCGATTGCGGCGGCGGTAAGCGGGTTATCGCCGGTGATCATGACCGAGCGGATGCCCATGGTCCGCAGTTGCTTCAGGCGTTCGCGCATGCCGCCCTTGACGATGTCCTTCAAATGGACGATGCCGAGAGCACGAGCGCCGTCGGCGACGGCGAGCGGCGTTCCGCCATCGCGCGAAATGCGGTCGGAGGTTTCGGTGAGGCTCGGCGGCACCGTTCCGCCCTGTTCCTTCACGAAGTTGACGATGGCGTCGGTCGAGCCCTTGCGGAGCTGGCGGCCTTGCCAATCCACACCGCTCATGCGGGTGTAGGCGGAGAAGGGAATGAATTCGGCCTCGTGTTCGAGAATGCTGCGTCCGCGAAAACCGAATCGATCTTTTGCCAGCACTACGATGGAGCGGCCCTCGGGCGTCTCGTCGGCGAGGCTGGAGAGCTGGGCGACGTCGGCCAGTTCGGTTTCGGTCACGCCGTCGGCCGGTATAAATTCGACGGCTTGCCGGTTACCCAGCGTGATGGTGCCCGTCTTATCGAGTAAAAGCGTGGTCACGTCGCCCGACGCTTCCACCGCCTTGCCGCTCATGGCCAAAACGTTGTGCTGCATCACCCGGTCCATGCCGGCGATGCCGATGGCCGAGAGCAGTCCCCCGATCGTGGTGGGAATCAGGCAGACCAGCAAGGAAACCAGCACGGCAATGCTGGGGATGGTCCCGGCCTTGGTTGTGTTCACCGCGTAGGCGGCGTAAGGCTGAAGGGTGACTACGGCCAGCAGGAAGATCAGGGTCAATCCGGCGATCAGGATGTTCAGCGCGATCTCGTTGGGCGTCTTCTGGCGCTGGGCGCCTTCAACGAGGCCGATCATTCGGTCCAGAAAAGTCTCGCCGGGATTGGAACTGATCCGGATTGTGATTTGGTCCGAAAGGACCCTTGTGCCGCCCGTGACGGCGCTGCGGTCGCCGCCCGATTCGCGGATGACCGGCGCGCTTTCTCCCGTGATAACGGATTCATCCACGCTGGCGACGCCTTCGATGACCTCGCCGTCGCCGGGGATCACCTCGCCGGCCTCGCAAAGCACCACATGGCCGGCGCGTAATTGCGACGATGAGACGATCTCGATTTTTCCGGAATCGAGCAGGCGCCTCGCCTGGGTTTCGGTCTTGGTCTTGCGGAGGGTGTCGGCCTGGGCTTTGCCGCGGGCTTCGGCCATGGCTTCGGCGAAGTTGGCGAATAGAACCGTGAACCACAGCCAGATCGTAATCTGCCATTCAAAACCGGCCGAGCCGGCGCCGGCTGCCAGATCGCGCGCCAAAAGGATGGTCGTGAGAGCCGCGCCCACCTCAACGACGAACATGACCGGGTTTTTGACCAGGGTAGCCGGATTCAATTTGACGAGGGATTGCCGCAAGGCGCTTTTGACAATCGGAGGGTCAAAGAGCGGCCGCGCGCGCATGCCCCGCTTCGGTAAAAAGCTGGTCTCTTCCTCAACCTCGGCGAAGGAATGATGAGTGCTCGGCATGGATCAGCTCCCCAACGGAAATACGAGCGTTGAGAATAATTTTCCGCGCTGCATCAGAAGGTGCTCGACGATAGGGCCGAGGGAGTCGGCGGGAAAGAAGGTAAGAGCGCCGACGATGATGATGGTTCCGACCAGCAGACCCACGAACAGGAGGCCGTGCGTGGGCAGCGTTCCGCTGGTCTCGGGGATTTTCTTTTTCCCGGCGAGGCTGCCCGCCACGGCCAGGGCGGGAATCATGAAGAGGAAGCGGCCGGCCAACATGCAGAGGCCCAGCATCAGGTTGAACCAGGGCGTGTTGACGTCGATGCCGGCAAACGCGCTGCCGTTGTTTTCCGAGGCGCTCGAGAACGCATAGAGCATCTCGCTGAAACCGTGAGGGCCGGAATTGTGCAAATTCGCCGTGGCGGCTCCAGGCGGATTCCAGTAGCCATGGGTTTTGAAATGCATGTCCAGGGTGAGGCCGCTGAGAATCAGGATCATGAAGGCGGTTGCGATAATGGCGATCATCGCCATCTTCACCTCCTTCTGTTCGATCTTCTTTCCCAGATATTCCGGAGTTCGGCCTACCATGAGGCCTGCGATGAAAACGCCGATGATGGCGTAGAGGAGGATGCCGTAAAGCCCGGAACCGACGCCGCCGAAAATCACCTCATCGGTCTGAAGATTAAAAAGAGGAACCAGGCCGCCCAGCGGCGTGTAGCTATCGTGCATGCTGTTGACGCTGCCATTGCTGGCGTCGGTGGTCGCCGTGGCCCACAGAGCCGAAGAGGCGATGCCGAACCGGACCTCTTTGCCCTCCATATTTCCGCCATTCTGCGTATGCGTGTGGGCCGTCTCGACGCCCATGTGGGCCATGATGGGGTTACCCTTTTGCTCGGCGGCGTAAGAGATCAGGCACAGGCCAAGGAACATCACCGACATGGCCGCGAACAACGTCCAGCCTTGCCGCGTGTCGCCCACCATCTTGCCGAACGTGTAGGTCAGGCCGGAGGAGATCGCCAGAATCGAAAGCAGCTCGAAGAAGTTGGTGAGCGGCGTGGGATTTTCGTACGGGTGCGCGGAGTTCGCGTTGAAGAAGCCCCCGCCGTTGGTTCCCAGCATCTTGATCGCTTCCTGCGAGGCAACCGGTCCGACGGCGATGGTCTGATGGGCGCCTTCGAGCGTGGTGGCCTGGACGTAATGCTGGAACGTCTGCGGCACGCCGCGCGCACAGAGGAACAGGGCAAAAACCAAACACAGCGGCAGGAGGATGTAGACCGTGCCGCGGGTCAGATCGACCCAGAAATTACCGATGGTCTGGGCCTGCTTGCGGGCGAAGCCGCGCACCACGGCAATCGCCACGGCGATGCCGGCCGCGGCGGATACGAAGTTCTGCACCGTCAGGCCGGCCATCTGAACGAAATAACTCAGCGTGGTTTCCCCGCCGTATGCCTGCCAGTTCGTGTTGGTTATGAAACTGACCGCGGTGTTGAACGCCAGGTCGGCCGTCAAGGGCGTCGAGCCCGAGGGCGCATGCGCGGTGCCGAATCCCATCGGGTTCAGCGGCAGAAAGCCCTGGAGGCGCTGGATCAGGTAGACGAAGACAAACCCGGCCAGGCTGAAGGCAAGCAGCGAAGCCGCGTACTCGGTCCAGCGCTGCTCGGCGTCCTCGCGAACGCCGGCCGCCCGGTATATCAGTTTTTCCAGCCAGCGCAGCGCGGGGTGAAGAAAAGTTCGCCGGCCTTCGAACACGTTCGCCATGAACAGGCCGAGCGGCTTGGTGATGGCCAGCAGGGCGAGAAAATAGACGGCAATGTAGAAGATTCCGCTGCTCGTCATGGCCATTTAAAAACGCTCCGGCCGCAACAGGGCGTAGCAGAGATACACGAAAAGCAAGGCCGCGACAATACCCCCGATGATGTAAGCCATGCCGGCTTCTCCTTTACAACCGGTCGCAAGCCGTGGCGAGGGCCCAGAAAAGGGCAAAGACGATCGCGCCGGCCATCAGATAGAAGAAGTCCACTTTGCCTTGCCTCCGCCAGGCGACATCCCCAAGCTAGCGTGCCGGGCGTAAAGAAGGCATAAGGAAACAATCAGGATTAGATGGCAGGGATTACACGGGGTGCTGGGGGACGGGTTCCGGAAACGGGGACGCTATGCGGGCGGCGTGCCCTCGACCACCTGGCGAACGATCTCCTTCGCCCGGGCTTCCTCGTCCGGGAGCACGCGCACGGTGAAGGTCCCCGATTCCGCCGCGGGGATGTAACAGCCGATGCCGTTTGCCGCCAGGCAAGACTTCAGGAAGAGAGCCATGTGCTCTTCCTCGCCCGACCAGACTTGAGCGACGGCGTCCTCGGGATGGGGATCTTCGACGGCGGCAGCTGCTTCATCATCATCCCAGCCGCCATCGTCGGCCTCGCCGGAGGCGTCCGTTTGTGTCTCAGCGACGGGCTGGGCGATGCGTGCCAGGGTCTCGTTCAGAACTCTTCGCGCGGCTTCGATTTCAGCTTCCGGCACCCAGATATCGAGTGGGGCGTTGCTGGAGCTGAAGGTCAGACGCGCATCCAGTTTTTCCCGGTTGTGACGGATGCCCGCTTCTTCGAGGGCCAGGGCAATTTCGTTGAAGATGCCGCCCTGCGTGCCGCGCCAGAGCAGTTCGAGGGAATCGTCGGCCGGTTCGCCCTCGGCGGGTTCTTCTTCGGACGGTAATTTATCGACTAGATCCACGTCGCAATCGTTGCAGCGCGTGAACCCTGGCCGGTATTCGATGCCGCAGTTTGGACAGAACATTTGTCGGCTTCCCCCGGATAGCGCGCGGAAATCAGGATACGAGGAATTCGCGCCGCGCCGGCCGCCTCAGCGTTCGACGGCGAGCGCGATGGCGTTGCCGCCGCCCAGGCACAGAGCGGCGATGCCGCGCTTCACGTTCCGGCGCTCCATTTCGTGCAGCAGCGTGACCAGAATCCGCGCGCCGGAGGCGCCGATCGGATGGCCGAGCGCGACTGCTCCGCCGTTCACGTTCACCTTGGCGGGATCGAGCCGAAGCTCGCGAGTAACCGCGATCGCCGCCGCGGAAAACGCTTCGTTGATCTCGATAAGATCGACGTCCTTATCGCGATCCCAGCCGGTTTTAGCCAGCAGTTTTTCCACCGCTTCGACCGGAGCCATCATGATCCATTTCGGCTCGACGCCGCTGGTCGCCTGGGCCACGACGCGGGCGATCGGCCGCTTGCCGAGCCGCTCGGCGTTGCTCTCGCTGGTGAGAACCAGCGCGGCCGCTCCGTCGTTGGTGCTGGGGGCGTTGCCGGCGGTGACGGTGCCGTCCTTTTTGAAGGCCGGCTTGAGCTTGGCGAGGGTTTCGAGCGTCGAATCCTCGCGCGGCGATTCGTCCTTGCTGATGACGACGGAAGCGCCCTTCTTCGCCGGGACTTCAACGGGAACGATTTGCGACTGGAAGAAGCAGGATTTCGAAGCGCGGACGGCGCGCTGGTGGCTTTCCACGGCGAAGCGGTCCTGCTCCTCGCGCGAAATCTTGTACTTATCGGCGACGAGTTCGGCGGTCATGCCCATGTGAAAATCCTCATAGACGTCCCACAGCCCGTCGTGAACCATCGAATCGATTACCTGGTTGTTGCCAATCCGGTAGCCGGTGCGGGCGCCGGTAAGCAGGTAGGGGGAGTTGGACATCGACTCCATGCCGCCGGCGACTTCGACCTCCGCTTCGCCCAGGCGAATGGCCTGATCGGCGAGCGCGACCGCTTTCAGTCCCGAGCCGCAGACCTTGTTGATCGTCATCGCGGCAACGCGCGAGTTGAGTCCGCCGCGCAGGCCCGCCTGCCGCGCCGGGTTCTGGCCGAGTCCGGCCGAAAGTACGTTGCCCATGATGATTTCATCCACTGTGGCGGGGTCGATGCCGGCACGCTCGACTGCGGCGCGCACGACGATGGCGCCCAGTTGGGTGGCGGTCAGGGGCGAAAGACCGCCCAGGAATCTTCCCACGGGAGTGCGCACCGCGCTCAAAATTACCGACTTTTCCATGATTCTCCTTTCCAGTCCGTGCTTCTCAGTTGAAAGACCAGTATAGGCCCCGATTTTAACGCCGGTCAAAATTCGCCGGGGATGGCGTATACGGCGGCGAAAAAAGGACCAGCCCCCGGCCTCTGGCGCTGGCCGGCCCGGCTTGGGGAGCGCGGCTCAGCGCGCGACTTGGCTCGGCTCGCAAAAAGGAAGACGGCGCGTGCTTTGCGCGAGGGGTCGTCGCCCGGCCTTAAACCCCGACGCTTGAAACCGCGCCTAGGAAGACAAAATTCCGGTCTTTCGAACGCGCGCCCTGCCACGACCCGTTCTCGACTTCGCGGTCCCCGTCCCCAAATCGTGACTTTTTACCCGGGACCCGCGGCCGGTTCAATGACCGCGCGCATGACGCTCCCGAGGAGTCGGCGGGGAATTAAGTAACGGCCAAGGCTAAGGCAGGGATTGATTTCGGGCACCGGCGGTGATAAAAGTCTTGCCGGCGTGGCCCTGCGAGGTGCCACATGCAATGAGGCTTAAAAAAGCGCGGGTTACCAAATACCGGAGCATCCGAGACTCTGACTGGTTCGACGTGGAAACTGCGAAGACGATATTGGTGGGGCCAAATGAGGCCGGTAAGACCGCACTGTTACAGGCTCTTCAACAGGTCGAGGCTCCAAAAGGCGTTCGCGGCTTTGATGTGCTGCGTGACTACCCGCGCTCTGAATACAATGACATTACCGCTGGTCGCGTCCGCCCAGAGGATGTGACGGTGGTCGAGGCTCAGTTTTTTTTTGAGGACGACGACAGGGCCGCAATACCGGCAGAGTTCTGGGGAGCCACCTACGTTGTTGGTCGCAAGGCGGATAACAGCGGATGGCACCGACTCGAAGGAGGGCCTCCTGCGACAATTTACGCCAGTCTGAAGAAAGACCTCGCAAGGATTGGAGCCCATGCGGACGGCAACATGTCCGCTCAAGCCGGGGGTCAACCGGCGGCCCCGCTCCCCAGCGCAGAGCTTGAAGCAATAGCTCGAGGCTGGGCAGATGAATTGGAAGTGAAGGGTGAACCGGCCAACAAACTGAAAGCCTGGCTCAGGAAAATCCTGCCACTAGTGGACGAAAAGAACAAGGACGAGGAGGATCGTCACAGCCGCCTGGCCACGGCGCTCGAGCTTGAGGATCGCCGGGATGCTGCGCTAAAGACCGTGGGCGACCGGACGCCTGTTTTTGTGCTGTTCAGCAACTACTTTAGGGTGCGGCCAATCATCCACCTTGAGCATCTGGCGCATCGCATCGAACAGAAAATCCTCGACGACAAGTGGTATGACTACGGAAATGAATGCCTCCTTCGATTGCTGGGGTTCACCGCAAGAGAGCTTTCGAATCTGGGGAAAGCTAAGGAGCCTCCGCAAGGGGATGTTGCGGCGTTCCAAGCGTATCGGGACCAACTCGACAAGCGTTCTTATCAACTGAACGCTGCCAGTGTCAGGTTGACTGAAGCAGTTCGCGCCGTTTGGGTGCCTGACGCGAAGCGAGATGAGGCCGACCGACTCCGCATAGTGGCTGACGGTCAGTATCTGAAAGTTGTCGTCGAGGACGAGCTAGGAGTGGAAGTTGAACTAGACCAGCGTTCCGAAGGCTACCAGTGGCTGGTTTCGTTTTTCATCGTTTTCTTCGCGGAGTCGGCCGGCAAGCACAAGAACACAATTTTGCTGCTGGATGAGCCGGGTTTAAGCTTGCACGGGTTGAAACAGAGGGAGTTCCGCACGACGATCTCGCGCCTCGCAGAAGCGAATCAGACGCTGTACACTACACACTCGCCGTTCCTCGTAGGCCCCAGCGAGCTTGATCTTGTGCGTGTCGTTGAGATGACCAACCGGGCTGTCGGGACCAAGGTTCACACGAGCATCACGGCTTCTGACCCAGCCGCACTGCTCCCGCTGCAAGAGGCGCTTGGTTATGACCTCGCCCAGAGCCTGTTCGCACAGCAACGTAACCTGGTGCTTGAGGGCTTAACCGACTATTGGTACGTCGACGGCGTCGCCCAGTTGCTTCGCGACGAGGGTATAGCTGACCTGAACGAAAGCATCGCGCTCCAGCCCGCGGGTGACGCTGGTAAAGTCGTCTATTACGCCACGATTCTCCATGCCCAAAAGTTAAAGGTCGCGGCGCTGCTTGATTCCGATGCGGCAGGTGACCAAGCAGCGAAGCAGGATGTGCTTGTGCACTCCCTAGGGAATAAAGGGATCCTGCGCACAAAGGACGCGTACGGCGGGCCGGTGAGAGAACCGGAAATCGAGGACATGCTTCGAGCCTCGCTCGTGAGCGTTGCCAAGGACCAGCTGAGGTGCGACGTTACCGCGACGGCGGCGGCACAGCCAGAGCGGCCTATCGTGGATATATTCGAGTCACAGGCAGCCAACTTCTCAAAGTACAGACTCGCAAAGGCCTTTCTCCGCTGGACGCGCGAACACAGAGCCGGGGACCTTACTGGCGATGAGCGCGCGCAGTGGAAAAGGTTGGTCGAGGCCATCAATGCGGCGCTCAGCTAGTGCCCGGGCTCGCACTTTCGAATTGCTCGCTCGAGATAAGCGATAAAGTGGCGGGCTCCCCATGCGTTTGGCCGAGGCTGTCTGGCCAGCGGACGGAGCGCCGAATCCTCGCGCACGTTCGCGTGACGTGGCCATTTTCATTTTTCATTGCGCGCCTTGGGAATACGGTCCTTCTCGCGAGCGGAGCTGGCGATTGGCGACTGGCTTCGCCACTTCCGGCGGATTCGAGGCGTGCGGTATTACGGAGACTTCGTGACGAACGCCCGCAGCTGGGAGCCGATCCCCTTGCCCGCCTTAAAGCTCCAGATCTTGCCCGTTTAGTTTGGCCGAAGCGGTGACCGCGACGGGAACCTTGAAAGTTTGCTCCGCGTGGCAGCCGCGCCGCGCGTGCGCAATCAGTTTTTTCACCTGCTCTGGCGGTGCGGGACTTTGCAAGTCGATGATAAAACTGACGCTGTCAAAGGCGGCGCCGGGGCCCTCCAGGCCGAGTTTCTCTGCCACATCAAAACTGCACCGCACGTCAACCTTGCCCTCTTCGACGGGAACATCGTAAAGATGCGCGAACCGCGCAATCTGGGTGAGTAGTCAAAAAGCGGCGCCCATCAGGAAATACGTCAGGGGAGCCGGGGCCAGGCCAGTGCCGCCGCGCTCCTCGGGCTCATCGCTTTCGAAGCGAAGGCCGCGCACGGTGCCTTCGAGGTGAACGTTTTCCACAATATTCGCCACCGCGCGAATCTGAACGTGTCCGCGATTCGGCCCCGTCTTCGCGCTCTCGCGCCACTTCTCGTACTCCACGCGCATTTTGTCCGGGTCCACTCGGCTCTTGGATTGTGAAGCGGCCATTCATTCCTCCTTTCGTGCATGATCTGGGATTTTCGTTTTGACCTTCCGCGTAGCACCTCTTGTATACGAGGCGCTTTGCCGAGTATATCAAATCGTTTCCTCAGGTCCGATGACCGGGTTTGCAAAGCTTTGGATTGAGGCTCTCTGTTCTTATGTCCTCAATATGCTGGTGTGTACGGCACGAAAACGGCGGGCGCCGGCCGTGCGGCATTAGGCGAGGGAGGGGGGAGGGGGAGGCGTGAAGATGTGGCGCCCAAAGGCATCGCCGGCGCGAAGAAGGGTCGCGTCCTCGCCCATGCGGCCGATGAACATCATGCCTACGGGCAAACCCTCCGACATGGCGCAGGGAACGTTCAGGGCCGGATGGCCCGTTGCGTTCAGCGGGCAGGTGTTCGGAATCATTTCGCCGGTGGCCATGAGCTGCTTCTCGAGCGGAGCGTCGACGGAGGGAATCTTGGCGGCTTTGATCGGGGTGGTAGGCATCACGAGAATATCGAACTGGCGGAACGCGTCGTCGTACGCGGCTGCGAGCGCGCGGGCGAGGTTCTGGGCTTTCGCGTAGTATCGGCCGTTGTAGGTCTGGTCCAGAAACCGGGCGAAAATCATTCTGGCCTTGCCCGATACGGAAAGCTCTTCGCCGTGCTGGCGCACGTTCCGGCCGAACAGTTCCACCAGATCGGTGGGATAGTAACCCTTCCAGTTGCGGCCGACCGCATGGCCGTCGACCATAAAGGCCAACATTCCCTCCTGCGCGATTCCTATCCAGATGTGGAAGCCATCGAGGTGCATGGGCAGGGAGATTTCGCCGACTTTGGCGCCCAGCTTTTCGAGGGAATGGGCGGCGTCGCGCACGGCGTCGTCGACATCTTTTTCCGGGTGAGGATGATGGGGCGTTGCAAAACCCTCCTTGACGATTCCGATTCGCAGGCCTTTTACGTCGCCGGTGAGCGCGGCGGTATATTCCCGAGCCTCGATGCCGGCGCGCTGGCGAGGATCGAGTCCGTCGGGGCCGGCGATCACTTCGAGCAGCAGCGCGGCATCGGCGGCGGTGCGCGCGATCGGGCCGACGTGGTCGAGCGTTGCCTCCATGGGACCGATGCCGGTGTAGGGCACCAGGCCATAGGTCGGTTTCAAACTGCAGAGGCCGGACCACGAGCCTGGAATTCGAATCGATCCCGCCTGATCGGTGCCAATCGCCAAATCGACGAGCCCGGCCGCGACCAGCGCCGCGCTTCCCGTGGACGAGCCGCCCGGCGAACGGGAAAGGTCGTAAGGGTTGCGAACGACGCCGGACTGGCTGGTGTGGCTGTTGCCGGAGAAACAGAGATTTTCGCACACGGTTTTGCCGAGGATCGTTCCGCCCGCGTTGAGGATGCGCGTGACGATCGTGGCGTCGCTATTGGGCACGAAGCCTTCGATCAGGCGCGAGCCGATCATCATCGGAACACCGGCAACGAAGACGTTGTCTTTCACGGCCAGGGTCTTGCCGGCGAGCGGACCGTCGGGCGCGCCCTTGATTTCGGCGCGCCAGTACCAGGCGCCGAACGGGTTTTCTTTTTCCGCGGGGCGCCAGTTGCGTCGGTCGGGATATTTCACCTCGAGAGAGGGTTCAACCAGTTCGTCGAGCCGGTCGTAGGTTCGCATCCTCGCCTGGATAAAGTTGTGGAAGGTCCGCGCCTGTTCGGGCGAAAGCTTCATGCGGAAGCCCTCGGCGATGCGGGAAACCTCCTCGAAGGTGGGGCGTTTGGCGGCCATGGCAGTTCACCTCGGAAAGTAGTTTATACCGGAGGCGGTTGCTGGCGGGAAGCTGGAATTGGACGGGCGAAACGACATCGGTGGGATAGCCGTGCAGTCACCTGGCGCTGATCTTCTTCATCTCGCCGTGGGTCACCGAGAACGACGCAGGGCACTCATAACTGGACGCGCGTCCGCGCCTGCCGATTGCGCCGTGTTGTAGCAAGGTAAAAATGTCACCCCTAACAGCCGAGTGAAAATGTCACCCCCTCGTTATTTTTTTAGAGGGCCTCGATCTGCAATTTTGTGTCGCCGTGGTAGACGGCGACGCGCCCGGCCAAGTCCTGGACGAGT
>DATLSU010000011.1:0-139131 GCA_035533975.1 Patescibacteria group bacterium
AGGCCAGTTCCCCTTTCACGCACTGTGCGATGACGGCCACCTTTTGCAACTCCCGTTGGCTCAACGTGAATGTCTCCTGTCTCATGGGGTGACATTTTCACGCGGCCGTTAAGGGGTGACAGAATTATCTGGCTAAGACATAGCACGGCGGAAGTCCACCCTTCCATCCCTTGCCGGAATTCTTGTATGATCGGCGTCTTTCCGGACAGGGGCATCCGAAATGTGGACGCGGTGGGTGGGACAAGGCGGGCGGTGGCTTTTGGCGCGGATTGTCAGGCCGCTTGGCGCCGCCGGCGTAAATCCGAACATACTGACGTTCCTCGGTTTCGCGGTCACCCTGCTTGCCGCGCTGGGCTTCGCGGTGGGCCAGTTTCGCTGGGCGGCGGCGGGCATTTTTCTCTCCGGTTTCCTGGACATGCTGGACGGGCAGGTGGCCCGGCGTTCCGATCGCGTCACCCCGTTCGGCGCCTATCTGGATTCCACGCTGGACCGCTACTCGGACATCATGCTGTACATGGGCCTGGTGGCGCATTACGCGATCGTTGGCGTCTTCTTTTACGTTGTTCTGGCGGCAATCGCCATGTCCAGCTCGTTTATGGTGAGTTTCACGCGAGCGCGGGCCGAGGCCGTGATTCCAAAATGCAAGGTGGGATTCATGGAGCGGCCCGAGCGGCTGGTGCTGCTGATCCTGGGCGGAGCGTTCAACCGCATGGCCCCGGCGCTTTGGGTGATTGCCAGCATCGCCACCGCGACCGTCGTTCACCGGATCACATATACGTGGCGCGAAATCCGCGCCGGCCGCACGCTGCCCAGCCTGTCCCTGGACGCCCGCTAACCGAAGCGGCCGATGGGAGCTGAAGGACTGCCGGTCCGCAGGGATGGGGTGCGCGAAAGCGCGAAGACTCTTCCGTCAATCTTCCCGGCATCTTCCCCTGGGCTGGCCATGCCTCCCCGTACTGGTCCTGTAACTCTGCGCAAATCTGTTATTTATCCGCAACTGGCTCGTTGACACTACGGGCCGCGCAAGTAACCTGATCTACGCTTTTTCTTCCGGGCGAACCCGGCGTTTCACGTGAAAGCACGGTGGGTGTGCCGGTCTTTCCGCGTGGGGAAAAATAAAAAGAGTTTTTTCGAGCGCGCTGCTCGAGGAGTGAATCCGTGAAGAGACGAACGGTAATGGCATGGATCGGGGCTGGTGCGCTGGTCGCGGCGATCTCCTTCGCGCCCAAAATGGTCAATGCGCAGCAGCAAAAGCTGCACGTGGTCGTCGTCCGCGACGTGATCCACGTGATTTCGCCCAGGCTCGGCGGCATGAAGCCCATTCCGCCGGCCAAGGGCGTGCGCAGACAGATTCCCTTGCGCCATCCGTTGCCGATTCATTCGAACGTCCAACCGGCAACGCAGGACCCCGCTCTGCAGACCGCCCTCGGACCGGCGGGCACGACCGGCTCCTGGATCAACTTCCTCGGCAACGGCGAAAGCCAGCCGAACTTCTCGATGTGCTGCGCCCCGCCGGATACCAACGGCTCGGCCGGCGCCACCCAGTACGTTCAGTGGGTGAATACGGAATTCGCGGTGTTTTCCAAGGCCACGGGGCAGATCGAATATGGGCCCGCCGAAGGCAACACGCTCTGGCAGGCGCTCGGCGGCGCCTGCGCCAGCAGCAACAGCGGCGATCCCGTCGCCGAGTACGACAAGCAGGCGAAGCGTTGGGTCATGATGCAGCCCGTCTTCAGCAGCCCGTATTATCTGTGCGTCGCCGTTTCCACCACCTCCGACGCGACCGGCACGTACAATCTTTATCAGTTCCCGATTCCCGGCAATTATTTCCCCGATTATCCGAAACTCGCCGTCTGGCCGGATGCCTACTACGTTTCCTATAACGATTTCCAAGGCAACAGTTTTATCGGCGGCAGCGCCTGTGCGCTGGACCGTTCCAGCATGCTCCAAGGCAACGCCGCCACGATGCAGTGCTTCCTCACCTCCTATCCCAGCCTTTTGCCGTCCGATCTCGACGGCGATTCCGGCGCTCCGGGAACGACCGCGGCGCCGCCGGCCGGCTCGCCCGATTACTTCATGGATTTCACGGCCACGAATGCCCTGAATCTGTTCGCCTTTCACGCCGACTGGACCAATTCCGCCAATTCCACCTTTAGTGGTCCGACGGCGCTTCCCGTGGCCAGCTTCAGCGAAGCCTGTGGCGGCGGAACGTGCATTCCGCAGCCGGGGACCACGCAGCAGCTCGATTCGCTGGGCGACCGGTTGATGTACCGGCTCGCCTACCGGAATTTCGGCGCCTACGAATCGATGGTCGTGAGCCAGTCGGTCAACACGGGCAACGGCAACACCGGCGTGCGCTGGTATGAAATTCGCAATCCCGGCTCGAACCCCACCGTTTATCAGCAGGGAACCTTCGCGCCCGATTCCGATTACCGCTGGATGCCCAGCATCTCCGAAGACGAATTGGGCGATATCGCCCTCGGCTACAGCGTTTCGAGCGGCACGACGTATCCTTCAATCCGCTACACCGGCCGGGTGCCTTCCGACACTCTGGGCACGATGGAAACCGAGACGGGCCTGATTGCCGGCGCTGGGTCGCAACAGGGGCAAAGCCTGACCCGTTGGGGCGATTACAGCAGCATGTCCGTCGACCCCACCAACGACTGCACGTTCTGGTACACGAACGAAATCCTGCCTTTCAGCGGCGCTTTCAATTGGGATACGCAAATCGGCTCCTTCAGCTTTCCGAGCTGCGCCGCTGCTCCCCCGGCTGATTTCTCGCTGACCGGCGCCCCCACGACGCAACCAGTGACCGCGGGTTCGGGCGCCACTTACCTGATCGGCGTCGATCCGGTTGGCGGCTACACCGGCAACGTAACCTTGAGCGTGAGCGCTCCCAATCCGCTTCCGGCGGGCATGTCCGTCTACATTTCAACCAATCCCGTCGCAATCGCGAGTACGAGCTCGATCAATTCGTCTTTGACGGTCTTTACGACTGCCGCGACTCCCGCGGGCACCTACAACGTGACCGTGAGCGGCACCGACGGCACGAACACCAACACCGTTCCGATCACCATCGTGGTACAGGCCGCACCGACGCCCGATTTCTCGCTTTCGGCTGCGCCCTCATCGCAAACCATTTCGGGTATCTACGGAAGCTATACCATCGACGTCACGCCGACCGACGGCTACACGGGGAACGTGAACCTGAGCGTTACGTCTACGCTCCCGGCGGGCATGACGGCCACGTTTGCGCCCAATCCCGCCGACATCACCGGCAACACCGCGGTCAGCTCGTCTCTGACGGTCGGCATAACGACGGCCACTCCGGCGGGGACGTACAACCTGACGGTGAGCGGCACCGACGGCACGCTCACAAACACCACGAAAATCACCGCGATCGTTCCGACGCCGGATTTCTCGCTGACGAGCCTGGGCTCGCAAACCATCAGTGCGGGGAGCGGCGCCACGTATGTCATCTCCGTTCTGCCCACCGGCAACTACGGCGGGAGCGTCACCATGAGCGTCAGCTCGCCCAGCCCGCTGCCAACCGGGATGACGGCCACCTTTTTGCCGAATCCGATCAGCGTCAGCCCGACGCAATCGAATGACGTGACTCTCACCATCAACACGACGAGCGCAACGCCGGCGAACAGTTACAGCTTGACCATCAGCGCCACCGACGGCACGCTCACCCGTACCACGACGGGCACCCTGGTGGTTCAGGCGCCGCCGCCGCCCGGTTTCTCGGTCTACAGCGTGACGGGATCGGAAGGCGTCGTCGCCGGCAACAGCGTCAGCAGCACCGTTAACGTCACGCCGTCGAACGGCTATACCGGCAATGTCACCCTGAGCGTCTCCTCGCCCAACCCGTTGCCAACCGGCATGACAGCCAGCTTTTCGCCCAACCCCGTCTCCATCACCGGCACGAGCGCGGTCAGCTCGACCCTGAAAGTCCAGACGACGGCCTCCACTCCCTCGGGCAGCTACAACCTGACGGTGAGCGGTACCGACGGCACACTCACGAGCACCAGCTCGATCTCGGTCACTGTTACGGCGGCGACCAGCTCGGACTTTACGATCAGCGCCACGCCTTCGACCGCCGCGGCCGCGCCGGGCTCGAGCACCAGCTACACGGTGACCATCGCGGGCTCGGGCACGGGTCCATTTAACGGAACGGTGAACCTGAGCGTGGGCGGCGTGCCGTCACGCACGAGCACCGCTTGGAGCACGACGTCGATCACCGGCTCCGGCAGCGCCGTGCTGACCGTATCTCCGAATCGAAAGGCAACGCGGGGTACCTATACGCTGACGATTACCGGCGCCAGCGGCAGCCTGTCGCATTCGGTGGACGTGACATTCGTTGTCGGAACGCTGTCCACCCCGAATTTCTCGCTTTCGGCCTCGCAGACTTCGCAAAGCGTGGTGCAAGGTGGCAGCGCGAGCTACACGATCACGGTTTCGGGATCGGGCGGCTTCACCGGAGACGTGGGATTGACCGAAACCGGTTTGCCCGGCGGGGCGACCCCGACATTCAGTCCGACCACGGTGACCGGCGGCTCAGGCAACTCGGCGCTCAGCGTTGCGACGAGCGCGAGCCTGGCGGCTGGAACCTACCCGTTCACGGTGACCGGTACGAGCGGCAGTCTGGTGCAAAACCTTTCGCTCACGCTTGTCGTTCAGCAGGCCGGCGGGGGCAGCGGCGATTTCTCGATCAGTATTTCGCCTTCGAGCCAGTCGGTCGGTCCCAAGTCGAGCACGTCGTATACGGTAACGGTCTCCGCGCTGAACGGGTTTACCGGCACGGTCAACCTGAGCCTCAGCGGCTTGCCCAACCGCACCAACTCCAGCTTCAGTTCATCCACGATCACGGGTTCGGGAACTTCGATGTTGACGATCTCCACGACGCCGAAATCGGCCGCTGGAAGCTATACGCTGACCGTCACCGGGACCAGCGGCAGCTCCTCGCATACTGCCCAGGCGACGCTGAACATCACGTAGTGGGATGCGATGCGCGTGGCCCGGGATGGTTTGTGGATTCGGCGTGGACCGGGCCTCGCCGATGGCCTAGGAAGGCTTGCCGGCGGGAACTCGCCGGCTGGATTCGAGTAGGGAATTTTCCACTTTTTCCGAAATGGTTTCGTGCACCCGGTCGCGCAGAGCCTGCGCGTCCGCTTTAGTCAGCCCCTTGGTCTCGATCGGATCGAGCAGATAGACGACGATCTTTCCGGGATGCAGCAGCCAGCTCCCCTTTCGGTTGAACTCGAACGATCCCGTAATCGCCACCGGCACCACCGGGTAACCGAACTGCACCGCCATCCGGAAGGCGCCATCTTTGAAGGGCCGCAGGTGGCCGTCCAAAGTGCGCCCGCCTTCCGGGAAGACCACCAGGCTCACGCCGTCATCGAGAGCGTCTTTCGTGCGGCGGTAGAGCTGCTTGGTCTGTTTGGCGGTGGGATTCTGGTAAACGGGGATATTGCCGAATCGCCGCATCATCCAGCCGTAGGCCGGCACGCGGAAGTGCGACTCGAGCTCGAGGCCGCGCACGAACTGCGGAATCGCCGAATACATGACAAAAGCGTCGAAGATATTCACGTGATTCGAGATGAACAGGCAGGTGCGCCGCGGATCGAATCCCGGCGCGCGGCGCGCTTCGAACTTCACGCCGGCGATGCGCAGCACGTTGCGGAAAAGCGCGCGCTGCGGCCAGTCGTTGCGCCGCGGATCGATCACCGCGCCCAGCACGATCAGCAGCGGACAGAGCGTGAAGAAGTGCAAGCCGCTCAAAATCCAGAGCAGGGCCGAGCGCAGCGCCAGCCACGCCCGTTTCACACGACCACCGCCAGGGCCGATGCCAGCACGTCCATCCGCCGGCATTGCAAGCGGAGGCTTTCCCCGTCCACCATCACGTTCACCGGGCCGGCCGGCTCGAATTCGATTTTGCGCGCCGCTCGCCTCGACGCCAGCGGGTGCCGGATGTGAGCGCCGGAATAGAGTCCTGGAAGATTCCATAGCAGTCCCAGCGGCCCGATCGCTCCCCAGCGCACGACTTCGATCAGTCCATCGCCGGGATCGGCCTCGGGCGCGATCATCATTGTACCCCCGGTGAATTTGCTGTTATTGAAGCTGAGGAAGAGGCAGCCGCGGCGGTCGAATTCGGGATCGTCGTCGGCGCGCAGCGGAAACGATTGCGCCTGGAGACGCGCGAGCGAAACCACCACGCTTGCCAGGTAGGCCATCTGCCCGCCCGTGCGGAAGTGCCGGTTGCGGAAGGCGGCGACATCGGCCGCGAAACCGAGGCTGAGCAGATTGATGAAGTGAATCACGCCGCCGGAATGTTCCAGGCGCAGCACGTCGCAGCGGCGCGCGCGGCCGGCGCGAATGGCTTCGAGCGCGGCTTCTTCGGGACGGTCGGTAAAATCGCGAAGAAAGGAATTGCCGGTGCCCAGCGGCAAAAAGGCGAGCTCGGGGGGCGGGTTCGTTTCGGCGCCGGGAAAGAGCCCGTTGACGACTTCGAACGCGGTGCCGTCGCCCCCAACCGCCAGGAATCGCCGCCGCCCGTTTTGGTAAGCCGCGCGAACCAGCTGGGAGGCCTGGCCGGGCCCCGCGCTTTCGACCACCTCCAATCCCACACCCGCCTGCCGCAGCCGCTCGAGCGCCGGACCCGCCAGTTTTCCGCACCGGCCGTTTCCAGCCGCCGGATTCACCACGGCGAGAAAATCCCCGGCGCTCACAGCTCGATCACCGCGTCCCGCTGGGCGCTGGCGGCGATCTGCTGCGCCAGTTCCACCCGCTTGATTTTGAGCGAGGCGGTGCGGGGGAATTCACGTTCCCAGGCGAGCGCGCCCGAAACGCGCTTGAAATCGGGAAGGCGGCGGTTGCGAGCGGCAATTTCCTGGCGCAGTTCGTCCATGGCGGCCGCACCGGCTTCGGGGCGAACGACGAGCACCAGCGTCTCGCCGCCCAAACCGCGCCGCGGCCACAGATAATTGGCGGCGAATACGCAGAACTCCTTTACCGGCAGGCTCTCGAAGGCGCGCTCGATATCTTCCGGATAGACGTTCTTGCCGCCTTCGGTGACGATCATGTTTTTCTTCCGCCCCACCAGGTGCAGATGGCCCTGGGGATCCAGCCAGCCCAGGTCGCCGGTGCGCAGCCAGCCGTCCACGATCGTTTCCGCGGTCAATTCCGGATCATCCAGGTAGCCGGCCATCACCGTCTTACCGCGCGCCAACACCTCGCCGACGCCGTCGGGCGCGGGATCGGCGATGCGAACCTCGATCCCGGGCAGCGGCTTGCCCACGGTGTCGGCGCGAAAGGGCCGCAGATCGTTGACGGTAATCGCCGTGGAGGCTTCGGTAAGGCCGTAACCGTTGGCCACGGGAATGCCGAGATCGTAGAAGAATTGCAGCGTCGCCGGCTCGGTGAAGGCCCCGCCGACGATCAACGCGACCAGTTCGCCGCCGAAGCTCTTGTGGATTTGCGGCAGCAGCAGCCGGCTCAGCCGCGGGCGCGGGCGGCTGCGCGTCAGCGCCCGGTTCAGGCCGATCAGGGAATCGAGGATGCGCCTGCGAACGGGCGGCAGCTCCTCGAAGCGTGCCCGAAGCGTGCGCTCGACGTTCTTGAGCAGCAGCGGCACGACGCTCGCATAGGTGATCTGGTAGCGCGGAAACCCGTCGCGAATGTATTCGGGCCGCAACGTGCGCAGGTGCACCACCGTCGCGCCGCAAACGAACGGGCCGATGAATCCCACCATGAAATCGATCGCATGGTTGGTGGGCAGGATGCTGAGGTAACGCACGCCCGGCCGGAACGGATACCACGCCGTGAGCAAGCGGCACTGCTCGAGATAATTTTCGTGGGTGAGGATGCAGCCCTTGGGCCGCCCGCCCGTGCCCGAAGAGTAGACGATCCCCGCCCAATCCTGCCGCTCGCGCGGCACGAAATGGGCTTCCGCGCCCGCCGGACTGTCCTCCCAGCGCCGCGCGTTCCCGAGCGCGGCTCCCGGCGGCGCTTCGGTGACGAAAATCGCCGCCGGGTCCAGGGCGGCGAAGCCGGGCCCCCGATCTAGCGCGCGCCATAGCGGGTACTCGATGAACAGCACTTCGGCTTTGGAGTGCCGTAGCAACTCCGCCTGCTCCTGGGCCGGCAGCTTGTAATCGAGAGGAACGACCACCCCGCCGCGATAGAGCACCGCGTACGCCGACGCCAGCCATTTCGATTGGTTCGACATCAGGATCGCCGCCCGGCTCCCGGCGCCAAAACCCCGCTGCTCGAGCGCCCCAGCCACCGGCATCGCCAGCTCGCGGAATTGCCGGTAGGTAAGCCGGTGATTTTCCCGTTCGCGGTCGGCCTCGATCAGGCAGACTTCACCGGCGAAGCGGTCCAGGGCGTCGCGGAGGGCGGCTCCGAGCGATTCGTAGTGGCGCAGGTCAAGCACGATTGGCGTTTGCAAGGTGCCAGTCACGGCAAAGGCATCCCGCCGGTGTTAGCCGGGTTGGGCATTACAGGTATTTTGCCCGCCGGCCCCGCAAGGGGACGGCTGTCTCGGGCTGGCCGCTTCTTTCATCCCACCCGGGCCTGAATCCGCTCGGCCAGCGTGCGAAAGTCGCTGACTCCCTGGAGTTCGTAATCGGGCAGCTCGATGCGGAAATGCCGCTCGAGCCTGGTGAGCAGGTCGAGCGCCTGAAGGCTGTCGATGCCGAGTTTCGTGAAAAAATCGTCTTCGGGAGACAATTCGGCGCGCGGGACGCGGAACTGCTGCGCCGCCAGATCCAGGATTTCCGCGGTGATCTCGTCGAGGCTGCGCACGGGCATCGTGATCCTCACATTGTAGTCGAAAAATCGCGCGCCGCATGCGGCCGCCCGCGTCCTGGCGGGCGCTTCACGGCAGATACGGCATAACGCCGGCGCCTTCGGCGAATTTTCGCAGGCTTTGCTCGACCGCCGGCCGCGCGAACAACTCGCAAAACAGCTCGATTTCCTGCCGCAATTCGGCGTAGGGAATCGGTTTCACGAAGCGCTTGGCCGCCCGAACGGTTTCCCGGTCGAATTTTCGCGCCTGCTGCGCCATCTGGCGAGCCACGCGAAGCGCCTGGCCTTCGGCCACGACCTGGCTCACCAGTCCTGCCTCGAGCGCTTTGGCGGCGTTGATGCTTCGTCCGGTGAAGAGCAGATCCCGCACCAGCGCATTGCCCAGATCGCGTTTCAGCCGCGGAACCCCGCCGAAGCCGGGCACCAGCCCCAGCCGCAACTCCGGGAATGAGAAACGCGCCGTGCGATCGGCGACGATCAGGTCGCATACCAAGGCGAGCTCGAATCCGCCGCCGAAACAGACGCCGTGAACGGCGGCAATCGTCACGGCGCCGGCGGCGTCGATCGCGTTCAGCGCCCGATGGATCCGTTCGAGGAATTCGCGCACACCCGCCTGCCGCGCCGGCGCGTCGAGCCCCTGCATTTCGCGGTAGAGCTGGCCGAGATCGGCCCCGGCGGAAAATCCCGCCTGGATCGCGCTCGAAAAAACGACCGCGGAGATTTCGTCCTGGAGCGCGCCGAGCGCTTCGACCAGCCGCTCTAGATCGCCCAGCGTGGGCCGGCCGATCTCGTTGCACGGCGGCCGGTGCAGCGAAACTTCCAGCACGCCGTCGGAACAGTCCCAGGAAAGCGTTTCCCCTTCGAAGCTTTTCATGACTGGGAGAAATGCTACCCGAGGCGCGGCCGTCCGCCAAGCGCGAAGAGGGATCAGTTGCCCGTTGCCGGAGGCGGGGAAGCCGCGTAGAGGCTCTCGATCGCCTCGCCGAGCGCTTCGAGAATGGCCGCGCGGCGCAGTTTCCCGTTCGCGGTCACCAAGCCGCTTTCGACCGTGAACGGTTCCGGATGAATATGGAATGCGCGAATGCGTTCGTAGTGCGGCAGACCTCCGTTGATTTGATCGATGGCCGCTTGCGCCTGCTCCCGCGCCACCGCTCCCGTGACGATCGCCGCCAGATAGCCGCGGTCGTTCCCGACCAGCATCGCTTGCTGGGCCCCGGGAACGGATCGAACCAGCAAATCCTCGATCGGCTCGGGCGGAACGTTGTGGCCGGAGCTGAGAATGATGAGGTTTTTCACGCGGCCGACGATTCGCCAGTTGCCTCTTTCGTTCACTTCTCCCTGGTCGCCCGTGTGAAACCAGCCGTCACGAAGCACCTGGGCCGTCTCCTCGGCCCGATTCCAATAGCCCGGAAAGATGTTCGGGCCGCGAACGAGAATTTCACTGCCGGGACCGAGCTTCATTTCGATGCCCGGGATCGCCGGACCGACGCGGCCGGCAACGACGTGGCGGGGATCATCGAGCGTGCAAATGGCGGTCGTTTCCGTCAGGCCATACACCTGAAGCACGGCAATGCCGAGCATGGCGAAAAAGAGCTGGGTTTCGACGGCCAGCGGCGCCGAGCCGCAAATGAGCGCTTTCAGTTGCGGACCGAGCCGCTTGCGGATGGCAGGAAAGACGGTCAAATTGGCGAGCGCCAGACGCAGGCCGTCGAGCGATTGCGGTTTGCTCGCCAGGCGGCGGAAATAGGCGTCGCGGCCGGCGCCAAAAAGCCGCGCGGCAATCGCCCCGCGCCCGGCGATCTGCTTTTCGATGCCGTCGCGCATTCGTTCGAGAAGAATCGGCACGTTGAGCATGTATTCGGGCTCGACGGTTTGCATTTCGTCGGAAAGGCGCTGGAGATCGGTCGAAAAGGCGAGAACCGCGTTGCGGCCCAGCACGGTGAGCAGCAAAATCCACGAGCCGGCAAAGCAACAGGGCAGGTAGTGAAAAACCTGTTCGGGCTCCTCGCGCGGCGCTTCCACGAGCTGATCCAGGCGCGCCCGCGTGCACGGCAGCATGTGGTCTACATTGGCCACGGTGAGCGGAACGCCCTTGGGAACGCCCGAGGTCCCCGACGTGTAGATGATGGTGACGGGATCGGCTGGCGCCAGCGGGCGCGGCGGCTGGACGTCGCCGGCGTCGCCGGCGAAAATCTCGTCGAACAGCGCGATTCTCGCCGAACCGGCCCGGCCGGCAATCGTACCTGCCAGCGCCGGGTCGGCGCACGCGACGATCTTCGAACCGCTGTCGCTCAGGATCCCGCCCAGTTCCGCGGCCGCCTGGCGGGGATAGAGCGGAACGGCGATGGCGCCTTCGGCCATGATCGCCAGGTCCATCGCGACCCACCGGATGCCGTTCGGCGCGAGCAGCGCCACGCGGTCGCCCTTTTCGGCTCCAGCTTTGCGCAGAAACTCGCGCCCGGCTTGTATCAGCGCGAGCAGTTCGCCGCCGGTCGCGTGCGCGACCTCTTCCGCTCGCGCCTCGCCCAGAACCGGCCGGTCGCGCCAGTCTTCGAGCCGTTTGAAAATTGCTTCGAGGAAATTCATGCGCCGTGGGTTTCCAGCAGCCGGCGCAAATCGGGACTGAGCGGCGGCAGATAGTCTTCCCAGCAGAGCGTGCCCTGGCGAATGGGAAAATCGGGATAGCGGCGCTGCACTTCTTCCTCCAGGTAGACTCCCATGCGGGCCATCGTCCGCAGATTCCGGGCAACGGTGCGGCCGATCGAATCGCGGACCCGGTCGGTTTCCTGGCGCAGCGCTTCGAGCGTGCCGGTGAGCTTCTGCTCGAGCTCGGGATCGTCAACCTCGATCGACAGGTGCTCCTGGCCCCGCTCCCGCATCAGATTGCGGATTCGCTCGTCCATCGTGACTCCCGCCGATGCCACCAGGCCCGGCATCGATGTGACGATCGCATGGTAGCGCGAGGAGACCATCCACGTGCCCCGCCGCAAGATGCTCACGATCTGGAACATGTCGTAGTCTTGGGAACTGAATACGGGCGCTCCTCCCAGGCGCTCGGCCAGCCGGCGGCAGGCGCCGGTATCGAGCCGCTCCATGGCGACGCAGATCGGGAAGGCGCCGTGCCGCTCGGCGAACAGGCGCGCGCTGCGGGCCATGGCTCCGATGTAGCGTTCGTAGGCCGCGTCCACCTCGCGGCCCGAGCGGAAAAAGTAGATGGTGCGGTACTGGCTGTCGGCATACACGCCGGAAAGCTTCGCGGCCACGTACTTGCCGAGCGAGGCCTTCACCGGCCAGATGAACGGATGGATGGGGCACAGCACCAGAACGGGCTTCTTGCCGTCCCAGCCCGCCTCCGTCAACGCCTTTTGCGCGTAGCCCGCCCCCAGCGGCTCGAACGTCCATGCCGTGTCGGTTCCGAGTTCGGTCGGAACGTTCAGTTCAGCCAGGCGCGCGCGCGATTCCTCGTTTCGCGTGATGACCAGCGAATGGGAGCAATGGCGCGCCGTCATCCATTCGAGCACGGCGTCCATCCGGCCCGCTTCGGCGCCGTAGCCGACCGAGAGTCCGTTGCAGGCGGCGGCGATGCCGAGCGAGCCGATCATCATCGTGGTGAGGGCGTTGGCGAACTTGCTCTTGAACATTGAGCCTTCGCAGGCCAGCACGCCGTGATGGCGGCGCACTTCGCGGAACAGGAAGGGCGGAAAGAGGTCGGGCAGCTTCACCTGGCGCGCGTCGCCGAAATAGCCTTGCGTCAACGCGAAATTCTGCGTCATCACGCTCAGGTCGAGGTTCGCTTCGCCCAGCACGCGGCGCACCTGCCGCAACATCTCCTCGACCCGCACGTCCGAGCCGGTATTGCGCGTGCCGTTGTAGCCGGCGAAAAGCAGGCGCAGCTTTTCTCCCGGCTGCCAAGCCTTGCCGGCGCCGAACATCCAGGAAAGCTTCGAGGCGTCGACCAGGGCGCTCACCCACAGCTCGAGCAGCAGGTCCATCATGGGACGAGCACTCCCGCCTCCCGGGGCCATTCGCGATAGGGGTAGCGAAACCGGTGCTCGCGGCTGAAGCGGAGCAGCCCGAAGGAATAGGAAGAGAACAGGGCCGGTTTTCGTCCCATCTCAGCAACCACCCGGCTGTTGTCGAACACCGTGTTCCAGATCAGATAGGGCCAGAATACCTTGAGCAGCCTGGCCCCGCGCGACACGGGGTTGCTTCCCAAGCCGGCCGCGAAATTCACCAGGCCGCCAAACGGCCCTTCGAGTCCGGGCGCAAAAATGGGTTTCCCGCTTCCTCTGGCTTCCGCCAGCGCCCGGGTGATTTGAAGATACGTTTGGGAATCCCGGCCGGAGGAAAGATGGTAAACGTCATGGGCGGCCGGATTCCTGCGATGCAGCGTGACAATGGCGTCGGCGACGAAATCGGCTGGAACGATGTCGATGCGGTCGGTTGGCCGCAACGGCAGGACCGGAAGAGCGGCGAGAAAGGCAAAGGCGCGCGCCATGTCGAATTGCGTCGTTTCCGGCCGCCGGCTGTCGCCGAGCACGATGCTGGGCCGGAAGATGGTGATCGGGATGCCCGCGAGCATTTCCCGGACCATGTGCTCGGAGAATTTCTTGGTGCGGGCGTAGGGGTCGTAGTCGCGCCGCTCCCAGTCGATCGAGCGGTCTTCGCTGACCACTTCATGGGAGCGGTGTCCGGCAACGGCCACGGTGCTGACGTGGCTGAACCGGCGCAAGCCGTGGAGCTGGGCGGCGCGGCGCGCCAGTTGAATCACCTCCATCGTGCCGCGCAGATTCACGTTCATGCAGCTTCTTTCCGACCGGCGATTCAGCGTCGCGGCCACGTGAATCACCGACTCGCTGCTGGTCGCGAGCCTCCCATAGACGGCGTCCTCGAGACCCAGGCAAGGCAGAGTGACGTCTCCGGTGAAGACCGTTACGCGCTCGCGCAGATGCTCGGCGAAGGGACCAAACTCGGGAAAGTGAATTTGCCAGGCCCGCCACAGCCGCTCGGCGGCTTCTTGCTGGCTGCCTGCGCGAACCAGAACGTTCAGCCGTTCGCCGCCTTCGAGGAGCCGGGCGGCGACGTAGGAGCCGATATAGCCGGTCGATCCGGTCAGGAATATCGCCACGGCGTCACCGCCCGCTCGCCGGACCGGATTTGGCGATGCCCGTGGGCGCCGCCGCGGCCGCGGCCTCGGAAAGGTCGGGCCAGTCGAACGGGCGCGGCGTCAGCTCGAGCGGCCGTCCCTCGATCAGCGGATAGCTCCAGCGCCGGAGCGCCGGCAGGTGGATATTGATCCAGTAGTCCCACCAATCGATTGCGAAGGGGTCGTAGGCGAAATCCTTTTTTTCTTCCTCCGGCAGCGCCCGGGAAAGCACGCGCACGTTTTCCGCTTCGAAAACGTGATGATTCAGAAGGATGAACGGCTCGAACAGGGCGATCAGATTTTCCACCCATTCGAGTTCCCGCTCGTGCCGGGCGAGCGGCGCGCGCCGGAAAATGGGCGCGGCCACGCGGTTGATCCGCCGCACCACCGCTTTTTGGGCCGGCGCCGAGAGCCGCTCGTAGCGCTTCTTCGAAACCGGAATCGCGTCGAATCGCAGGCGTAGCTGGGAATCGAGATCGGGCTGGGCCCGGTAATATTTGCGGTGCGCCAGGCCGGTCAGCTCGATCGACCGGCGCATGTCGCATGGGTTCGAAACCGAGGTGGCCAAGTGGTAGACCGGCGCCTGGCAGCGCCGCAGCAGCGCCGCCCCGACCAGCGTCATGCCCCGGACCACCAGATCGACCGGAATCAGATCCAGCCGCTTGCGCTCGTTGCTCGGAAATTGCCGGAAGTAGGTGCCCAGCAAGTAGGATAACGAGGCCGAGGTATTGATCCCCTCGTTCCATCCCCGGAGCGGACTTTCCACCGACGATTCCACGATCGCCGGCCGCACGATCGCCACGGGCAGCCCGGCGGCGCGGCGCGCCAGCAAGGATTCGGCCAGGCTCTTGGTAAACGTGTAGGTATTTGGCCAGCCCAATTCGGCCGCCCGCCGCATGCCCTCGTCCACCATCCGCTGCCGAATCCATCGCTCGCGGTTCTTGCGGATCTGGTTCTCGAGGGCTGCGCCGGAAAGCTGTTTTGCCGCGCCGGGCCGCTGGAAGGCTTCGCGCCGCAGCAGCTGGGCCACCTCCGGCGTGTCGGCTTCCTGCTTGATCTCTTCGACGCGCCCTTCGAGCGCGTGCCATTCCGCCTCGGCGTCGAAATTGGGCGCGCCCACGGGCGAATAGTTGGGGATAAGGGCTTCCGGGAAGCGGCCGTCGCGCCGCCCGACGACGTAGCAGGTAGAGAGGTGCAGCAGAGCGGCATGATCGGAGGCGCGGAGGAATTCGGCCAGGTTGGCCACGGCGCGCACGTTTCCCGTCAGGGCGTCGCGCAGGTTGGGATTGAAATCGGTGAGGCCGGAGCTGTTCACCACCAGATCGACCGATTGTTCCAAGCGCCCGAGCACGTCGCCGGCGAGTCCCAGACCCGGCTGGGCGGCATCGCCTTCGAGAACCTCGATTCGCTCGGCCAGGAACCGCGCCAGATTCGGTCCGTATCGCTCCGCCAGCGGCTCGAAAAGGGGCGATTCGCGCACCAACCGCTCGAATCTCCGAATCGCGCTCGACGAGCGGCGCCGGCGAATGAGCAGGGAAATTTTTTTGATGTTCGAAAGTCCCCCGAGCGCCTCCACCAGCCATACCTTGCCGATGAACCCCGTCACGCCCAGCAGAAGAATGTGTTTCCCTTCGTAGCTTTCCCTCACGCCGAAGCCCTGGGGCATCGGCCGGCAATCGAACCTGGCCAGCGGCCGCACGAGCGGTTTCGTTTCGCGCCGGGCCGGCCGGGCGGCGCTCGAGAGGATTTCCGGCCGGTTCTCGAAGCCGAGATCGCGCGCCAGTTTTTCGAACTCGACGCGGCCGTTGGGGTTTTCGCCGACGATCAGCGCCAGAGCGCCGCGCGGCCGAATCACCGGGTCCAGCAAACGGCCGGTCGCCCTGCCGTCGCGGAACTCGAGCCGGTTCCCGATCACTCGCGAGACGCCCAGATGACGGGCCATCGGACAAAGCACGTGGTCGAGCGCCTGGCTCACCAAGACTACCTGGCCGCTACCGGCCAGCGCTTGCTCGAGTAACGCGACGCTTTCCGGGCGCAGCCGCGGCTTCAGAACGTACTCGAAAAATTCCTCTCCCAGCAGGTCGAGCCGGTCGCGGGAAACTCCGTGCAGCACGGTGTGCAGGGCGCGCGTGGCGAAGACGCGGTTGGCGGCGTAGAGCAGGGGTCGCACCAGCGCCGAGACGGCAATCAGCCCTCGCCGCGCCCACCTTTCGCTGAATGTCTGCCCATTCCAGGTGAAGTACCCGAGCGACCGGACCGCGCTCAAGTCCAGCAGGCTGCCTTCCACCCGCCAGTACACATCGGTTTTGGCTCGCGCGGCTTGGCCCGATTGGGTTGAGAGGGACACGGTCGCATCAGCCGGATTGGTAGAGTCGGGGAACAAATGAACTAAATTCTATGCGCCGCCACCCCCGAAGGCAAGAATCCCGGCCGCCCGCGGGCTCGCGGGGCTGGGCAGGGAAGCGGCAGACGGAGCCACGACGGCCCGCCGGGCGCGACCATCCCGCCGCGGGTCCGCGGCTAGGGGCGGTCCCGAGCCGGAGCTATGGTTGCGGCCGTCTAATCGGCGACTTTCGTTCCACCGCGCGTCATGTAGTAGTAAATCGTGGGAGTAACGAAGAGCGAGAGAACCATGGCGATCAGCAGGCCGCCAATGACGGCGATCGCCAGGGGCTGCAGCATTTGCGAACCGGCGCCGAGAGCGAGCGCCAAAGGCAACATTCCGGCAATCGCGGCGATGGCCGTCATTACGATGGGGCGCAACCGCCGCCGGCCCGCCTGAAAGATCGCCTCCTCGCGCGAAAAGCCGGCCGCGCGGAATTTTTCGTCGGCGTCGAGCAGCAAAATGCCGTTCTTGGCCACGATGCCGACGACCATGATCAGGCCCATGAACGAGGCCAGGTTGAAGGTGATGCCGGTGAGCAGCAAAGACACAAAGACGCCGGCCGTCGATAGGATCGCCGGCACCAGAATCGAGATCGGCGCGGAGAAATTCCGGAATTCGAGCAGTAGCACCAGGAACACAAACACAACCGCCATCGCCAGAACCAGCGACAAGTCGTGGAACGATTTCTGCTGCGTCTTATACAGTCCCCCGTATTCGATGCGAATCGAGGGCGGCATCCCCAGCTTGGCCAGCGCGGCCTGCACCGCGGCGATGCCGTGCCCGGTATCCAGGCCCTCGAGCCGGGCCGTCACGTGGACGTAGCGCTGCTGATTGTCTTGCAGGATTTCGGTCTGTCCCGGCAAGTCCGTTATCGTCGCGAGCGAGCCCAGGTTGGCCGTCTGTCCGGAGGGGCTGACCAGCATGGTGTTATTCATCGTGTTGAGCGAGGAGCGGACGGACTGGGGATAGCGAACGCGCACCCCGTAGGGGCGATCGTTGATGACGACCGGTTGGGAAGCCGTCACGCCGTCCAGCATCGCCCCGGCCTCGTCGGCCACGTCCTGGGGGCTGAAGCCCGCATGGGACGCTTTGGATTCATGAATGTCGAAGGTAATCGCCGGCCCGCTGGTGGTGGAATCGATTCCGTTATCGATGTCCACGACCGGGTGCTTTCCGCCCACGGTGATGTTGCCGATCGCGTCGGCTACCTTGGGAGCCCACTGGTTGAGCAGCTGGGCGTTGGGAGAAAACATCATGATGTAGATCGGTTGAGGGGCGTTGGTGAGGTCGCCGATCATATCCTGGAGCTTTTGGACGTAGTCGACGCTGACCGCCGGCTCCGCACTGGCAACCTTATCCCGGATTTCGTTGATGATGGACCAGATATCCCGGCTGCGATTCGTTTTCAGGTTGACCGAGATGTCGCCGGTGTTCGCCTCGGTTACCGTGGCCAGGCCCAGTTGCAGCCCGGTCCGGCGAGACGTTGCCTCCACCTCCGGCACCGTGTGGACGATCTTCATGATCTGGCTGACCATCTGGTTGCTTTCCTGGAGCGAACTGCCCGGTGGCGTCACGTAATCGATGATGAAGCTGCCCTCGTCCATCCTCGGCAGGAGATCCGATCCGATCCGCTGGTAACAGAGATAGGAAACCACGATCAAGAGCACCGTCAGTATCGGCACCCAGATCGGCTTTCGCAGACTCCGCCGGAACCAGACTTCGTAAAAGCGAATCACCCGCCCGAAGTATCCCTTCATCAGATGCTGTTCCTCGGCCTGGAGCAGCCGGGCTAACTCTCTTTGCTTGTTCTCCTCCTCCATCTCCTTTTCAGCTTCACGGACCTGCTCGGCGTGTTCGCTCAGCTCTCTTTCCCTTCTTTCACGCTCGGACTCGGCGGGATCGTGCGGGAAATGGCTCGGCGGATCATCCAGGGTATTTTCATTTCCTGCCGGGAGCGCAGGGACAACTTCCTCGGCTCCGCCCGCGGGCCCGCCTCCGGCCGTCTCGGGCTGCTTCCGCAGCAGGTAGAGACACAGCGTGGGCGCCCAGGTGAGCGCCAAAATCAGCGAGGTCAGCAGCGCCGTCCCCATCGTCACCGCCAGCGCGCGGAAGAAGACTCCGGTGACGCCGGTTACCGCGATCAACGGCAGAAACACCACGATCGGGGTCAGCGTCGAACCAATCAACGGCACCGTGAGCTCGTCGAGCGTCAGCGCGACGGATCGAAACCGGTTCTCGCCGGTTTGGCGGTGCAAGACGATGTTTTCCAGAATCACGATGGCGTTGTCGATGATCAGCCCGACCGCCGCCGCCATTCCCCCCAGCGTCATCAGGTTGAAACTTTCGCCCATATACTTCAGCACGATGAAGGTGACCAGCAGGCTGATCGGAATCACCGTCCCGCCGATGAACGCCGTGCCCCAATCCTGGAGGAACAGCACCAGCACGGCCGATGCCAGAATCAGTCCGATCAGGATCGCGTCGCGCACGCTCTTGATCGATTCCCCCACGATCCACGACTGATCGTAGAACGTGCTGATGTGGACGCCGGGCGGCAGCGTTTTGGCGAGTTGCTTCATTTCCGCGTTCACTTCGTTGCCCACCTGCAGCGTATTGCTGCCGCGCTGCCGGTTGACATTGATCAGGACGGCCGGCTTGCCGTTGGCCGTGCAGATCGTAAAGTGAGGTTTGAAGGAGGGCACGACCTGCGCCACGTCTCCCACGTAGACCGGGCCGCCGCTGGGCGTGTTCTTGATGAAGATATGGGCGATCTGTTGCGCGTTGTGCGCCTGGCCGCTGATCAGGCCCAGATAGAGCTGGTGGTTGCGGGGAAAGAGCCCCGGCGACTGGATGATGTTCGACCGGTTGACCGCCGACAGAATGTCCGACACGCTCACCCCGGTCACCCGCAACTTCGCCGGGTCGGGCACGATGTGAAACTCCGGCACCTGTCCGCCCTGGATCACGATCGTCGAAACGCCGGAGAGACTCGCCAGGCGCGGCTTGATATCGTAGGCGGCCAGTTCCCAGAGCTGCTGCTGGGAAATCGTGTCCGATGTCAGCCCGTATCCCAAAATAGGGAAGCTTGAAAATTCCAGCCGCTGGGCGCTGATGGCGGCGGTTGACGGCAGCAAGGGCGCCACGCGCGCCAGCGCCGCGTTCACCCGCTCGAGGGTCTGGAACATGTTCACGTTCCAGCTGAAGTAGAGATCGATCTCGGCCGACCCGCGGCTGGTGATCGACTGCACGTCCTCGATCCCCTGCACTCCGCTCACCGCCTCCTCGACGGGGCGGGTGATCGTTACCAGCATCTGGTCGATCGGCATCACGCCGTTGTCGACGCCAATGACGATTCGCGGAAAGTCCGTCGAGGGGAAAACGGCGATCGGGATGCTGAAGAGCACGTAGGCGCCGACCAGAGCCAGGGTAATGGTCAGGAAAATGATCGATTTGTGCTCGCGCGCAAACCAGTACACTTCGGCCGCACGGCCGGGCTGTTCCAGATTCTCGGGGTTCTTTCCGGTGAGATGCGCCATGGATGGTCTGCGTTCGCCCTTAGTTGCCCGCCCCGGCCGCACTCACGATCTGCACCTTGGTCCCGTCGGGCACGCTGTAAGCGCCGGTGGTTACCACCTGCTGGCCCGCGCGCAGTCCGCTCACGATTTGCACCTCATCGCCTTCGCGAATTCCCTCTTTCACGTTGGTCTGGTGGGCCACCTGGTCGGGGCCGATCACCATCACCGAAGTCGTTCCATCGGGCGCGGTGAGGACCGCTGCGGCCGGCACGGCCAGGGCGTTCTTCACCGTTTTCGCCACCATGTTCACCGGGACCGTCGAGCCGGGCTTGAGACGATCGCCTGGATTGTTCGCCTCGACCCACACCTGAACGGTTGTGCTGTTGGGGTCCAGCGCTGGGCTCACCACCGTCACTTTCGCCGGAACGTCGGCCTGTCCTTGGACTGGTGCCAGCGAGGCCGGATCACCCACGTGCAGCAGCGCCGCCTGCTGCGGGGAGACGTAGGCGCGGCCGATGACATGCGCCAGATCCATCACCGTCATCAGCGGACTGCCCGCCGCGGCCATCTGTCCTTCGAAGAGCGGACGGTCGGTGACCACGCCGTCGATCGGACTGCGGATCTGGGAATACTGCAGGTTGGCGAGCGCGGCCTCGTATGCGCCCTTGGCCGAGGCCAGCTGCCCTTGGGCCGACTGAAATCCCGCCTTCTGCCCCACCGCCTGCAATCCCTTCAGCTTTGCCAGGGCGATCTCGTATTGGTTGCGCGCTTGAATATAGCTGACGTGCGATTGATCCATCAGGTTGCGCGCGATCGCGCCGGCCTCGAACAGTTTCTGCCGGCTCTGGTAAACGAGTTGGCTGGCCTGCATCGCCTGCCGCGTTTCTTCGACGCTCAATTCGGCGGACTGAATCTGCGCGGGCAGGTCGACCTTGGTGTTCGTGGCGTAGTTTGCCTGAGCTTGCTCGTAGGCTCCCTTGGCCTGGTCGAGGGCCGCCTGTAAGTCTTTGTTCTCGAGCGTGGCCAGCAACTGGCCCGCATGGACGAGGCCGCCCCGGTTCGCATAAAACTTTTGGATCGGAGCGCTGATCTTCGGCACGATCGATACTTGGCTCCGCGCGTAAAGCAGCGCTTCGGTCGATATCACTTCCCGAATCGTTTTCCGCCCGACCGTCGCCGCCTGCACCGCCACCACAGGCTCGGGAGACGCCGCCGGTTTGCCCGAGCAGCCGATCCACGTCGCGCCTCCCGTCAGGATCAGCGCGAGGCCCGCCCGCCGCAAGAACTGGTGCGTGTCCACGCTTAGAAGCTCCCCGTCACTGTTTGGAGAGCCGCCAGCGCATTCCGATACCGCGCTTCACCGGTCGCGTAGCTGGTGCGCGCGCTCGCGAGCGATGTCTCGGCGTCGAGAACGCTCAACACGGTTGTTTCCCCTGATTGATATTGCATACTGACGAGTTGCAGGTTTTGTTCCGCCAGGTTCACCGACCGCTCCAGGCTGCCGAGTTGGTTCCAAGCTGTCGCCGCATCATTATAATAAGAGTACAGATTGCTCACCACCTGCCGCTGCGCGAACGACAGGTTCAATCGCGCCAGCGCCTTCGCGTCCTCGGCTTGGTGCAATTGGCTCAGCCGCGATCCCCAGTCCCAAACCGGCATGCTCAAGGAATAAGTGACGAAATAACCCAGATTCGGCTGCACTACGCCTGGCCGGGTCGTATTGTCGCTATGCAGAGCGAAGGCGCTGGCCTCGATCCCATAGTCGAACTCGACCGACAAGGAGGGGTAAAACGACGCCTTGGCCATCGCCACGCTCACCCCCGCCGCGTGGTAGTTGCCGAGCGCCGCAGCCAGGTCCGGATTGCGCTGGCTGGCCATCGCTTCGGCCTGCCGGAAATCGGGCAGCGCCGGCGGCGTATCCAGGTCGTCCACGACGGTGAAATTCTCGTTGAACTTCGGAAACAGCAGCACCGCAAGATTCAGCCGCGCCTGCGACATGGTCAATTCCGCGTCCCCGAGCGCCCGCCCGTCCTGGCTCACTTGCAATTGGAATCGAATCACGTCCGCGTGGGCCACTTCGCCGCCTTGCTCGAGAGCCTGGCTGATTTTCAGGAAGTGCCGGGCGTTGGCCAGACTCTGCTCCGCGACGGCGTAGTTGCGCTGGGCCACTACCAGGGCGTAATAGTCCTGCGTGATCGTCACGTTCAGGCCGCGCTGCGCGATCTCTTGATTCGCCGTCGCCACGGCTGCCAGATAGGCGGCCTGGCGGGGACCCGCATCAATGAAAAAAGAACCGGGCATATCCTGGCGAACCACCGCCCACTGGCGATAAACGTGGACGCCGTCGTTGGTCACGAATCTTCCCACCGGCGAAATTCCGTTGCCTTGCGTGTTCAGATATTGAGTCAAATCACTCAGCGAGGGAAGCATGGCCGCTCTGGCCTGCACCCGGTTTTCCCGCGCCACCTTCGCCGCCGTCACGGCCGTTTGAAACGCCGGGCTGTTTTTCTGCGCACGCGCGAGCGCGTCGGCCAGGGTCAGCGTCAGCGGCGGGCCGGCGTTCACCGCTGCGGGCGGGGTGGCCAGGGGAATCGTCGGCAGGGCAGTCGCGCTGGTCCCCTTGGCCTGCGCCCAGGCGGAAGATACACACCAGCACGGCGCCAGAAGCAGAATGGCGGCGGCCTGCGCGCAGCGGCGCTCTTTCCGCCAGCCAGTTTCGTTTTTCCCGTGTGTCGAGCCGGGCGCGCCGCGTCGCGCCCGGGTTTCATCCCGACGGACAAGCCGATTTCCGATATTCATCTCGTATCTCCAAAATGCCAGAGGCATTTTATGTCACACCTGTAACGGCTGGGGCAAAAAACCTGTGGAGATTCCCGGTCCTCAGCTCCCTCGCACGGCCCTATGCCAGACGGCATCGGGCCGTGAAACCTGCAGTTCGGCTACGCGGGCAGTTTCCCGTATTCGGGAGGCAAACGGGCAAGCCCCCCGATGCTTCACCGTTGCCAGTTTAGGGTGCGCTGGCGTCAGCCGGCATGAAATCAGCATTAATTCTTGTTCAGATTTGCTTCCGGCGCCGCCGCCGGAAGGTTCACCGTGAACTCGGAACCTCCTCCCGTCACGCTCGAACACTCGATCATCCCGCCACAGGCGCGCGCGATGGCTTCGGCGATCGCCAGACCCAGTCCACCGCTTTGCGCCTCGCCGGTGCCGGCCCGGTAGAAGCGCTCGAAGATGTGCGGCAGGTGCTCGGCGGCGATACCGGGACCCTCGTCCCGGAAGCGGACGCTCGCGCCGGCGCCGTTGCGGGCCTCGAGCGTGACGCGTACCCTGGTTCCCGGAGGCGAGTATTTGACCGCGTTATCGAGGAAGGCAAGGAACAGTTGCCGCAGCCACGTTTCGTCTCCTTGGTAGGGAAGCTCGTTCCCGAGCGACCTCTCGATGGAAATCTGCTTCGCGCGGGCCCGCGTTTCGGCCAGTTGGCAGGCCTCCTCGAGAACTTCGTTCAGATACAGCGGTTCACGCGACAGCCGCAACTGGCCCGCATCGGCCAGCGTCAGCGTGAACAGCCCATCGACGATCCGGCTCAACTGGCCGAGTTCGTCTTGGATCACCTGAAGCGCCTGCCTGTATTCCTCCTCTGTCCGCCGCTCGCTCAGCACCAGATCGGTTTCTCCGCGCAACACGGCGAGCGGAGTCCGCAATTCGTGCGAAGCGTCGGAAACGAACTGGCGGAGCTGTCCGACCGCATTTCGCATCCGTTCCCACAGCTCCTCGAATGCCTCCGCCAGTTGCCCAATTTCGTCCGACCGTCCAGCCAGCCCGTCCGGAAGCGGATGGTTCGCGAGCAGGCTCCCAGGCGTTTCCAGCCGCTTGGACAAAAGAGAGGTGTGTTCGGTGAGGGCGGCGATCGGGCGAAGACTTCGCCCCACGTACCACGCCGAAACCAGAGCCATCACCGCCAGACTCAGTCCGAACAGCAACCCCAGCCCGCGCCGCAGCTCCCCCAGCATGCGCGCCAGCCGGTGCGTCGGCATTCCCAATAACAGGATTGCCGGTTTTTTTTTGACCGTGACCGGCACGGCCGCCAGTCGCAGATGCCCGTAGCTCGGATCGCGAACGCCAAACACCGTGGGCTTGCGGACGCCGGCTGCCCCGCGGGGCAGCCGCAGCGTGCCGAATGCCAAATTCAGCGATCGGGCCAGCACCTGGCCGCCCGGGCTGACGACTTCGAAGTATTCATCCGGCAGATTGAGTTGGTTGATGTCGGTAGGGTCGCCGTCGCTGGTGATGTCGGCGGCAACCGGAGCGGAAGCTTCGAGCACCAGCCTGTCGAATTCGGTGTGAGTGTGGTGAACCTGCCAGGCGTAGAGAATTCCGAACGATGCGGCCAGCAACACTCCCACCGCGGCGCAAAAAAGCAGCATCATCCGGGCGCGCAGCCCGAGCGGACGTTTCATGATTCCAATCCGAGCCGGTAGCCCACGCCGCGCACCGTGTGCAGGAGTTTCACGGCGTGGCCATGATCCACTTTCTGGCGCAACCGGTTCATGTAGACCTCGACCAGATTGGTTCCGCTGTCGAAGGTGGAATCCCAAACGTGCTCGATGATCTCGCTTCGGGAAACCGTCTCGGGAGCGCGCAGCAGCAGGAATTCCAGCAGCGCGAACTCCTTTTGCGTTAGCGTGATGGTTCTCCCGTCGCGCTCGACCGCCCGGCGCCGCCGGTCGAGGATTAGGTCGGCGAACCGCAGCGGCGTCATGCCGCGGCTGAGCCCGCGCCGGCTGAGCGCGCGGATGCGCGCGTGCAGTTCGGCCAGAGCGAACGGCTTCACCAGGTAATCATCGGCTCCCGCGTCCAGTCCTCGTACGCGCTCCTCCACCAATCCGCGCGCCGTCAGCATCAGGATCGGCGTTTCGACGCCGTCGTGTCGCAGCCGGCGGCACACTTCCAGGCCATCCATGTCGGGCAAGCGAAGATCGAGGAGGATGAGGTCGTATTCGGCCGCCCGCGCCGCTTCGAGCGCTTGCTGGCCGCTCGCCGCGATGTCCACCGCACACGTCTTCTCGCGCAAGCTTCGGGCGACGAAGCTTGCCACCTTGCGCTCATCTTCAACCACCAGGACGCGCATCTCGGTCGCGAAATGGCAGCCCGCGCAGGCGCCGCCTTCTTCCCCTCCGCTCGAAACCGGCGTCAGGCTTGCGCGAACCGCTCGAGCTGCAGCCGCGTTTGAATAACGCGAAGCACGGTGTCGCGGGAAACCATGCCCACCACTTGTCCCTCTCGCAACACCGGCATCTGACCGATGTTGGTTTGCTGCATCCGTTCCAGGATGCCGAGGGCCGGCTCATCCGCCTGCGCCCACTCGATCCGGTCCTGCGGCAGCATCGCCGCCTGAATCGAGGTGGTCGCCCATTCGTCGCGGGGAATGTGGCGGACCGATTGCAAATTGATCATTCCCACCAGATCGTTGCTCCCCAGCACCAGGTGGCACGGATGTCCCGTGCGAAGCACCTCCCGCATGTAGTCGTCGAGTGATAGCGAGCGATCGATCGTCGGCAGCTCCGAACTCATTACGTCGGCCGCCTTCAGCCCGTCCAGCACGCGCCGCACCGACACCTGCGCGTAGCTCTGCCGCGCCGCCGTCAGCAGGAACCATCCGATGAACACCCACCACAGCCCGCTCAGCCAGTAGCCGCTTTTCACCGCCACCACGATCCCCACCAGGATGAGCAGGTAGGCGATCCCCTGCCCGGACCGCGAGGCCAGTTGCGTCGCCCGGTTGAAATTCTTCGTCCACGCCCAGGCGATCGATCGCAGGATGCGTCCCCCGTCCAGCGGGAACCCGGGCACCAGATTGAACGCTCCGAGAAGGGCGTTGATGTACGCCAGCCACTGGGCTGTTGTCCCGATCATGGAACTGGGCGCGAACGGCTGGGCCACTCCGAGAAACAACCCGGCCAGCAGGAAGCTCGCCAGCGGGCCGGCCATCGCGATGTTGAATTCCTGCATCGGCCGTTCGGGTTCGCGCGCGATCTCCGCCAGCCCGCCGAAGATGAACAGCGTGATCGACAGCACCGGAATCTTGTAGCGCATGGCCACGGTGCTATGACCGAGTTCGTGAAACAGCACGGACCCGAAAAAGAGCAAACTGGTCACTATCCCGAGCGTCCAGTGCTGGGCTGGGCTCCATTCCGGGTGCTGGGAGGAAAACTGTGTCGCCAGCGTCACCGTGATGAGGAGAAAAATCACATACCAGCTCGGGTGCAAGTAGATCGGTATCCCCATCACCCGCCCGATCTTCACTCCCGACTTGGAAAACATCCGCAACCCCCTCAGGCGATTATAGCCGAGCCCGCCTTGCCCGGGGCCTGGCCCGCCGCAACGATCGCTGCAAAAATCGCTCTCCCCGCCTGCGGCCGGCCTCTTTTGGCGCTCTCTTTCGAAATTGACACGGGGCTTCCCAACGGCATACGCTACATCTTTCAAAACGGGCGATGGAGTTCGCCTCTAACCGTCCGCATAACGGACTGATAACTCCTGGCCGCTCGCCGGCGTCCGGGAGTTTTTTATTGGCCGCCGCCAGAGCGCGGAACTCGGAGCGAAGGTGGGTATATTCCTAATCGTCGTCTTTGGCGCGGCCGGCACGCTGGCCCGGTACGGCCTGCAGGGGCTGGTGCAACATCGGACCGGCTCCACGTTTCCCAGCGGCACCATGGCTGTCAATTTGCTTGGCTGCTTTCTGCTGGGAGGTGTGGCGCAGTTCAGTTTCCATCATCTTACTTTTCCTCCGGAGTGGCGGATCGCGATTACCGTCGGCTTTTTCGGGGCATTCACGACGTTTTCGTCCTTTAGTTGGGAAACCGTTCGCATGTTCGAAGACGGCGCCTGGTCGAGCGCCTTCTTCTACCTGGCCGTCAGCATCGTCGGTGGGCTGCTGGCCGTGATCCTGGGGATGCGCCTGGCGAGCGCGCTGTAGGGCCGGCCGGAAATACCCCGAGGCGGCCGGCTCAAGGAGGCGGAATGGAACACCAGAAATTCGAGGGCGAGCACACGCTGATGCGCATCCACGTTGGCGAATCGGACCACTGGCACGGCAAGCCGCTCTACGACGCCATCGTTGAGTTGTTGCGGCGTGAACATTTCAGCGGGGTTACCGTTCTTCGCGGCGTCGGCGGCTATGGCTCTTCGAGCATCTATCACACCGACAAAATCCTTCGCCTCTCTCAAGATTTGCCGATCGTCATCGAAACCGTCGAATCGGCCGAGCGCATCGAGGCAATTCTGCCCCGGCTCGATGAGATGGTCGGCGGCGGCCTCATTACCCTGGAAAAGGTCCGCGTGATCCTCTACCGTCCGCAAAAATAGCCGAACGCGCCCCCGCCATCTTTCATCTCGCGGCCGGGCAGTAATCACCAATCCGCATGGGGTGCCTGCCTTCCGGCCGCCAATGCCCGCGTCTCGAATGAGGGCACCACCCAGCCGCGCCCAACTGACAGCCATGGCCGGGCATGAGAGAATAGGTGCCGACGGCTTTCCTGAGGGTGCGTGCGTCTTGATGGACTGGGTTGCTTTTTCCGTGGCCGGTGCGAGCACCGCCGGCGTTGCCTCGTGGGCCGCGGTCTGTCCCGCAGCGCAGATCTTCGGACCGGTTCTCCGCCGCACGGGCTCGCCCGCCGCCCTGGCTCTCACCTTCGACGACGGGCCAAACCCGGCGATCACTCCCGCCCTGCTCGACCTGTTCGACCGCTACGGCGTGCGGGCATCCTTTTTCATGATCGGCCGCCACGTGCGGGCCTGCCCCGCTCTGGCAGCCGAAGTGGCGGCGCGAGGCCACGCCATCGGCAATCACACTGAAACGCATCCCAATTTGCTATGGCTCTCGGCCGGGCGGATTCGCGGCGAGCTCGACCGTTGCCAGGACGCCATTTTCCAAGCCACCGGCCGCCGGCCCGGCTGGATGCGCCCGCCCTTCGGTTTCCGCGGTCCGCAACTGGCCCCGGTGGTCCGCCGCGGCGGCTGGAACGGAGTGGCTCTCTGGACGCGAATCTTGTTTGACTGGAAACCGCAGCCGCCCGAGCGGATCATTCGGCGCCTGGCCCCCGCGCGTGGCGGGGAAATTCTGCTGATGCACGACGGCCATCATGTGATTGGCGACGCCGACCGCAGCCACGTGGTCCGGGCTCTGGAGTATTGGCTGCCTCGCTGGGTGGATGCGGGCCTGGGATTCGTGACGATCGACGATTTTGCCGGGCCGTCGCGCCGTGCCGCCTCGAACTGAGGCGATGGTTGCCCGTTTCAGCACCGTCCCGGGTGGTCAAGCCGGGCCCCGCGGCTTCGCTCTGGGTAAACTGAACAAAGAACCTGCTTGCGGGCATTGCTCGATGCAGCCTTAATTTTTCCGGTGGTCGATAGGGGGAATCGTGGACGATCGCTTCTTTTACAACGAGCGGGAGGAAACCAAGCAGATTTCCCTCACCTGTCCGTTCTGCAGGCAGGAAAGCGCCTATCCGATTCGCTGGAAAGTCCGCTCCCGGAAGGACGACCTGCCCAATGGCGCGAACGCGGAAGACCGCAAGCGCTTCGCCAAGGCCCGCAGCTACATGGTTCGCGTGGACGATCTGGTGGCATGCCGCAATCTTCGTTGCCGGAAGCGATTCGACATTTCCGGGCAGAGCGTCGTCTTGATTTAGCCGTGTTCCCCGGGAAACTCCTCGGCACGGGCTTGCGCCTTGCCCGCCGCGCCGGAGCGAATTTTCTGCTAGAATCCACGGGCTTGGTTGGCGCGAATATGCCCTTGCCGAAGGGGTGGACCTGCGGGGGCGCCTGATTCGGAACGGGCCGCTTCGGAGCTTCGGCGAATCTCGTACAGGTGTGGATGCAACAACTTCCACTTTGGCTGCGCACGCTTGTCGGCTCGCTGGGCGGGCTCGGCCTGTTCGTTATCGGTTTCTTCGACTCTTCGATTCTCTCCTTTCCCTTCGTCAACGACCTGCTGCTCATTCAGTTCACGATTCACGATCCCCGCCTGATGCCCTATTACGTCATGATGGCCACGCTCGGCTCGCTCGCCGGCTGCTATTGGCTTTACTTTTTGGCCAAGAAGGGCGGGGCGGCGATGTACCGCCGCAGCGCCGGCAGCCGCGCGGAGCGGATTCACGGCTGGGTGCAGCGCTACAAGTTCCTGAGCGTGGCCATCCCGTCGATCCTTCCGCCCCCGTTTCCATTCAAGCCCTTCGTTTTGGCCGCCGGCCTGTTTCAAATCCCGCTCGAGAGCTTCACGCTGGCCCTGGTCATCGGTCGCGGTCTGCGCTATACGATCGAGGGTCTTCTGGCCGTATACTTCGGCCAGCAAGCCGGCCGCTTTTTTGTGGAAAACAAGCTGGAATTCATCCTGCTGGTGATCGTCACAATCGGGGTGAGCTACGGAACCTGGTGGTGGCTCTTCGGCCGCAAGGCCCGCGGCGAATAGAGACCGCTCTCGGAATCCCTCCGGCCCCAGATTTTTCCCTTACGATTGCGGGGTCATTTCCCTGCCGGCGAACTGGCGATGGTAGAGTTCCGCGTACAGTCCGCCCCTCTCCACCAGTGCCGCGTGCGTACCGCACTCGACGATTTCTCCGCGATCGATTACCAGGATCTGATCGGCATGCAGAATCGTCGAAAGGCGATGGGCGATGACGAGCGAGGTGCGCCCGGCCAGCGCCGCTTTGAGCGCCTCCCGGATCGCCGCCTCCGATTCGGAATCCAGATGAGCCGTGGCCTCGTCCAAAATGACGATGTCGGGCGCCTTCAGCAGCAGGCGCGCAATCGAGAGCCGCTGCTTCTCGCCTCCCGAAAAGCGGTATCCCCGCTCTCCCACCATTGTTTCCAGCCCCGCGGGCAGCGACTCGACCAGCGGCAGGATATGGGCCGCGCCAAGCGCCTGCCTCAATTCCCCCTCGCTTGCGCCCGGCTTTGCGTAGAGCAGATTTGCCCGGATCGAATCGTGGAACAGGTAGGTCTCCTGCGTCACGATGCCGATGCGGGCATGGACCGAATCGAGCGTCGCCTCGCGCAGATCGACGCCGTTGATCCGCACCGCGCCCTCTTGCGGGTCGTAGAGCCGCGCCGCCAGTTGCGCGATCGTGGTTTTGCCCGCGCCCGAGGGCCCTACCAGCGCAACCATCTCTCCCGGACTCACGGTGAAGCTGACGTCCCGCAGAACCGTCCCGGAGGGCGCCTCGTCGGGCGCCGCCACCGACTCGAGCGATGCCAGCGAAACCTCGGCGGCCGCCGGATAGCGGAAATAGACGTGCTCGAAGCGGATCGTGGCCGGGCCGGGGGCGATCACGGCCGCGTTCGGCTTTTCCCGGATCATGGGCGGTAAATCGAGAACTTCGAAGACGCGCTCGAAGGAAACCAGCGCCGTCATCACGCTCACCTGGATATTCGAAAGCGCTGTCAGCGGACCGTAGAGCCGGTTCAAATAGGAAACCAGGGCGACCAGCGTGCCCACGTCGAGCGTGCGCTCGACGGCCAGCACGCCGCCCCAGCCGAAAATCAGCACCGTCGCGAAGGACGACATCAGCGCCATGGCCGTGAAGAAAAAGCGTCCGTAGATGGCCCGCTTCACGCCGATATCGGACACGCGCGCGGCTTTCGTCTCGAAGACTTTCCGGTCCTCGTCGCGCCGGCCAAACAGCTTGGCCAGTTGCGCCCCGGCCACGTTGAACCGTTCGACCATCACGGTGTTCATCGCGGCCGTCAAGTCGTATCTTTCCCGCGTGATGGTTCGCAGCTTCCGCCCGAGCGTCCGCGCCGGCCAGATCATCAGCGGCAACACGATGAGCGACGCCAGGGTGAGCTGCCAGGAAAGTGCGAACATCGCCGCCAGAATCAGCGCCACGGAAACGATATTGCCGATCACATTCGATAGAACGTCGGTGAACGCGCTCTGCGCCCCGCCGACGTCGTTGTTCAGCCGGCTCACCAGGGCGCCGGTCTGCGTCCGGGTGAAGAAGGCGAGCGGCATTCCCTGGATGTGCTCGAAGAGCTTCGTGCGCATGGCGAGCACGATCGCATTGCCGATGCGCGCCGAAAGATAGGATTGCCACAGCCCCACGCCGGCCTCGAGCAGGGAAACCGCTCCCGCCAGCGCGGCCAGCTGAATGATCAGCCTTACGTGCCGCTCCAGAATCCCCCGATTGATGATTTCGCGGTAGAGGAGCGGGTTGATGATGACAAGCCCGGCATTGGCGACGACCAGCAGTAAAAAGAACAGCAGCGGCCAGGTGTAGGGAGCGGCGAATTTCAGGATTCGCCCGGTTGTTCCCGGCTGGATATGCTCCTTGGTGACCGACGCATCCTGGCGAAACATGCGCATCGATCCCATCATCCCGCTGCCCATCGCGCGCCCCTAACGCCTTATTTCGATCCGTGGAATGGATGCCCCGTCCATCTTCCCCCAAGTGTAGCGCAGCCCTTCGCGGCGGCCCTGGCGGCCGGCCGTGTGGCGAGTTTCGCGGGGATCGAGCCCGATGGTAGGAGTAAATCCGAAAGCGGACGGCTTCTCCGGCGCCAGCGGCGTTAGCTGGCGGCTGCTTTCCGAGCGCCGGAGGCGTTTACGCGTTCTCCGGCCGCTTTTCGGCTCGAGCGGTCTGGTGCTCGTCGATGACTTCGCGGATCAGCGCCTTCAATGCGCCGCGATCCAGTTGATCGAGCTGCATCTGAACCGGTTTGCTGGCCTCGCCGAAGTAAAGGCTCAAATGGGGGAAGGGAATTTCGATTCCCAGTTCGTCGAATCTCTTCTTGATGCGGCGATTCATCTCCCGGCCAACGTTCCATTGCTGGATGGGAACGGTCTTGATCCGCGCCTTGAGAATCACCGCGGAATCGGCGAACTTGTCGACGCCGAGGATTTCGAGCGGGGCGAGGATGAGTTTTGCGAACGGTTCCTCCTTCATCAGTTCGTCGGCAACGCTCTTCATCGCTTCCGCCACCCGGTCGGTGTCTTCCTTGTAGGCGACGCCCATGTCGAACACGTAATACGAGTAACCGTGGGTCATGTTGGCGAGGGTGTGAATGGAGCCGTTGGGGAAGACGTAGACGGTGCCGTCCATTCCCCGTAGGACCGTGGTGCGCAAATTGATCTGTTCCACCAGCCCGCCCGTGCCGTTGATGATGGCGACGTCATTCACCCGAATCTGGTTTTCCATCAGCATAAAAGCGCCGGAGATCACGTCCCGCACCAGATTCTGAGCGCCGAATCCAACGGCCACTCCGGCCACCCCGGCGCCGGCCAGAATCGGCGTGACGTCAAAACCCGCCTCGCGCAGCGCCATGATCAGGGCGAGGATCCAGATGACTACGCCGATCGTCTTGTGCGCGATAAAGCTGAGCGTGGTGGCGCGTTTCTCGAGTTCGGGGTCCACACCGCCTCGCAAAGCCGCCATTCGCTGGGCGATGCGTTCCCGCGTTTTCGCAAACAGAGCCTTGATGATCCGGTTGAGTACGTAGGCGCTGACGAGAATGACCGCAATGCGCACGGCATGCGCGAAAACGGGATAGTCGAATGAAAGCCAGGAGGGGACGCGAATAAATTGAGCCAACATCCGGCTATGCTAACAAAATTCCGGTTGGCTTCCCAGAGAGATGCGGGGTAGGGCGGTTAGCGTGTTTGCCGGGCGGTGGGCTCGCGGGTCCAGTCTTCGAGCAGAGCGGGCAGGTGGAGAAGGGAAGCGAGCAGGGCGTCGGGCCGGCTGGCGTGCAGCCGCGTTGCGGTCGGGAACGAACCCGGAATTCCCACCGAGCGCACGCCGGCGCGCCGGGCCATCTCCACATCCTCAGGGGAGTCGCCCACGTAGACCGATTGGGCGGCCGTCAGCCCGATCCTGCGAAGCGCGATTCGCAGCGGTTCCGGATGCGGTTTTGGGCAGCGGACGTCTTCGTGATAGACGCGCGTGGCGAATGCGGCAGTCAGACCGAGCGAGCGAAGCTGGCTCGCCACGCGGCTGCGGTTCCCGCTCGTGACCAGGCCCAAACGGTAACGCCGGAGGAGCTTGCGGAGCACGCCGCGCGCTCCGGCCACCAGCTTCGGCCTATAGCGCCCGTACGCCAGCCGCCAGACGCGATCGGCTTCTTTCCAGCGCCGCCGGTCCAGGCGCGCCGCGCGGTACACCTGGTACCAATCGGGCGAATAGTGCCGGGCGAGCTCTTCGAGGCCCCACCGGATTCCCATGGTTTGAAACATCTCGAGGTAGGCGGCTGAATCGGCCTCGAAGGAATCGAGCAGCGTCCCATCCCAATCCAGGAAAACGGCTTCGATGGAATTCGTATGGCGCATAGGCTGCCGGCCGGCGCTGCCGGGTTACGGAACTCCCGTAGTACGGGCTGGCGCTGGACGGCCGGCCACGGCGGCTCCCGGCAGAGCGTTCGGGAACGCGCGCCCAGCCGCGCTAACCGCCGGGTTTGATTTTCTGGGTTCCCTTCGGCCAGTTGGACTTGAAAAGCGAGTCGTGCAGATTAGCGTTCCGGACGATGTCGGTATAGCGGATGACGAAATAATCCGGTGTGCCTGTTTCCTGGAATTTCTGCTTGATGGGCAGCCAGTTCGATTCGTCGATCCAGAGTTGGATTTGAGATATCTGGTTGCGCACCGCCTCCGATTTGGGCTCCAGATTCAATAGGATCGTTTTCCGGTCGCCGAGCATTTGTTCTCCGCCCAAACGGATTCGATAGGCTTTTTCGAGCTCGTGCGCCGGTGTGCCGAAACCCAGCAGCAGGAACTGATCCACCATTTCGCGGTGCTTCGAGAGGTCGTATTCGGCGAGCTGGCCGATCAGGGGGTTGTAGACGTAGAGCTTGTCGCCCAGGCGCAAGATCGTGCGCGGGTCCGGCTTGACCACATTCAAGCGCATCTTGCCGTCGCGCTTCACGTAAATCGTCCCCGATTCGGTCGAGCGGTCGTTCACGACGACGGTGACCTTGGTTCTCTCCACCCGGGCGGAAAGCGTGCGAAACGAGCGCGCGGAAAGATCCAGGCGATTCAGGACTTCGTGGAGGGTCCAGGTGTTTTGAGCGGGATGGGCGTGGGCAATGGATGACAGGAGGAAAAGGAAAGAGAAAATGCAGCCCAACTTCCTTGAGAAATTCAAACGCCTCTCCACCATTCGTGTCAAGCCATGATAGCACACGAATGGAGAGCCCCCCGCGCCGCTCCGGCTCCGGGCGGGCAGAAGCCGGGGAAGATTCGGGAGCTACCGGCCGGGGCTGCGGGAGGGTTTGATTCGCACGTCGTAACCGACGAGCGTGCCGTCTGCGGCGCGCACGGGCTGAATCTGCACAACCTGAAAAACCTCGCCGTGAAGGCTGGACACACTGCGGCTCAACAAGGCATGAGATGCCTGTTCCAGTGCGGGCGCGTGCTGGGGCGGGGCGAGCAGGGCGGCATCCACGCGAAACACCTCCGTGCCGCTCGCCGGATCGGCTTCGAGAAGCTGGATCTGGCCAGAGACGGGGCGCGCGATCAGGTTGGGCTGATCGTGATACCACTTTCGCGGGGTCAGGAGAACGAACACAAGAATCGAGATGACCATCAGGTCGTAGGGAAGGCTGCCACGCTCGTACGACCAGAAAATCACGCGCACGAATAGACGCCAGAGCTTCTTCATCTCAATCCGCCGGAATCCCGTCGACGATCTGCCCGTCGCGCATGTGCAAAACGCGATGGGCGTAGGCGGCGACTTCCGGATTGTGGGTGATGAGGATGATCGTTTGGCCAAGCTGCTGATTGAGCCGGGTCAGCATTTTCAATACCGACTCCGAGTTCTTGGTGTCCAGGTTTCCCGTCGGTTCGTCGGCCAGCAGGATTTTCGGCTCGTTGATGATAGCGCGAGCGATGGCCACCCGTTGTTGTTCGCCGCCCGACAACTCCGCCGGCCGGTGATGGAGCCGTTCGGAGAGTCCCAGCATGCGGGTCACCAAGTCGAAGCGGTGCGGGTCGAACCCGTTGCCGTGGATGTGCTGGGCGATGGCGATGTTGCCGCGGGCGTCGAGCGTGGGCAGCAGATTGAAGCGCTGGAAGACGAAGCCCACCTTGTTCCGCCGCAGCAGGGTTCTGCCGGAATCGTCCATCTTCGCCAGGTCGTTGCCATCGAGCAACACCCGGCCGCGGCTGGCCCGGGTGAGCCCGCCGACCACGTAGAGCAGCGTGGATTTCCCGCAGCCCGACGGCCCCATGATGGTCACGAACTCCCCGGCCTGCACCTCCATTTGCACCCCGCGCAGGGCCTGCACATCGACATTGCCCAACCGGTACACTTTCCAGAGATCTTCGGCTTTGACGATGGGGTCCAATTTCGGCGCTCCGAGGGAATCCACCCGCAGGCTGGCAGGCTCCATTCTAGTCTCGTTGCCGGATGCTGGCCATCCCGCTCCCTTATTCATAAGCCAGGGCTTCCACCGGGTCCTTGCGGCTGGCGAGCCAGGCCGGGTAACCGGTTCCCGCCAGGCCTGCGCCAATCGCGAGAGCGGCGGCTCGCAGGATCCACCCGGGAGTGATCAGAATCGTCAATGTGGGGAAGAGATCGCGCATCACCAAGCATCCTCCATAGCTGATCAAAAGGCCCGCGACGATCCCGGCCGCGCATACGACCATGGTTTCGCCCATCAGCGCCCGCACGATGTAACTTTTCGATGCGCCGAGCGATTTCAGCACGCCGATTTCGCGCGTGCGCTCGATAATGGTCATGTACATCAGAAGAAAAATCACCAGAAACCCGATCGCGGCGGCCAGGGCGATCATCGAGTGCACGAACGTGTTGAGTCCCGGGACGCTGGTCGGCGTCATCAAGGACAAGTAGTCCTGCAGGGGGCGGACTTCGTATCCCGGCAGCAAACTGCCGATCTCCTTCATCACCACGTTGGTTAGTCCCGGCGCGGTGCACTTGACGAAGAAGAGCGACGCCTCACGCGGCGAGCCGGTGATCTGCTGAAGCGTTGTGAGGGGGAGGAAAACGCGCGCTCCCTTGCCGTGCTCGACGACTCCAGCCACATGAAAATCGTGCCCGAACAGGTGCAGGGTGCCGCCGGCGCGCAGGTGCTTGGCGCGAGCGTATAAATCGTCCACCAGAACGTCGTCCGGCTTTTCGAGGCCATGGCCCTGCAGGTATACGAATCCTTGCGATACGGCCTGGAAACTCGGGGGATCGATTCCGTAGATGATATCGAGTCCGCTCGAAGAGCTCAGCTGCAGGAGCACGGGCGTCACGGCGGCCACGCTCGGCAATTCCGCCAGGCGGTTTCCCAAGCTCTGCGGCATGGGCGCGCCGCTGAATGCGAGAAAGACGGAGGAAGAGGGCGGCTGCACCATAATGTCGGCTCCGATGCCTTCGATGCGTTTGCCCACCTCATGCAGAACGCCGTGGGTCAGCCCGACAACCAGCAGCACGAGCGCGACTTCGATTCCCACGGCGATTACGCTCACCATCGTCCGCAGCGGCCGGTGCAGGGCGTTGCGCCAAACGAGCTGTCCCATCATGGCTGGCCTCCGCCCTGGCCCAGCGGGACGCGCTCGGTGCCGGGCGGTTGTGCGAGCGTGAACCGGCCGGGCGGAACCGGAGGGTTCAGCGTGATCCGGGTGAGGTCGATTTCCAGCCGGTAGCCGGCGCGGGGCTGCCAGAGAACGATCCGCCAGGGGAAGGATTTGCCTCCGGCTTGCTCGCGCCAATCGCCGTACCGAATGTCGGAGCGGAGGCGGCCGCCGCGGCCGTAGATCTCGATGCGCGACACGCGCAGATCGGACCGCTCGAACCAGATCCGGCGCTCGATTTCGAGCTGCTCGCCCGCGCGGCGCAGAGCCGTCAGCACGTAGTACCGGGCCGGCGGCTGGTCCCGGTCCTCTTCCTCGATCAACACCGGGTCTTCCGGGGGGATTTTTTGCCAGATCAGGGAGTCAAAGAGCGGCTGGGGCCGTAAATTCTCGATGGCGTTTTTCGCGGCTTCGCCCCCGCTTGCCGGACCCACCAGGAACCTCTTTTTCGATGGAATATACATGTGAAACGTTTTGCCGTCGCTCGCCATATCGAAGATGTCCGTGCCGACGACCGGCGCCTGGCCCACCACGCGGATCCAAGCCGGCCGCTCGGCTAGAACGAGGGCCGTGATCTGATGGTACTCCTTGATGACGCCGGAAAAGGCCGTTCCGGTTTCCGCATTCATGCGGACGGCGGCGTTCAGGCTATGCACGGCGTCCGCCTCGCCGTTGTAGCGGTCGAGGAGTTCTTGGCGCGTTGCCGTGCGGGCCGCCGCCGGCGCCGCCGGCGCGGCCACCCGAATCGTCCGACTGGCGCATCCGGCCAGCAACGCCAGCATTGCCGCGCATGCGATGGAACTGAGTCCTCGAACGCTCACAGATTTCCTCGAGTAGAAGGCAAACCGCCGAATGTAGCAACCGCTGTGAAGGGGAGTCAACCGACTTGCCGCCCAAGTCCGGCCGGGCGCCGCCTACATCAGCATTTCCACGGATACGGGAAATTCCCGGAGCGCGCCGCGCAACCGCCGGGAAACTTCCGAGGCCCATAGCTGGTCGCTCACGAGCGTCACCGATCCCGTATCGAGCTCGCAAACGGCGCAGAAGAGGTAACGGGGGAAGGCCAGATGATAGGCGTCGAGGCCGCGGCGGCGCAGCGCATTTTCCAGCTCCTCGTCGCCCGACCGCAACGGCTCACCCGCCCTCGCCCCCCAGGTTTCCCCCTCGAAGCGTTCCATCAGCCGGCCGAGCGCATCGGAATCGGTTTCGGTCACGGCGATCCCGCCCGCCGCCGTCTCCCGAAACCGAATGTCCTGGTTTTGGCAGAACTCCCTCACGCGGTCCAGATGAGCGAAAAAGTCCAGCACGAGCGGCATTTCTCCCGCCAGCGACAGCAGCGCCTGGCTCCAGAGCGGCGCCGCCTCGCTTCCCGCGACCGGTTCTTGGTCCTCGGCAGCGGTCAGGTTCAGCGCCAGCGCGCGAACGTCCGGACCCAAGTCGAGCGGTTCGACCGTAAGCCTCAGCATGGCCTCAGGACTCGACCGGCGCGCGCCAGCCAAATTTCCGGCGGAAATCCGGCGCCTGTTTCCGCAGTTCGAGCCAGTCGAAGAACGCGGCGGGATTCTCCATCCACACGCGGAACCATCGGCATACTTCCTCTTTTTCCTTCCGTTTGTCGGCATCCACCTTGGTGTTTCTCGAAATCATCACGGCTCGCCGAAGGCCCAGTTGGGCGACTTCGAATACCCTGGATTCCCCGGCCGGATCGCCCTGCTCGCGGAATTTGCGGAGCAACTCGTCCAAGCGGATCAGGCACATCTCGGCGTCCCCGAGCGTCGAAAAATGCAGCAAATCGCGGAATTCCTCCTCGTAGCGCGCGGGTCCTTCCTGGCGCGGGCGGCGAACGGGGAGGCCCGCTTCGGCCAGAACGGCGGCGATCTGGTCGTGCGACGTCTTGCCGTCGCTGCCCAGGCGCACCAGCAGTTGCCGGCGAATCTGCTCGATTTCGGCCGGAGTGAAAATGCCGGCGACCACTTCCCGCGCGATCGCCAGAATCGCTTCCCTCATCATGTCTTCAGGCTTTGCATTCATGGGTGGGTCTCACTTCCGGCGTGATGATCGTGCGTGGCGACGGGCCCTTGCTGGCGGCGTTGAACAAGGTCCTCCTTTTTTTTTGCGGCGACGAGCTCGCGGTAGCGCGCCACGTTGCGCCGATGCTCGGCCAAAGTGCGGCTGAAAGCGTGCCCTCCGCGCCCGTCGGCGACGAAATAAAGATAGCCGGTGTGGGCGGGCTCGAGCGCGGCCTTGAGCGACGCCATGCCCGGATTGCCGATGGGTCCGGGCGGCAAACCGTAGTGCAAGTATGTGTTGTAGGGCGAGTGGAAGCCCATCTCAGGCGCATGCAACTGGCCCTGGTAACGCCCCGCCAGTTTCAGCGCGTAGACCACCGAAGGGTCGCATTCGAGCGGGTAGCCCAGGCGGAGCCGGTTCATGAAGACGCCGGCGATGATCGGCTTCTCTGCCGGGTTGGGCGTTTCCTCCTCGACGAGCGAGGCGAGCGTTACCACCTGCTCGGGGGTCAGGCTCGGCGGGAGGGCGCCGTTGCGCGTCAGATTTGCCCATGCCTGGCGGAAGCGGGCCACCATCTCCCGGGCGACGGCCTGGGCCGTCGTACGATGCGGAAATTGGTAGGTGGCGGGGAATAGAAATCCCTCCAAGGTGGGAACATCCGGGGCCAGATTGTGGATCAGAGATGTATCGCGCGCCGCGCGGAGAAAGGCCGTTCGGTTCGCCAAGCCATCCCGCTCGACGGCATCGGCGATGTCGAACATCGTCCAGCCTTCCGGAACCGTCAGCGTCACGGTCCAGACGCGGCCTTGCGCGACCATTTCGAAAACTTGCGGCGGCGTCATCGCTTGATCGAACCGGTATTCTCCGGCTTCCAGTTTTTCCCGGGGGTGGAGGCGGCTCCAAAGCTCAAAGGCCATCGCGCTCCGTACCACCCCTGCCTGCTCGAATTGCTTGCCGATCTCACGGGTTGTCGTCCCGCGCTGGATATCCACCACCGCCGATTTCCCCCGATAGCCCTGATACGGGCTCTGCCACTGATACGCTAACCAGCCCCCTGCGCCGGCAACCGCCACAACGACCCCCAAAACGATGACCGCCGCCACCCAACGCATCGCTCAGCCGCCGTTCTCCGGGGTCCGGCTCAAATATTCTTCCAGCAGAATTGCCGCCGCAATTTCGTCTTCGGATCGGGCGCTACCAGCTTTGCCATGAGCGGTTCGCCATTGCCGCGCCGCCCAGCTCGTTAGCCGTTCATCCACCAACTCGACAGGAAGACTCAGCGCCTGCTCGACGCGCAGGGCGAACCGGGACGCTTCCTCCGCCATCTCGCCCGGCGTTCCGTCCATCCGCAGGGGATGACCGATGATGATGCGTTCTACGCCGTATTGCCGAGCGACCTGCTCGAGCCGGGCAAAGTCCGCCGCCCGGCCCTTTCTTTCGATCGTTGCCAGCGGCTGCGCCGTCCAGCCAACCGAGTCGGAGATGGCTAGCCCGATGCGCCGTCGCCCGTAGTCGATGGCCAGAACCCGCCCGGCCCTTTCGCCGGTTCGGGTAAGTTCCCGACCGGGCACATGTGCAGCACTGGAAGAGCGACGCCCCACGATGAAATTATAGCCCTAGGAGGAAGGCAAACCGCTCGAACAATCAGTTTTGACGCCAGCAGGTACCGGGTGACTCGCCCAGGCAGCCCTATCGGGGCCGACCGCGTTCTCCTCGTCGCCACTCGGACCAGATCTCCGACTTTTTCATTTTGTTTTCGAGCCCGGTCCGCTCGAGCAACTCTTCGATCTCCGGCCGCGTTTGGCGTTTTCCCAGCCGCTCGGGCAGATCGGCTATGCCGTAGGCGGTCAAGGCGGCCAAGGCCACGTTGCGCTTGAGTTCGGCTGGATCGGCGTTGCCGGGCGCGGGCGAGCCGCTGCGTGAAGCGGCAACGAGCGTCGGCACGCCTTCGAGCAGGAAGTCGAAGTTATCGGCTCCCATCCGGGCAGTATAAACATCGTGGCTGGCGCCGAATTGCGCCGCCGGGGCGAGCGCCTTTCGCAGGGGGGCCTCGAGAGATCTCCGCCCGCTGAGATCGTAGCCGGATACGGGTCCGTCCCCGGCGTCATAAATGATTACGGCGTCGGCCTGGTTCAACTCGGAACGATGGGCGCGCACGTAGGCCCACGTACCTGCGTCCCCTTGTTTTTTCCCCGTGAAAAGAATAAAGCGAATCGATCGCGCCGGTCGCGTGCCCGCGGCGTGAATGGCGCGGGCGGCGTCGATGACCAGCGCCGCATTGCGGGCGTCATCGGCCGCTTCGGCGCCGGAATTCCCCGCGTCCAGGTCCGCACCGAGAATCACGAATTCGTCCGGCTCCTCGCGGCCGCGAATCTCCGCCACCACGTTGGCCGCCCGGAGCCGGCCGCCTGCGGGGTGAGGCGACAGCGTCCGCGCCCAAGGCGGCATCGTGTATGTTTCGAGGCGCACCTGATCCACGCCGGCCTGCCGGAATGCTTGTACCGCCCATTGCAAAACTTGTTCCTGGGCCGCCGGTCCGTTTCCTGCGGCGCCCGTCACGCGGGTCAGGTAGTGGATATTGTGTTGGAGCGGCGAAGGTCCAAGCGCACTGCGAATGATGGCCGGGGCCACGTCGGCGCACGTGGGCGCCGTCACCGAGCAGCCGCCCGAACCGACCGGCGGTTTCGGCCCCAGTTGCCCGGGACCATTGACTGGTGGCAGCGGGCCTTGCTGCGCCCGCAGGGTAACCCCGGCCGCTGCCGCCAGAACGGCGGCCAGAGCCAGCAGCGGAAGCCATTTTCGGCCGCGCATTGCGAAAATCCTTTCCGAGCCGGGTGTAGACGTTATGTTAGCCCTTTCCCCGCCCGCCCCGAGGCCGCCTGGCAGCGGCCGGCTGGCGGGAATTGGCCAGCAACTCGTCGGCGACCCGGGCCACCTGCGCCATTTCGGCGACGTCGTGGACGCGAATGATGTGCGCTCCGCCGAGAATCGCTGCCGTCACGGCAGCCGCCGTACCCCAGGTCCGCTCCAGTAGCGGAGCGCCGCCGAGCGCTTTGCCGATAAAGCTTTTTCGCGAAGGACCGACGACGATCGGATAGCCGAGCCGTCCCAACTCACCGAGGCGCGCCAGCAGCTCGAAGTTCTGTGGGAAACTCTTGCCGAAGCCGAGCCCTGGATCGAGCAGGATGCGGCTTCGGATGATGCCGGCGTCGAGCGCGCCTCTGGCCGCGGCCGCCAGGCCGGATCGCACGTCTTTCCATACGTCGCGGGCGAATGGGCTCCGCTGCATAGTTTCCGGCCTGCCCCTCATGTGCATCAGGATGACGGCGAGCCGGCACCGGCGAGCGGCCTCGGCCAGACCAGGATCGTCCCGCAAACAGCTGGTGTCGTTCAGGATCTCGGCGCCGGCTCGGGCCGCCGCTTCGGCCACGGCCGCCCGGCGCGTGTCGATCGAGATGGGGATCCGCAGACGGCGGCGCAGCTCGCTGGCCACGGGAAGCACCCGCTCCAGTTCCACTTCAATCGGCGTGGGAAGCGAGCCTGGCCGTGTCGATTCCCCGCCAATATCGATGATGTCCGCGCCCGCCCGTTCCATCTCGATCGCGTGCCGGACGGCGGCGTCGGTGGCCAGGTAGAGCCCGCCGTCGGAAAAGCTGTCGGGAGTGACGTTGACCACGCCCATCACCAGCGTTTTCTCGCCGAGAACGAGCGTGCGCGCGGGGAGCCGCAAACGGAATTTCGGCCGGAGGCTCATGCGCGGGGATCCGGGCCTCCTTCAACGGGCGGGGGCGCGATGGCAGGGGGACGATGCAAGCGGTCAGTCGAGATCGAAATCGCGGAGTGGTTTTTCGACGGGCAGGTCTTTGGTTTTCTTCAGCGCCTCGGCAAACTTGCGGTTGAGCACTTCTTCCTTCGTTCGTTCGGCTTCGACCGATTGCCGGAACTTTTCCTCGCGAAGGCGAGCCTGCTCGCCGAGCACCTGATCGACATGGTCCAGGTCCACCTTCGGGGCGCGCAGCGGCGCGGTGTGCGCGAGCACGGCGCCGAGCTCGGGGTCCACCGTGAGCTTGGCCTCGCAGCAAGGGCAGGTGACTTCGATCGGAGAAACCTTGTCCGCCATGCGCCTATTGTACGGCAAGGCTCGCCGTTCGGCGCAACCGGGCTGCTGTTGGCGGAGAGATGGACTGGGCCGGCCGTATGGCCGTGGGCCGGGAATCAGGCCGTGGCCGGCTTTTCGCCCTTGGCGAGACCGGGAACGACGCGCGGCTCGGGCCGGGGGGCCAGTTGCGGCTCCTTCGGCGGGGCGGCGGGCTGCGCCGAGGGCGGCACCGGGGCGGGCTTGTCCGGAAGAGGCTTGCCGTCGATGAGCATCCGGATTTCCTGCGCGTCGAGCACTTCCCGCTCGAGCAGCGCATGCGCGATCCGATCGAGCGTGTCGCGGTGATTCTCCATGATCGTGCGGGCGTGCTCGTAGGACTGTCCGACGATGCGGCGGACCTCGCGGTCGATCAGAATGGCGGTATCCTCGGAGTAATCGCGGTGCTGGGCGATCTCGCGGCCCAGGAAGATCGCTTCTTCCTTTTTCCCGAAGGTGAGCGGGCCGAGCTCGCTCATGCCCCACTCGCAAACCATCTGCCGCGTAATTTCGGTGGCGCGCTCGATGTCGTTTCCGGCGCCCGTGGTCACGTGATTCAGGGCGATTTCCTCGGCGGCGCGCCCGCCCATGAGCACGGCCAGCTGCGCCTCGAGGAATTCCTTCGTGTAGGTGTGCTTGTCGTCGATGGGAAGCTGCATGGTGACGCCGAGCGCCATGCCGCGAGGAATGATGGTCACCTTGTGCAGGGGGTCGGTGCCCGGGGTCAGCGCGGCCACCAGGGCGTGCCCGCCCTCGTGATAGGCGGTGTTTTTCTTCTCCTCGTCCGAGAGAATCATCGAGCGGCGCTCGACGCCCATGATTACCTTGTCCTTGGCCATTTCCAGGTCGGCCATGGCGACGATCTTGCGGTTGTTGCGCGCGGCCAGCAGCGCCCCTTCGTTGACCATATTGGCCAGATCGGCTCCGGAGAAGCCGGGCGTCCCGCGCGCCAGAACCGAAAGGTCGACGTCGGGGGAGATCGGCACCTTGCGCGTGTGCACGCGAAGAATTTCTTCGCGTCCGCGGACGTCCGGGCGCGGCACCACGATCCGCCGGTCGAAGCGGCCGGGCCGCAACAGCGCCGGGTCCAGCACGTCGGGCCGGTTCGTCGCCGCCACCAGGATCACGCCCTCGTTCGATTCGAACCCGTCCATCTCCACGAGCAGCGCGTTCAGGGTTTGTTCGCGCTCGTCGTGTCCGCCGCCCAGGCCGGCGCCGCGATGGCGCCCCACGGCATCGATCTCGTCGATGAAGATAATGCAGGGCGCATTTTTCTTGCCTTGCTCGAACAGATCCCGGACGCGGCTGGCGCCCACGCCGACGAACATCTCGACGAAATCCGAGCCGGAAATCGAGAAGAACGGGACATTCGCCTCGCCGGCCACCGCGCGCGCCAGCATCGTCTTCCCCGTGCCCGGCGGGCCCACCAGCAGCACACCTTTCGGAATGCGGCCGCCCAGACGTTGGAATTTCTGCGGGTCGCGCAGGAATTCGATTATTTCCTGCAGCTCCTCTTTGGCCTCCTCGACCCCCGCCACGTCCTTGAAAGTCACCTTTTTCTGTTGGGGGGTCAGGAGCCGGGCCCGGGATTTACCGAAGCTGAGCGCCTTGTTCCCGCCGGCCTGCATCTGCCGCATCATGAAAATCCACAAGGCCACCAGCAAAAGCAGCGGCAGGGCGTTCATGGCCAAGTTCAGCCAATCGCCGTTGTGGACTTCCTTGATGTTGATGGTCGCGCCCTTGTCCTGCAGTTGCTTGGTGATATCGGAGAGCACCGTGCTGGGAACGATCACGCCGCGGAAATGCTCGGCCGGCTCGCTGAAATCGCCTCGGATTTCAGCCGTGCTCTGGGAGAGATAGATCGTGACGTCCTTGATGTTTCCCTTTTGAAGCTGGTTCGTGAAGTCGGTGTAGCTGGGAGTGAGCTCATGGCTCGACTGCGTGCCCGCCGAAGCCATCTTCCACAGCACGACCGCCAGCAGAACCATGATGAGCCAAAAGAGAATGGCCCTACCCGCCGAACTCATTCCGCTTCCCGGCCTTCTCAGAATCCACCTCTCTTTGAAGCCCAACCCTGGCGCACCAGCGCCCGGGCCGTCCACCTATACTGATTTAGATGCTTGCTGGGCCGTTCCCGTCTCAAGCAAAGCGTTGCCCCCGCCCGGTCCGCTCGATTCTTCACGAATAATCAGGGCCCTCTGCGTGCCTGTTCCCACCGCGAAATCGGCCGCCACGGGCAGCCCGCTCGACCAGACCAGGCGGCCGGCGCTGGTCAGGACAGGCCACAAGGCGCGATCTTTGCCGGCAATCCGACTTTGGAGAAGAAGACGCTTAAGTTTCTCGGCGTGTCCACGCCCCCTGGGGCGATAGGAGTCCCCCGGGAGCCCGTTGCGAACCAGTAAGGGAGGTTCGAGCCGATCAGCATCCAGCACCCCAAAACCCTCAACATAAGTTTCTCTCCCTGCCGGAGGCCAGTCAATCAATTTCAGCCTGAGCTGCTTGCCCGTTTCGGCAATTTGCAGCACGGTTTCGCCCCCTTGCCAAGGGTCGGCGGAATACGCGTAGGAAGGGTTTTCGCGCGGGGTTCGGGCGGCAACGTTTTTCGGCGAGAAGACCAGCCGTTCGAGCACTCGCTCGACCACCAGGCCGCCGGGCAACTCCAATTTGTTCCCGCTGGTTCCCCGCCGGGCCAGATCCACCACACGGGCGACATGATCGGCTGTCAATCCGATCCGGTTGTCGTTCAGTTGCTGGGCTGCCAGGCGCACCATGCGCGCTGCCAGCGCTTGACGCGCCTGCTCGCTCTTCAGCTTTAGTTCGGGATACGGATCGAGCATATCCCGCGCGTCCAGAAACAAATGAGCCTGCTCCCGGCGGACCAGAGACCCAAACCGCGCCCTTACGAGTTCCTCGAGCAAGGCTTCATCGTTGCGCGCCAAGCCAGCCAGTCGCGACAGGTTCGCCACCCCGCTGGCGCCGAGTTCCGCTTCCCATACCGGCAAAAGCCTGTGCCGGATGCGCGCCCGCAAGCGCGACGTGTCCAGATTCGTGGCATCTTCGCGCCAGGATTGCTTTCGCAGGGAAAGGTATTCGCGAAGCTCCCCTCGCCGGATCTCGATCTGCGGCCGCACCACGGGGCCAAGTACCGGATGGATTGCCCCCAGCCCCCGAAGACCCGACCCCCTCGCCAAACGCGACAGGACGGTCTCCGCCTGATCGTCTGCCGTGTGTCCGGTGGCGACGCGAGTGGCCCATCCTCGGGAAATGAGTTCGCGAAAGAACAGGTACCTTCGGTCTCTGGCTTCCGCTTCCAGATTCGTGCCGGCGCGGCGCGATCGATCGGCCACGTCCTCGCTATGCACGACGCAGCACAAGCGGAACTTGTCCGCAAGCTCGCGGACGAATCGCTCGTCTTCGTCGGCTTCCCCCGGGCGAATCCGGTGGTTGAAATGGGCTACCACCAACGTCGCGCCCAAGGTTTCCCGAAGTTCCATCAGGAGGAGCAAGAGGGCAACCGAATCGCCGCCTCCGGAAACGGCTACGGCCACGCGGTCGCCGGGAAGGACCATTCCATGACGCCCGATGGTCGCCAAGAGCCGAGACGAAAGTGAGGGATTCATGGAGTCTGGCTAACTGGAAACTGTTTACTAGCATAGCAGGGAAACGGCCGCGGCGAGCCGGCCGGTGAGAAGAAAAGCGCGCCAACGATCGGCCGTTGTGAGGAAGTTGAAGCGGGCGGGGCAAAGGCTCGACCGCCAAGACGAGGAGCGCGAAGGCCGCTCTCTTAGGAGCTGGTGCCGTGGGAAAGCAGAGTCCGGCTGTAGGCCATTCGTTGATCGAGCACTGTGGCGGCGAAGTAGGCACAGGAAGCTCGCTCCCCCTCGGCCCAGCTTAGCGTCTTGGTCATCGCGGCCGAGGAGAGGCGGGTCAGCAAAGCCGTCATCAGACTCAAAGTGCTGAAATAGGCCCGGACAGCCCGGATTCCCATCTCGTCATTTCCCGATCCAGGGCATAGCTCCACCAGTTGCAGTAGGCGGGCAAACTGCGCGGTCTGCACGCGCTGGCCGGTGATTCCGGTGATCTCGCAAACACCTTCAGAGAGATTGTGCTTGCAAGAGGCGGCGATCAGCGACCGCGTGTAGAACACGAAGAACTGAACAAAGACGGCAATCGAGACAACTAAAATCAGCGACGCAATCATCGGTGCGAAACCGCTTCCTCCGCCAGCCGAGTCGGCGCCAACCGGGCGGATTCGGGGACGGCGGTGAATGTATAGGCCCAGGCAGCCGGCAGAAAAGTTCCCACGATGGGGAGAAGCAGGTTGGCAACCGCATGAAGATCGGGAAACATATTGCCGAAGGCGTACAAAGCCGCCGAACCGCTGAAATAGATTCCTAGAGCCAGGACCAACTGAACAAGGCGCATGCGCGTTTCTCGGAGCTTGAAAACAGCGGCCCAAAGCAAGTAGGTCAGTACAACTCCAACAAAATAGAGGTCTTGAGACATTTCGACAACGAAACGGCTGGTCAAGTGATCCGTGTTGCTCTGTACCACCCCCCAGGCAAAGATGGCCGTTCCCGCCAGCAAAGCGATCGTGGCCCCCCGGATATATTTCCCGAGATTCATCTCCCGAAAGACCTGATGGTACAGGTGCATGATGGCGAGGTACATCAGAACCGTGAGAAGGGCGTCCGTATAATAAAACGTATATCTATATTGAGGAGAAGCGAAGCCGTAGCGGTAGAGCGTGGTGAAGTCGAGCGCCTCTTTCAGCGCCATCGCCGCAACAAATAGATTCAAGGTGAGATAACGCAGGAATGCCTTGGAAGAAATCGCCCGGACGAGAATATACACTTCTAGCGCGAAGCTTACAAACCACACTGCGTAGGCTACCGGACCAAGCACCTAGCCTCGTTTCGAGGCTGACCTTAACTTACCGGAGCTTGCTCTAGGAGCGACCTCAACTGCCGATTTTGCCTTGGCTTACTTAACCCAAGGACCCGGCGGTATCGGAGATCCACCCCAGTGCGCTGCCTTCAGCCAAGGACCCGGCGGTATGGGAGATCCACCCCAAGCCGCCAGCACCGGCTGAGAGTTCCCAGACGCCCGAACCGTAAAGTTCCGCACGCCCATCGCTGCAACCAAAGCTGCCAATGTGAGAACAACAACCACGAGCCACTTTTGCATTGCTATTTGCCTCCGGGGAAATTTCTCGTCCAGAGGCAATATAACGGCTCGTGTACACGTGTATCACATTGATGACAGTTGTGTGTCTAAACGGTTAACTCGGGAACCTCCTGGGCTCCGAGGCCAGCCATGCACAAACTTTACAGAACTTCCGGCTGCAAGCGTATGCTTGGACTACTTTGATGTCAATAGAACTCGGTTATCTAAGGGTTAATACCCATGCAGTTTGTGCTGACTCTTTCGCGTCGTAGCACCAGAACTTCCCTTTACGCGTACTAGTTTCAGAGGTACGTGTTCCGCGACGAAACGATTGGCTTTGATCTAATCGCCTGGCGCGATCCCTTGTGGAACATCATTTCACTCCGGAACATGCGTTTTTTCCCCGCTACTGGTTTCATCTCCGGCGTTGCTTGACACCCTCCGGAGGCGCTCTTACCATCGGGTTTCACGCCGGTGTAGCTCAGAGGTAGAGCGAGGGTCTCATAATCCCTAGGTCGTGGGTTCGAGTCCCACCGCCGGCACCAGTTCGCTTGCATCTTCCCGCCGACGAAGGCCTTTTCGGGTCCGGGCGCGCCGCAGCTTCTGCGTCCGTCGAAGCCCAACGCGCTCGCCGATTGGCCTATCCGGGCGATTTTTTCCGGTCGATCTTCAGTTGGATGATGATGTCGGGATTGCTATCGAAACTCGAAATGGTATGCGATGCGGAGGTGAGGTTTTGATGCTCGGCATGGATCTGGTAGTCGACATTGGGATCGAGCCCGCTGAATCGGTATTGGCCGCTGTGGGGAGAAATATAGGTTCGGACCGAGAGGGTTCTCATGTTCTTCAGGTAGACGACGGCGTCGCTCACCGGCGCGCCCGAGGAATTAACCACGGTTCCGTGCACCGTGCGCAATTGCGCTCCGCTTTGCCGGGCCAGGGCGTAGCAAGCCGTGCCGCCGAGAAGAAGGCACAGAATAAGTGCATCAAGCCTTAGAGAGATGGATGCAATCGAATTCCACTTTGATGACAACACGGTAAGCCGCTCCGGGTATCGCGAATTCGCCCTGTGTTGAGATGGCGAGCGGGAGGGAAAGGCTGCCACGCCTCTGGGGGGGCCGGTGGCTATTCCTCCTCTTCGTACTCATCCTCCTCTTCTTCTTCCTCGTCTTCGTCGTCCGATTTTTTATCTTCGTCGATAAGGCCTTCTTCTTCGGCTTCCTCGTCCTCTTCCGAGACAATGTTGAGCTGAACAGGGTGCGTCTGCACGACCTCCAACTCCACGTCGCATTCCGGGCAACTGAGGATCTCGCCTTCTTCTACCTCGTCTTCATCGAGATCGATTTCGGAGTCACAGTCAGGGCAACGAACCACGTTCTCCTCCTCTTTGGGCCGGCACGGAGCCTTGCCGGTATTATATAACTCCGCGGTCAAGAGTTTCTTCCAGGGAGAATATCGTTGAGCCCTTTGGGTGAATATCCCGAGCATCCGGTGGTTGGTGTCGGTGGCGTGGTGTTGCTGGGGGGCCAGGTGGTGCTCATTCGCCGGGCGAACGAGCCGCGGAAGGGAGAATGGTCGATCCCCGGAGGGAAGCTCGAACTGGGGGAAACGCTGGCCGAAGGCGTTCGCCGCGAATTGCGCGAGGAAACCGGGCTCGAAGTCGAAGTCGGCCAGCTGATCGAAGCATTCGAGCGTGTCTACCGCGACCCGGACGGAAGCACGCGCTTCCATTATGTAATTCTCGATTTTCTTTGCCGCGCCAGCTCGGACCGGCCGGCGGCGGGCGGCGATGCGTCGGAGCTGGCGCTGGCCGGCGAAGACGAGCTCGATCGTTTTGCGCTGAACGAGGCGGTCGAGCGCATTTTGCGCAAGGGGTTTGAAATGGCGCGCCAGGAAGGCTGATTTCCCGAGCGCCGCGTGCCGCCAGTGCGTATCGCGCGAGCCGGCGCGCGTTAACCGGCGACGGCTTCAGGGATGCGGCCGAAGCGGCGCTCGCGCCGGTGAAATTCCTCGAGTGCGGTCCGCAGGTCGCTGGTCTGGAATTCCGGCCACAGTTTCGGGGAGAAGAACAGTTCGGCGTAGGCCGATTCCCAGAGCAGGAAATCGCTGAGCCGCTGCTCGCCTCCGGTTCGAATCAGCAGATCGACGTCGGGAGACGGCTCCCCGCTGAAGCTGGCCTGGCCAAGCACCCGCGCAAATTCCCGGCGGGAAATTTCCAGGCTGGAAATCATCCGGCAGGCGGCGCGCAAAATGGCGTCCTGCGCCGAGTAATCGACGGCCAGGCGCAAGTGCAAACGGTGCCCGGCGGCGGTGAGTTTTTCGGCTATGCCCACCGCGCGGCGAAGTTCCGGGGGCAGGCGGTCGCGGCGCCCGATCACGTTCAAGCGCACCCCCGCCTGCTGGAAATAGCCAGCCTGATTTTCGAGGAATCGATCGAGCAATCCGAAAAGGCCGGACACTTCGGCCCGCGGGCGCTCCCAGTTGTCCGCCGAGAAGACGTAAAGGCTCAACGTGCCGATTCCCAAACCCGGCGCCGCTTCCACCATGCGGTGAACGGCTTCCACGCCCGCCTGATGTCCGGCGGTGCGCGGCAGACCGCGCGCGGCGGCCCAGCGCCCGTTGCCATCGGGGATCACGGCGACGTGCAGCAGCCGCGCGCCGCTGTCGGTGGCGCTGAAGGGGGAGTTGGTCGTCCGGATTGGGTTCATGGGTTGTATTCCTTCCCTCAGCTTTCCCGAGTCACGCGGATCAGGGCTTCCATATGGTCCAGATAGCGCACCAGCGCCCGCCGGCCAGCTCCGGTCAGCCGGTATACGGTCCTGGGCAGGCGCCCGGAAAACGATTTCAAACAGGAGACATATCCGGCTTCCTCGAGTTTCCTCGCGTGGACACTCAGATTTCCGTCGCTCACACGGAGCAGCCGCTTCAGATCTGCGAAGCTGAGAGAGCGGTTCACCGCCAATGCGCTGACGATCCCCAGCCTCGTTTGCTCGTGAATCAAGCGGTCGAACTCGAGAGGAATCTCGCCCGCTTCGCGGCTGATGGCACGCAAAGCGCGGGCTCGAAGATCGACCCTTGGCGGATCGTGTTCGGCGAGCGCCTTCTTAGCCACCGTACCTCCAGGCAATCAGAGCGCCAAAGATAATGTGCAATCCCCCGAAGCCCGCCGCCATGAACGGATCGCCCCAGGCGGCCGGGGAAAACAGCGCCACCGCGCCGAGCACGAGAAAACACAAACCCATCAGCGGAACGATCTCGATCGAAAACGCCCCTCCGGTCACCACCGCCGTTCCGTACAACACCAGCCATACGCCGGGCAGGATGGCGATGATTCCCTCCCGCCAAAGCACTGCCGTCAGCAACGCCCCGACCGCCAGCGGCGGCGTGAAGCCCAGTGCCAGGCGCCGGCCCGGACCGCTCAGCAAGGGCACGCCGGCCGATTTCGCCTTCCAGACCACCGACCAGACGCCGACCAGGGCCGCCAGGCCGGCTTCGGCCAGCCAGACGGCCAGCCAGGCGCCAGGGCCGGGCTGGCGGGAGGCAACGGCCGCGGCTCCCAGGGCCGTCAGCCCGACCACGATGCCGCCCCAGCCGGGAACGGCGGTAAAGGAGCCGGCTCGTTCGAGAGTGTCGCGGATATAGCGGAGCTGTTCGCGGGCGCGGGCATCGATGGGAATCGGGCTGGGGCGTTCTCGCGGCGAGCGTTCGGGGAAACTCATAGTTTCATCGTATGCCGCGGTTCTTTGTCGTCAAGTACTTTGTGTCGTAAAGAGAAAGTCCCCCGCCAGCCGCCCGGGACCCCTGGGTCGCGGCTCGCCCGATATAACCCGGTGAGATTTCCGAGGCATTTACACGAAAGCGGGTTGCCCCGGCGGGGGCAATCCTAACTGGGGCGGCGGGGATAGCGGCCGAGCAGGGCGTTCGAGCGAACCTTGACCAGGTCCCAAAACATGCGGAGGCTGTCGCGGCCCATGCGGACCTTGCTGGCCGGGTCGTGCGCCCAGCGAACCGGCACCTCGACGGCGGCCAGCCCGTGCCGGCGCGCCAGGAACAGCAACTCGGGATCGAAGCCGAAATCCTCGATCCGCTGCTGTTCGAAGATCACGCGGGCGCGCTTCATGCGGAACGCCTTGAATCCGCACTGGGTGTCGAGGAAACGGACGCCGGTCATCAGTTGGACCACGGCATTGAAGACGCGTCCGGCGGTCTCCCGGCCGGCGGATTGATGCGTTTCGATCAGGCGGCGATCGACGGCGCGGGAGCCGATGGCGACATCGGCCTCGTCGAGGGCCGACAGCAGTTTGTCGGCTTCCTCGATCGGGGCCGAAAGGTCGGCGTCGGTGAACAGGGCGATCCGGCCTTTCGCTTCGAGCATGCCGTGGCGCACGCTGTAACCCTTGCCGCGGTTGGTGCCGTTCGGAACCAGGCGCAACCCGTCGATTTCGTCCTGCCAGCGCGCCACGACGCCGGCCGTATCGTCGGTCGATCCGTCATCGACGACCAGGATCTCGATTTCCAGGCCGGATACCGCGCGCTTGCGCTCCACCCAGTCCCGGACGCGCTCGAGCGTGCGCGGCAGGCGCCTCGCCTCGTTGTAGGCGGGAATCACGATGGAAAGATCCGCAGGGCGTTTCATCCGGCGAGCAGCCGTCCCGAGCCATGGATTCCCGCCAGCGGGACGAAACGGCACCAATCGAGATGCTGCCGCTCGATCCGCCCGTGGCGCTTTTGGATGCGGATGAGTTCTTGATGTTGCCGGCCGCCAACCGGCATCACGAGCCGTCCCCCTTCGGCGAGCTGATCGATCAGGGGCGGAGGGGGAAAGGCCGCTGCGGCGGTCACCAGAATTTTGTGGAATGGGGCAGCCTCGGGCCAGCCGTTTCCACCGTCGCCTTGCCGCACGCGCACATTGCCGATGCCCAATTGCCTGAAGCGAATCCAGGCGGCTCTGGCCAGCTCCGGCCGGTATTCGATGGTAAAAACTTCGCTTGCCAGGCGGGCCAGCACGGCCGTTTGATAGCCGGAGCCGGTGCCGATTTCGAGCACGCGGTCGGTAACGGCCAGCGCCAGGGCTTCGGTCATCAGGCCCACGATCAACGGCTGGGAAATGGTCTGGCCGAGGCCGATCGGCAGTGGCTGGTCGCTATAGGCGGCATCGCGGCAAGTGGCGGGAACGAACTCGTGCCGGGGCACGGCGAGCATGGCGTCGAGCAGCCCGGGCGATCGAACACCCCGATCGCGCAACTGGCCTTGGACCATCCCTCGGCGCTGCTCGGCGAAGGCATCGGCGGCGTTTGCCATGCCGGCTGGGTCTAGCAGACACATAATTGCGCCATGCGGGGATTTTCCCGCAATCCGGCCAGCCGGTCCAGCCCGTCCCGGCGCTGGCGAGCGGGTTACTTGAAGCGGTGCTTGAACTCGACGTCGATGCCGAAGGTGCCGTTGATGTCGCGCAGGGCGACGACGGATATATTCCGGGTAACCGCGTACTCGATCTGGATCACCTGCTCGGCGTTCGAGGAGGCGTTGGTCGCGTAGGTGACGGTCAGATTCGGCGTAACCTGCTGTTCGATGGCGATCCGCGCGGCGGCGGTCGATCCCGTTGCGGTGGCCGCCTGATAGGGCTCGATTTGGAAACGGCTGATGCCGAACAGGCGCGCGATGCGGCCGCCGACTTCGCTTGACACCGCTTCGGAAAGCAGCGCCGTCGCGTTGAATTGGCTCGTCTGGCTGGCGGTGCGCAACTCGCTGGCCTCGCCCGTATAGCCGAGGGCCAACAGACTGATCACGTCGCTTTCCGGCAGCGGCGGATCGGAGCGGTAGGAAAGCCGCATCGAACTGACGGGGCCGGTCAAATCGACGGTGATTCCGTACTGCTGAATGGTGGTGGTGGCCTCGACGTTCATCACCGGATCGAGCACGAGCGGGTTGGCAAAGTTCATGTCGCCGCGGCTGAGCCGGTACGTGTTGCCGCGGAAGCTGACTCGGCCCGAGAGCAGATGGACGTGGCCGAGCACCGACGGGCGGTTCCAGGTTCCGCGAACGCGCACGTTCGCATCGGTTTCGATCCGCGCGCCGGTCCAGCTGAGTTGCGCGCCCGCTCCGGAAGTCACGTTGAAATCCAGCCGCAGGTTTTGCAGGAACGGCGAGCCGGTTTCGACGTTCGCCTGATGCGGGGCCATCATAAAGAGTCCCGCAATGTCGGGTCCGTTGGTCAGGAATAGGCGCCGCAGGGTTATCCGGCCGCCCAGATCGGCGCCTTTTGTGTTGCCGACCATGCGCGCGTCGGCATCGAGCAGCCAGCTGAGTCCTTCGGGCCAGCGCACGCGCACTTGGGAGGCGGCGATGTGGATGTTGTATTGGACGCGGGCCGCGCCCGGCGCGAAATTCACCGATCCGTCGAGCAGCAGCGAGCCCCCGCCCGCCTGGGCCTTGAGATTCGAGAAAGAGACATGGTCTCTCGAGAAGAGCAAGTCCCCGTTGACGGCGCTCAATCCGATGGGAATATCGCTATAGTTGAGGGCGGCGTTTTCCAGCCTCGCCCGGCCGTTGATGCGCGGCTGGCCAAAGGTTCCTAGGATCACGGCGTCCACCTGCGCGGCTCCCTGCGAGCGAATCGCGGGAACGAACCCGGCCAGCAGTTTCAGATTGAGCGATCCGGCGACGCGCAGATCGAGCGGTTGGTTGCGGTTGAAGCGCACCACTCCGTTCAACCGGAAGTTGCTGTCGATGCCCGTCAAAACAGCCTGCTCGACGCTCACCTCGGCTTTTCGGTACACCAGCCGCAACGGCCCCACGTTTTCGAGCTTCACGTCTTCGTAGGCCAACTCCAGCCGCGATACGTCGGCTTCGACCGCTAGGGTGTCCGGTTTGAGCAATTGCCCGGTCAAGCGGAAGTGGCCGTCGACCTGGCTGCGGCTGGTGAGGGCGGCCAGATGCAATCCCGCCTTGATAAAGGGATTGAGGTCGATCCCTCGAGCCGTCAACCGGCCCTCGATGGGATAATCGTCGGCCAGCGTTAGATCGACGCCGCCGCTCATCGTTCCATGCGCCAGTGAAGTTGCCAGCGTTACCCGCAACTGCTTCCCGTTCGAGTTCGCCTGGGCGCTCAGATCGCCAATCAGCTCCTCGCCAGCCCGAAAGCCCGTCACCTTCACCCTGCCGTTGCCCTGCGGCGCCCACGGCGGGCCGCTGCCGGTTAGACGGAAGTCGACGCTTCCCGCCAGTGGCAGGGAAGGCGACTGAAACGGATCGAGCTTGTCGAGCGGAAGAGCGCGTCCAAATAGGTCGAATTCGACGTTTCCACTCGAACGCTGGTAGGTGAGATCGCCGCCCAGGGTGCCCGGCCCGAACGTCGCATTCACTCCAGCCACGCGAACCAGATCCGGGTTGATTTGCAGGCGCCCGCTGGCCGTGGCAAAGCGGAAGCCCCCGGCTTGAAAATCAACGAAATGAAAATTGCCCGAAAATTCCGATGCCTGACGCGTTCCCCCGCCCCGAAATTCACCGCTCAGCAATCCGCGGACCGGATAGCGGGTGCCGGCCAGGCCCTGCAAGTCGTCGGTATCCGCGCCAGCCAGGTGCGCGGTAAAGCTCCAGGCGTTCTGCGGCAGGAAGGCCCAGTTGGTGAAGTCCAAGTGAAGCGAGATGGTGGCCAGGGATCTGCCGCGGCGGACTCGCATGTCGGTGAGGGTCAGACCGTCGGGCGAATAATCCGCCCCTCCCTCGATCTCCTTCCAATGCAGGCTGCCGTAGCTCGCTTGCCAGGCATGCACTTGTCCTGAGAAAAGGGGATGGGAAACGGGACCGGTCACGCTGCCCTGCCAGGTTGCCCGGCCGCTGACGGAAACCGGCTGCAGGTGGGTACCTCGAAGGTGATTGATCAAATCGTCCCAGTCGAGCAGGCGGTCGGCGGCCAGATCCGTTTTCATGTCCGAATCGCGCTCGCCGATGGTGCCTGCGAGCTTCAGCCGGGTGTGCGGGGTCGAGATATCGCCCTGGGCGAAAACGGTGTTGCGGGCCATGTGGTAGTTGTACTCGATGGAAGCGCTGGCGGGGATTTCGCCGGCCGGAGTTTGCGCCGGGGGCGTCCATTGCATCGTGCCGCGCGAAGCCATGTCGCGGAAGTCGGCCCGCCAGGTGGTGACCGAGTTGATTTGCACGTTCGATTCCCAATGCAAGGTCTGGACCGGGAAATCGCTGTTCTGGACGGCGGCGAGCAATTGCGCCAGGCTGACTTTGTGCGAGTCGGTGATGGCGGTGAAATCGAGTGTTCGCATATCCATGTGGACGCGCCCGGTGAACTCGCCGCCCATGGCCCAGGCCTGGAAATCGGGGATCTCCACCCGGCGCGGATCGGCCACCAGCGTGCCCCGCGATCTCATCCCCGAGGCGTGATACCACTTGTAACCGATCGAGATGTCTTGCGCCGAGTAGTAACCGCGCAAACTCCATGCGCCGGGCGCGTATCGGAGATCCCCGGTCGATTCGATGATTCCGGTCGGGGTATGCGGCTTGCGCAGCAGGGTTCGCACGTCACCCAGATTCAAGCGCACGCGGAAGTGCAACTCGGCCCTCGGTTGCGTCCAAGCCGGCCAGTCGGCGTGCGCTTCGATGCTCGAGTGCGGCAGCTCCCAGCGAAACTGGTCGAGCGATCCGCCCCGGCGCCCGATCGTGAATTGCGCCGACCAGTTCGAACGGAACGGCACCCACCGCTGCGCGGCAATCCGCATCTCGCGCCAGCCGATCTGGCCGCGGTAGAGGTCTCGGCCGGGCCCGGCCGAGGAATAGTCCATTCGGAATGTGAAGCGTCCGCCGCCGGCCGTGAGCGGAATCTTGCGGTCATTCAAGCAAATCAGGGCGTCCTCGATACGAAGGTGGTCGATCGTGACGGCGAAAAGCGGCTGCGGCCAGGGCCGGGAGGGTCCGCGGCGAGCGGGAACCGGAACGTTCGAATGGCCGCTTTTGTCAATGCGGATATCGATCTGCGGCCGCTCGAGCGTCACGTTCCCCAGGATCACCTTTCGTTCGAGCAGTGCGCGCCAATCGACGCCTACCGTGACGCGATCGATGTGGAGAAAGGGCGGCTGGCCGGCAGTTTCGCGCCCGTGGAGGGTGAACCGGTCCAGTTCGACGCGGAAAGGGAAAAGGCTGAGGTGAAATCCGCCCAGGTCGACCTTGCCGCCCGTGGCCTTCTCCACCTGGCGGACCAGTTCCACGCGCGCCCACCGCGTGATCCGCCCCGTTTTCCACAACACCACCGTCGTGGCCGCCAGCGCCGCGATCAATACCAGCGCTGCGGCAACCCACTTCCCGATCTTGCGCCAACGCACTTTCATTCCGGCGAATTCGACGCGCTCTCGACGGGCTCGACTCTCCACCGCTGCCGCATTTGATCGAGCCAGCGCCCGGCCCGTTCACTGATTCCCCGCTCGATCAGCACGTTGCGAACCTGGTCGGCAACGCTTTCGATCGGGGGCACGCTATGGCCGGCTTTTCTCAGTTCCGGCGCCAGGGTTTTCCGGTAGTAATCCTCGATTTCCCGCTCGTCGACCTGCACCTCGGGCCGGAACTTGTAATCGAGGTAGCGACTGAGAAAGATCTCCCGATCGAGCAGTTGGCGCGCCTCGCTGTCGGTCAGGCCGGCGCGTTTCAGGCGTTTCTCGAACGCCGCGGCCGACCCGAACCGTTTTTCCAGACGGGCGAAGGCGCGCTGAACGTCCCGGGCGCTGGGCGCCTGGAAGCCGCTCAGGGATGCTTCGTGATTGACGATCCATTGCTCGGCGAGCTCGTGCATGCGCTGGGCGGCGCTCTGCTGCTTGCCGTCGACCAGTTGCTGAAAGCGGCCGAGTTCGGCGATTTGGCTCTCGGTGATCACGCCGTCTCCGATCCGCGCGACGATGCGGTCGACCACCTGCTGCGCGGCCGCCGTCGGCGCCAGCCACAAAGCCACGAGCAGAATCCCGATGCTTCTTTTCATTAGAACTAGAACTCCGATCCGATGTTGAAAAAGAACTGGAAGCGCGGCAACCGCGAAAGCTCCGTGCCGTTCGTGCACCCCGGCGTAGCCGCCGTGCACGAGAATTGAAACTGCGCCGGATTCAGCTGAAAGCCGACGTCGAAGCTGACCGGTCCGACCGGAGTCGCGTAGCGAAGTCCGAAGCCGACGGTGTGTGAAAAGTAGTTCAAATCGGTCGGCGAGGACGGCGACGAAGCGAACGTGACGCTGCTGAGCTGGCTGAAAACGTTGCCGGCATCGTAGAACAGCGCTCCGCCCAGGGCATTGCCCACAAACGGCAGCCTCAGCGGGAAACGCAGCTCCTGGTTGAAAATCATCTCCACCAGCCCGCCCACCGGGAATCCCGTGACCGGATCGCGCGGGCCCGCCTGGTTGAGGCCGAATCCGCGAAGGCTGTTGCCGCCGCCGGCGAAGAAGCGTTCCGGCAGAGGGATGTTGTCGGCGATTGTACCGTTGAATGGCTCCTCGATGCCGAAGCGCGTCGAGCGCGCGAAAACCAGTACGTGCGCGAACGGGGTATAGGTCGAGTTCTGAAAGAAGATCCGGGCAAAATTGGCGCTCGATCCGAGCCGGTCGGAATAGATGCTGAAGTCGGCGGTGTTGAAGCTGCCGCCGGTGGGGTTGGCGGGATTGTCGCGCCGGTCGCGAATCCAGGTAAATCCCAGGCCGGCGACGCGCGTCGGCTGGCTGAAGAGAGGGATTTGTTCGGGGTTGACGTGCAGCGAGGCGGCGTCGACCAGAACGTGGCGGAAGGTGTACCGGTAAAGAAAGGAGGTGCTGCGCGAGTAGTTCTGCACGACCTCGATCGTACCTTCGTAGCGCGTGCCGGTGTAGGTATTCACGTTGCGCACTTTATTGGCGAGGCCGCTCAGCACGAGACTGAATTTCGGGTTCGTCAGCAGGTTGGGAATCTGGTAGCTCAGCAGACCGCTGTATTGCAAGGTGCTGGCGCGCACTTTGATGGAGGCGGTTTGCGCGCGGCCGAGCACGTTCAGCCGGGTCAGATTGAAGATCACGAGCGGGCTGATGTCGAATGCCGTGCCGGTCGCGCTCGACGTGCTGGCCAGCCGTTGCGCTTCGACCCCGCCGCCGTATCCGAGCGTGTAGCGGTCGCCTTCGGTCGTATTGATCAGCACGTCCTTTTTCTGTGTCGAGCCCGAAGGATCCTTGGTGGCGATGTCCACGCGATTGAAAATCCCCAGATTGTAAAGGTGGTCCTGCGTGGCGACGATGTCGGCTTCGCGCAGAGGCCGGCCCGGGGTGATTTGCACTTTGCGGCGAATCACGCCCGGCCGCGTGTGCCGGTAGCCGAGCAGCAACACCCGGTTGACGCGCACGGGCGAGCCTTCGGTGATCTCATAGGTCAGGGCCACGCGGTTCGGCCCCGCGTCTTTCGCTTCGTATTGAAAGCTGGCCTGCGGGAAGCCGCGGTTGTAGTAGAGCGCCAGGATATTGTCCCGGTCGTTCGAGACGTTGGCTTGGGAATACGGCTGGCCGGCGGTGGAATTGACCACGCTCAGCAGCTCTTCGGAGGGAATCGAGTGGTTGCCTTCGATCCGGATCGAAGCGACCCGCGATTGAGGCCCCTCCTGGATATCGAAGCGCACGAACAGGTCGTTCCGGCGGCCGCCATAGTTTTCGAGGGTATGGGCTTTCACCGAAACGTCGCGAAATCCATTGGCCATGTAGAGCGCGCGAATCGAATCCAGATCGTTTTGCAACAGTTTCGGGCTGAACCGCCCGGGTGATAGGAAAGCGGCCGGTTGGATGTTCAGCCGGCTGGCCAGCAACTTGTTGCTGAAATAATGATTGCCCTGGAAGCCCACTCCGATCAACCGGCTCTTGGCTCCCTGCTGCACGTCGTAGACGATCGTTTCCCGGTTTTGCTGTTTCTCATCCTGGATCTGGTACTCCACGTGGCTGTTGAAATAGCCCTTGCGCTCGAAATAGTCGAGCAGGTTGCGCCGCCCCTCTTCGAGCAGGTCCGGGTCCACGGCGCCTTCCTGGTAGATCGGGATCAATTTCCGAATCCGTTTCCCGCTGACGCGCGCTCCTTCGACCGTCAGCCGAACCTCCGGTCCGGCCGATACACGGATCGTGAGCGGCAAGCTGCGGAGTTTGGCGTTGTATTCGCCGCGCACGGCGGTAACCCGGGCGGTGAGGAAGTTCCGCTTGGATAGGAACTGCTGCAACCGGTTGATTGCATTGGTGATCCGATCCGAAGTCACCCGGGTGCCCGGTGACAGCTTGCTCCGTTTGAGTAGTTCGCTGTCGGTGAAACGCGACTGATTTTCGAAACGGATCGCTCCCAGACGGGCGCGCGGGCCCGCCGTCACGACGACGGTAATGTTCATCAACTGGGTTTGCGGGTCGCGATCGAGTTCGATATTCAATAGGGCCTCGTAACAGCCTTCGTCGCCGAGTGTCTGCTTGAGCCGATCGAGGGCTTCTTTGAGGGATTTCTGGTCGAACCTTTCGCCCAGGCGGAGCTCGAGCGCCGCCAGCGCCTGCGGTTCATTGGGCGGCGGGTTGAGCCCCTCCACCCTTACATTGCCGATGAAATAGCCGGGCTCGACCACGAAATCGATGCGCACACCCCCAGGCTCGCGAGTGGCGACGGTGTGAATGTTTGCGTAGAGGCCCGTGGCGAAAAGTTTCTCGATCGCGGCCCGTTCGGTTTCGACCCGGTACGGCTTGCCGGCGACCAGGGGCAAGTTGGCGGGGTTCTGCTCGACGACCTGGCCCTTTACGGTGACAATGCGAACCGCCGTCACCGTCTGCCCGTCAAACGAGGCTTGTCGCACCGCGCCGGTCAAGGGTATGCCAAACGCCAGCGCCCCCAGCGCCGCGAGAGCCCTCAGTAATACCGCCGGCTTGATTCCCCTCACGCGTAAAACCTAGAACTCCATATAGGCAGTCAAAAATATAAGGTTAGCACAGGCCTGTTACCGGCCGCCGGGCCCTTCGCGTTAAGCTAGGAAATAGCGTTGCGGCCCTGGCAATCGGCGGTCCGTGGCGCCCGAAAAGGAACCATGGATCCGGATACCTTCGAACGCTATTCCCGCCAGATCCTCTTTGCCGGCATCGGCGAGGAGGGCCAGCAGAAACTGCTCGACGCTTCAGCGGTCGTGGTCGGCTGCGGCGCCTTGGGCAGCGCCGCCGCCGGCATGATGGCGCGCTCGGGCGTCGGGCGGCTCAGGATCATCGACCGTGATTTCGTCGAGTTTTCGAATCTTCAGCGCCAAACCCTTTTCGATGAGTCCGACGCCCGCCAAAGCCTGCCGAAGGCGGTCGCAGCGGAAAGCAAGCTGCGCGCGGTGAATTCTCGCCTGTCGGTCGAGGGCGTCGTTGCCGATCTGGTTCCCGAGAACGCTCTCGATCTGCTTTCCGGATATTCCATCATTCTCGACGGCACCGACAATTTCGAGACGCGCTTCTTAATCAACGACGCCGCGGTTCGCCTCGGCGTTCCATGGATTTATGGGGCCGTGGTGGCCGGCTACGGCGTGACGATGGCGATCGATCCCGGCCGCAGCGCCTGCCTGGCCTGCCTCGTCGACGGCTCCTCGGGAACCGGACTCGAAGAGACCTGCGATACCGCCGGCGTCCTCAATCCGGCCGCCGCCGTCGTCGCCGCCCTCGAAGTGGCCGCGGCCCTGCGGCAAATCGTGGGCGCCGAATCGGCGAGCGGTTGTCTGATCGCGGCCGACGTATGGACGGGCCGGTTCCAGTCGCTTTCGGTTCGCCGCGACCCCGATTGCCGCGTCTGCGCTCGCGGCGAACTGCGGCACCTCGAAGGCCAGGCGCAGCCGCACATCACCATGTGCGGCCGAGATTCCGTCCAAATTCACCAGAGGCGGCGGCAGCTCGATCTCGCCGCGCTCGGCCGCCGTCTCGCGCGTTTGGCCGGCCCGGTTTCCGGCAATGCCTATCTGCTCCGATTCCGTGTTTCGCCATACGAGGTCACCGTCTTTGCCGATGGCCGCGCCATCATCAAGGGAACCCAGGATCCAGCCGTGGCCCGTTCGCTGTACGCACGCTACGTCGGCGCGTGAAAGCCGGCCCGGCGCCCCGGCGCCGGGCCAACGGAATATTTGGTATCATCCAAAACGATAGCTGCGATGCCAGGGGAAAACGCCGGCACCGCGCCGAACGCGCACAAAACCACCCTTGAGCCGAGTGCTCATCATCGAGGACGACCGGGACATCATCGAGCTGGTCCGCTATAACCTGGAGAAAGAGGGATTCCAGGTCGCGGCGACCGGTGACGGAATGTCCGGGCTCGCGCAAATCCAGAAGTCGCCGCCCGATCTGCTTTTGCTCGATCTGATGCTGCCGAAACTGACGGGCCTCGAGATCTGCAAGGCTGTGCGCCGCAACGAGTCGCTGAACCGTCTGCCGATTCTGATCCTCAGCGCGCGGGGCGAGGAGGCCGACCGTGTGATCGGGCTCGAACTGGGCGCCGATGACTACGTCACCAAGCCCTTCAGCCCGCGCGAACTGGTGGCGCGCGTAAAAGCCTTGCTGCGGCGCGTGCAGCCCGCCGACGGACAGGAAAAGCCGATCGAGGCGGGCTTGCTGCGAATCGATCCCGCTTCCTATTGCGTGACGCGCGATGGCGATCCGCTCCCTTTGAGCACGCTCGAATTCCGTCTGCTTTTTTACCTGGCGTCGCGGCCGAATCGCGTTTTTTCCCGTGACCACCTGCTCGACGCCGTCTGGGGAACGGGACGCTTCGTCACCCCGCGCAGCGTGGACGTCTATATTCGCCGGCTCCGCGAAAAGATCGAAACCGATCCGGAATCGCCGGCGCACCTGAAAACGGTCCGGGGCGCCGGCTACCTCTTCGAAACACGTGCGCGCTAGTCTCTTTGGCAAAGGGGGGCTGACGTATCCGATCCTTCCGCTGGCCGTTCACCCGGCCGCCTCGTTCGTTTTCCCGGTGAGGGCGACGCAAGGCTGGTTGCTGGCCGCGTTGTTTCTCGTGCTAATCGCCGGTGTCGCCCTCGCGGTTGGATTTTCCCGCCGGTTTTCCCTGCGGGTGAAACGGCTGAAGGATTTTGCGCGGCGCATGGGCGCCGGTGATTTTCGCCCGCTTCCCCCCGAAGCCGCCCGCGATGAATTGGCGGATCTGGCCGATACGCTGAATGTCGCCGCGGCGGACCTGCAGGCCAGATTCAACTCTCTGAACGTGCAAAGCAACCGCTCCGCGGCGATTCTGCGGGATATGGTCGAGGGAGTGGCGGTCATCGACGCCGGCGAACATTTGGTCTACTGCAACGGCGCCTTCGCCGAGGTCGCCGGCATGCGGGCCGAGCAGGCCGAAGGCCGCCCGATTCTGGAGGTGATCCGTGAGCCGCAGATTCTGGAACTGGTGCGGGGAGCGATTGGCGGAGAGGAAGATTTACGGGGTGAAATCCAGGTGGGTGGGGGCCGCCGGCGCGTTTTTGCATTGACGGTTTCACCGGTCTCGACTGCCGGGCAGCAGTCTGGCATGGCTCGCTCTTCCGGGCGGATGGGCGCCGTGGTGGTGTTGCACGAAATCAGCGAACTGCGCCGTTTGGAGCAGGTGCGCAAGGATTTTGTCGCCAACGTTTCCCATGAACTGAAGACGCCGCTCACTTCGATCCAGGGATTCGCCGAAACCCTCCTGGCCGGCGCCCTGGACGATCCCGAGCACAGCCGCCGCTTCGTCGAAATCATCCGCAATCATGCCCTGCGCCTCAGCCGGCTCACCGACGATCTCCTCAAACTCTCTCGTATCGAAGCGGGGAAGCTGGACCTGGAATTTCAGCCGGTTTCCCTGGCCAACCTGATCGAAGCCGCCGTGGAAGCGACATCGCCGCGGGCCGAGGCCGGCCGGCTTTCGCTCACCCTCGATTGCCCGCCCGATCTTCCCTGCGTTCAAGCCGATCCCAATCTGTTGCGCGAGGTTCTGCAAAACTTACTGGACAACGCCGTCCAATACACGCCCGCCGGCGGCCGCATTGAAGTCAGCGCGGTTCTATCGGAGGGTTCGGCCCTGGTCACCGTTGCCGATACCGGCATCGGGATCCCCGAAGCCGAACAGGAACGGATTTTCGAGCGCTTCTACCGCCTCGACCCGGCACGCTCGCGCGAAATGGGCTCGACGGGTCTCGGTCTGGCGATCGCCAGACACATCGTCGAAGCCCACGGTGGCCACATCGGCGTTGAAAGCTCCGTCGGCCGGGGCTCGAAGTTCCGCTTCTCGATTCCGCTGGTTTCCTGACCCCTTCCGCGGTTGCGCCGCCACTGCTGTCACCCGGTTGTCTTCGAGAATTTACATCGCCGTCACGCCCGTGCAACGCGGGGGTGGCAAACTGCCATTAGTGGTGTTGGATTGGCCGCGGCTTCCCAAAATCAAAGGAAGCAGGAATCGAGCGGCAGGGAGAAGGAAAATGGCGCCTATCTCGGCCAGTTCCCAAAGCGTCCATCAGACGGCGCTCGAAAACTACCTAATTTCGATGGCTCGCGCCGTCGAACACTCGATCAACGTGGCCGTCGACGCGCTGCTCGGCCGGGATGAAAAGAAGGCCAGCTCGGTCTTCCTGATCGAGCCGCGCATCAACGAGATGGAAATCATCATCGACGACCACTCCGTCCGCTTGCTGCGCGAAGGCAACCTGGACCAGGAAGAGGTTCGCCACATCGTCGCCACGCTCAAGATCACCAATGATCTCGAACGGATGGGAGATCTGGCCGTAAATATCGGCGAGCGCGTGATCGCCCTGTCGCAAATGTCTCCCGTCGAGCCGCCATCCGAGCTGGAACCGATGAGCGTTTCGGTTCGTTCGATGGTCGGCCGCAGCCTGGGCTCCCTGATCTATCGCAACCTTACCTTGGCGTACGAGGTGCTCGAAAGCGAAGAGACTGTGGATACCTTCCGCGACCAGGCTTTCGAGCGCTTGATGGGGGCTATACGCAACGATGCCTCCCTGGTTGGCCCGTACGTCCAGTTCCTTCTGGCCTCGAGACACCTGGAGCGTATCGCCGATCACACCACGAACATCGCCGAGGATGTCGTCTTCTGGCTGCGCGGGCTCGATATCCGCCACGGGCGGATCAAGAACCCGGATGCCCCGGTGCCCTCTCGTTCTCATCCTGGCCAAGGGTTGTAACAGAATATTCACCTTCCTCTTACGGGCTGTTTATCCTCGCCAGGCACAATCCATACACCGTTGGAGCCGAACTTGAGATTGGCTGGCCTGAAGTATGCCTCGATCTCCGGCTCGGAGCCGCTCCGAGTGCCGGCGTTGCCCCCGTCGGCCCTCGGCGCCTCCGCGGTGCGGGCAGCCCCTTGCATGCGTCGTTGCGTAAACTGTTTATATTCATGGCGGGGCATCAAGCCGGAATTCTGAAGGAGGAACACACATAATGCGAAGCATTCCAATTCTGCTGCTGATTCTAACGCTGGCTTCGGCCGCGCCGGTCTTCGCCGGATCTGGCGAGGGTAAAGACCAGCCGGCGGCGAACGAAAGCAAGGCGGCCGGCGCTGCGGCTCCGAAAGGCGCGGCCAAGAGCGCTGCGGCGGCCATGCCGGACCGGGCGGCCATCGCGTCGGAGCTGACGCGCATGCAGCAGATGATCGAAGAACAGGCTCAGGAGTTGGCGGCTCAGCGCAAGCAGATCGAAGCATTAGAGCGCCGGATCGACCCAAATGGCACGGCGACTGCCTCCCTAGCGGCATCCACTGCCGTCCCTGCGAAGAACTCGCTTTCGTCCGCATCTGAGGCCGCAACGCCGCCCGCGGTCGAATCGGCGAACGACGCGGCTGCTGGCTCCGAGCACGCCGTTGCGTCGCTGGCCAACCTCACCGAGCCGCTGCCGAAGATGCAGGAAGGCACGCCGGTCGGAGTGTCCCCGCTCCAATTCCATATCGGCAGTGCCTACATCACGCCGATTGGATTCATGGACCTCACGGGCGTTGTCCGCAGCGTGAATGGCGGCAGCGGCATTGGGACCAATTTCGCCGGCATCCCGTACGGAACCGCCTCCAACTACCAGAACAACCTCTCGGAGTTCCGCATGAGCATGCAGAACTCCCGCATCGGGTTCCGCATCGATGCGAATGTCGCGGGCGGCCATGTGATCGGCTACGAGGAATCGGACTTCCTCGGTGCTGCTCCGTCTAACGTGGCGGTCAGCAGCAACAGCAACACCTTCCGCTCCCGTTTGTTCTGGGTCGATTTCCGCAAAGGGGCATGGGAATTTCTCGGTGGGCAGACGTGGACCCTCGCAACTCCGAACCGACACGGCGTCTCACCGTTGCCCGGCGACGTCTTCTTCTCCGACGACTTCGATACGAACTACCAACTCGGTGACGTTTGGGGAAGGATTCCCGAATTTCGCGTGGCCTACCACTTCCCGCAGGACAAAGCGGCGTTCGCGGTTGCCATAGATTCGCCCGATCAGTACATGGGCGGCACGAATGGCTCAACCACAGTCACGCTTCCCGCATGCTGCTCCTACTACGCTAACGGCGAGATCAATGCCGGCGGCGGCAGTCTCGGCCCTCCGAATCGCGGCCCAGATATCATCGCCAAGTTCGTCGTTGATCCTTCGAAGCGGTTCCACGGCGAAATCGGCGGCATCGCTCGCTTCTTCCAGACCTACAACCAAACAACGCTTACGACCTTTTCCGCCACGGGCGGCGCAGGCTTTGTCAACCTCGATGTCGGCATCTTTGGCGCTCTCCGCGTCATTACGCATAACTATTGGAGTGACGGCGGTGGCCGGTACATCTTCGGCCAGGCCCCCGACCTTGTCGTGCGAGCCTATGGGAGCCCGTCGCTCGTGCACTCCGGCTCGACCGTCGATGGCTTCGAGTACACCCACGGCAACGACACCATATCCGCCTACTACGGCTTGGTGTATATCTCTCGCAACGTCACGCTCGACACTAGCGGCTGCCCAATCGGCTGGGGCTACTACCCAACGACCACGCCTGCATGCGCGGGATCGTCTAGCGGTCAGAATCGCAATATCCAGGAGGGCACGATCAACTACAGCCACACCTTCTGGAAGAGCCCCAGGTACGGTGCGCTGACCACGTACTTTCAGTACTCCTACCTGACTCGCAAGCCCTGGTACGTCGCTCCCGGCGCGCCGCACAGCGCCAATGCCAGCATGGGCTGGTTCGACTTGCGCTACACGCTGCCCGGGTCGGCGCCCACGCTTGGAAAAAACTGATCCGACCGCAGCGACCTATCGGTCCGGTGCGGGACTACGCCCGCACCAGGACCCCCGATTTCTCGAGAGGCCACTTATGCAGCTAAGCTTTCAACCAGCAAGACGCGTGACCGTCCCGAACTCAAGCCCTGCTTTGAGCATGAGTTGCGACCCCAGTTGCCCCATAAATATTGGCGGTTCGCTCTGGATAGCAAGAACATCCTGTACTTTCACAGCCAGTTCACTTTCCCGGCTTCCGAGATCGCTACTTTCAGCCCCAGCCTGGCGTCCGAATACCCGAGCGGCATTCCCAACGCCGTTCCGGCCAACACCAACGAGGTCTCTTTCAACATATTGTTCAGCTTCTAGCGGCAACGCCCGGGCTTCGGGGCGGAAAGCGGCGCTCGCTTCCCGCCCCGAAGCCCTCTTGCTTCCCCCGGCCCATACGTTTCCCTCCTATGAGCAAGGGCAATTCGATATTCGGCATCTCTCGGCCGTGCGTTAACACGGCTGTAACAATTCAGCGGCAAAATGGAATGGTGGGGCTCGTTGTGACGAATCCGGCCGCCAGATACCCGCTGCCGGGCCAAGCGGCGCAAGCGGAGTGCTGAGGGATGGCCTCGCCAAGCATGGAAAAGACACCGACGGTAAAGACCGCCGTTCGCAATAGCACCCCGTCCACGGGCAATCTGTCACTTCCCTCCCGGATCGAGGTCGAGCACCTCAACTTCTACTACGGTTCCCACCAGGCGCTCTTCGACGTCAACCTGCGGTTCCCCGCGAACCGGATCACGGCTCTCATCGGCCCCTCCGGCTGTGGCAAGTCCACCTGCCTGCGCACGTTCAACCGGATATACGAGACGCAGCCGCGCACGCGCGTCGAAGGAACCGTGCTGCTGGACGGCCAGAGCATCTTTGACATGGATCTGATGGGCCTGCGGCGGCGCGTGGGCATGGTATTCCAGAGGCCGAATCCCTTTCCCAAGTCGGTCTTCGATAACGTCGCCTACGGCCTGCGAATCAACGGCTACAGCGGCAAGCTCTCGGAGGCCGTCGAGCGAAGCCTGCGCCGGGCGGCGGTTTGGGACGAGGTGAAGGACTGCTTGCAAAAGTCCGCCTACGCGTTTTCGGGCGGGCAGCAGCAGCGGCTGTGCATTGCCCGCGCCCTGGCGGTCAATCCGGAGGTGCTGCTGCTCGACGAGCCGGCCTCGGCCCTGGATCCGATTTCCACCGCGAAGATCGAGGAGTTGCTCTTCGAGTTGAAGGAAACCTGCACGGTGGTCATCGTCACTCACAACATGCAGCAGGCCGCCCGCGTGAGCGAGTTCTGCGCCTTCCTGCTCGACGGCCGCTTGGTCGAGTACAATCTGACATCGACGTTATTCACCAAACCCTCCGACCCGCGCACCGAGGCTTACATCACCGGCCGGTTTGGCTAGGAGGTCCCCGTGGAAAGAAGACATTTCGAACAGGAGCTCGAGGAGCTCAAGCAGCGCCTGCTCTGGATGGCGGGACTGGCGGAGAAGTCGGTCCACCAGGCCGTTCAGGCCTTGTTTGAGGAAAAAGAGGATATCGCCAAGCGCGTTCTCGAGGAAGAGAGCGCCATCAACGAGCTGCAAATCGAAATCGACGACCGTGTCATGAGCCTGCTGGCCCTCCAGCAGCCGATGGCCGCCGATCTCCGTTTCATTCTTTCCGTTTCCCGCATCAATAGCGACCTCGAGCGGATCGGCGACCAAGCCGTCAACATCGCCCAGTCCGTTCTCCGCATCCTTCGTCATCCCCAGGTGAAGCCTTACGTCGATATACCCCGCATGAGCGCGCTGGTCGAAGGCATGGTCCGCGACAGCCTCAACGCCGTCGTCCAGCGGAATGCCGAACTGGCCCGCTCGGTCCTGGTCCGCGACGACGAAGTCGATCACTTCCGCGACCAGATCTTTCGCGAACTGCTCACGTACATGATGGAAAATGCCGCGGTCATTTTCCCCGCCTTCGAGCTGATTCTGGTCGCCAAGAATCTCGAACGCATCGGCGATCACGCCACCAATATCGCCGAGGACGTGATCTACATGGTCGCCGGCCAGGACGTCCGCCATATGGCCGCCGATCACCACTGACCGGCAAGCCCGCGCGCTGCCCGGGCGGGGGCAGACGCGGAACGCCTTATTTTGCGCGGTTGGGAGGGTGCATGGCCGGATGCCGACGGCTCGGATGCAAATCCGGTCCGCACCGCTCTGGGCCGGGCCCGCGGATGTGTCGCCGACATTACACGAAACTGTAATGTAGCCGTCACAATCGGCTGGTAGGCTGATTGCGTTGCGGAGAGCAAATGCCTTTCTCTCGCATGCGCCTGCACTCCATTTCAACCGAACCAAGGAGGATATCTTGTCGCTTTTCCCGAATACCGATTCTGGCCCGAGGGGCCGCTCGTTCCGGATGGGCGCCGTCCTCGCCCTGGCACTGGCCGCCAGCGTGGCGATCGGCGCCGGCACCGGCCTGGCCCGGGGAACGGTCAACATTCTCGAAACCGGGTCGAGCTTGCTCTATCCGCTGTTCAATATATGGGTTCCCGCCTACACGAAGCTTAATCCGGGCGTGAGAATCACGCCGCAGTCCACCGGCAGCGGAACGGGCATCGCCCAGTCGGTCGCGGGTATCGCGCAAATCGGCGCCTCCGACGCTTACTTGAGCAACGCGATGATGAGGCTGCACCCCGGCATGTTGAACATTCCCTTGTGCATCTCCATGCAGATGGTGAATTACAACCTTCCCGGCCTGAACCGGCGGCATTTGAAGCTGAGCGGTCCGGTGCTGGCGGCCATCTACGAGGGCAAGATCCGCAACTGGGACGACGCCCGGATCAAGGCGCTCAACCCCGGAGTGAATCTGCCGAATCACACCATCATCCCGGTGCACCGCTCCGACGGCAGCGGCGATACGTTCATCTTCACCCAATATCTCGCCTTCAGCACGACGGATTGGGCCCGCAGCATCAGCTACGGCACCACGGTAAGCTGGCCGGCGGTTTCCGGCGGGCTCGGCGCCGAAGGCAATCCCGGCATGGTGACCGCGATTCAGGACAATTCCTATTCGGTTGCCTATATCGGGACCAGTTTCGAGAACGCGATCGAGAAGGCCGGGCTGGGCATCGCCATGCTGAAGAACCGGGACGGGAATTTCGTCTTGCCGAGCGTGGCAACGGCCAAAGCGGCGGCGGCGCAAATGGTGGGGAAGACGCCCCAGGACGAGCGCATCAGCCTGATTTTCGCGCCTGGCCACGAATCCTACCCGATCATCAATTACGAATACGCCCTCGTGAACCGGCGCCAGCCCTCGGCCGAAATGGCGGCGGCGTTGCGCAAGTTTTTCACTTGGGCGATCAGCCCGAGCGGCGGCAATGCGCCTCATTTCATGGAAGCGGTGCATTTCGTTCCGCTCCCGGCCCCGGTCGCCAAACTCAGCGCGGCCCAGATCGCTCAGATCCAGTAACACGGGACGATCTCGATTTCCGCGCCCCTGGCCCGCCGGCCCGCTCGCTGCCGGCGGGCCGGGGGATTTTCGTCTTCTACGGGAAACGAAAACCGGGCTTTCCCGTCGGCGTCATGATTTATGATTCTTGAGCCGATTCGTTCGGCCGGGAAATGGGGACGATGAATTTCCGCAGGCTCACGGCCCTGCTCGCCATCGTTGCGGCGGGAACCCTTGTCGTGATCGTCGCCTTTCTGATGATCTACGCGTGGCCGGCGGTGCGCCTGAACGGTCTTGGCTTCCTGTGGCAGAACACCTGGAACCTCGGCAGCCTCTACGCCGATCCGATCACCTTTCACGGCCAGCAGATTCTGCCGGGCGCCCATTACGGCATCCTCTTCCTGATCGTCGGAACGCTGCTCAGCACCTTGATCGCCCTGCTGATCGCCGTTCCCGTGGGGGTGGGTTCGGCGATGTTCCTGGCCGAAGGCGTGCCGCATTTTCTGCGGTCCTGGGTTTCCTTTTTTGTCGAGCTGCTGGCGGCGATCCCGAGCGTCGTCTACGGGCTCTGGGGTTACGTGGTGGTGATTCCGTTTCTTGGACATCACGTCTTCCCGTTCATGGTGAAATGGCTCGGCTTCATTCCCTTTTTCGGAGGGCCGTCGGGCAGCGGCTACGGACTGCTGACCGCCGGCTTCGTGCTCTTTTTGATGATCGTGCCCCTGATCACGGCGACGTTGCGCGATGCCCTGGTCAGCCAGCCGGTTTTTCTTCGCGAGGGAGCGGTGGCGCTTGGCGCGAGCCGCTTCGAGACCCTCCGGACGGTGTTGCTGCCGGCGACGCGCCGCGTGCTGATCGGCTCGAGCATCCTGGCCACCGGCCGCGCGCTCGGCGAAACCATGGCCGTACTCATGGTGAGCGGCAATGCGCTGAACTACCTGCCCGGCAATATCTACACGCCGATTTCGACCATGGCTTCCTTCATCGTTTCGCAGCTGGATAGCGCGCTCGAGGACCCGACGGGGATGGCCGTGCGTTCGCTTGCCGAGGTGGCCCTGGTGCTTTGCGTGATTTCCATCATTGTGAACGGTTTCGCCCGCGTCCTGCTCTACTACGAAGGGCGCCAGACGAAGGCGGCCTGATGAGCCTGACGAGTGTGACGGCCGCGCAGATCGGGGCAGGCGGCTCGGCCTTGCGCCGCCGCCTGTTCGACTATCTGGGGTGGGGTTTGTGCGGGCTGGCCTTCTTCCTGCTGGGCAGCGCCACGGTCTGGATTCTGGTGGTGGTTTTCCTGCGGGGCTTGAGCGCGCTCACGCCCGCGGTCCTGACCCAGGTGACGGTGGGATACGGCGGCGGGCTTCTCAATGCCATCGAGGGTACGGTGGTGCTGGCCGTCGGCGGCATCCTGCTGGCCATTCCACCGGGGCTCGCGGCGGGCATCTATCTTTCGGAATTCGGCCAGGGCCGTCTGGCCCCGGTGATCCGATTCCTGGTCGATGTCCTGGTGGGAGTGCCCTCGATCGTGATCGGATACTTCGGCTACGTCACCATGGTGGTCGATCTCGGGTGGCAATTTTCGGTCGCGGCCGGCAGTGTCGCTCTCGCGATCATCGCGCTCCCCTATATTTGCCGCACCAGCGAGATGGCGCTTCGCCAGGTGCCCCGGAATATGCGCGAGGGAGCCTATGCCCTGGGGGCCGGCGACGGCCGGGTAGCCCTGGGCATCTGCGTGCCCATGGCGCTGCCCGCCATTCTCACCGGCATTTTGCTCGCTCTGGCCATCGCGGTCGGCGAGACGGCGCCGTTGATCTATACGGCCGGCTGGTCCAACTATCTCTGGACCGGCCACCTCATCAAGGAGCCGATCGGCTACCTCACCTACGCGATCTGGGCCTTTATCACCGAGCCCTTTTCCGGCGCCCACGCACTGGCATACGCGGCGGCGTTTTTCGTCACGCTTTTCGTGCTGCTGATCAGCATCTTCGCGCGCCTGGCGCTGGACGAAAACATGTTCTGGCGGCGCCGCAACAGGCGCTAAAGCCGGTTTCCTGCGCCGCTGCGGGCGGCGGCCCCTGTGCCGCATTCAGGCTGTCAGCGGCCCGATCCTCGCTCATCCTTGCCTTCCAGGCCTTCCAGATGCCGCGCGATTCGCCGCAGTACCGAAAGGAACATGGGGCGCGTCAGCCGGCCCGTGAAGGTGTTCTGCTGGCTGGGGTGGTAGGAGGTAAACAGCCGCGGCAAATCGCCTGGCAAGCGGTAATTGGCTCCGTGCCGGAAGGGGTAGGGCGCGAAGCTCGCGATTCGTCCTTGCTCCTTGAGCATTGCCAGCAAGCCGCGCAGGGCGATGCCGCCCAGCGCCAGCACCGCTCGCGGCCGGATCAGATCGAACTCCCCGGCGAGGTAAGGGCGGCAACGGGCGATCTCCGCGGGCAAAGGCTTGTTCGCCGGGGGCGCGCAGCGGCAAACGGCCGTGATGAATAGGTTGCTGAGGCGGAGCCCGTCGTCACGCTGTGTCGAGGACGGCTGACTCGCGAAACCGGCCTGGTAGAGGCACTCGTACAAAAAATCCCCCGAGCGGTCGCCGGTGAACATGCGGCCGGTGCGATTGCCGCCGTGCGCGGCGGGCGCCAAGCCGACGATCAGCAGATTGGCCGCTGGATCGCCGAATCCGGGGCTGGGCCGGCCCCAGTAAGTGGCGTCGCGGAAAGCCCGCCGGCGCGTTTGCGCCACCTGCTCCCGGTAACGCACCAGGCGCGGGCATTTCCGGCATTCGACCACACGCCGCTCGAGCCCCTCGAGCGTTCCGAATCGTTGCTTGTCTGTCATGGGCCGAAGAATACCGCAAAATCGCCGTTCGACACGCCAAAAGCGCCACCGAGCGCCGGCCAATTGCGCCGGTCGGAAGCTCCGTCGTAAACTATACTTGAAGATGGGGCAGATACAGCCGGAGCCGGTGGCGTCCGGCGACGCAACCCGCGAAACGAAAAAATCCGTGTCAAATGTGATTCAGATCGGGCCCGACCTTTCGGCGCAGGCGCCTGAGCCTATTACGGTTCCTGAGCTGGAAAAGGGCGTTGGCTGCGATTTCGATAGCTATTTGCTTTCGCCCGACGATTCCCTCGACGAGCGGATCGCCCGGGCCAAGCGCCAGCTCGGTTCCCGCGTGGTGATTCTGGGCCATCATTACCAGCGGGACGAAGTGGTGAATTTCGCGGATTTCCGCGGGGATTCGCTCCAGCTCTCGCAACAGGCGGCCCAATCCGAGGCCGATTACATCGTTTTCTGCGGCGTGCGGTTCATGGCGGAAAGCGCCGATATTCTCCGCCAGCCGCACCAGGTGGTCGTGCTGCCGGATCTGAATGCCGGCTGCTCGATGGCCGACATGGCCGGAATCGAACAGGTCGAGACCTGCTGGCAAGAGCTCCGGTCGGCCGGCCTGGGCGGCGTGGTACCGGTCACCTATATGAACTCCTCGGCCGAGATCAAGGCTTTCACCGGCCGCAACGGCGGCGCGGTGTGCACCAGCTCGAATGCGGCGGTTGTGATGCGGTGGGCTTTGGAACGCGGCGATCGCATCCTGTTCCTGCCCGACGAGCATTTGGGCCGCAACACGGCCTGCCAGCTCGGCATCGAGCTCGATCGTACGCTCGTATGGGATCCCGGCAAGGAACTGGGCGGGAACCGCGAGCAGGCGCTCGCAAAGGCGCGAGTGATTCTCTGGAAAGGGTATTGCTCGGTCCACCAAAGGTTCCAGCCGGTTCATGTCGACCGGGTCCGTCAGGCCCATCCCGGCATCCGCGTGATCGTGCACCCGGAATGCCGGCGCGAAGTCGTGCAGAAGGCGGACTTGGCCGGCTCAACCGAAAAAATCGTGGCCGCCGTTCGGGCCTCCCGGCCCGGCGACGCCTGGGCCATTGGCACGGAAATCCATCTGGTGAATCGCTTGGCACACGAATTCCCCGAGCAGCGGATCATTTCGCTCGATCCGCACGTCTGCGTGTGCACGACGATGTTCCGAATCAGCCCGCAGCATCTCCTCTGGACCTTGGAAAATCTCGCCGAGGGCCGGGTGGTCAACCGCATCCAGGTGGACGACGAAATTCGGCGCTGGGCGCGTGTGGCTTTGGAGCGTATGCTCGAGCTGCGGTAGCGCGATGGAAGAAAGACAACCGGAAAGCCACAGCCCGAAGCTCTTTACGCTGGCCGAAGCCGAGCGCGCCCGCCAGCAGATCGTGCCCTTGCTCACCGAAGCCATCGAGCATCGCGGCCGCGTTCTGCATTTCGAGCGCCGCCTGGCCGCGCTGGCCCAGCGAATCCAGTTTTCCGGCGGACTCGCGCTGCGCCGGGAGAAAGCGCAGTCGCTTCGCCACGGCTTCGACGGCGCTTCGGAAAAGATGCGCGCCGCGGTGGAAGAGATCGAGGCCAGCGGCTGCCAGGTAAAAGATCTCGATCTCGGCCTGATCGATTTCCCCGGTCAAATGAACGGCGAAGACGTATTCTGGTGTTGGCGCCTCGGCGAAGACCGTATCCGTTTCTGGCATCGCCAAAGCGAGGGCTTCGCGGGCCGCAAGCCGATTTCCCCCAGCGACGCCGGCGCCACGCCGCCCGTCCAGTAAGCGCGCCGCCGCGCCGCTCCGCCTCGCCGACCGCCGAAAGGAAGGAAGGATCGTTGAGCGAACCGAACGGAAACCTTCTGGTCAACTCGCGCAGCCCCTACCTGCGTTCGGCGGCCCATCAGCCGGTCGACTGGCACGAGTGGGGCGAGGAGGCATTCGCCCGGGCCAGCGCCGAGGACAAGCCCGTATTGCTCGATATTGGCGCCGTCTGGTGTCACTGGTGCCATGTGATCGACCGGGAAAGCTACGACAATCCGGAAATTGCCGCGCTGATCAATCGCCTTTTCGTGCCCGTCAAGGTGGATCGCGACGAGCGGCCCGATATCGACTCCCGCTACCAGTCGGCGATTGCCGCCTTGTCCGGCCAGGGCGGCTGGCCGCTCACCGCTTTCCTGACGCCCGACGGACGCCCGTTCTTCGGAGGCACCTATTTTCCTCCCGAGGACGTCAACGGCAGGCCCGGGTTCAAGAGTCTGCTCGTCGCCGTCTCCCGCGCCTGGCAGGATCGCCGGGCGGAAGTCGAATCGACCGCCGGCGCCCTGAGGGATGCGGTCGGGAAAGCCGAAGCGGCGAACCAGGGCCGCGGGCGCATCGACGTTTCTCTGATCGACGCCATCGTCGATCAATCGACCGGCCTATTCGATCCCGTCCATGGCGGCTTCGGCCAGGCGCCGAAATTTCCCCACGCCACCGCGGTCGATTTGCTGCTCGAACGTTACCAGGCCACCGGCCGCCAGACGCTGCTCACCGTCGCGCAAACCACGCTCGAGAAAATGGCTCTGGGCGGCGTCTACGATCAGATCGGGGGCGGGTTCCATCGCTACTCGGTCGACCATCTCTGGCACGTGCCGCACTTCGAGAAGATGTCCTACGACAATTCCGAGCTGCTGCGCAACTACGTTCACGCGTTCCAGATTACCGGCCATCCGCTCTTGCGCCGCACCGCCGAAGGCATCCTGGCCTGGACCGGCGGCGTTCTTTCCGATCCCGATCGCGGCGGCTTCTTCGCCAGCCAGGACGCCGATTCCTCGCTCGATGACGACGGCGATTATTTCACCTGGACGCAGCAGGAAATTCGCCGCGCCCTCTCGCCCGAGGAGGCGCGCGCCGTCGAGACGTACTACGACGTTACCGAGATCGGCGATATGCATCAAAATCCGGCGAAAAACGTTCTCCGCGTCGCCCTCGAGCCGGCCGAGGCCGCCCGCGCGCTGGGCCTCTCCGGGCCCGAGTTCAATGAAACGCTCGAGCGCGCCCGCGGCAAGCTGTACGGCATTCGCATGGCCCGTACGACGCCGAAGATCGACGACACCGTCTACGTCGGCTGGAATGCCATGATGGTTTCCGCCTGGCTCGATGCGGCCAGCGCCCTGAGCCGCCCCGATTGCCGCCAGTTCGCCTTGAAAACGCTCGATCGCCTTTTGACCGAAGGCTGGGACGAGGAAGGCGGCTTCGCCCATTTCCTCGGCTCTCCGCGCAGCCCGGGCCTGCTCGACGACCACGTCTATCCAGCGCTGGCTCTGCTCGACGCTTTCGAGACCACGCTCGAGCCCCGCTATTTCGCCGCTGCCCGCCACGCCGCCGCCCACCTGCTCGCCCGCTTCTACGACCGCCAGGGCGGCGGCTTTTTCGACCGGCCGGACGACGCGCCGCCCCTGGGCGGCTTCGACATTCGCCGCAAGCCGTTTCAGGATTCGCCGACGCCCGGCGCGAATTCGGCCGCCGCGATTCTGCTGGACCGGCTTTTCGACTACACGGGCGAAGCAACCTATCGCGAAGCCGCCGAGCGCACGCTCGAAGCCTTCAGCGGCGTAATGGGAAACTACGGAATGTTCGCCGCCAGCTACGGCCTCGCCCTCATAGTTCACGCGCGAAGGCCCATCGAGGTCGTCATCACCGGCGCCGAAGGCGACCTGGCCGCCTACGAACTCGAACGCGCCGCCCATGGGGTATTCCGCCTGGCCAAGGCCGTTTTGCGCGTCACGCCGGCGGCTCTGTCGGCCGGCGTCCTGCCGCCCGCTTTGGCCGAGACGCTGGGCAATCTACCCGCCGGCAAGCCGCAGGCGCTGGTCTGCGTTCAAAATACTTGCCAGCCGCCGGTTTCGCGTCCCGAGGAGCTGGCTGCGCTACTCTCGCGTGTTGGCGCTTCGCCTTCCGCTTCCCACTGAGCGGCGCTTGTTTCGAATCCGTTGAGAATCTTTGGCCCACCATCCGGCCAGGCGCGTAAAATGCGAAGCTGGGCTTTGACGTGATTCCCATTCTCATCCTTTGCGCGGCGGCTGCCGTCGGGCTTCGCGCCCTTTGGGCGAACAAGCGCGGGCGATCCGATCCCGTGTCCCTCGTTGTCGACATCATCGTTGCCGTGGGCGTCCTCGTTCTTGTGATCGAAGGATCGATTTTCTTCCTCGATTTGTCCTGGTGGAAGGAACTGGGACAGGAATAGACGTTTTGGCAGTACCTGCGCATCCGCTGGGAACCGCAGACGGTGGGGTTCGTGCTCGGGGCCGTCGTGCTGGTCGCGGCGTTCCGCGTGGGTCGCCGCCACACTCACGCGGCAGTGGCGCGTACGCGAATGTCCGCCTGGCTGGGATACCTCGCGGCCCTTGTGATGAGCTTTTATCTGGCTGTGAACATGATCGATCCCTGGACGGTCGCGCTTGGGCTCGGCAGCCGCGACAACGGCTCCTATCGGGATCCGATCTTCGGCCACAGCCTGACCTTCTATCTTTTCCGATTGCCTTTCTACCGGATGATCTTTGCCTGGGCGGGCTTCCTGCTGGTGCTGGCTCTGGTTTTCTATGGCGTTACGGTGGGACTGGGCGCGTCGGGCGAGCGGCTGCGAGATCTGCGCGAGCGAATCGAGGCGCGCGCGCGGCTACAGCATGCCGGTTCTCGACATGGATCTGCTCGCCGCTGATTTCGCCGGCTTGATCCGTGTGGGCGCGGTTTTGTTGCTGGTCCTCTTCGCCGCCAGCCGGTTCTTCGCCCGCTACGACCTCCTCTATTCCACCCACGACTTTCTCTATGGTGCTGACTACGTCGACGCTCGCGTCGGCCTGCCGCTGATTTGGGCCCAGATCGCGGCGGCCCTCGGGTTGGCCCTGCTGGTCGGGCTGCGCGTTCGGAGAAAACGGAAGTGGACGCCGCCAGGCGCGTGGCGCGTATTGCGATCCCTGGGCATCGAGCCGGAATTCATCTTCGGATTCCTGGCGATCGTCATCGTGCCGCCGATCATCACCGCGGCGGTGCGCGCCTTCTACGTTCGTCCCAACGAGTTGACTCTCGAACGTCCGTATATCGTCGACCACATCGCCGCCACCCGCAGCGCCTACGGAATCGAGAAGAACTCGAAGGAGGAAAAATTTACCCCGCGCCAGGACCCCACCTTCGATCTGGCGCGCTATCCCGACACCGCCAACAACATCCGGCTGTGGGATTGGCGCCCGTTCCAAAACAACGTCACCCAACTCCAGGCCCTGCGTCCCTATTATGATTTTCCCGATGTAGATCTGGACCGCTACAACATCGGCGGCGAGAAGCGCCAGGTGATGATCGCCGCGCGCAGCCTGAATACCGGCCTCCTGCCCGGCACCGCCCAGACGTGGGTCAATCTCCATTTTCAATACACCCATGGCTACGGCGCCGTGGCCGGCCTTGTGAATGAAGCCAGCGAGGAAGGCGAGCCGCGGCTCATCCTGCAGAATGCCCCCACCGAAAGCCGGTTTCCCCGCTTCCGGCTGACTCGTCCGGAAATTTACTTCGGGGAGCAGACGAACAGCTGGGTATTCGTGGACGGCAGCCAGCAGGAGTTCGATTATCCGCGCGGGGAAGACAACGCGTACAACACATATGACGGCACGGCCGGCGTTCCCGTTCCTAGCCTGGGTATGCGGCTGGTGGCGGCGATCGCCCAAGACGATCTCAATATTATCCTCACCGATTACCTCACCCCGCAGTCCAAGCTGTTGCTGCACCGCCAGATCGTGAACCGTGTGCATCGTATGGCGCCGTTTCTGATCCTCGATCCCGATCCCTATCCGGTCGTGGACCGCTCGGGGCGCCTGTTCTGGATGCTCGACGCCTACACGGTTTCCGATCGCCATCCCTATTCGGAACCGGTCGCCCTCGGCAACCGCCGGGTGAATTACATCCGGAACAGCGTCAAGATCACCGTGGACGCCTACAACGGCACGGTGCATTTCTACGTATTCGATCCGAACGATCCCGTGCTGGCGGCTTACCGCCGCGTCTTTCCCCACCTCTTTCTTCCCCGTTCGGCGATGCCTGCCGACCTTCTCGCTCATATCCGTTATCCCGAGCTGCTCTTCAGCGCTCAGGCGGAGATCTACCGCCTCTACCACATGGTCGATCCGCGCGTTTTTTATAACAAGGAAGATCAGTGGGACATCGCCAATCAGGTGGTGACCCAGGGCCAGACCGAGCAGACGCAGCCCTATTACGTCATGATGCAGTTGCCGGGGGCCTCGAAAGCCGAGTTCGTTCTCATGCTTCCTTTTACGAGCCACAACCGCGACAACCTGATCGCGTGGATTGCCGCGCGTTGCGATCCCGCCCACTACGGTCAGATCCTTTTTTTTCGTCTCCCGAAGGAACAGTTGATCTACGGCCCGTTGCAGATCGAGAGCCGCGTCGATCAGAACCCGGTTATTAGCAAGGATCTGAGCCTCTGGAACCAGCAAGGGAGCCGCGTGATTCGCGGCACCACAATGGTGTTGCCGGTCGGCAACACCTTCGTCTACGTGGAGCCGATTTACATCCAGGCCACTCAGGCGCACCTGCCGGAGTTGCGAAAAGTGGTGCTCGCGGCCGGCAAGAGGATCGTCTACGCGGACAGTCTGAATCAGGCTATGGCCGAACTCGCCCAGCCGGCCACGGGCACGATTCAGGTGGCGACCGCGACGAGTTCGGCGGCGCCCGGCGCTTCCCCTCCCGCCAGTCCCCCTTCCGGCGGTCGCCAGACGAGAATCCCGGCCGGCGTCCTGGAAAGTATCCAGCAGCATCTCCAAAACTACGAAAGGCTCACTGCCGCTGGCCAACTGGCTCGAGCCGGCCAGGAACTCGAGGCAATTCGCGAGGAGACCCAAAAAGCCCTTGCCCGGTCCGGCGCGGCCAAGACCGGGGCCGCTGGGGCGAAAACAATCGCGCCACAATCGTCTCGCCCGCCTCGCTGATGGATCCCCGTCCCTTGAGTGCTTGCGGTTCGGGTTAGAATTACAATATGGATTGACGGGGTGCCGTGGCATTCGACGAAACCCTGCACCGGGGGGGAATAAGATGGCATTGAGAGATACGTGGATCGGCCAGCGGCTGGCGGAAGCCGCCGAGCGTGGCGACGAAAACGTCACGCAGATGCATCTTGCCCGCCAGGGACTCGTCACGGGCGAGATGGAATACGTCGCCCAGCGGGAAAAGCTGCCCGCCGAACTGGTGCGCGACGAAGTGGCGCGCGGCCGCGCCATCATTCCCGCCAATATCCGTCATCGCAGCCTGGAGCCGATGGGCATCGGCGTCGCGTTCAAGTGCAAGATCAACTCGAATATCGGCAATTCCGCGACCACTTCGAATATCGACCAGGAGCTTGAAAAGCTTCACGTCTCGGTTCATTACGGCGCCGACACCGCCATGGACCTTTCGACCGGCGGCGATATTCCCGCCATCCGCCAGGCCATCATCGACCACTCGCCCATCCCGATCGGGACGGTGCCGATCTACGAAGCCGTCACGCGCGCGCGCCGGATGGAGGATGTGACCGCCGACCTGATGCTCGAGGTGATCGAGGAGCAGGCCGCCCAGGGCGTGGACTACATGACCATCCATGCCGGGGTCTTGCGCGAGTTCCTGCCCCTGGTCCGCGATCGCATCACCGGAATCGTCAGCCGCGGCGGCGCCTTGCTTGCCCAGTGGATGAGCTATCACCACAAGGAGAATTTCCTTTACGAGCGGTTCACCGACATCTGCAAGATCTTCCGCAAGTTCGACGTCAGTTTTTCGCTCGGCGACGGCTTGCGCCCCGGCTCGCTGGCCGACGCTTCCGACCAGGCGCAGTTCGCCGAACTGCGCGTGCTCGGCGAACTGGCGAAAAAGGCCTGGGAATACGACGTGCAGGTGATGATCGAGGGCCCCGGCCACATCCCCATGGATCAGATCGAGCTGCAAGTGAAAAAAGAGATGGAGATGTGCCACGAAGCGCCCTTCTACACGCTCGGCCCGCTCGTCACCGACATCGCGCCCGGCTACGATCACATCACCAGCGCCATCGGCGCCGCGATGATCGGCTGGTACGGCGCGGCCATGCTCTGCTACGTCACGCCGAAGGAGCATCTCGGCCTGCCCAACGCCGACGACGTTCGCCAGGGCATCATCGCTTACAAGATCGCCGCCCACGCCGCCGACGTCGCCCGCCATCGCCCCGGCGCCCGCGACCGCGACGACGCCTTGAGCTACGCCCGCTTCCTCTTCGATTGGGAAAAGCAGTTCGATCTCTCGCTCGATCCCGCGACGGCCCGCGCGATGCACGACGAAACCCTCGCCGATCCCTACTACAAGGAAGCGAAGTTCTGCTCGATGTGCGGGCCGAAATTCTGCTCGATGAACGCGAACCAGGTCGCCGAGGCCTACGCCGGCCAGACGCAGGAGGAGCGCCGCGAGCGCTTCGTCCAGCTGCTGTCCAAAGTCGGCAAATAAGGCGCGGAAGCTTTTTCTGCTGCCCGCTCCAGATACGCCTGATCCTCGACGCATACTTTCATCGCGCGTGGTTCTAAGGGGGAAACATGGCCGAGAAAAAAATCATCGCGGTGGTCGGAACGACCGGGGCCCAGGGCGGCGGAATGGCGCGCGCGATCCTGAGCGATCCGGACGGCGGCTACGCCGTTCGCGCGCTCACCCGCGACGTCAATTCGGAAAAGGCGAAGGAACTGGCCAAGGCCGGGGCCGAAGTCGTTGCCGCCGACATCGACGATCCCAAAAGTCTCCATCGCGCCTTCGCCGGCGCCTACGGGGCATTTTGCGTTACGTTCTTCTGGGCGCATTTCTCGCCCGAAAAAGAAATCGCCGAGGCCACCGCCATGGCCCGCGCCGCGGGGCAAGCCGGCCTGCGCCACGTCATCTGGTCCACGCTTGAAGACACCCGCAAATGGGTGCCGCTCGAAGACAACCGCATGCCCACGCTTGGGGGCAAATACAAGGTCCCGCATTTCGACGGAAAGGGCGAAGCCGATCGGGCATTTACCGATACCGGCGCACCGACCACCTTTCTGCTCACTTCCTATTTCTGGGATAACATCATCCACATGAGCCCGCCCAGAAAAGGCCCCGATGGCAAGCTCGCCATCACGTATCCCATGGGCGATAAGAAACTGCCCGGCATCGCCGCCGAAGACATCGGCAAATGCGCCTATGGGATTTTTCGCCGGGGCGCCGAGTTCATCGGCATGCGCGTCGGAATCGCCGGCGAGCATTTGACCGGAACGCAGATGGCCGCTTCGCTCAGCCGCGCCCTTGGCCGGGAAGTGCGCTACAACGCCGTCACGCCCGAGCAGTATCGTTCCCTTGGCTTCCCCGGCGCCGACGACCTGGGCAACATGTTTCAGTTCAAGCGGGATTTCAACGAGTACTTCTGCGGCGCCCGGGACGTTGGCTTCTCGCGCAGTTTGAATCCCGACTTGCAGACTTTCGACCAGTGGCTCGCGCAGAACAAAAACCGAATTACTCTCGAATAGCCGAATAGTCTGCTGCTCCCGTCTTCCTTCTCCATCGCCTGCCGGCCAAGCGCCAAAGACGCCATAGGAAGGCAAGCCCGCTCCACCACCAAATTGTTTGTCACCGAGGAGATTTTGGGCGGCAAACGCGCGTGCCCGCGCGCTAGGGCAGGCCGTCGCCGACGCCGGCGTAGAAGGTTTCGGGTTTGTGCTCCGGCATGCGAACCAGACGCGGCCGCACGACGATCATCAGTTCTTCTGCCTGGTTCGAGCGGTTGCGGGCGGCGAGCGGGGCCAGGCCCGGCCAGCCGGTGAGCGTGAGCGATTCCTGCGGTTGGAGCAGGCTGACGAGCAGGGTCGGCTGGCCCTCCTTCACGCGAACCACCTGCTGTATGGTGCGATTGGTGATGATGGGGATGCCGTTGACGTCTTGCGGGGTAAGCCCGTGAATTTCAACGTTCATTTTCAAAGTGACTTCGCCATCGGGATGCAGCCGCGGCGTGACGCTCACTTTCACCCCGATATCGATGTACTGGACGCCGGGGTAGGGAATCTGGCCGCCGGTCGTAGAAGAGGAGGGAACCAGGTTGATGTCGTTGTAAATTACCGAGACCGTATTGTCGGCTTGATTCGCGACGGCCAGATCGGGAAAGCCGTTTTTATCGAAATCGGCGCTGGCGAGCGCGTCGGGAGTCGAGCCGGTCGCCAGGGTGAGGCCGGTGGTGAAACCACCGCTGGCGTTGTTGATGAGAACGGAAACCGTGTTGTCGTTCTCGTTGGCAATCGCCAAATCGGGGAATCCATCCAAATTGAAATCGGCGGCCAGAATCGCCGACGGCGCGTTGCCGGTCTGGAAATTGATTCCCGGCTGGAAGGTGGCATTGCCGTTGCCGAGCAGGATCGAGACGGTGTTGTCGGCCTGATTCGCGACGGCCAGATCGATCTTTCCATCGTTATTGAAATCGGCGGCGGCAATGGCGACCGGCGTGTTCCCGGTCGCAAAAGAGTCTCCGCGCAGGAACGTGCCGTCGCCGGCGCCGGTGAGGATGAGCACGCTTTTGTCTCCCTGATCGACGACGGCGAGATCCTCTTTCCCGTCGCCGTTGAAATCGGACATGGCCAGAGCGACGGGGCTGGTTCCCACCGGAATTTCGAATTGCGGCTGAAAAGTACCGTCGCCCCGGCCGAGCAGGATGGAGACGGTGTTGGCGTCGCGATTGGCGACGGCGAGATCGGCCGCTCCGTCGCCGTTGAAATCGCCGGCCACGATGGCGTCCGCGCCCGAGTCGGCGGGGAATTGGCCCTCCAAGCCGAATGTTCCATCGCCGTTGCCTAAAAGGATCGTAATGACTTTCGCCGACTGGCTGACGACGGCCAGATCCTGCTTGCCGTCGCCGTTGAAATCGCCGGCGACCATGGCAACTGGTGATGGAGGCACCTGAATGACTTCGCCCGCGGAAAAGGAGCCCGAGCCGTTGTTCAGCAGGATGGAAACCGTATTGTCAGTTTGGTTGGCGACGGCCAGATCGGAGAAGCCGTCGCCGTTGAAATCGGCGGCCACAACCGCGGCCGGTTTCACGCCGGTTGGAAAATTGCTGGTCGGAAAGGTGGCCGTGCTGACCTGCGGAACCAGCGGCGACGATCCCAGGCTGGAGGAAAACTGATTCAGGGCGACCGGATAACGGTCGCCGACGAAAAAGGTGGCCGGCTCCCCGTCCTCGGCGCGGAGCATGATCTGCTGGCCGCTGTGAACCAGATCGAGCGATTCGGCCAGTTGCGCCACCGCCCCCGGCAGCGTCGATAGAAACCGGGTGCGGCCGCCGCCGAAGGCGACCAGCGGCGGGATCAGCGACGAAGCGTTCAGCTGCCCGGCGGAGAGAAGCGCCGCGATTTGACTTTCCGGAAGGCCGGCGATCGCCGACGGCTGGCCGAAGACCTGCGTAATCACGTCGATCAACCCTTGCAGGGACTGCTGCGCCTGCTGGATCTGCGCCGGGCTGATCGTGTAGATGGTCGCAGAGCCGGGCGGCGTGATGCCGAGCTGTTGAGCCAGATTGCGGTTCACTTCGAGTAAGTCGAGTTCCAGAAGAATTTCGCCGCGCGGCTGCTCGATTTCATGAACCAAGGCGGTGGCGAGGGCCACCGTTTCGGGCGTTCCGCGCAGGGTGAGCGTGTGCGCCGCAATATCGAGTTGCGTGTCGGTGATTTTGGCGATGTCGCGCACGACGCGTACGGTCTGCTCCATGCCGCTCGGAGTCTGCGAAGCCCCCAGCATGACCGTCCGCACGATCGAGGGAGCGTACTCGCGCACCTTCGCCGGCGTGTTCGCCGCGACAAAAAACATTTTGGCGCTGAGCGGGCGCCAGAACGTTCCCGTAATTTCTCCCAGCAGGCGCATGGCCGTCGAGAAATCGACCCCGTTCACCCGGAATCGAACCATCTGATGGGGAAGCTCGGAATCGAACGTGGCCGAGAGACCGAATTGGCGCGCGATTTCCTGGTAGGCGCCCTCGGCATCGCCGCGATAATCGAAATTGCGCTTGCCGGGCCGGGGCCGTACCTGAGGTAGCTGCGGCCAGGGTTGCCTCGCGATTCCAGGCCGATGGGCGAGCATCTGGTTGATCTGATCGAGCCTCTGGCGGACCACCGGATAGGAAGGATCTATGCTCCGGGCCAGTTCGAGGTTCTGGCGGGCCAGGGCGAGCCGGCCGGCGGCGGCGTCGCGTTCGGCCTGGTATTCGCGGGCCTGAACCAGGTGAAAGCGGGCGAGCGCTTCACGCACCCGGTATTCGGTGTTTGCGGGCCAATCGCGGGAGGCGCGGCCGTAGAGATCGAACGCGCCGCTCCAGTCCACTTTCCGCTCGGCGGCCTGGCCGGCCTTGAATTCCCGGCGCGCCCGCTTGATCTTTGCGGATGAAGTTTTTGGCTTGGCCACCCGGTCTTGCTTGGGGGCGGCGGAGCCCATGGCCGCGGCCAGCAGCGCCAGGATCGGGATGAGGCGAAACGTGCGCATCGGTCCCGCCTATTCTAATGGAAGGGCAAGGGGCGGTGTGGCGAATCCCGGCTGAAGTTGCAATCCCCGGAAGACTTGCCAGCGCCGGCCCGGCGCGAGCCTGCGAGGCGAAACCGATGGTCTCGAATCCGTATCGGCTGGCGGGCAAACGCGGTTTGGCGCCGGCCATTCCAGTGCAAATTCAGCACAGCGCTGCGCCAGAGGCCGGCTTGACGCCGGAATCGATTTGGGCTATCTTTTTTTCAGTCATGCTACCGCGAGTACAGCATCATCATTCTCACCACCACGGGGTCGTGCCGTGCTCGCGGGAGTTCGATAAGTAGCCAGGTATCGCGAACTCGAAGGCCCGCCAGCACCCCCAGTGCTGGCGGGCTTTTTTATTTGGGAGCTGTGATGAATCTGAAATTCGACAAAATGAACGGGTTGATTCCCGCCGTGGTCCAGGAGTGGACCACCGGCGAGGTGCTCATGCTCGGCTTTATGAATCCGGATGCCCTCGAAGAAACGCGCCGGAGCGGCGAGGTGACCTTCTACAGCCGCTCCCGTCAAAAGCTGTGGAAGAAAGGCGAAACCAGCGGCCACACCCTGGTCGTGAGAGAACTGCGAATCGATTGCGATGCGGACACCATCCTCGTCCGCGCCGAAATGCGCGGGCCCGGGGCTTGCCATGAAGGGTACCGCTCCTGCTTCTATCGCCGGCTGGAATCCGACGGCCGGTTCACCCTGGCCGCCGAACGGGCGTTCGATCCGGCCGAAGTCTACGGGAGCAGTCCGTCATGAGCACGCTGCGCCTCGGAATTCCCAAGGGAAGCCTGCAGGATGCGACGCTGCGTCTGTTCGAGCGCGCCGGCTGGCACATCACGCTGAATTCGCGCAGCTATTACGCCGGAGTCGACGACAGCGAGCTCAGTTGCCTGGTCGTCCGCGCGCAGGAGATGGCGCGCTACGTTTCGAGCGGCGCCCTCGACGCCGGACTCACCGGCCGCGACTGGGTTCTCGAGACCGGCTCGGACGTCCGCGAGGTGGTCGAGCTCGCCTACGCCAAGCAGGGACTCGGCCGCGTCCGCTGGGTGCTGGCCGTTCCGGAAGACTCCGATATCCATTCTCCCCGCGATCTGGAAGGGAAAACGATCGCCACCGAGGTCGTCCACATCACCGAGCAATATCTGGCGCGGCACGGCGTTCGCGCGCGCGTCGAGTTCTCCTGGGGCGCGACCGAAGTGAAGGTTCCTCAGCTGGCCGACGCGATCGTCGAGGTGACCGAAACCGGCACGTCCCTGCGCGCCCACCGCTTGCGAATCGTGGACACGGTGACCGAATCGACCACCGTTTTTATCGCCAGCCATGAAGCCTGGACTGATCCGTGGAAGCAGGCGAAAATCTCGCACCTCGTGATGCTGCTGGGTGGCGCCATCCAGGCCATGGGCAAGGTGGGCTTGATGCTCAACGTGCGCCGCGGAGATCTGCCCGGCGTCCTCGAAGTTCTGCCGGCTCTCCGCCAGCCGACCATCTCCACGCTGAGCGATTCCGATTGGGTCGCCGTGAACACCATCCTCGACGAGGAAGTGGTTCGCCAGATCGTCCCGCGCTTGAAGGAGCGGGGCGCGCAGGGACTGGTCGAATACCCGCTCAACAAGATCGTGCTCTGATGCGCGTCGCCAAACTCACCGAAACCGTCGTCAATCGTCTCGAAGCGGCGCGCCGCAACCGCGACCGCCAGGCCGAGCGCGTCGCCGCGCGGATCATCGCCGACGTCCAGCGCCGCGGCGATCGCGCGCTGGCCGATTGGGCTGCCCGGCTGGACGGGGTGAGCGCGTCCCGGGGCCGGCTGTGGATTCCCGCGGCCGAGCTCGCGGCGTGCCGCCGCCGCGCTTCGGCCGCCGTCGTTGCCGCCATTCGCCAGGCGGCAGGCAATATCCGCCGTGTGGCCGAGCGGGAAATGCCGCGGCGATGGTCGATCGGTATCGGCCGCGGCGTTCGCATCGATCATGTTTACCGTCCGCTCGATCGCGTGGGCTGTTACGTGCCCGGCGGGCGCTTTCCGTTAATCTCGACGCTCCTGATGACCGTCGTGCCTGCCCAGGTGGCCGGCGTCCGGGAAATCCTGGTGGCCTGCCCGCGGCCGAATTCCGAGCTTCTCGCCGCCGCGCATCTGCTGGGGATACGCCGCGTGCTCCGGTTGGGCGGAGCCCAAGCCGTCGCTGCCCTGGCCTACGGGACGCGGGCGGTCGCGCGCGTGGACAAGATTTGCGGTCCCGGCAACCGATTCGTCACCGCCGCCAAACGGCTGGTCAGCGCCGACTGCGGAATCGATCTGCCGGCCGGTCCGACCGAGCTGCTCGTGCTCGCCGAACGCGCCAACCCCGCCTTTATCGCCGCCGATCTGCTGGCCCAGGCCGAACACGATCCCGACGCCGTCTCGATACTGGTCACCCCGTCGGCCCGGCTGGCGGAACGAGTCCTTGCGGAATTGAAATCGCAACTAGTCGCCCTTCCGCCGGGCACGCCCGCGCGCCGGTCGCTCGATCGCAGCGGGCCGATCTACGTGGCCCGAAACCGGGCCGAAGCGATCAAGTTCGCCAATAGGTTCGCTCCCGAACATCTCAGCCTGCCCGATGGCGACGCGCTCCTTGGCCAGATGCGCGCGGCCGGCAGCATCTTCGTCGGCCCATGGAGCGCTCAGCCCGCCGGCGACTACGCGACCGGCAGCAACCACGTTTTGCCGACCGCCGGCTGGGCGCGGGTGCGTGGGGGGTTGTCGGTGACCGATTTCCTGCGGCCGATCAGCGTTCAGCGGCTGAGCCGGGCGGGACTGGGCGGCCTGGCGCAATCGATTGTCACGCTCGCTCGCTCGGAGGGTCTCGAGGCCCATGCGCGAGCCATCGAGGTGCGCCGGTGAGTCTGGTGGTTCCGTTGCGGCGAGCGGCCCAGCGCATGGCGCCATACCACCCCCCGCTCGAAGGCCGCGTGGGCATGCTGCGGCTCGACTTCAATGAAAATACCGTCGGCCCTGCGCCCGTGGTGATGCAGGCGCTGGCCAGCCTGGAGCCGGAGCGAATTGCCTCCTATCCCGAATACCGGGCGGCCGAAGAGCGCCTGGCGCGGTTCTTTGGCGTGCGCATCGAAAATCTGATCGTCACCAACGGCGTCGACGACGCGCTTCGCCTGATCGCCGACGGATTCGCCGAGGCCGGCGAGTCTGCGCTGATCGTCGAGCCGACCTACGCGATGTACCGTTTCTACGCCGAGCTGCTCGGCGCGCGCGTGATCGCGCTCCGCTACGACGACCGCATGCGTTTTCCGCTCGAAGATGTTTTGCGCGCCTTGCGCCGGAGCCGGCCGAGAATCCTGTTCCTGGCCAACCCGAACAATCCGACCGGGGGCTTGCTGGGCCCCGGCCAGCTTCGCAAAATCCTCGCTGCGGCGCGGCGGACGATGGTCGTCGTCGATGAAGCCTATGCCGATTTTTCCGGCGTCAGCGTCCGGAGCTGGGTTTCGCGCCAGCCGAATCTCATCGTTGTCCGGACCTTTTCCAAGGCGGCGGGAATGGCGGGGCTGCGGATCGGATGCCTGCTCTCGAACGCCGACGTCGTCACGGCGCTGCGCCGCGTTCACTCCCCTTATCCGGTCAACTCGGCGGCGCTCGCCGCGGTCCTGGCTGTGATTCGCAATGGCGGTCCGATACGCCGCTACGCGCGCGAAGTGGTGGCCGCCCGCCGGGAACTCGAGCGGGTCCTTCGCCGGCTGGGCGTGCCCTTCTACCCGAGCGCGGCCAATTTCCTGCTGGTGGATTTCGGGCCGCGCGCGCCCGAGCTTCTTGCCCGGCTGCGCCGCCGCGGCATTTTGCTGCGCGACCGGAGCGGCGATTTCGGGCGTGTCGGCTGGGTGCGGATCACCGCTGGCCCGCGCGCGCACACGCGCACGCTGATCGGCGCTCTGGAGGAATTGTGGAAGCCCGGCCGCTCGTGATCTTCGACATGGACGGCGTGCTGGTCGACGTCCGGCCCTCCTACCATCGCGCCATCCTGGAAACCGTGCGTCATTTCACCGGCCGCCGCGTCTCGGCTGCCGGGATCGGACGGTTCAAGGCGCGGCCGGGCTTCAACGACGACTGGAAACTTACCCGCGCCTGGATTCGCGAGTTGGGCAGCCGTCCCGATGCCCGCGACGTGATCGCGCATTTCCAACGGCTCTACTGCGGGAAAAATTTTCAGGGATATATCCGGCGCGAACGATGGATGGCCGACCGCCGGCGTCTGCGGCGGTTTGCGCGCGCGGCCGATCTGGCGATTTTTACCGGCCGGCTCCGGGCCGAGGCCATGTTTACGCTCCAGCACTTCCGCGTGCAGGACCGCTTCGCGCGCCTGATTACTCTCGACGACGTGCGCCGCCCCAAACCGAATCCGGAGGGCCTGCTCCGGCTTGTCGATGGCCGGCCGCGCGCTTCCGTGCTCTACGTCGGCGACAGCCCCGACGACGCCTTGGCCGCCCGGCGCGCCCGCGTGGCCTTCGTCGCCGTCCTGCAGACGGGCGCCCCGCGCCGGAACTTGAGAATTCGCGAAATGCGCCGGCTCGGCGCCCGCGCCGTGGTCGAATCGGTGGATGAAATCGAAAGGTGGCTGCCGTGAGACGCGCCCGGCTTCACCGCCAAACGGCGGAAACCGATATTCGCATCCGGCTCGATCTGGACGGGCGGGGGCGGGCGCGGATTTCCACCGGCATCGGCTTCTTCGATCACATGCTCGAACAGGTGGCCCGCCACGGGGCGCTGGACCTGGATATCGCGGTCCGCGGCGATTTGCACGTCGATCAGCATCACAGCGTCGAGGACACCGGCCTCGCGCTGGGCCAGGCCGTTCGCCAGGCGCTCGGCAACAAGCGGGGCATCCTGCGCGCGGGCTATTTCGTGATGCCCATGGACGAAACGCTGGCCGTGGCGGCTCTCGATTTCAGCGGCCGGCCCTATTTCGTGGGCAAGTGGAAAATTGCCGCGCGCCGCGTCGGCGATTTCCAGACCGAACTGCTGGCCGATTTCTTTCAGGCGTTCGCGCAGACGGCCGGCGCGGCCGTGCACCTGCGCCTCATCAACGGCCGCTCGTCTCATCATCAGGTGGAGGCGATATTCAAGGCGTTTGCGCGCGCCCTGCGCTTCGCCGTGTCGCGCGACCGGCGGCTGCGCGGGGTTTTGCCGAGCACCAAGGGGCTACTATGATCCTCACCCTGGTCGATTACGGAGCCGGCAATCTTCCTTCGGTCGAGCGCGCGCTTCGCCGTCTGGGCGCGGAAACCAAACGCGCCACGGGCGGTGCTGCCCTGGCCGGCGCCGATGCCATCGTGCTGCCCGGCGTCGGGCATTTTCACGCCCTGGCGCGCGCCCTGGCGCAAGACGGATTGGGCCGGATGCTGCGCGCGGAGGTGGATCGCGGCGTGCCGCTGCTCGGGATTTGCCTCGGTCTGCAGGCGTTCTACGAGCGCAGCGAAGAGTCGCCGGACGAATTGGGTTTGGGCTGGCTCCCGGGCGTGGTGAAACCGCTTCCGACGGGAGTGAAACTGCCGCACATGGGCTGGAACCAGTTGCGGCGGCGTGGGCCGAGCGCGCTGCTCGCCGGCATCCCCGAAGATGCCTGGTTCTATTTCGCCCACGGCTACGCGGCGCTCGAAACGGGTGAAGAGGTGGTGGCCGTGTGCGAACACGGCGTCGATTTCGTCGCGGTCATCGAGCGCGGACCGCTGTACGGCGTGCAATTCCATCCCGAAAAATCCGGCTTGGCCGGCGCGGCGATTCTGCGAAATTTCCTGGAGCTGGCCCGATGAGCCTGGCGCGGCGGATCATTCCCTGTCTGGACACCGATGGCGAGTGGGTCGTCAAGGGAGTGCAGTTCCAAGGGCTGCGCCGCCAGGGCGATCCCGCCGCTTTCGCGGCGCGCTACAACGCGGAAGGCCCCGACGAAGTCGTCGTGCTCGATATCGCCGCTTCGCGCGACCGCCGGCCCACGTTCATCGAGACAATCCGCCGGGTTGCCGAGTCTCTTTCCATCCCGCTCACGGCGGGTGGCGGCATCGGCACGATCGAGGAGGCGCGCGCGGTAGTGCGCGCCGGCGCTGACAAACTCACGATCAACACGGCCGCCGTAAAACGGCCGGAGCTTCTGACCGAGCTGGCATCCGAATTCGGCTCGCAGGCCGTCGTGCTGGCCATCGACGCCCGGCAGGGGGAATCGGGCTGGCGGGTGTGGGTGCGCGGCGGGCACGAATCGACCGGGCTCGACGCGGTTTCCTGGGCCGTCGAAGGGGCCAGCCGCGGAGCCGGGGAAATCCTGCTCACCTCGATCGATCGCGATGGCACGCTCAGCGGCTTCGATGTCGAATTGACCGCCGCGGTGAGCCGGGCCGTCGGCGTGCCCGTGATCGCCTCGGGCGGGGCGGAAACGCCCGAGCATTTCCTCGCTGTTTTCCAGCAGGGATTGGCGGACGCGGCGCTGGCCGCGTCGATCTTCCACGAAAATCGCGTGCCCATCGCCGCGCTCAAGCGATTCCTCGCCAGCCGCGGCGTGCCGGTGCGCCTCGAGGCGGAACCCGGCGCATGCTGATTCCCTGCATCGACTTGCAGGACGGGCGCGTGGTGCAGCTCAAACACGGCCGCCGTCGCATGCTCGCCATCGACGACGTGTTCGGCGTGGCCGAGCAGTTCCGCTCCTATCCGGTCATGCACGTGATCGATCTCGATGCGGCCATGCGGCGTGGCAGCAACGCGCGCCTGGTGAGCGCTTTATGCGAATGGTCCCGGCGCTCGGGCGGCCCGCGGATTCGCGCCGGCGGCGGGATCCGCACGGTTCGCCGCGCCAGGCAACTGGTCGGTTACGGGGCGGAAAAAGTCATTGTGGGGACGGCCGCGTTCCGGGCGGGCCGCTTGAACCGCGCCTTTCTCTCCCGGCTCCGCAGCGCCGCCGGACGCCGGCGCGTGCTGATCGCGCTTGACAGCGAGCGTGGCCGGATCGTCGTCCGCGGGTGGCGCCAGAAACTGGCGCTCCGGCCCGAAGAAGCCATCGGGGCGCTCGAGCCGTATTGCTCGGGATTCCTCTGCACCTTTGTCGATGCCGAAGGCACTCTGCGGGGAACCGATCTGGCTTGGTTCAAGAGTCTGCGACGCCTCACCAAACTGCCGATCACCGCGGCGGGAGGCATCCGCAGCGCCGGCGAGGTGCGGGCCCTGGGCCAGCTCGGCATGGACGCGGCCGTCGGCATGGCGGTCTATCAAGGCATTCTGCGGTAGAGAAAGCGGGTCGAACCGCCGGGCTATGGGTTCGGGACGAGGCCGTGATTGAGGGCAAACAGGGCCAGCTCGAGGCGATGCGACACGCCGACTTTATCGAAAATGCGGCTCAAGTGGTGTTTGACCGTATCCTCGCTGATCGTGAGTTTTTGCGCGATTTCCCGGTTCGTCAGACCGCTAACGATGGCGGAAAGGATTTGCCGCTCGCGGGTGGTGAGCTGGGGCGCGCCCTTGCGTCCGATGGAAACGGGAGAAGAGATGCGGCGCAGATACTGAACCATGTCGCCGACCGATTCGCGGCCCACCCAATACTGCCCGAGAATGACCGTGCGCAAGGCCTTGATCAGCAGCTGAGCGGCCGCGTCTTTCAGAACGACGCCGCGTGCTCCCAGTTGCAGGGCCTCGACGATCTCCTTCTTCTCGATGGCGACGGTGAGCAGAACGATTCGCAGCGGCGGATCGGAGGGAGCCGGCGCTGCCGCCAGTTCCCGCAGCGCTTCCATGCCCCCCAGCCGGGGCATCGCCAGATCCAGCAGCAGGACGTCGGGCCCGAGCCGGGGAACCATTTCCAGCACTTCGGCCCCGTCGGCGGCCTCGCCGACGATCTGGAAATCCGGCTCGGCCTCGAGCAGAACGCGGAGCCCGCGGCGGAAAATCGGATGATCGTCGGCAATCAGAATGCGGATGACGCGCGAAGTTTTGTTCATTCCTCTCTCTGCGGAACGGTGATTTCGAGCCGGGCGCCCTTGCCGGGATCGGATTCGATCTCCAGGCTTCCGCCCAGGGCGCGCAACCGTTCCTGTACCACCCGCGGCCCTTTCTTGGCCGCCTCCAGGGCCGCCTGATCGAGCCGTCCGGCGAAATCGAAACCGCAACCGTCGTCGGCGACTTCCAGCCGGCAGATCCCGTCCGGGGAACTGAGGCGCACCGCGACGCTTCTGGCGCCGCTATGGCGGCGAACGTTGAACAAAAGCTCCTGCGCAATGCGAATCAGTTCGCGGCAGCAGCGCCCGGTCAGACGCGGCGAAGATCCATCGGTGGCGAAGGTGGCCTCGATTCCCGTTTCCCGCTGAAATTTATCCACCTGCTCGGCCAGAAATTCCGGCAGGCGGCTCGGATCGGGATCGATCGGCCGGATCTGCTCCATGAGTTCGCGAAGATTCAGAACCTGCTCGTGGATCAAATTTTCCACCGGGTCGAGCGGGCCGGGCTCGCCGGGGTCGGTGCGCCGCCCCAGGGCGTGCATTTGCAGCTCGGCGGAAAGCAGCGACTGGATGGCGCCGTCGTGCAGTTCGCGGGCCAGGCGCGCCCGCTCCTGCGCTCCAATCTGGGAACGCATCCGGCCCAGCAAGTACGCATTGTAAGCCGCCGGCGCGGCGGCGTCGACGATGCGCCGCAATAAGCGCAACTGTTTCTTCCAAGCCAGCCGGGATCCGGCGTCGAACAGGCACACGCAACCCAGCCACTCGATTCCCAACCGGAACGGAGCAACCAGAACGGCGCGGCATCCGGAGAGCGCGGCAGGCATTCGGTTGGACGGCGCGGCCGTGATCGAGGTTTCCGGAGTCAGGGATGCCGTGCGGTAGGTGCCCGCGCGCGTTTTCCAGACAAACAACCCTCCCGTTTCTTTCGGAAAGCGGTATTGGCCCTGTTCCTTCCGCTCGATTTCGCGCACGTCGAGCGCAATTTTGCCGTCGGGCTCGGACCTGCGCGCCTCCCAAACGAACATGCGGCCGGTTTCCATCTGCTCGGCGGTGAGCAGGGCGCGAGCGATGCCGAATGCGGAGAGAAGCTCGTCAAACATGCCTTCCAGACTGGCCTTCAGTCCGCCTTTCACCTGCGCCTTGCCGACGATTTGAGCCGTTGCGGCAGCTTCCGATTGCAGCGCCTTTTCTCCTTCGGCCAGGTAAGCCAGAAGCAGTCCCACCATCAACAGGTAAGCGCAACGCAGCACCAGCTGGTTGAAGTCGAACGGGTGCGCCATCGGGATTCCCACATGATGGAACAGGCGCGCTGGAATGCTCGCCGGAGTGAGTGCGTAGGCTTCCGCCGCCAGGAGCGCGACGCCGGCTCCCGCCGTGGACATCGTTCCGCCGAATCCCCAGCGATAGGCGGCGGCCAGGAGCACGAAAACAAAGAAAAGGAAGAATGGACTTTCCGGGCCGCGACTGAGCACGGTGAGCGCGGTGGTGCAAAGCAGATCGGCGGCATGCGCGCCGATGCGCACGGAGGAATCGGCCGTCGGTTTTCTTCGCAACGTCAGCCACAGCAGCAGGCTCAAAACCAGATACCCCGAGAGCAGGCCCACGATGGGCCCCGCGTTTTGGATGGGAAGGATCGGTCTCAGGCGGGTGTAGAGCAGGGCGCCGGCGGCGAGAAACACGCGAGCGGTGGCAATTGCCTGTTCGCGCCGCTCGGACGCGTCCGAGACATCGGGGAAATGCCGAAAGCGTTTGGGACGGAACAGACGCAAAGGACGATTCACCCGCTCGGCGAGATTCTAGCCGGAGGCGGCCAACGCTACAAGCAACTCAGTCAAATCCTGTAACCGGCTGATACATGAAAAGTAAACCATTGCGTGGCCGGCAAGGCACTGTGTCCTAAGGAAATAATCGATTCCCGTCCTCGGTCGAGGCAGGGCCACTATAACGATTTGAATAACGCACTTTTTGTCCTGTGCACCACACCTTCGTGGAGTTGACGGTTGAATGCGCCGCGTTGGCGGCAGGTTCGCACTCCGGCGCTTGCGAACGCGGCCGTCTTCCCTTACCGGGTTGCGGCAGAGGATTGTGCGGACTCCTTGCCGTTTCTCTTCTCGATCGTGGCGGCGAGTTCCCGCAGCAGGGCGGCGGCGTCACCACGATAAGCGCTGCCGTGTTGACAGGCGAGCATGGACGGACCCAGAAGCGCCAGGCGCTCCAAAATCGGGGACGTGTCACGGGCGTGCGCGTAGTAATCCATCATCTCGCGCATTCCCTCGCTCGAGGTGAGCACCTCCGATTCGGTGACGGGCGGCAAGCCCGCGCCCGGCTGCGTGAACAGATCCCCGCAGAGCAGCGTCTTCGAGGACTGATCGAACAGAATGCCGCAATCCCAGCCGTGCGGAACGTGCGGCGTGTAGAGCCACTGCATCCGGCGGCTGCCGATGGAAAATTCCTCGCCATCCCCCAGGCCGCGGGCGGGCCGGGAGGCAAAGTCATTGAGCGAGGTCAGCGCACCGATTTCGGAGCCGAACGACGTCGCTCCGGGCGCGGCGGCCAGCAATTCGTTCAGCGCGCCGAATTCGTCGCCTTCGAAGTGCGATCCGCCGATCCAGCGCAGCTTCCCGACCGGCATGACCTTTCCGATGGCTTCCATGGTGAGCGGGGACAGCTTCCGGTAGCCCGCGTGGAACAGCAGGGGCTCGTCGTCGGCGATCAAGTAGGAATTGAAGGTAAATCCCCCGGGGATCACGTCCAGGGGCGTGGAAATGCGATAGATTCCATCCACGACCTCGTCGATGCTTGTACCCGATTCCTTGTTTGTGATCATCTACATCCTCCCTGTTCGTCAGTGCGCTGCCTTGTAGGTAATGGCTCGCGCCTGATATTAAGGTGTGTCGCGAACAGATTCATCGTTACAGGCAAGCGGCAAAATCGAGGGCCGCATTGTGCGGTGTGCTGCCGGGCCGCGTTTCAGGCGGCCCGGCAGCCAGGCTACTGCGTGTCGGCAGAAGGCCCGTAAATCCCCGGGACCTTACCGCCCATCGGGCGCACATAGGTGCTGAGCTGGCCGCGGTGGTGGACCGAATGCTTGAGCGCCATCGCCAGGAAGATGATTGCGGGCGCCTGCATCATTCCGAACATATCGATGGAATTCGCCAGTTTCTCGCCGGGCAGGGCTCGCACACGAGCCAGGGCGGCGGGGATTTTTTCCTTGTAACGGGCCACGGCATCGGCCGGGCTCATGATGCCGCAGGCGTCGGAATCGTCGGGCGCCGGCGTGAATTCACCATTGGCGATGCAGCCCAGCAGCCACTCGTCTTCGAGAGTGATGTGCCGGACCAGTCCCACGCCGGTCTTGGATTTCGCATCAGGCCGGTAATCGAGATGGTTGTTCGGAACCGCCTGGATGACGCGCAGGGTCGTCTGCATTTCGTTTTCGAAATCGGTGATGAGAAAATTCGCTACCGTCTTGGCTTCCTTCGGATCCATGGAACGCTCCTTTGCCTCAATGAATTTAGCTTCGCTTTGCTTGTGGGCCGATGGCCTTGTGTACAATTGTCCACGTTCGACACCCGAATGTGTAACGAACAATCGCGCCGTTACACATAAAAAGTGTGCTGATGCAGATTGAACTGTGCGATACCGAGTTAGTGCGGCAAATTGGCTCCGGAGGCGACCCCGGCGCCGAAGCCGAACTGTTCCGTCGCATGGCTCCGCGCGTCCGGCTCTATGGCCTGCGGCACTTGAGGAACGAGCACGCCGCCGAAGATTTGACCCAGCAAGTTCTCCTGACGACCATCGAGGCGCTGCGGGCGGGCCGCCTGCGGGAACCGGAGAAGCTGGCGTCTTTCGTGCTGGGCACGTGCCGCATGGTGGTGATGGAATCGCGCCGCGGCGCGCAGAGAAGGGAACGCCTGCTCGCGCTGTTTGGGGCGGATCTTCCGGCGCCGGTCCAGCCGCCCATGCCTCACCTCGACCATGAGCACCTGGCCCGTTGCGTGCAGAATCTCAAGGAGCGCGAACGGACGGTTGTCGTCATGACTTTCTACGACGAGCAGACCGGTGCGGATGTCGCCGGTTTCCTAGGTCTTTCGGAGGCGAATGTGCGGGTGATTCGCCACCGGGCGATCCATCAATTGCGCGAGTGCATGGGTGTTCCGGCATGAGCATGGAAAACGAAGCCGGCGCGGTGAATTGCCCGAACCCGATCGATGCGGCCGCCCTGGCCGACTATTGGGCCGCCGCGCTGCCGGCCCCGGAGGAAGAGGCCGTCGAGGAGCATCTGCTCGGCTGTGACCGATGCGGGGCCCGGCTGCGCGAGGTGATCGCGCTGGCCGAAGGTGTCCGCGGCTTGGCGCGTGAGGGATCGCTGCGGATGGTGGTGAGCGAAACGTTCCTGAAGCGCGCCGCCCAGGAAGGCTTGCGTATCCGTGAATACGCTCCTCCGCCCGGCGGAAGCGTCGAGTGCACCGTGAAGGCCGAAGACGACTTTCTCATTGCGCGTTTGACCGCGAACTTGACCGGAGCCAAGCGAGTCGATCTCCGTATTTATGATGAGCGTGGCGCCGAACGGCAACGCCTGGCGGACATCCCGCTTCGCGCCGGGGCCAGCGAAATTTTCTATCAGGAGTCGATTACCTTCGCCAAGGCCGCACCGACAACCCAATTTATCGCCCGCCTGGTCGCGTTCGATGATGCGGGCGGGGAGCGCCTGATCGGCGAATATACCTTCCACCACACGCGCTCGTTGCCCGGCCCGGGCGCTTGGTGACGGGTCCGAAATAGGGGGGGCCGCTTTTTGCTCCGTCGCCGGCAGGCCGAACTTCAGGGTCTGCGATCCCGGTTTCCTCATGGCTTTCTTGCCCCCTGGCCCGGCTGGTTCGCAAGCGCCATGCGAGGCTCGGGCGGCCGGGCGCCGTGTCTGGAACGGCCGGAAATGGATGGGCAGGGAAACGCCGGAGTCTGCTAGCATAGTGGCCGGTGGGCTGCGCGCGGGCAAGCGTGCCGCCCCGAACCGGCTGGCAAAAATGACGTTACGGCGCAAAACGTGGCGAGAGAAGCGGCTGGCGCTTTGGCGCACGCTGCGGACATGGGAAAAGATCGCCAAGGCGGCCCTGTCGACCGAGCACGTCGTTCTGGCGCATATCATTCCCATCCGGCGGTGCAATCTGGCCTGCACCTACTGCAACGAGTTCGACAAGCATTCGGCACCGGTGCCGCTGGACGATCTGAAGCGGCGGCTGGATTTCCTGGCGTCATTCGGGACGGGCATCGTCACGATTTCCGGCGGCGAGCCGCTGCTGCATCCCGAACTGGACGACGTGATCCGGCACATCCGGCGCCACCGCATGATCGCCGGAATGATCACGAACGGCTATCTGCTGACCGGGGAACGGATCGAGCATCTGAACCGGGCCGGGCTCGAATACCTGCAAATCTCGATCGACAACGTGCGGCCCGACGATGTCTCGAAAAAGAGCCTGAAGGTGCTCGACCAGAAGTTGCGGCTGCTGGCCGAGCAGGCCCAGTTCCACGTGAATATCAACTCGGTGCTGGGCAGCGGCGTGAAGAATCCGGAAGACGCGCTGACGGTGGCCCGCCGGGCGGTCGAGCTGGGATTCACGAGCACGGTGGGCATCCTGCACGACGGCGGCGGGCAACTGCAGCCGCTCGGCGCGCGGGAGCGGGAGATTTTTGCCGAGATCATGAGGCTCGGGAAACGATCGTTCGCGCGCATCAACGGGTTCCAGCGCGATATCGCCGAAGGCCGCGATCACCGGTGGCGCTGCCGGGCCGGCAGCCGCTACCTTTACATCTGCGAGGATGGGCTGGTGCATTATTGCTCCCAGCAGCGAGGCTATCCGGGCATTCCAATCGGGCAGTACACGGCGGAAATGAGGCGGCGGGAATTTTTCACCCGGAAAGGCTGCGCCCCGCGTTGCACCGTGTCGTGCGTGCAGCAGGTCGCGACGATCGACAACTGGCGCTCCCCGCAGAATCGGGAGTCCTTCGCCAACCCAGCGCCGGAACTCGTGCAACTGGGCGGAGCAAACCGCAGCCGGTAGGGCTGGCGTCTCTCCGAGGGCCGTTTCCCTTCTCCAATGAAATGCGAGGGCTCGGGCCGGGCGGCCACGCTCGCCGGAGGGAGCGGGGAGTAAGATACGGCGGCGCGCGAGGCGGGGTCGAAGGCAGCCGCCGGAAAATTCGGGCGGAGAACAAACAGGGAGACGGATACATGCACCGTATGCGCATCGTAGCGTGTGTGGCAATCCTGACGGCGGGTCTGATCGCGGCCGCTTCGCGGCCCGCGATGGCGCAGACGAATACGGCCAACCTGACCGGGCGCGTGCTGAACCCCAAGGGACTGGGGGTAGCGGGCGCGCGCGTTCGGATCGTGAGCCAGTCGACGGGGATGGCGAAGGAAACGACGACCGACAGCCGCGGCGGATATTTCTTCTTGGCGTTGCCGCCGGGCGTTTATCAGTTCACCGTGCTGGCCAAGGCCTTCGCGACGCTGCTGAACCGTTCCCTGACGCTGGCCACCGGAAGGCGGGAAGTTTACAACGTGACCTTGCAGGTGAGAACGCAGGAGCAGACGGTGACGGGCGAGCCGGCCTCGATCGAAACGACGCGCAGCTCGAACGAGGTGACGATCACCGCCAGCCAGATCAACGATTTGCCCATCAACCGCCGCGATTACATCCTTTTCGCCTTGCTGTCATCGCAGGTCAAGAGCGACAACACACCGCTGGCCGGCGCGATCCCAACCAGCGGGCTCGATTTCAACGGGCAGCGGGCGCGCGGGAACGAAGTAATGGTGGACGGGGCGGACGCCATTGACGAAGCGACCGGCGGGATTCGATCGACGGTGTCGCAGGAGGCGGTGCGGGACTTCCAGGTGGAAGAAAATAATTACATGCCCGAGTATGGGCGGGCCATCGGCGGGGCGATCAACATCGACACCAAGTCGGGCTCGAATGAGATGCACGGCGATCTGTTCGGCTATTTCCGGAACTCGCGCATTCAGGCGCGCGATCCGTTTTCGGACCTGAAACAGCCGTATACGCGAGTGCAGGGAGGCGGGACGCTAGGCGGCCATCTCCAGCAGGGCAAAATGTTCTACTTCCTTTCGGCCGAGGCGTTGCGCACCGAGGCGACCGGTTTTTCCAGTATTGGCCAGGGCAATTTCCAGCTCACTCCGGCGACAGTCCCCTGCCTATCGAATCCGGTGCTGATGACGGCGGATCAGGCCGCGTTCTTCAATAGTTCGGCCGTCCAGAACGCGATCACGACGGCCGGCGGCTGCGGGAGCCAGGCGGGGTCGTCCCTGGCGGAGGCGGAAAGCCTCTACGGAGCCTCTTCGACGACGGCGCTGAACGGCAATACGGCGGCCGGGCCCACCAGCTTTCCCCTTCCAGTCGACTGCTCGGGCAGTGGCTGCACGTCGGGCAACGTTGTGCCCCTGCCGCAAGACTACGTGGGCCTGTCGTCGCTGGTCGGCAATTATCCGACGACGCAAAAAACGGAAATCGGTTCGGCCCGGCTGGATCGGATATGGAACCAGAACCAGCGCTCGTTCCTGCGGTTCTCCATCTCGCCGTCCTACCAGAGCGGAATCCAGCTGAACGTGCCGGGCCAGAACGTCGGGCTGAACGCCGGAACGCGCGGGTCGGTGCAGCATTTCCAGGACATAGGCGGAGAGGGGCACCACCTCATCGCGCTGTCGAGCACGCTGCTGAACGAGACCATGTTCCAATACGCGCGGCGCAGCTTTCACTACGGGTATTCGCCGCTGACGGGCGGGAGCAACGTGGGGGTCAACATCCCCGGCTATGCGTTTTTCGGAAGCGAACCGTTATCGACGTTAGACAGCATGGAGAAGCTGTACGAACTCGCCGACAACGTGACCTGGGTGCATGGCAATCACACGATCAAATTCGGCGTGGACGTGAATTATTTGCAGCTCAGCGGCGCGAAAAATCAGCTGTTCAATCTGAATTACGGCGGGGCCTACAATTTCGGGTCTCTCGACGCCGCCAGCGTGCCGTACGCGCCACTCTCGCAACTGAGCCAGCAGTTGGGAAAAACGCTGCCGTCTTTTACGGGCGTGCAGGCTTACGGGCTGGGAATACCGCAGTCATTCCTGCAGGGCATCGGCCAGTCTTCCCAGGCTTTCGACGACCGGATGCTGGGCGGATTCTGGCAGGATAGCTGGCGGGTGACTTCGCGGCTAACGGTGAACTACGGCGTGCGCTACGACGTGGCGTTCACCCCTGTCATTGCGCCGGCGATCTCCTCGAGTCAAATGAATATCAATCAAGCTGCCGAGTCGGCGTTGAAAGTGGGGGAAGGAATTCCGACAGATTACAAGGACATCGCCCCGCGGCTGGGGCTGGCATGGGACCCGACCGGCAGCGGAAAAACCGTGGTGCGGGCGGGATTTGGGCTCTACTACGGCGTGACGCCGCTCACCGCGGTCTACGATTCGGCCGCGACGGACGGGGTCCTTTCGACGCAACTCCAGGTTCCCATGGGCAGCGCCACTGGCGTGGCCGTTTCTCCGTCGACCGAGCTCCAGACTCAGGCGATGAACGCATCGTCGCTTTTCCAGGGCGTTTTGGGAGGCATTCCCACGATTCCCTCGACGGGCGCCGTCGTTTGCGGAACGAACTTGCCGGCGAATCTGGGCTACGAGTGCGGGCAGCAACGGTTTAACGCGACGCTTTCCGGTTCGGTCTTCAGCAACCAGAATTACCTCGCCGAAGGGCTCCCGATGCCGATTTTGCCCTTCACGCTGCCGGTGGCGAATAATTTCGTCAGTATGTACAGCGAACAGGGGACCCTGGCGCTCGAGCACGAATTCCCATCCAACCTCAAGGTCAAAGTCTCGTACTCGTTCGTGCGCGGGCTGCATTTGTACCGGCCGAGGAATATCAACCAGGCCAATGCCGTTCTGCTGACGCAGAATTTCGCGAACGCTCTGGCGGCCGGGCTGCCGGCGTCGAGCCCGCTCACGGTGCAGGTGCCGCTGACTACCGGTGGTGGCTGCACTTCCACTTCGGGGACGACGAGCTACCAGGTGAGCGCGAACGCGTCGGGCGATTTGGCGATGGGGTTCAATTCGCCCAACTGCAAGGCGGGCACGGCGTTTGGATACATTGGAACGGCGGCGGTGTTCAACGATTTCCGGCCGTCGGGACCGAATCCATCCTACGGCGGAGCGAACCTGGCGGGATATTCCCAACTGGTGTCGCTGGCAAGCGAGGCGGGATTCCCAACCGGATACGGGACGCCCGTGGCGTGGAGCGACGTGAGTCAGCTGGAATCGACGGGAGCTTCCCTGTACAACGGGCTTACGGTGACGGTTTCGAAGAGCTTCTCGAATCAAATCGAGATGTTTTCCAGCTGGACCTGGTCGCACGCCCGCGACAATACCACCGATCTTTCCATGCTCGAAGAGCCGCAGAACAACGACAATCCAAACCTGGCGTGGGGAAATTCGTCCTTCGACCAGCGGCACCGCTGGATAACGAGCGCGATCATCGAGAGCCCCTACAGCGGCAAGCAAAAGGGCTTCCTGAAAAGGCTGCTGGAAAATTCATTTGCCGCTCCGATTATCGATTTCGCCTCGGGGCGGCCCTACTCGGTGCTAACGGGAACCGATTACAACCTGAATTTCAATTCCTACACGGACCGACCGTCGGTGGTTTCCACGGGAACGGCGGGATCAGCAACTTCGCCCTATATCCCGGGCGTGGCGTTTTCGCTCCCGACCGTGTGCGCGGCCGGGATTCCCGCCTCGATCGCGCCCTATGGATGCAACGGGAATCTGGGGCGGAACACGTTCGTGACGCCCAAATATTTCGACATCGACCTGCGAATCGACAAGAAGTTTTACATCGGCGATACGAAAAATTTTGAATTCATCGCCGAGGGATTCAACCTGCTGAACCGGTTCAACGTGCTCGCCGTGAACCAGATCTGCGATCCGGCGGCCGGCAGCACGTGCATGGCCGGCCAGCCGACGGCGGCTTTCAATCCGCGCGAGTTCCAATTCGCATTGAAATTCAATTTTTAGGCGCCGGGCTGGGGTTCTTCCGCGTCGGCTTCCTCGCCGGCCTGGGGAAGCGCGAGAACGCCAGGCACCTCCTCGTCCGGCAATTGTTCCACCGAGCGCAACCTTCGCTCCATCGCCCGGCTTCGCTTTTCCGTCTCCTCGACTGTGCGGCTTGCCGTCTCGAGGTGGCGTTTAACCCTGTCCAGCACGCCGCCAAATTTCCCGAACTCGGTCTTGACCGCCGCAAGGACTCTCCAAACCTCAACGGCGCGCCTCTCGATAGCCAGCGTCTGGAAACCGAGGCGAAGGCTGTTTAGAATCGCCGCCAGGGTCGTTGGGCCGGCCACGATGACCCGATATCGATGTTGTAGCTCCTCGGCGAGGCCGGCCTGGCGAAGCACCTCCGCGTAGAGCCCTTCCGTCGCCAGGAACATAACGGCAAAATCGGTTGTGCTGGGCGGGTTCACGTACTTATCGTGAATTTCCTTCGCCGATCCTCTTGCCGTCCGCGCCAGACCATCGGCAGCCGACCGGACCGCGTCCGGGTCCGCTTTATCCGCCGCGGCCTGAAGCCGAAGGTAGTCCTCCTGAGGAAATTTCGAGTCGATCGGGAGCCACATGCAGGCCGCCGGGTCCTCGCGTGGGCCGGGCAGTCGTACGGCATATTCGACGACCTCCGGCGAGTCGGTTCTTACCCGGACATTCTTCTCGTATTGGTCCGGCGTAAGGATTTCCTCCAGAATCGACCCCAGTTGAACCTCGGCCCAGGTGCCACGAGTTTTCACGTTCGTCAGGACGCGTTTGAAGTCCCCCAGGTCCGTGGCTAGGTTTTGCATTTCGCCCAGGTCTTTGTGGACTGCCTCCAGCCTGTCGCCCACGAGCTTGAAGGACTCTCCAAGCCTCTTCTCGAGAGTCTCGTGAAGCTTCTCGTCCACGGTCTTGCGCATTTCGTCCAGCTTCTTCTCATTGCTTTCCTGAAGCTCTTTGACGCGGGAATCGATGGTCGTGCGAACACTGTCCAGGGACTGCCGGTTGGAGTCGCTTAGTCCCTTCAACTGCGCGGTCATGGCCGCCATCTGGGACTGCTGCGCGCCGCCCATGGATTCGAGGGTTCTGGAAAGCGCCTCTCCCGTTGACCGCAGGCTGGCCGACAATTCTTCCCGCAACTCCCTTTCCCTATGCAGCGCTTCCTCTCGGCCGGTCCGCAATTCGTCCCGCACTTCCTTTCCCGTTCCCTGGAGTCCGCGGGATACGCGGCTGAGCAGGAAGCCCACCAGAATGATGGTGGCAGCGACACAGAGCAGGATCAGACTGAGAAGAAGCTGACTCATCGCTCACCGCCCGCCGCCCGGTATGCATTCATTCAACCGGTTCGCACCCGAGTAGCCGGTGAGCGCGCCGGCGATCGGGGCTCGGGCGGCAAAAAGTATCGCGGAAGGGCTCATCGTGCGATTTCGCCGGCGCCGCCGGCCGGACCGGTGCCGCTTGGCTGCTCCTGGGATTTAAGCTGGAGAGCGTCGCGTAGCTGGGCAAGCTCGCCTTCGAGTGAGGCGCGGGCCTGCTCGGCCTTTCGCAACTCTGCTTCGTAGTTCATGCGGGAGCGGGCCTGACCGATCAGGAAGCCGAGTATGGCCCCCACAATCATCATCACACCGGCAAAAATCATCGCTGACAGAATCACTGGCACACCATCGCAAGTCCCTCCGGTCGGCGAGATTACCACAGCAGGCCGCGGCCTCTCATACCGTCTTCCAGAAATTCGGGGAAATGGCGTGGGATGGGCATGCGGCGGGTAGCAAAATGGAAATGGTGGTTCTGGTACCTTCCGGTTCCATGTAAAGCAGGGGGGCCAGGCAAGTGTTATCTATAAAGTAAACTGTTCATAAATGAAACAACTCTCCGCCACTGCCGGGGCTAAAATGAGCGGCCTAAGGGAGGAGATTCAACGATGAGCGTCGTCGCGGTAGTGGTTGTGGTGGTTGTGGCCATTTTCGCAGCGTCGGTACTCGGCGCCTGGCTGAGGGGCGGAAGTCCCAATGGTGACGCGAAGGAAGTGCGGGAGGAGATGCAGGTCCTTCTGACCGCACAGGCGCAGGGATTCTCGGCCCAGATGGGACAAGTGACGCAACTGGTTTCCCAGCAGTTTTCGGAAGTGCGCCGGGAGCTGGAAATGGGCGTTGCGAATACCGGCCGGATCACGGTCGACGCCCAAAAAGAGATGTCCGAACAGCTGCGCAGTTCGACCGATGTGATGAGCCGCCTGACGGAACATTTGGGGAAGGTGCAGGAGTCCGGCAGGGAATTGACGGAGGCGGCGAAAGCGATGCAGGCGGTGCTGGGCGGGCCGAATTCGCGCGGCGTGCTGGGGGAGACGCAGCTCGAAAGCCTGCTGGGCGACGTTTTGCCGCGAGCCAGCTACCAGACCGACTACCGGTTCCCGGGCGGGGCGACGGTAGCCGCGGCGTTGCGCGTGGGCTCGAAATGGGTCGCGATCGATGCGGATTTCCCCATGGACGCTTACCGAAAGGTCGCCGAGAAGGGCGTCGAGGCGCGGCCCGAGTTTGCCGAAACGGTGCGCGGGAGCGTCGACGAAATTGCCGCGAAATACATTTTGCCGGACGAAGGCACGCTGGACTTTGCGCTGATGTTCGTGCCATCGGAGAGCGCCTTCTACGAGTTGTTAGTGACAGCCGACGACAAGGGGCGGCTCGACGACTATTGCCGCCAAAGGCACGTTCTGCCGGTTTCCCCGAACAGCCTTCACGGGTATTTGAGCGCTATCCTGGTGGGGTTGAAAGGAACCGAAGCGGAGGAAAACGCCCGTCGGATGCTGGCGCAACTGCACGATGTGAAGAGGATGTTCGAGGAGTTCGGCGAAGTTCACGACCAACTGGGCCAGCAGCTGCACGAAATGCAGCAGCAATACCAGCAAGCCGGGCGGCAGCTCGAACACACTTTGGCAGCCATTACCGAGGCGATGTCGGGCGTGCCGGCGGAAACGACGAGAGAAGAGACGCAAGGCGAAGAGCCTGCAGCGCTTGCCACGATCGGGACGAACAACAACGGCGCGTAGACCGGCTCGGGCCGAGCAGCCCGCATACGCTGCTCGAACGGGCCGAACAGTCTACCTGTCCAGGCGCACGACGAAGGTTTCCGGGAACCTCTCTTGCCGGCGAAGCTGCCGGGCCAGGCGGCGCGCCGCCTGTTCGCCCCGCACCGCTCCTACGCGCACCCGGTATAGAAGCCCGTTCGACGAATTGTATTCTTGAATGAAAACCGGGCCCCAACGCCCGCCCAGACGCCTGCGCAACCGTTCGGCGTGCGCGAAAACCGCGAAAGCGCCGACCTGAACGGTGAAATCTCCTCCCTCCGGATTTCTGCCGGAAATCAGATCGAGGCGGACCGGCGCGATTCCCGGGCCGACCATATCGAGCGCGCGGGCGGCGGCGAAGGAAAGGTCAATGATCCGATTCTTCACGAACGGACCGCGGTCGATGATTCGCACCACTACCTGGCGGCCATTTTGCAGGTCGGTGACTCGGACTATGGAATTGAAGGGCAGTGTGCGGTGCGCCGCGACCATCTCGTACATGTTGTAAACTTCCCCGTCCGCAGCGCGGTTGCCGTTGAAGGGAACTCCGTACCAGGAAGCGATCCCCTGCTCGGTCCAGTGTCCGGGCGTCGGCGGCGGCAAGGGGGAAGGCGACGGCGGGGGAACGGGAGGGGGGACGGAATAACGATGCCGGCAGCCGGCGACGAAGATGAGGGCGAGAATGACGGCGCCGCCGAGCCATTGCCGCCGCCTGAAGGGGAACCGCAGGGCGGGCAACGCCTTCACGCCTCGCGGGCAGGCGCTCGAGAGCGCTGCGGGCAGGCGTTGACCCTGGGAGGGATGACGGTCACCCGGGGATGCTTTTGTGAGAACCTGCCCCTGTTGCCTGGCACGCCGGAGATCTCAGGCGGCATGCTCGTCTGCGAGCGCGCCGGGAAGCCGGCCCCGGTTGGCAGCGGAAATGCAATGCAGGTTCGGTAGGCTCTATGCACGACAGAGACAGCCCTCGAAACTTTTGTTGGGTATTATAGGAACCTCGGAAGCGTCCGACAAGGAAGACGATTGCCGCTGAGCCCGCATTGGAGATGGAAAATCGAGAGATGGAAGCAGGAGTGGCTCGGTTGGCTCTCGCCGGGCGAGCCCGAGGCCAAACGGCCCCGGATTTGTCCTTCCTGCGGGCAACTGGCGGGGTCGAGCGCAAGGCGCTGCCCGAATTGCGGCGCGAGCATGACTTTCTCGCTGGCCGCGGCCTCCCAGACATTTTCCCGCTATCTGCCCGAAACCTCGCCGGCGACCTACTCCATTCTCTTTTTATGCTGCCTGATCTACGGAGCGAGCCTGTTGCTGACGACGCGCCTGGGCCAGTCGCCCGCAGTCGGCCAATCGATTCTCGATTTCGGATCGATCAGCGGCAATGTGCTGCTGGGCCTCGGAGCGCGGCAGGCGTACTACATCCTCAGGGGAGAGGTATGGCGGCTGGTGACCTCGATTTTCCTGCACGCCAACCTGCTTCATATCGGCATGAACATGTGGGTCCTGATGGACATCGGACCGCTTGTCGAGGAGCTATATGGCTCGCCGCGCTACCTGTTCCTGTTCGTTCTGACCGGGGTCCTCAGCATGACAATCAGCATGGTCTGGAATCTGCTGACGGGAGGGGTCTACGGGATCGCGATCGGTGCGTCGGGCGCGCTGATGGGGCTGATCGGACTGATGCTGGCGGTGACGACCAGGCGCCGCGGAGCGGATATGCAAATGCTGCGGGGCCAATTGGTCCGCTGGGTGTTCTACATCATCCTGCTGGGTGTGATCGCGCCGGGGATCGATAACGCGGCTCACCTGGGCGGGCTGGCCTCGGGTTTCTTGCTCGGGCGGGTGATAAAGGACCGGCCGCCGGCCGACCCGGTCGAACGCAAACGGGCCTATGCGCTGGGCTGGCTGGCCGGCGCGACGGTGGTTGTCAGTTTCGCCGCGATGCTCTTGCAGTTCATTCGGATTCCCTGACGGCCCAGGCCGGAACCCGCTACTGGCTAAGTCGCCGGGCGACGGCCAGACTGTAGTGCAGACCCGAGAAGACGGTCAGAGCGGCGACGGCCCAGACGCAGGCTCCGCGGGCCAGCCGCAGAACCGGATTTTCGAACACCGCCAAAACGATCACCAGAAAAACCGTCAAAATTTGGAAGCCGGTGGTCAGTTTGCCCCAGAGGCTGGGCGGAAACGCGACGTAGCCGACGGCGAGCAGGATGACGGCGGCGGTGGTGAGCATGAGAACGTCGCGGCCGAGGACGATGATGGCCAGCCACCAGCGGATTTTGTGCTCCAGGGCCAGCATGAAGAACGAGGAAGAGAGCAGGAGTTTATCGGCGATGGGATCCAGATACGCCCCAATCGCCGTTTTTTGGTGCAGGCGGCGGGCCAGCATGCCGTCGAGCGAGTCGCTGGCGGCCGAGGCGACCAGCACGCCCAGAGCCCAGTCGTAGCGCTGATATCCGATCGTGATGATCAGAAACGGCAGAAAGGTCAGCCGCAGAAAGGTGAGCTGGTTCGGAACCGATAGAAGACCGCGCAGTCGCGAGACGCTGGCGCCTTGCGCCACGGCTCAACCAGCCATCACTTTGAGATCGGGAGCCACGGTGAGTTTCGCCTCGGTGACGCGCTGCACGTCGGCAGCCGTCGAGCCGGCGGCGACCTCGCGAAGCACAAGGCCCTCGGGCGTGACATCGATGACGGCCAGTTCGGTGATGATCATGTCGACGACCGAGACGCCGGTGAGGGGAAGGGTGCACTGGCTGAGGATTTTGGGCTTGCCGTCGCGGGCGACGTGCTCCATGGCGACGATGACCCGGCGAGCGCCGCCGACCAGATCCATCGCCCCGCCCATACCCTTTAAAACCTTGCCGGGGATCGCCCAATTGGCCAGGTTGCCTTTCGCATCCACCTGGAAGGCGCCGAGAATGGTCACGTCGATGTGGCCGCCGCGAACCATGGCGAAGGAATCGGCGCTCGAGAAAAAAGAGCTGCCCGGCAATTCGCTCACCGTCTCCTTGCCGGCATTGATGAGATCGGGATCTTCGCTGCCGGCAACCGGGTATGGCCCGACGCCGAGCATGCCGTTTTCCGATTGGATGATGACCTCGACTCCGGGCGGGAGAAAATTGGGAACGAGCGTGGGCAGGCCGATGCCGAGATTGACGTAGTTGCCGTCGCGAAGCTCGAGGGCGACGCGGCGGGCGATGATGGCGCGTTTGTCGCCGGCCGCCGGCGCGGCCGCGACGGACTCGCCGGCCTGGCGCACGGTGCGGTGCTCGATGCGTTTCTCGTATCCTTTTCCCTGAAAGACGGCGTCGACGTAGATCCCGGGAACGTGGACGCAGTCGGGATCGATCTCGCCGACATCGACGATCTGTTCGACTTCGGCCACCACGCGGTCGGCGGCCGTGGCCATCACCGGGTTGAAATTCCGCGCCGTCTTCCGGAACATCAGATTTCCCCAGCGGTCTGCCTTCCAAGCCTTGACGAAAGCGTAGTCACCGCGCAGAGCCGGCACCATCAGATAGTCACGGTTGCCGAAGCGGCGCACCTCGAAGCCCTCGGCGGCAGCGGTGCCAATGCCGGTGGGCGTGTAGAAGGCGGCAATGCCGGCGCCGCCGGCGCGCATGCGCTCGGCGAAGGTGCCCTGGGGATTTAATTCGACCTCGATTTCTTTGTTCATCGCGAGCTGCGCGAATCGCTTGTTTTCGCCGACGTAGGTGGAGATCATCTTTTTGATCTGTTTGTTTTCGAAGAGCAGCCCCACGCCGCAATCATCCACTCCGGCGTTGTTCGAAGCGACGGTCAGGTTCTTCACTCCCTTGCGGCGAACGGCGGCAATCAAATTTTCGGGAATGCCGCATAGACCGAATCCGCCCATGAGGATCGTGGCCCCGTCCTTCAGATCGCGAATGGCTTCGTCGGCTCCGGAAACGCGCTTATCCATTGATTCACTCTCCAGTTTGGCTTCGGCAAAAATGCCGCAAATTCGAGTCTACGCTATCCCTACTATCTCCCACGGAGAATTTTATACAAATGGCCGGATTGCTCGAAATCTTCCGCGAGGGCGCCCGAGGAGACGCGGGAGCGGAGGCGTTCGAGCGAGGCGATCAGCCGCTCGATCGCCTCGTCCAGGCAAGGGCTGGTATGAAAGATGTCGGCCCAGAGCGCGTACGGGCTGCCGGCCAGCCGCAGGGAATCGCGCAGGCCCGGACCGGCCAGCGACGCGGCCGCTTCGCCCGTTTCCGCCAGGACGGTTTCGGCCAAAGCGACGGCGGCGATCTGCGGTAAGTGCGAGAGAAAAGCGATCAGATAATCGTGTCTTTCGGCGGCGAGCCAAACCGGCCGCGCGCCCATCGCCTCGATGACAGCCGTCAATCGGCTGATGCGCTCATCCTGAGGGCCGGATTCGCCGGCGAGTACGTAGGGCGCTCCGGAGAAGAGATCGGCGGAAGCGTGTTCGCAACCACCCAGTTCCTTTCCGGTGATGGGGTGGCCGCCAAGAAACAGGCGCGGCGGGAGAAATGCTTTTTGGGCGGCGTCGCAGACAAGCGTCTTCGTGCTGCCCGAGTCGGTGACGAGCGACCCGGCGGGTACGGCGGCGGCGATTTCCGGCAACCGGCGAATCGATTCCTCAACAGGCAAAGAGAGGTAGACGAGATCCGCATCGCGGCAGGCGCCGGAAAGATCGGTGGATGCTCGATCGATGATTCCCCGCTCGAGCGCGCGATCGAGCACTTCGCCGCGGTCCCAGCCGGCGACGCGCACGGCGGGAAAAGCACGGCGGAGCGCAAGCGCAAATGAGCCGCCGATCAGTCCAACCCCGAGAACCGTGGCGCGAGGAAAGGGAGCAGACATCGGTTAGACCAAATTCCGGCCCGCAGCCGAAGCGATTCGGCACGACTCAGCCACGTGCCGCCCGAACCGGGCGGTGGCGCGCCGAAGCTGTGTTTCGCCGGCGTCGGTCTGCATGACGGCGATCATCGCTCATCCCTTTCCGATCGGGGCTTTTCCGGGCCGGGCGAGCCGGCCGGGGTGGATTCCATGATATGGCGCTCGACCGAGCGGGATTCATCGAGAATGCACTCGAAGAGGCGGCGAACGGCCTGGTTCGAGAGTGGACCGGGATTGGCGGCTTCGACGGCTTCAAAGATCTCGCGTTCGCGCTCGGGCTGATAGAGAGGCATATCGCCGGCGCGCTTCTTGATTTTTCCGACTTCGGCGACTCGCCGCGCCCGCCCATTGAGCAGATCGAGCAGGCGGCGGTCGATTTCGTCGATTTGGCGGCGAAGCAGGTCGATGGCTTCCCAAACGCCTGTTTGCTCATCACTCATGGGCGCCTCTTTTCAGCGCGGCGATACGGCCGGCGACATTTTGGGCTGCGGCGGCGGGTGATGGCGCCCGTTCGATCTCCGCCACCAGGGCCGAGCCGACGACCGCCGCTTCGACCTGGCCGACAAGGGCGCGAAGGTGTTCGGGTTGCGAGAGACCGAAGCCGACGGCCAGCGGGAGGGATGTGGCGCGGCGCGCGCGGGCGATGAGAGAAGCCAGGTCGTCGGGCAAGCTGTCGCGCTGGCCGGTGACGCCGGTCCGGGAGATGAGGTAGAGAAATCCGGTGGATACGGAAGCGATCCGTTCGATGCGCCCGGGCGGGGTGGTCGGCGCGGCCAGAAAAATCGTATCGAGCCCGGCGGCGCGGACAATCCGCCGGTATTCGGTGCCCTCCTCGGGCGTCAAATCGGTGGCTAGAATGCCGTCGGCGCCGGCCTGGGCGGCGCGCTGGGCGAATTTTTCGATGCCCATCTGAAGGATGGGATTGAAATAGGAAAAGAGAACCAGCGGAACCTCGCAGAAGCGGCGCAACCGGGCAACCAGATCGAGAATGCACTCGGGCGTCGTCCCCGCCCGCAGCGCTCGCTCGCTGGCGCGCTGGATGACCGGGCCATCGGCGACGGGATCGCTGAACGGCACGCCGAGTTCGATGACGTCGGCGCCGGCTTGGGCCGCGGCCAGAACGATTTCCCCCGTCGCTTCGAGCGAGGGATCGCCCGCGGTGAGATAGGCAACCAGGCCGAGCTCTTTGGCGCCGCGCAACTGGGCGAAGCGGCGGCCGATGCGGGTGGGAGCGGCGCCTGTTTCCGCTTGCTCGTGCGTCCTTTGTGGTATGTGGCTCATCGCGCGTGCCGTGGTTCAGAGGTAGCGGGCCAGAATATCCATATCCTTATCGCCGCGCCCGGAAAGGTTGAATATGACCACTTCCTCCCGCTTCATGGCGGGCGCGCGGCGAATCAGCTCGGCCAAGGCGTGGGCCGACTCCAGAGCCGGGATGATTCCCTCGACGCGAGCCAGCGTGCGGGCGGCGTCGATGGCGGCGTCGTCTTCGACGGCGGTATATTCGGCGCGGCCGTTTTCCGCCAGCCAGGCGTGTTCGGGGCCGACGGCGGCGTAATCGAGACCGGCGGAGACCGAATGCGTCGTGGCGATTTGTCCTTCGGGCGTTTGCAGCACGTAGCTGAATGTGCCGTGGAGCACACCGGGCCGCGCGCCGGCGTAGCCGGCCGACGCGGAAAGGCGCGCGGCGTGTTCGCCGAGGTTGTGGCCGCGCCCGCCCGCTTCGACGCCCAGCAGACGCACGCTTGCATCGCCGAGAAAGGCGTGGAAGAGGCCGATCGCGTTCGAGCCGCCGCCGACGCAGGCGACCAGCAGATCGGGCAAACGGCCCTCGGCGGCGAGGATCTGCTCGCGGGCTTCGAGGCCGATCACTTTGTGAAATTCACGCACCATCATCGGATAGGGGTGCGGGCCAAGGGCCGAGCCGAGCAGGTAATGGGTGGTGCGAATGTTGGTGACCCAATCGCGCATCGCCTCGCTGATCGCATCCTTCAGCGTGCGGCTGCCGGCATCGACTCCGACCACTTGCGCGCCGAGCAGCTTCATGCGGAAGACGTTCAGCCGCTGGCGTTCCATGTCCTCGGTGCCCATGTAGACGGCGCATTCCAGGCCCAGGCGGGCGGCGACGGTAGCGGTGGCGACGCCGTGCTGGCCCGCGCCCGTTTCCGCGATCAAACGGCTCTTGCCCATGCGCAGGGCCAGCAGGCCCTGGCCGAGGCAGTTATTGATCTTGTGCGCGCCGGTGTGGAGCAGATCCTCGCGCTTCAGATATATCCGCGGGCCGCCGAGGCGCTCGGTGAGCCGCTCGGCAAACTGAAGCGGCGTGGGCCGGCCGGCAAAGTTGTGGAGCAGATCGTCGAGCCGGCTCTTAAATGCGGCGTCGGCGCGCACGGCATCGAAAGCGCGCTCGAGTTCTTTGAGCGGCGCCATGAGGGTTTCCGGAACGTAGCGGCCGCCGTAGGGGCCAAAGCGGCCGCGCTCGTCGGGCCACGTTTTCGCGGCGGCGCTCATCGGCCTTGCCTCCTGGCTCGCTTCACCTGGCGCATCAATTCGCGCAGTTTCGCGGGATCTTTTTTCCCCGGCCGCGATTCGACTCCGCTGCAAACGTCGATGGCGTATGGCCGGGCGCGGGAAATCGCCTCGGCGACGTTTTGCGGGCCCAGGCCGCCCGCGATGATGATGGTGCGGTGGCTGCGGGCGGCGCGCCGCGCCACGTCCCAATCGAAGCGGCGGCCCGTGCCCCCGTGCAGACCGGAAGCGTACCCGTCCAGCAAGAAGGCGGCCGCGGCGGGATAACGGGCGAGCCGCGAAAGCGCAAAGCCGCTCCGCACGCGAAACGCCTTGATCACGGGCCGGTAGGCGGCGATTTCGCGGACTTCCGAAGGCCGCTCGGCGCCGTGCAGCTGAACGGCGTCCAACCCGACCAGATCGATGGTGCGGCGAACGTTTTCGACCGACTCGCCGACGAACACGCCCACTTTCGTCACCTTCTTGCGCAAACGGCGCGCGATCCGGGCCGCCGCCCGCGGCTCGATGTAGCGCGGGCTCGGCCGGTAGAAATTGAAACCGAGCGCGTCGGCGCCGGCTTCGACGGCCAGGCGCGCATCGGCCCAGCCGGTGATTCCACAAATCTTGACGCGCGGGGCGGGCCCGCGGCCCAGCCGCATCTCAGCTTGCCTCTTCGCCGAGAAGCGCGCGCAGCGCCGCGCCGGGGTCTTCGGCGGTCATCAGTTGCTCGCCGACCAGAAAAGCGTCGAAGCCGACTTGGGCGAGCCGGCCGATATCGGCGGCCGAGCGCAGGCCCGATTCGGAAACGGCGATGCGGTCGTCGGGGATTGCCTCGATCAGCTCGATCGATGTCCCGAGGCGCACATCGAAGGTGTTCAGATCGCGATTGTTCACGCCGATGATCGTGGCGCCGGCGGCGAGCGCGCGATCCAGTTCGGCGCGGGTGTGGACCTCGACCAAAGGCTCCATGCCCAGCGTGCGGCCAAGCGAGAGCAGCTCCGCCAGCAAGGCGTCGTCGAGAATCGCCGCGATCAGGAGAAAGGAGTCGGCGCCGGAAGCCCGCGCTTCCCAGACCTGCCAGGGATCGAACAGGAAATCCTTGCGCAAGATGGGGATCGAGGTGACCGACCGCGCCTTTGTCAAATGGTCGAGGGAGCCTTGAAAAAACTCCTCCTCGGTGAGCACGGAAATGGCGGAGGCGCCGGCCCGTTCAAGCCGCTCGGCCAGCCATTCGGGTCTGTAATCGGCGCGAAGCAGGCCGCGGGAGGGCGATGCCTTCTTGATTTCGGTGATGACGCTTACGCCCGCCCGCCCGAGAGCAGCGGCGAAATCGCGCACCGGCAGGGGCTTGCCGCGCTCGACCGCCATCCGCAGGGCCACCTGCGGGAGCACGCGCTTGCGGTGTTCGACCGCAACGCGGCGGGCGGCGACGATCTTGTCGAGTATGGTTCCGGTCGCTTCGATAGCCATGGTCTCGGTCGCTCGGGATCGAGAAAGGGAAATGGTTATGCTATTCGCCCGGCGCGCGAGAAGTCAATTTTGAGCGCAGCGCCGGATTGGCGCCCAGGCTGAGCAGGTTCGCCATGATGCGGTAGGAGCCGGGAACGCCTTCGGGCATCTGGCGATAGAGCGCCAGCGCCTCGTAGACGTATTCGCCCTTGCCGTAGCGGGCCACCAGCAGACCGCCCTTGTGCGGCGGCTGGCCGGGATCGTGCATTTCGAATAGCGCCTGCCAATGCGGGTCCCAGGAAATTGCGAGCCCATGCCCGCGCTCCTCCATCCAGCCTTGGAAATCCTGCTGACCGATTTTGTTCGGCCAGGCCAGGGCTGGACTGCCGGGCAGCAGGAACTCGACCGCCGAATCCTCGTCGGTGACCGTATCGGCGGACTCCCGGCTGACCTGAATGGGATACGGTCCGTAGCCGTGGTTGTAGGCGTTGTCTTGATACTGCACGATGAGCGTGCCGCCCTGGTGGACGTAGGCGAGCAGGCGCTGGTTGTAGGTGGCCAGATCGGGCCGGACCGAGTAGGAGCGCACGCCGAGGATGATGGCATTGAACGCGGAGAGGTTTCCCGAGGCGATGTCCTGCGAACTGAGGAAGGTGGGCTCTATGCCCATTTCTTCGAGCGATTGCGGCACCTCGGAGCCGGTGCCCGGAACGAAACCGATTTTCAGATCCGGAGCGATCTTCAGATCGACTCCGCGCGCCGTGTAGCTGGCGGGGCGATACAGATAATACGGCCGCAACCCCGGGTAGCCGGCCCGCTGATAGCCCGTGGCGTACTGGCGGCCGCCATAGGTGGCGATGGCGCGGATTTCGTACGGTTTCACCTGGAGAGCGGCCGGGTACACCTCGAACTGCAACATCTCGTCTTGGCCGTCATTGGCTACGAAGTAAGGGGCCGATTCGGGTTGGGATCTCCAGCCCGCCGGCAACTCCAGCTTCACCGTTCCACGGGCCGGTCCTAGGGCGTTGCTGTGGAGGAGAACGGGAAGAGGGAAGGATTTCGCGCCGAGCGGCACGACGCCGGCGCGCGTGGAAATCCAGAGCGAAATGGCCGGCGCCACGACGAGGGGCTCGGCGACATCTCCCAACCCGGTTTCGCGCTCGAACGTCTGCGCCACCTGCCCCACCCGCACCGGCACGCCGTCATATTCGACCTCCATCCAGCCGGAAACCGGATAAGGCTCGAAGGGCAGGTCCAGGTATTTCGGATCGTTGATGGTGTAAACGTTCTGCGCGAGGCTGTTGCGCGAGAAGTAGGGCTGCGTGGACTTCGCCTCTTCCGGAATTCGCACCTGGAAACGCTCGGACTTCACCTGGCCGCCGCCGAGCGAGCGGGGCGCTTCCCCGGCGGGCGATACGGTCCACTCCTCTGCTTGGGGCGTGTCGATCCAGACGCGCCCGATGGCGACGGGAAGGCTGCCCTGAATCGCGCCGCGCACGCTGACGTAGATCGTCTGCCCGGCAATCGCGACGCGGGGAGTGCTGGCGGGGCCGCGCCGAAACGGGAGCCGGCGAGGCGGCTTTGCCGGAGTCACCGAGACCCGAACCGAAAGGCCGAGCGATTCGGCCAGGGCGGTGTTGAACTGAGCCTGCTTGATCCGCAGCTCGTGCAGGACGTTGTATTTTGCCTCTGCCGGGAGCGAACTCGACAGCACCCGGCCGATCAGCGTGAGATTGGCCTTGGCTCCCGCCGCCAGCAGCGGCGCAATCGCCTCCGGACGCTGTACGTTGAACTGCCGCATCGCCTGCTCGACGTCGCGATTGATCTCCGCCAAGCCCGCCTTCAGAAACGCGTTGTTCTGTCCGCCGGCCAGGTCGGCGATCCCGCCGAGCGAAACGTCGATACCGGCAAACATCGAGTTGTCGTGAGCCGAGGCTCGGACGCGGGAGCCGAAAAGATGGTAGGCCACATTGTTCGGACCGGGCGGAGGCGGGGTGATGCCGCCCGTCTGCGATTTCTGGAAGCCAAGGCCCTGCCGCCCGATCTGCAGGAACGATTCACCGAGCAGGGGATCGTATTGGCCTTCGGGGATGGTGAGATCGGTCGAAAGCATGCCGTTAATCCACTGGCCGCTGATGTAATTGTAGAAGCGCAGCGGATACGTCTTGCCATTGGCGTAATCCCATATATGGCCTTTGCGGATCGCAAAGGTGGGCACGCGGGCGTAGTCCTTGAGCGGCGTCCACGGCCGCAGGCCCTCGCGAATCTGCTCGGGGAACATATGGGGATTGCCGGCGTCCTGGAAGGCTTCCTGAGCCAGCTCGCCCGACGCCTGATGGTGGCCGTGTCCGTCGGAGGGCGCGCCGACGAAGACGGAGGTCAGCACGAGCGGGCGAACCATGCGGACCACGCGAACGATTTGGGCGAGGGTGCGCTGGCGCCCCCATTTTTGGAAGGCCTCCTGTTTCGATTTCGAGAAGCCGTAGTCGATGACCGGGGTGAAATATTGCTCGGCGCCGTAATACTGATCCGCGGCGAGCAGTTCCTCGGTGCGCACCAGTCCCAACGCGTCGAAGGAGTCCGAACTCATCAGGTTCTGTCCGGATTCTCCCCGGTTCAGCGTGAGCAGCGCGACCCGGGCGCCCTGGCCGCGGGATTCGTAAGCCAGCAGCCCGCCATCCTCGTCGTCGGGATGGGCGACGATCATGATCAGGCTGGCGCGGGTGTGCAGCTTCAGCAGGCTCTGCCACAGGGCCGCCGAGCCGCGATCCATTTCGATCGGGCGCAGGCGAAGCTCCGGCTCGATGCTCGCCGCCCACGGCGGCTGCGCAATCACGCGGCGGGCCACCGGGCCCAGCACCAGCGCCAGCCCGCAGGCCACCATTAGAAACCGCGCCATCCGTTGAATTCTCACGCTTTCCTCCAACCCACGGGAAACTCCCTGCCGGCCCGTCGATTCCGCGGCCGGTGTCTATTATAGGTGGGGCGCACGGTCCCGGGTCTCTTGTCCTAGAGCCCGCCGCGCGATGCCGGGCTTGCCGCACGGCGGGTGAACGGCCATTCCGCGCGGCGGAAGGCGCGCACGGCGTAGATCACCAGGCCGGCGAGCAGAATCACGAAGCCGTAGCGCAGTTCCCTGGCAAAATGCGGCCGCGAAATCAGGATATAGACAAAGCCGGCGACCGCAATCAGGGCAGGCAGCGGATAAAGCCACATCCGGAACGGCCGGTCGAGGTCGGGACGCCGCCACCGGAGCACGATCACGCCGACATCCTGAATGAGAAACTGCAACAGCAGGCGGATCACCACCAGCGCGGCGATGACGTCCACCAGGCGCATCGTGCAGAAGGCCGCCGCCACCAGGCCCAGCGTCAGCAGCGAAACGCTCGGGAACCGGTGCCGGGGGTGCAGGCGCCGGAATACGCGGAAGTAGTTTCCGTCGAGCGCGGCCGCGTACGGCACGCGGGAATAGGCCAGCAGCAGCGAAAAAACCGACGCGAACGCCGTCCAGAGAATCAGCAGCGTAACGACTACCGCCGCTGCCGGGCCGTAGATCCGCCGCATGAAGACGGAAATCACGAAATCCCGGGCGTGGGAATGCGCGCTCACCAGCAGCTCCCGCCACGGAATGACTCCGATCACCCCCAGCGTCATCATGAGGTACAGCGCCGCCACCAGCAGCACCGAGAAGATCACCGCGCGGGGAATCGTTTTGCCGGGCTCGCGCACCTCGCCGCCCAGAAAGCAGATGTTGTAGTAACCCCAGTAATCGTAGGCCGCCACCAGCATTGCCGCCCCGAGGCCGGTAAAGAAGCCGGCCGAGAAGCGGAAGGCTCCCGGAGGAAAGTCGAAGGCCAGAGCGGGATGGAAATGGGCGAAACCGCCGAAAATCACCCACAGAATCGTCCCCAGCACGCCCCAGAACAGAAATTTCGAAACCGTTCCGACAATATTGATCCGGCGATAGGCGAGGAATGTGGCCAGGATGCACGCACCGACGGCCACGAACGTACCGCGAATGACCGTTAGGCTGGCCTGCATCGTTCCGACGAAGGGCAAATGGATGGCGAGGTGGTAGGTTCCGAACGAATGCAGCAGCCCCGGCCATAGATAGGCGGCGTAGAGCGAAAAGCCGATGAAACCGGAAGCGATGCTGAGCGGGGCGCTGAAAGTTACCTGCCACACGTAGAGGAAAGAGAGCAGCCTGCCGAGTTTTTCCCGCCCGTAAATCTCGCGAATGTAGGCGTAGGAGCCGCCGGCCTCGGGCATCGCGGCTCCCAGTTCCGCCGTGACGAGCCCATCGCAAAGCGCCAGCAGCGCTCCGAGAATCCACCCCAGCATGGCTTGCGGCCCGCCCATCGCCTCGACCACCAGCGGCAACGTGATGAAGGGTCCGACGCCGACCATCGCGATCACGTTCAGCGAGATCGATCCGCCCAGGCTCAGGCCGCGGACCAGCTCCGTGTTTTTACTTGGCGATTTCGATTCCATGCGGGTCGAAGAAAGCCCGGATGCCTACCAGCCATATGCCAACGGCGCCCGACGCGCGCTTTGCCTTGGCTGCTGGCCTCCTGCCGGCCCCCCCTGCCGTGGACAATGCTGGAGCCGTGGCCGGACCGGCAGTACGCGCACAAAATACTCCGAATCGAGAGTTTCTAGCCAGTTTTTTGTCGAGAATGCAAGCCGGGGCCCAGGCGAGCGCCGCCGGAACGGGGCGAGCGTGCGGCCCTGGAAGCTGCCCTCACGGGATCGAGCGTTAATCCTGGGCCCCGCGGGATCGGGTGAGAACTTCCTGGTAGTAGCGTTCGTACTGCGGGATCACATCCCTGGCCGAGTACTTTTTCTGCGCGCTGGCGCGCGCGCGTTGGCCCATTTCCCGGCCGCGATCGGCCCGCGACAGGATTTCCACCGCATATCGCCCCGCCAAGGCCACGTCGCCGGGCTCGACCAGGTATCCATCGACGCCGTGCTCGACGACTTCGGGCACCCCGCCGACATTCGTCGCAATGACGGGCACCTCGCAAGCCATCGCCTCGAGGGCCGCCAGGCCAAACGATTCCAGTTGCGAAGGCAGCAGGAAAAGATCGGCGCTGGCCAGCTTTTGGTAGACGGCGTCCTGCTTGCCGAGGAAGTGCACATCCTCGTGCAGGCCTTTTTTGTGGGCCAGGTGCTCGGCGGCGGCGCGGTCGGGACCGTCTCCGATCATGACGAGCTTGGCGGGCATGGCGGCGCGAACCAAGGCGAAGATCTCGACGGCGTCAAGGGTGCGCTTGACGGGACGAAAATTCGAGAGGTGCATGAGGATGGGCTCGCCGCCGGGAGCGATCCTGGCGCGCAGAGCCCCATCGGCGGAGCGCGTATACACGTCGCAGTTGACGAAATCGGGAATCACCATGATCGGCCGCTTGATGTCGAACTCCTGGATGGTCTGGGTCCGCAGGTAATTCGATATGGCCGTCACCCCGTCGCTTTGTTCGATGGAGAAACTGGTAATCGGCAAGTACTCCCGGTTTGTGCCGACCAGGGTGATATCGGTTCCATGCAGCGTGGTAATGAATGGCAGCGGGCGGGGCGCGGCCATCGAGCGGGCCAGCAGGGCGCTCACGGAATGGGGAATCGCGTAGTGGACGTGAAGAAGATCGAGCGATTCGTTCTCGAAAACTTCTAGCATTTTCGTGGCCAGGGCGAGCGTGTAGGGGGGGTGGTCGAATAGCGGATAGGTGGATACTTCCACCTCGTGAAAATAGACGTTGGGATCGGCCAGGTTCAGCCGAACGGGCTGCGCGTAGCTAATGAAATGAATCTGGTGGCCGCGGGCGGCGAGTTCCTGACCAAGCTCGGTCGCTACAACGCCCGAGCCGCCGTAGGTTGGATAGCAGGTGATTCCGATTCGCATGATTCGGTCCGGATAGCGTATCACGAGCGGCTCGCTCCTGAAGAAATAGCGAAAATCCCGCCGGCGAGAACTGGAGTTACGTGGACCGGGCAGTGGGGAATTAGCGGGTGAGGTCGATGGCGATGAGTTGGGAGCGGGTGCGAGGATCGAGCCAATCGCGTACGGCGTCGCCCAAGAGATTGAATGCCATCACCGCCCACATCAGGCCCAGCGCCGGGAAGATGACCAGATAGGGCGCGCCGAACAGATGGCCGCGGGCGTCGTTGAGCATCGCGCCCCAACTCGGCGTGGGCGCCAGCACGCCGAGTCCCAGGAAACTCAGCGTCGATTCCGCCAGAATCGCCCCGGCCATGCCGATCATTGCTTGAACCAGCACCGGCTGCAAAATGTTCGGCAGGATGTGGCGCGTGAGAATGCGCCAGGGCGAAGCGCCGATCGTGCGCGAGGCGGCCACGTAGTCGAGTGCCTTCACCTTGAGCGCCTGGGCCCGCGCCAGGCGCGCATAGCCCGCCCAGCCGGTGACGACCAGAGCCAGAATCACGTTCTCGAGTCCCGGTCCCAGGAAGGCCGCGAAGGCGATGGCCAGAAGAATGCCGGGAAAGGCGAGGAATGCGTTGATCAGGATCACGTTCACCAGCAAATCCACCCAGCCACCCAGAAATCCCGCCACGGCGCCAATCGCGAGGCCAGCGACTCCGGCGCCCGCAACGACACTCACGCCCACCGTCACCGAGATGCGCGCGCCATAGAGGACGCGCGAAAGCACGTCGCGGCCCAGGGCGTCGGTGCCCATCCAGTGAGCGGGGCTTGGCGGCTCAAGCCGCTGCGCGAGATCGATCGCGGTGGGGTCGCGGGGAGCGAGCCAGGGCGCGGCGACGGCGACCAGGATCAGCAGCAAACTCAGCGCGAGGCCGACGCGGCCCAGGCGGCTGTGCGCGATGAATTTCCAGGTTTCGTTCACTCGAACCTCACGCGAGGATCGACGGCGGCATAAACGATGTCGGTGACGAGGTTCACCAGAACGCAGGAAACCGCAATCACCAGGATGCAGCCCTGCAGCAGGGGATAATCTCGCGCTTCGATCGCGTCGACCGCCAAACGGCCGATGCCCGGCCAGGAGAAGATCATCTCGGTGACGATTGTCCCGGCCAAGAGCGTGCCGAACTGCAGGCCGATAATCGTCACCACCGGCAGCAGGGCGTTGGGCAGGGCGTGGCGCAGGAGCACGCGCCGTTCCGAAAGGCCCTTGGCGCGCGCCGTGCGAACGTAGTCGCTCGAAAGCTCCTCGAGCATCGCCGAGCGCACCATCCGGACCAGGATCGCGGCCAGGGCCGCGCCGAGCGTGGCCGCCGGCAGAACCAGATGCGACCATCCGCCGCGGCCGGAGACGGGCAGCCAGCCAATTTCGATCGAGAAGAACAAAATCAGCAGCGGCCCGAGCGCGAAATTCGGCACGGAAAGCCCCAGGAGGGAAACGACGCTGATGGCATGGTCGGCCGGGCGGTTCTGGCGCGCCGCGGCGATCACGCCCGCCGGCACGGCCAGCAAGATGCAAACCACCAGCGCCACCGATGCTAGCTCGAGCGTGGCCGGATAGCGATCGAGGACGACCCCCAACACCGGCTCCTGGTAGCGCAGCGACGTGCCCAGATCGCCGTGGGAGATGCCCGCCAGATACCGCTCGTACTGAACGCCGAGCGGCAGATCGAGACCGAGCGAGTGACGAAGCTGCTCGATGTCCGCGGCGCGGGCGCCTTCGCCGAGCATCTGCACGACCGGATCGCCCGGAACGATGTGGATGAGCAGGAAGACCATCGTGACGATCAGCCAGAGCGCGGGAAGCGCCCAGAGCAGGCGCACGAGGATGCGACGCGTCATTCGGCGGCCTTCGCCGTGACGGTCTCGATCTGGCGCAGGGGAGTGATCTTCACGCGGGCCACCCGCCGCCGGTTCATTTCGACGACGGTGAAGCGGTAGGCGTCGGCTTCAAAACTCTCTCCGCCGCGGGGCAGAAAACCGAGCTGGCTCAAAACGAAACCGCCCAGGGTTTCGTAGGCCGGGTCTTCGGGCAGCTCGATGTTGTATTGGCTCGAGAGATCGCGGACGTTGGCGGCTCCATCGAAAACAATGGCTCCATCGGGCAGCTTCTGCGGTTGGCGCTCGACGTCGAATTCGTCATGGATCTCGCCGACCATCTGTTCGAGGATGTCCTCGAGCGTGACCAGTCCCTGGATGCTGCCGAATTCGTCGACCACCATGGCCAGGCCGGCTCGTTTGGCGCGGAATTCGAAGAGCAACTCGCTCGAGGATTTCGATTCCGGAACGATCAATACATCACGCAACAGGGCGCGCAAGTCGAAGGGAGTCGGCTTTCGCCCGGCTTCCAGGGCGCGGGCGCGATCCATGAGGACCCAGATCAAGTCCTTGATATGAACGAAGCCGAGGACGTGGTCGAGCGTGCCCTGATAGACGGGCAGGCGCGAGCGCTGCGTTTTGGAAAACACCTGGAGCACGTCTTCGAACGAAGCCGTCACGGGCAAGGAGTGGACGTCGGGCCGCGGCACCATCACGGCGCGCGCCTCCACCTGGTTCAGCTCCATCGCGCCTTGAATGAAGCGTTCCTCGCGCTCGGGTACGATGCCGCGCTCGCCCGCTTGCTGAATCAATACCTGAAGCTCTTCCGCCGTTCTCACGAAGCCATGCGGCAGCGGCCGGCCCAGGCCCAGCGCCCGCACCACGCGGCCGGCAACGCCGTCCAGCAGGGTGATCGCCCAGCTGCACGTGGTCAGGAACCAGCGGAAAGGCCGGGCGACGGTCATGGCGACCCGCTCCGCGCGCCCCAGCCCAATCGCCTTGGGGACCAGCTCGCCGAGAACGATCTGCAGGGAGGTCAGCAGGAGAAAGGCCAGGACCAGAGCCCCGGTATTCGCCGCCGCAACGCCCCAGCGGCCTGGCACCCAGGCGAAGAGCGGGAGCAGGAGGGAGGCAAAGGTAAGTTCGCCGATGAAGCCGAGGGCCAGGCTGGCCAGCGTGATGCCGACCTGAACGCCGGAAATCGCGCGGCTGAGCTGGCCCAGCAGCTCGGCGACCACACGCGCGCGGGAATTGCCCTGCTCGACCAGCAAACGGATTCTGGTGGGCCGGACAGCAACCAGGGAGAACTCTGTCGCCGAGAAGAAGGCGTTCAGAGCGATCAGCAGGAGTACGACCAGGAGTCTGAGAAGAAGCATGTCGCGAAACCAGCCTCACGGGCGGCAGGCCGGAACCACGGAAAGATTGTACCCTCGGCGAGCGCCTGGAACCAAGATGGGAACGGAAATCGTTGCTGGATCTAGGCTTGCGTGGCCCGCCGCGGGCCATGGCGTTCCCTACTGGACGTTAACGTTGAGCGTCACCGAATGGCTCAGGATCCCATCCGTCCCTGTCAAGACGACGCTATAAGTACCCGGCGGGGTACCCAAATTAGATGGCGGAGGGGGGTTGCCGCTTCCTCCACCGGTGCCTCCTCCGCAACTCGCCAGGGCCAGGACGGAATAGAGGACCAGCAATCCAAGCGCAGTGCTCCAGCGGTGCTCAGGCTTGCGCAGCCTCAGCATGGCGAGACACAAAAGTGAGGCGAGAGTCAGCGCGGCCGCCGCTCCCGGCCAGCCGAGGTCCGATGGCCAGTCAGCCGGAGCAAGCATACTCGGGGCGGTCGTGCTGACCGTGAAGGTAGTGGAGGCAGCTGTGTTGGTGCTACTCAAGGTGACGTATGAGGGATTGAAGCTGCACGTGATTTCGTCGCCTCTGGGGCAGGTTCCGGCAAAACTAACTGTACCGGTGTATCCGCCCGCCGCGTTCACTGTCAGGGTTGCCGTGCCGGAGCCGCCGGGATTTGAAATGAGGATGTTGGGCGGGTTGGGGCTGAGCGAGATTGCGAAGTCGGTGAGATCCGTCAGGGTGATCGAGCCCGTTGAGCCGTCGTAATTGGGGTCGCCAGCGTAGACGGCATCGACCGTAACGTCGCTTCCGTACACGCCGCGAAAGTCGGTCGTGATCTGGGCCTGGCCGCTGGAATTCAGAGGGCTAGAATTGCCAAGTGCTACCCCGCTCACCAGGAATTCCACCATCCCTGCGGGCGCAGGACCGCCGCTCAGGGTGCTGGTAACTTGGGCAGTGAGGGTCACGCTCTGGCCTGCCTCAAAGGTGGGCGACGACGAAGAGAGAGAAAGGGTCGTTGGCGCCTGGACATCGGCTGTCGTGGAGGGCGAACTCGCGGACGTGTAGTACGTGTCGCCGGAGTACCGAGCCGAAATAAAGTGGCTTCCGAGAGTAGTTGAGGTCCAGACCAGGCTCGCCTGGAGGTAGGAGCACTGGGAGGCAATGGGTCCGCTCGACGTGTAAGATACGGTTCCTGGGATCGCAGTAGCGCTGTCGTAGAAGGTTATGGTTCCCGTTGGGGCGACGCCGGCCACCGACCCGCACATTTTGATGGTGAGTGTTGCCGGTTGATTCGGCTGCACCGGGGAGGGGTTTGTTTCGAGGTTCCCGAAGCCCGGCCGGGCTTGAACGACAGTGAAGTCGCTCGCCGAACTAGTTGCAGGGGCGTAGTTCGTGTCGCCAGAGTATTGCGTGATCAGGCTGTGGCTCCCCAGGCTAAGAAACACTACGTCTCCAATCCCGTTCAAATATGCGTATGCGGGCGGAGAAGTGTTCGGCTGATATGCGGATCCTTGATAGGTTAAGTTCGATACCGCCAGGGGGGACCCGTCCAGGAAGAATGTGAAGGTGCCCGTGGGTTTGGCCCCGTCGCTCGTTGTCAACAGCTCCTGCTCGATTCGCTCCGGATTTCCGTACTGGACCGGCAGACCGACACCGGGGCTTGGCTCCGTGGTCTGGGCCTTGTTGATCGTGATATCCGCCGTGCCGGTGCTGGGGCTGTAGCTGGAATCGCCGGAATAATTCGCAGAGATCGCGTATGTACCAGGCACAAGAATCGACTGATCCTCGGCGTAGCCCTGGGCGTTCAAGGCGAAGGGATTGCCTGCCAATGGCGAGCCATTCGCGGTAACGGTCACCGTTCCCGTGGGGCAATTTGCGGTTTGGTTCGAACAGGTGCTGGAGATCCCCGTCGTTGGAGAATAGGTCGCCGAGGAGTTGCCAACGTCCAAGCGGAAAAGGTAGTAGCCATTGCCGTAAGTGGCGCTGGTGGCACTGTGGCTGGTGAGATTACCGTTTATATTGAACGTTTCCAAATTGGCGAATGTTTGGCTGGCTTCGGGATTCACGGTGACGGTAACGGGACTGGAATCGCTGGCCGCATAGGTGCCGTTGCCGGCGTAATGCGCGAAGACGTTGTAGGAAGTTCCTCCCGGAAGCAACGAGGTGGAACTGGAAACGGCCCCGTTGCTCAAGGTGAACGTGCCGGCATCGACGGAATTGCCCGCGGGAGTGGCGATCAGCGAAACATTGCCGGTGGGCACGGGCGACGCGGGAGAAACGGAAACATCCACGCTGACGGGCGTTCCATGAGTGATATCTACCGCGCTGCCGCCGTCGAGCGAGAGCGTGGTGGAAGTGGGCTGAAATTTGACGCTCGTCCAGCCATTGGCAAGATTCGCCACGTCCATGCTTCCGAGGCCCGTCGCGAGGTCGTAGCCGGTCGTTGCGCCGTAGCCTGATAGCACACCGTATTTATCGCCAGCGGTATTCGTGGTGCAGTCGGGGCTGCCGGTGGCACAGGGCATCGCGTTCGTGACCAGGGTCACATCGTAGAAAATGCAGGAACTCGAGAGCGTGCCGCTCGAATCGCAACTTGCGCCCGGCTGCGCCGCGAGAGGATAGAAAACGTAGTTCGCGTCGCCTTGGCGCACTCCTGTTTTCTGATTCACAAGCGCCATGACGCCCGCGAAGGCCTGCGCGGAAACCGATGTGCCTCCGACCCCTAGAAAGTTTGCGCCACTCAGGGCGCAGGGCGTGCCTCCCTGGGCGTCGGCGTCGCAGGCGATGTAGAAATTTCCATTGAAGCCGTCGCCCGCAAAAAGCGAAACGTCGGGCAGATCGCGCTTGCCGTCGCCGGGAACGCCGGTGCCCGTCTGCCAGGAAGTTTTTGCGTAGCCTCCGCCGCAGCTCGCGAGCGTACCCGAAGACGTGGTGCAATTGCTCGCTCCGCCGCCTCCGCCGATGACGTCCAGCAGAAAAGGAAATCGCGAGGTCAGAGTCGTGTCGTTGCAGTTTGTTTCGGCGTTGGATGAGCTGCCTGCAAGCTGCGCGAGTTCGTCGTTCGTGCAGGTGTCGTTCCACGTCGTTTCCGGAATGTAGCCTTTGGCCGATTCCTGGCTGGTCGTGCTATTGGTCGAATTCCAATAGAGCGCGGGATCGAGAGCGTCGTTGAAATCGGTGCCGCCGACGGCAATGTCGTAAGGCGTGGAAGCGGTGCCGTTGACGGTCAGTCCGTTCGTCGCGCCCTGATTACTCGTATCGCACAGGGCCGAGCCGCCGTCTCCCGCAGCGACCGACACGGTGATTCCTTCGGCCGCCGCCTGCTGCCAAAGCTGGCTGTAGAACTGGTTTCCGGCCGTGCCCAAATCGAGCTCGCAGCCGCCGTAACTCATGCTCAGGATGGGCGCGAGGTCGTTATCGACGATGTATTCGGCGGAGAGATCGACTCCGTTGCTCGCACCGGTGGATTCGGAAACCACCAAATCGATTTTGGCGTTTTTCGCTACGGCGCCTGCCCATTCGACGTCGATGTCCGATTCGGCTTCGTCGCCGGTCGATTGCAATATTCCGGGGTCGGGGCCGTCGTGAATGATTTGGAGGTTTTCGGCGGGCAAACCGAACATGCCGCGGAAATCGGACACGTCCTGCGGATTGATGTCGCTCTGGGCGACTATGGCGATGGTCTCGCCCGTGCCGTCGATGCCCGCATTCCACAGCGGCAGGACGTTGTAAATCGTGGCGAAATCGTAGGGGCCGACGGCGTAGCAGGTGACGCCGCTGGCGCACGAGAAATTGTACATCGGCTGTACGGGGACCGCTTGGCCCGTCGTTTTCGATTTCCGGAAAATTCCGGCGAGCCGGTGCAGGGGCTTGCGCGGGAAATTGTTCAGGCTGACGATGCCGGCGACGGCGGGCGCGAGCGCCGTGGGAATTTCCGGATCGCTCGCGTTCGCCCAATGGGCTTTCTCGTTCACCACGTATTGGTGAATCGCCGTACGAAAGGCCTGCTGCACGTCGCCAGCCGTTCCCGAAAATTCGATCAAGCCGCGGCCGCTGGCCACGCGATCGATTTGAAATCCCTGCGTTTCGAGCCAATTCTCGATCGTTTGAATATCTTGATTCGAGAGGCCGAACTGCTGGCCGAACTCGGCCGGCGTGAGCCATTTGTGATAGTTTGGCGAGCCTTTCTCCTGCTGCTGGTCGAGCAGCGCGCCGAGCGCGGCTTCTTGCTGCGGGCTGCGCTTAAGCAGGAGCATGATGCGCTGCATAGGCAAGCTTGCCGGGGCCGGACCATGGTCGTATTCGGGCCGCGCCAGCGGATAGGTATTTCCCTTGAGAACGGTCAGCTTGCTTTCGTCGATGGGGCTGGTGATAAGCGGCTTCGGTGCGTTCGTCGTCTGGGCCGAAACACGCACGGGGAGGAAGAGCAAAGGCGCCGCCAACAGGCACCATGGAAGAACATGTTTTAATTCTGGTCGCAAGGCGGCCGGTCTTTTGGGTCTTCAGGCTGCCGGTTTGAAACTCCAACTCTTCCGCCGGTAAGGTAGTCTTCCTCGGCTGACCTGTCAACCCTAAAGAGCAGCCGGCTGATGCTTTTCTTCCGCGCGGCGCCAGGCCGGTTGCGGGGAGCGGCAGGCTGGGCTACAGTCAGCGGGAATTGGCAAAAACAGGGACCAAGCTCAATTGGCTGAACCGCCTGTGGATTTCGGTGGCGGTTATCGTGGGGCTGCTGGCGGGCGGCTGGTGGTGGCTGGTCTATCACCCGCTGGCCAAGCTCGATGGGCGCGTAACCCTCGAGGGACTGAAGGCAGGCGTCGTGGTCGACCGCGACCGCTGGGGTACGCCCTGGATCCGGGCGTCGTCGGTGCACGACATGCTGATGGCGCAGGGATACGTGACGGCTTCCGACCGCCTCTGGCAAATGGATCTGCTGCGCCGCGCGGCGGCGGGCGACCTGGCTGAAATTTTCGGTCCGAAGGCTCTGGCCGGAGACCAGCAGCGGCGAACGCTCGGCCTGAAGCAGGCGGCGCAGGCAGCCGCGGCTTCGCTCGATCCCGAAGACCGGGCGATGGTCGATGCTTACGCCAGCGGGGTCAACCTCTACATCTCCCAACATCGCTGGAATCTGCCGCTCGAATTCCGTTTGTTGCGCTACCAGCCGCGCCCGTGGACGGCGACCGACACCATGCTTGTCACGGCGTACATGTACGAGCTGCTCACTTCCACCTGGAAAGAGGAACTCGACCGGGCGCGGGTGACAAAACGCGTGGGAGCCGAGCGGGCTCGCGATCTATACACCGTCGATTCTCCCTACGATCACATCCTGGTCGGCGCGGGCTCCTCGCCCACGCCGCAGGCGGGCGAGGCGGCCGGTGCAATGCCGACACGGGAGCCGGGGCCCGATACGGCCCGGCGCGCCGCCCCATTCCCTCTCGCCGGCCGGGTGGATCGGGCCACCGCCGCCGGATGGGACAGCGCCGAGGCGCTCTTTGGCGTGCTGCCGGCGGAAATCGGAGAAGTGCTGGGAAGCAACAATTTCGTGGTATCGGGCGCGCACACCGCTTCGGGCAAGCCGCTGCTGGCGAACGATACGCACCTGCCGCTCGCCATCCCGTGCATCTGGTACATGAATCATCTGACCGCGCCGGGCTGGAACGTCGAGGGGTTTTCCATTCCCGGCGTGCCGCTGGTGATCATCGGCCACAACAACCGGATCGCCTGGGGCTACACCGACGATCTGGCCGACGTGCAGGACCTGTACGTCGAAACGTTCAATCCGAAAAATCCACGCGAGTACCTGGTGAACGGGCGATGGGTGGAAGCCAGCGTGCACAAGGAAACGATCCACGTTCGCGGCCGCCCGGACGTTCACCTGGAGGTCGAGGCGACGCGCCATGGCCCGATCGTTTACCGCAAGGGGGACGTGGGCTACGCGCTCGAGTGGACGGCGCTTGAGCCAGGCGGCATGGGTTTCGGCTTTCCGCTCGTCGGGCAGGCGCGGAACTGGCAAGAGTTTCTGGAAGCGGTGAGCCGGATTCGCGGCCCGGCGCAAAACGCGGTCTACGCCGATGTCGACGGGAACATCGGATTCGTCGTCGCCGGGCGGATTCCGATTCGCAAGAAGGGCGATGGAAGCGTGCCTGTGCCCGGCGACACCGATGAATACGGCTGGACCGGCTACATCCCCTTCGATCGGCTTCCGCGGCTCTTCAATCCGCCCGGCGGAATCATCGCCACCGCCAATGGGCGCATCGTCGGGCCGGGCTACAAATACTGGCTGACCGACCGCTGGGCGCCTCCCTATCGCACGGCGCGGATCTACCAGTTGCTGGAAGGAAGAAAAAAATTGCGGCCGGCCGATCTGGACGCCATCCAGGACGACGATGTGAGTCTGCCCGACCGGTTCCTCGCCCAAGAGCTGCTCGATGCCAGCCGCCGGCATCCTCCTTCCGATCCGCAAGCGCAGCAGTTGGTGAAGCGTCTGGCGGGGTGGGACGGGAGAGCGGTGGCCGATTCGGTGGAGACGTCGTTTCTGTACTATACGCGGGCGGCGCTGCTGGGCGATTTGCTGCGGCCCTATCTCGGCAACCGGACGCGCATGTACGACTGGTGGCGAAACACCGTGTTTCTGGAAAATGTGCTGCGGCAAAGGCCGGAGCGATGGCTTCCGCCGAAGTATGCGAATTACGATCTGCTGCTGACTGCGGCCGCCGATCAAGGGGTCGGCGAGCTACGCAAGACGTGGGGACCGAGGGAAAACGACTGGAGCTGGGGCCGCGTCAACCGGCTCGAGTTGCAGCACCCGCTCGGCATGAAAGGGCCGCTGCGATGGCTCTTGAACGTCGGCCCGCTAGGCCACGACGGCTCCGCCTATACCGTCAACGCAACGCGAGCGGGGTTCGGCCCCGCGATGCGCTTCGTTGCCGATTTGGCCAATTTCGACGACTCGCTGATGGAGTTGACGCCGGGCGAATCGGGCCAGTACGCGAGCCCGTACTATCGCAGCCAGTTCAGGCGCTGGGTCGGCGGCGAGGGCATTGCCGCGGCGTTCAGCCTCGGCGCCGAAGCCAAGGCGAGGAAGCACGAACTGATTCTGGCCTCGGCGCCATGATGCAAGCCGCGGCCGTGGCCGGGCTTCCGGCGGGCGGTCGGTGACGGCTGCTCTATCGCCCGCTGCCCAAGCCTGATGGGCGCATTACCATCGCTGGGTAAGTTTCCGCCAATGCTTACTATTGCCTCGTGTAGACGATCCTGTTGTTGACGGTTTGTCCTTGGGCGTTCGTCCCAGTTTGCGTTAGGGTAAAGGTTTTTCCGTCGCGAGAGACTACGCGTCGGCTCGCGAAGGTCATCTTGCCGTTCACCCTCGTCACGTTTTCGAACGAGTGGTCCATTCGCTTAAAGGTGACCGTCGTATTCCGTCCTGCGCGCGGCATGGGGTGCGGTTTGCCGTCCAGCTTGAAAGTCACTTCAAAATGAGTGGACTTCCCTTGCGCGGTGATCGTATCCACTATGGCCTTGTAGCCGCCCTGCCAGCGCTCCCACGTAACGGTCTGGCTCTTGGGCGGTGGACCGGGGTTGTATGTCGATTGGGCGGGGTCCATCTTCCAGGTTCCGAGGAACGCGTCCCGCTGTGCCATGGCGGCGGTGCAGCCAAGTGCAAAAACAAGAACGAGCATCGCTGTGCGTTTGTACATGAGGTCTCCCTTCCTCTTCCGGAAATATCGGGAATGGCCCTCTGGCAACCGTAAGTCTAAACCACTTCGCCCCAGAGGCGTCCGGGCTGGGTTCGGCTCGGTCTCGGACAGCCTAACCGCCATGTTCTTCAAAAGTTTCCGCGCTCGGTCAGTTCACTTCAAACGCTGCGTCGTACATTGGACGTAGTCTATAGCCATCGTTGGTGGCGCGTGCAGCCGTGCGATACAATCCTGCCTCGGGTTACCGCCCCGGCGGCCAGAGGGAATCGATGAGCCAAACGGCGAAAAACAGTCCGGAAAAGGAGCCCAAACTCGATTTCGAGCGGTCGATGACGCGGCTCGAACAGGTGGTGAAGAAACTCGAGAGCCCCGACCTGTCCCTGGACGAAGCGATGAAACTGTTCGAGGAGGGAGTAACGCTCTCGCGGGAATGCCAGAAGCAGCTCGAAGAAGCCGAGGCCCGCATCGAAATCCTGCTGAAAAAGGCCGACGGGAAGCTCGTCGCCGAGCCGTTCGAGCCGGAGGAGAAGTCCTGAACGGCGCAGAGCGCCGGCCGCCGCCATGAAACTGCCATCCTTTCTGGAAGAGAACCGCGCCGCAGTGGATCGGGCGCTCGGCGGCCTGCTTCCACCGGAAACCACGCCGCCCGAATCGATCCACCGCGCCATGCGATACAGCGTGATGGCGGGGGGGAAGCGGATTCGGCCGTCGCTGTGCCTGGAGTCGGCGCGCCTGTTCCAGGCGAATCCGCAGGCGGCCATCGAGGTTGCCTGCGCGCTGGAATTCATTCATACCTATTCGCTGATCCACGACGACCTGCCGGCGCTCGACAACGACGACCTTCGCCGCGGCCAGCCGACCTGCCATAAGCAGTTCGGCGAGGCGATGGCGATTCTGGCCGGCGACGGCCTGCTCACCCTCGCCTTTGAAACGCTCGCCAAGGCTCCGGTCCCGCCCGAACGCCTCGTGCGGCTGATCCGGGAAATCGCCGCCGCGGCGGGAACCGTCAATGGCATGGTGGGCGGGCAGGTGGCCGACGTCGAAGCCGAGGGCCAAGTGGTCGATCCGGCGACGCTCGAATACATCCATCGCGCGAAGACCGCGGCGCTCATTCGCTCCTCCGCGGCAGCGGGCGCGCTCGCGGGCATCGCCTGCGAGGACGACATCGCCCGCATCGGCCGGTTCGGCGAACAGATCGGCTGGGCGTTTCAAGTGATCGACGACATCCTCGACGTCGAGGAATCCTCGGCGGCTCTGGGCAAAACGGCCGGAAAAGACAGCCGGCAGAAAAAAGCCACCTATCCCGCGCTCTACGGTCTGGAGGAATCGCGCCAGACGGCCGACCGGCTGGCGCGGGCGGCGGTCGGGGAATTGGAACCATACGGCGCGGCGGCCGAGCGGCTCAGGGAACTCGCGCATTTCCTGACGCTGCGCCGCACCTGAATTTGCTTCCTCTCCGCGCCAGGCCGGCCTCGCGATGAATGCTCCCGCTAAACCCGCCCGCAAGCGCCTCGATCAGTTGCTCGTGGAACGAGGGCTGGCGGCAACGCGCCAGAAGGCGCAGGCGCTGATTCTGGCGGGCGCGGCGCGACTCGACGGCCAGCGCGTCGACAAGGCGGGAACGCTCGTGAGCGTCGAGGCGCGGCTGGAAATCGCGGGCGAGGGGCTGAAGTACGCGAGCCGCGGCGGATTGAAACTCGAAGGGGCGCTCGAGGATTTCGGCCTGGACCCTTCGGGCCTGGTGGCGCTCGACGTGGGCTCTTCAACCGGCGGCTTTACCGATTGCCTGCTCCAGCGCGGCGCCCGGAGGGTTTGGGCCGTCGACGTCAGCCCCGAGCAGCTCGATTGGAAGCTGCGGCGAGACGACCGGGTCGTCGCGGTCGGCCGGAACGCCCGCTCACTCACGGCCAAAGACGTGACCGAGCCGGTGGATCTGGTCACGGCCGATGTGGCCTTCATCTCGGTGACGAAAGTTTTGCCGGCGCTAGTGCCGCTGGCGCGGCCGGGAGCCGATTTCCTGATCCTGGTGAAACCGCAATTCGAGCTCGAGCGGGGACTGGTGGGCAAGGGAGGGATCGTGCGAGATGCGGCCCTGCGCGAGCGGGCCGTCGAGCGGGTGCGAGAAGCGGCGCAGGATCTTGGGCTGGAGATTCTGGGCGTGCGGCCCAGCCGCATCACCGGCGCCGAAGGCAACCAGGAATTTTTCCTGCACGCGCGCAAGGCGGGGTGAGGCCCTGGCAGTGACCCGATGGGAATGCACTGCCGACATTTAATCGAATCCGGCCGATGCCTCGCCGGGACTCTTCAGGAAAGCAGATTCTTCAAAAGTTCTTCCGGCGTGAAGCGATCGGCCGTCTCGACCCGGGCGGAAAACAGGCGGCGCGGATCGTCGAGGTTGTACCGCAGCGAATAGGGTTTGTCCGCGAAAAGCTTCCGCAGGAAGGTTCCGAGTTCCGGCTGGAGAGCCTGTCGCGACGCGTCCTGATTGGGCGTGAGGAGCCGGTCGTTGGCGAAGAATTCCCACTCGCGCCCCCCGAACCGGATTTTCCCCCCGAGGCGCGGATCGCTTTCCAGGCGCTGGCAGGCGAGAATGGCGGCGCGCGCCGCCTGTTCGAGCCGGTCCTGCGCGGTGCCGTCCAGCGGCGCCTTCCGGTTGTAGCGCACGCCCAGGCGGCTGTCGGTGTTGTCGACGCTGTAGTTGGCTTCGTGGCCGATCAGGATGACGCCGGGCCCGGCGGGCACGTGGCGATAATCGGCGACGTCGAGCAGGAGCTCTTCGCAGACCCGGTCCTGAATCCAGCCGTGAAAAACCGGAATTAACGGCTCGAGATCGGCCGGCGCGGAGCCATCGACAATCAGTTTGACGTTGACGTGTTGGAGATCCATGGCCAGGGCCGCCTCGCCTAGATACTCACCAGCGTGCCCAGCCGGTTGTAACAGCCGTGCGAGGCCTCGATGAAAAGCTGGGCCTCCTCGATGAGATGGCGGGCGGATTCCAGTGTGTGCGGCGCGGCGGCATCCCGGTGAGCCGCGAAGAAATAGTGAGCGAATTTTCCGCCGGCAAAGGGATCGTAAAATTTCTTCGTGTCGTAAAAGCGCGTCCGGAACTCGGCGGCAATACTTTCAGGATCGCTGGAAACGCCGGCCGTTTCGGTCATGAGGAGCGATTTGGCGGCTTGCAGCATGGCTCGATAGGCGGTCTGCCACGCCAGCTCGGCGTCGCCGGCCTCGAGAGCCAGCTGCGCCTCGAAAACCTGCCGCTCGGCCGCCACCAGGCCGAATTCGACCGGAGAAATCACCTCGCCGGCGCATTCGCCGGTGCCCATGTCGCCCAAACTGTATTCCCGGGGATCGTTCCAGTCGCGGAAGAAGGAGCGATCGCCGCTTGCCGGCGCTCGCGTCAGGTCCTCGAGCAGCTTCTTGACTTCGACCTTACCGAAGCGCTGGATGAAGCTGCGAAACGTTTCGCCCGGGTTGCGTGCGGAAACGTAACGTTCGGTCAGGCGCGAAAGGGCGTCGGGGACGTTTTTCGAAGGGATCGCCATGACCGGCAATCCGTAGGAATCGGCGTTGTTGTCCCACGCCCCGCCCAAAACGAGCTGGAAATGAGGGACCGCGTAGCCGGCCATTTTCCGGCTGACGCCGTAAAACCCGATGTCGGCCACGTGGTGCTGCCCGCAGCTATTGAAGCAGCCGCTGATCTTGACGTGAAGATTTTGGACCGATTCGTCAATCCGGAAACTGCTTTCGGCCAGGCGCTGGCGCAACTCGGCGGCCAAGCCGCGCGAAGAGGAGATCCCCAGCTTGCAGGTGTCGGTTCCCGGGCAGGTGACGATGTCGACGATGGTTCCGGCGCCGGGAGCGCTCAAGCCCGCGGCCTCCAGATCGCGGTAGAGACCCGCGAGATCGGCTCCGCTCACCCAGCGGATCACAAGATTCTGCTCGACGGTGGTTCGCAAGGTTTCGTGCGTGTAGCGGCGGACGATGTCGGCCAGGGAGCGCAACTGATTGGCGGTGATATCGCCCAGGGGAAGCGTTACCGTCACGATCCGGTACCCCTCCTGGCGTTGCGGGCGCGTGTTCGAGGCCAGCCAGCGCGCGAAAGGTTCCGGCGCCGCCTGCGGCGCCGGCGCGCCCGGATGCAGGGGCTGCTCGGCCGAATCTTCGGCGGCTTGAACGTATTCGGTCCAGCGGGGATCGTGAGGAAGGGTTTTCCTCTCTTCGAGAACCAACTCCCGGAATTTCTCGATTCCCAGGTCCTGTACCAGGAATTTCAAGCGGGCGCGGTTGCGATTTTTCTTCTCGCCCAGCCGCGCGTATACGCGAGCAATCGCTTGCGCCAGCGGAAGCAGCTCCTCGGGAGCAACGAACGAATCGAACAGCTTCGCCTGATGGGGAACGGCGCCGAGTCCGCCGCCCACGTACAATTCAAAGCCTCGTTTTCTTTCGCCGTTTTCGGCGCGCTCGGCGGCAACCAGGCCGAGGTCGTGCATCCTCGCCAGGCCGCAGGCATGCTGCGCGCAGCCGCTGAAGGACGGCTTGAATTTCCGCCCGAAGTCCTGGACGTCGGGATGGCCCAGCAGGAATTGGGCCAGGGCGTGGGAATAGGGCGTGACGTCAAAAGCCTCGTCCTGGCAGACGCCCGAATACGGGCATGCGGTTACGTTGCGGACCGAGTTTCCGCAAGCTTCGCGCGTGGTGATGCCGGCCGACGCCAGGCGGCGCATCAAGGCGGGCGTGTCGTCGAAATGGACGTAGTGAAGCTGAACGTCTTGCCGGGTGGTGATGTGGGCGATTCCGTCCGAATATTCCTCGGCCAACTCGGCCAGAGTTTCGAGCTGGCGGGCGTTCAATCCCCCCGCCGGAATCTTGATCCGCTGCATTCCCGGGGCGTCCCACAGGGTACTGGGACCCTTGGTCAGCGCGCCGGAGGGATATGCGATCTCCTGGACCTGCTTGCCGTCGTGCCGCTGGCCGTTATCGTAGCGCTGGCCGTAGGCGCCGCGCCGCAGGCGGGTTTCCGCAAAGACGCGCTCGTCGATCTTGCCCTGCCTCTTGAGGCTGAGCTCGGTCTCGAAAATTTCGATTTCCCGGGCCAGATCCTCCGGCATCTGCCCGCTGAGCTGCTCGGTCCATTGCGCATTCGAGGCTTTCATGGCTGCTCCACTTCGAAATAAAAAACCCGCCGTCGGATTTGAATTCGACGGCGGGTTCGGAAGACCGATAAGAATTTCGGAAAAGTGCTAGGTCATCCTCCACACGCCGGCGCGGGGCTACAACAACAGATCCATACGCCGTTACGGAGGTTCGAAGTCATGGCGAATAAACATGGTAGATTTCCCCGGCCGCAAAGTCAAATACGCCCGGCTGGCGGTAGTGATCGGCCCCCCATTTTCTGATGCATGTTGAGAGTTAGTTTCCGGCAGAATCTAGCCCGCAGGGGAAGGGAGATTTTGCGGTGAAGAGGAAGCGCTTTTCTGTGGAGTAAATTGTCGCGATGCTGAAGCAAGCCGAGGTGGGCGTACCGGTGGTAGAGGTGTGTCGGCAGGCGGGGATTACCGAGCAGACCTTCTACCGGTGGAAGAAGCAGTACGTGGGTCTGGAGATCGATCAGGTGCGGCAGCTCAAGCAGCTTCAGGAGGAAAACGGGAAACTGAAGAAGCTGGTGGCCGAGCTGAGCTTGGACAAGGCCATGCTGCAGGACGTGCTGGCAAAAAAATTCTAAAGTCCTCGCGCCGCCGCCCAGTGGTGCACTACCTGTGCGGCGTGTATCGAGTGAGCCAGCGGCGCGCCTGTCGCACAGCGCAGATCGCCGAGTCGACTCTTCGATACCAGAGCATCCGCGAGCCGAGGACGGCTCTGCGGCAGCGGATTCGGGAGATTGCCCAGGCCCGGGTCCGCTACGGATATCGCAAGATCCGGATGCTGCTGCAGCGCGAGGGCTGGCAGGTGGGCAAGAAGCTGGTGTATCGGCTCTATCGCGAGGAGGGTCTGACCCTGCGCCAGAAGCCGCGACGGCGGAGATGCGCGGCCGCAAATCACCGCAAGCGCGTCAAGGCGACGGCGCCGAACCACGTGTGGAGCTTGGATTTTGTGGCCGATCAACTGGCCGACGGGCGACGCTTTCGCGCCTTGACGGTGGTGGATGTGTTTACGCGGGAAAGCCTGGCGATCGAACTGGGGCAGAGCTTGAAAGGGGAAGATGTCGTGCGTGTGCTCAGTCGAATCTGTTCGCAGCGAGGGAGTCCGAAACTGCTGTTCTGCGACAATGGATCGGAATTCACCAGTCAGGCGATGGACCTGTGGGCGTATCGGGCTGGCGTACGGATCGACTTCTCCCGGCCGGGCAAACCCACCGACAACGCGCACGTGGAATCCTTCAATGGGACGCTTCGGGCCGAGTGCCTGGACGCTCATTGGTTCGCCACCCTGGCCGAAGCCAGGCAGATCGTCGAGGCTTGGAGGCGGGAATACAATGAGAGTCGTCCTCACCGGGCTCACGGAGAGAGGACGCCGCACGAAATCGCCCATGAGTTCGCGGCTAGCCGCGAACTCATGGGCACCAAAACCGCCGGAGACTCACTCTGCGCATGACGCAGGAAAAGGGGACCGCTCA